>JADFDU010000045.1 GCA_018262775.1 Rhodocyclaceae bacterium
TTAAATAGCCAGTCATCAGGCAAGCTCAGCATGTAGACCAGCAGGCCAAGTGCCTTCCAGCTCAACCTTGCATCGTTGATCGTTGCGTTCGGCGTGACCGTGTAACTCTGGCGACTCGGGTGTCTCTTTATCCTTGCTGTCATAGCCACGCCTCCCCTGGTTGCAGCTGGTCCAGTTTCTGGCGATCGAAGTACCAGCGGCCCCCGCGCTTTTCCAGGGCCTGGGCCAGCGCCGGCGGAAGCGCGCCCCGCCAGACTCGTTTCCGCAAGGCGTCGTAGGCAATGCCGATGGCCGGGTGATTGGCCGCACGCTGCAGCGGCATGAGTCCCAAGGAGGTCATGGTTGCACCTCCCCGGCTGCCCTACCCGCGCGGCGGGCAATCTGCTCGGCTTTGGTAGGCCGACCACGCCGGCGCCGGCCTGCGTCGAGAAATTCGGCAACTGCGGCAAGCGGGAATACCCTCTTCCCGCCAATTTTCAGGGACCGGATCGGATATTCATCAGCTGCTGCAGCATTGGCAATGTGCTTCCAGCTGGCACCGAGTGCCAGGGCGAGCTCTTTACAATCGAGCGCCGCCCGTTGCGGGAATTGTTGTTGCAGGACTGCGAGAGTGGAACAAGTCGGCGGCGGCGTTGGGACGCCGATCGGATTCTGCTTTGGCGATTCCATGCGAGACTCCAGTCATACGCCCGTCATGGACGAGCGTGTTTCCGGAAGTCTCAGGACCGCGACAGGGGTAAGGTCTGCGACCTATCCTGAAGGGGGGCTGGGTGAGCCCTAGTTGGTTCCGTCTGCCTACGTGCCGCGCGATCTACATCCGTGTCGATCGCCGCATCGGCTTCCTCCTACCTGGTGGATCCCTGAGTTTTCACCACCAGAGGCCGGATCACTTTTAGGGCGCGGATCCGGCACGGCCTGACGCCATCCAGCTGACTGGACGAAGACAGGCTACCAAATTGGATCCGCCTTGCGCAAGTATTTTCCAGCATTCTCACCGCATATCATTGTGACAAATTGTGACAAATTTGCCGGAAAATTACATGGAAACGGCAGGAAGGAAATGGAAGCGGCTTAACGTAAGTCTTTGAATTGGTGCCCGGAGCCGGAATCGAACCGGCATGGAAGGTATGCTTCCGAGGGATTTTAAGTCCCTTGCGTCTACCAATTTCGCCATCCGGGCGAGGATGCGCTAGAAACGAAAAAGGGTTGGAGGCGGGGGTCGGAATCGAACCGGCGTAGACGGCTTTGCAGGCCGCTGCATAACCACTTTGCTACCCCGCCGCGGACTAACCGGGCGCTTGAAGCTAAAAGGGGAAAACGCAGTGCTCTACGCTTTCCCCAGAATTCTGGAGCGGGAAAGGAGGCTCGAACTCCCGACCTCAACCTTGGCAAGGTTGCGCTCTACCAACTGAGCTATTCCCGCGGAACAGGCGAGCATTATAGCGATGCCGCCTTCAGTGTCAAGTTTCTACGCCCCTCAGTTGCCTCTTCGTAGCTCCTTTGCAGCCCCTTCGTTCCCTCTATCTTCAGACCCTTTCCGCAATATACGGCCATGCCATTCGCAAGTAATAACCCATCGA
The DNA here is from genome assembly GCA_018262775.1 of Rhodocyclaceae bacterium. GTDB lineage: Bacteria > Pseudomonadota > Gammaproteobacteria > Burkholderiales > Rhodocyclaceae > Desulfobacillus. The sequence goes on from JADFDU010000045.1 coordinate 1,581, forward strand.
CCAGAGCGTGAGCAGCGCGGCTACGTAAATCAGCCAGGTGCCGACCTCTTGCGGGTTGAAGAACGGGAACAGGGGATCGTGGTAGAGCAGCATGGGAATGGCGATCATCTGGCTGGTGGTCTTCACCTTGCCGAGAAAGGAGACGGCGACGCTGCGCGCGGCGCCGATCTTGGCCATCCACTCGCGCAGGGCGGAAATGGTGATCTCGCGGCCGATGATGATGAAGGCAATGACAGTGTCGGTCCGGTCGAGCTGCACCAACATGATCAGCGCTGCGGCCACCATTAGCTTGTCCGCCACCGGGTCGAGGAAGGCACCAAAGGCGGTGGTCTGCTTCAGGACGCGCGCGAGATAGCCGTCGAGCCAGTCTGTGAGTGCGGCGGCGACGAAAATGATCGTCGCCAGCAGATTCTGCTCGTGCGGGTTCAGCCAGTGGTGCGGGAAGTAGAACACGCCGACGAAGAGCGGGATGAGGAGGATGCGACCCCAGGTCAGCAGGTTGGGTATGTTCAGCGGCATCGTTGTTATCGTGCGGTCAATGCAGCTGATTGTAAATCTGTTCGGCCAGTTTGCGGCTGACACCTTCGACGCGGCACAAATCTTCCACGGTCGCGGCGCGCACGCCTTGCAGACCGCCGAACTGCGCCAGCAGCCGCTTGCGCCTGGCCGGGCCGACGCCGGCAATGTCCTCCAGGGTGGAACGATTGCGCGCCTTGGCGCGGCGGGCGCGATGCCCGGCAATGGCGAAGCGGTGGGCTTCGTCGCGGATCTGCTGGATGAGATGCAGGGCCGGATCGTTGGCCGGCAGATTCAGCGGTTCTCCGGTTCCGGGCAAGAGCAGGGTCTCCAGCCCGGGCTTGCGTTCCTCGCCCTTGGCCACGCCGACCGCCGGCAGGTCGGCCAGGCCCAGTTCGGCGAGCACTTCGCGGGCGGCGCCGACCTGCCCCTTGCCACCGTCGATGAGGATCAGGTCGGGGCGGACGCCCTCGCCGGCGGCAACCTTCTCGTAGCGGCGCATCAGCGCCTGACGCATGGCTGCGTAATCGTCGCCGGGGGTGATGCCGGCGATGTTGTAGCGGCGATATTCGCCGTTCTTCATGACACCGTCGACGCAGATCACGCAGGAGGCAACGGTGGCCTCCCCCATGGTGTGGCTGATGTCGAAGCACTCGATGCGGTGCAGCGTCTCGCTGGCGCCGAGTGACGCGCCCAATGCCACGCGCAGGCGCTCGAGCCGCCCTTCGGTGTTGGACTTCTGCATGGCCTGCGCCTCGACGGCATGGCGGGCATTGCGCTCGGCCATGGCCAGCCAGGCGCGTTCCATCTCGTTGCGCGGCGGCTGCAGCGACACCGCATGCCCTGCCGCCAGCGCCAGCGTCGCTTCGCAATCGCCCGGCACCTCCAGGTTGAGAATGATGTGCGGCGGCGCCGGATGGTCGGCGAAATGCTGCTCGAGGAAGGCCTGCAGGGCGTCTTCCGCCGCGCATTCCTGGGCGTTCTGCGGGAAGTGCGCCTTGTCGCCCAAGTGCCGCCCGCCGCGCACCATGGCGTGGTTGATAACAAGCATGCCGCGCTCTGCCACGGCGGCGACGATGTCGACGTCCTCATCCCGTGCGCTCTCGACGAACTGCTTGTGCAGCACGTTTTGCAGCGAGCGGATCTGGTCGCGCAGCACCGCCGCCTTTTCGAAGCGGAGCTGGTCCGCCTCGGCCTGCATGGCTTCGGTAAGACGGTCGACGACTTCGCCGTGGCGGCCCTTGAGGAACAGTTCGGCCAGGCGCACGTCGGCAGCGTAGTCGGCGGCGGAGATCAGGCCGACGCAGGGCGCACTGCAGCGGCGGATCTGGTGCAGCAGGCAGGGACGCGAGCGGTTCTGGTACACCGGGTTCTCACAGGTGCGCAGGAGAAAGATGCGCTGCAGGAGATGGATGCTCTCGCGCACCGCCTGGGCGTTGGGAAATGGACCGAAATAGCGCGCGCCCTTGTTGAAGCTGCCGCGATGGAAGGCGATGCGCGGGGCGGCGTCGGCCGACAGCTCGATGTAGGGATAGGATTTGTCGTCGCGGAAGAGGATGTTGAATTTCGGCGCCAGGCTCTTGATGAGGTTGTTCTCGAGGATCAGCGCCTCGGCTTCGGAGCGGGTGGCGGTCACCTCGACGCTGGCCACCTGTCCGACCATGAGCCGGATGCGCGGGCTCAGGTTGGTTTTCTGGAAATAGGAGGCGACGCGCTTCTTCAGGGCCTTGGCTTTGCCGACGTAGAGCACCTGGCCGGCGGCGTCGAGCATGCGGTAGACCCCGGGTTCCTCGGGCAGGGAACGGATCAGGGCCTTGCTGTCGAACATGCTCAGTTCTTCAGGTCGGCGCGGATGGCGTCGAAGACGGCGTGGAAGGCCGGCTCGGTCAGCCTCCGGGTCTGCGTGTTGTAGCGGCTGCAGTGATAGCTGTCGTGGAGGATGCGCCCGTCCGGCAGGGCATGGCGGGCGTTGTGGGCGAACTTGTAGGCGCTGCGCTGCAAAGTCAGCGCCTGCAGCACGGCGTTGTGCGCGACGAGGCCGAGGGCAAGAATGACGCGCGCCTCCGGCGCTGCCGCCAGCTCGTTCGCCAGGTAGCGATTGCAGGTCCTGATCTCGCCCGTTTCCGGCTTGTTCTCCGGCGGCACGCACTTCACGGCATTGGTGATGCGGCAATCGATGAGTTGCAGCCCGTCGTCGGCCGAGACGGAGTGCGGCCGGCTGGCGAAGCCGAAGCGATGCAGGGTGGAATACAGCAGCACGCCGGCGTAGTCGCCCGTGAAGGGGCGGCCCGTGCGGTTGGCGCCGTGGTAGCCGGGTGCGAGGCCGACGATGAGCAGCGTCGCCCGCGGATCGCCGAAAGGTTCCACCGGGCGCGCATGATAGCCCGGCTTGTCGCGCCGGCAATCGTCGAGGAAGGCCGCCAGTCGTGGGCAGGCGCGGCATTCGAGGAGCGGCGTCTGTGGCGCCCGCATGGCTTACGCCGCCACCGCTTCGAGCATCCTGAGTGCGGCCTGGTAGTCCGCCTGCGACTGCAAGGCCTCCGTCTCCAGCGCCGGCATGGTCGGCACCAGCGCCTGCAGGCGGCGCGCAGAAGCGGGATCGAGCGCAGGCTTCCATTCGCGCAACAACAGCCGCGCGGCGTCGGGGTTGTTGCACACCAGCACCATGTCGCAGCCGGCATCCAGGGCGGCATTCGCCCGCTCGACGAAGCCGCCGGCGAAGCTGGCGCCCTCCATCGACAGGTCGTCGCTGAAGATCACGCCGTCGAAGCCGAGTTCGCCGCGCAGCACGTAGCGCAGCCAGTAAGACGAGAAGCCGGCCGGGTTGGGGTCGAGGTGTGCGTAGATGATATGTGCCGGCATGACGGCGGCTAGGCCCATCTTGCGGTGTTCGCGATACGGCGAGAAGTCCGCATACAGCGCCGGCACCGGCCGCTCGTCGACAGGTATGGCCAGGTGCGAGTCAGCGACGACAAACCCGTGGCCGGGGAAATGCTTGCCGACGTTGGCCATGCCGGCACGGCGCAGACCGGCATTCAGCGCACCGGCGAGCGCCGTCACCACGGCGGGATCGCCATGGAAGGCGCGGTTGCCGATGATTGCGCTGGTGCCGTAGTCGAGATCGAGCACCGGCGTGAAGCTGAGGTCGATGCCGCAAGCACGTAATTCTGCGGCCAGCACATAGCCCGCGGCCGAGGCCGTATCCAGGGCGCGGGCGGGATCGCTGTGCCACAGCGCGCCGATCGCGCCCATCGGCGGCAGCACGGTGAAGCCGTGGCGAAAACGCTGCACGCGACCGCCCTCATGGTCGATGGCGATCAGCAGCGGCGGCTGCCGCAGCGCGTGAATCTCGAAAGTCAGTTCCCGCAACACGGCGAGCGACTCGAAATTACGCTTGAAGAGGATGATGCCGCCGACGAGCGGATGCAGCAGGAGCTGGCGCTCCTCCGCGCTCAGACGCGGGCCTGCGACGTCGAGCATGAGCGGACCCAGCGGCAGGGAAATCGTCATGCCGGGCCCTCCTGCTCCACCACGACAAAGGCCAGGGCGGTATCGCTTTCGTCGCTCAGGCTGAGATGGGCCCGCAGCCGCCGCGCCTGCAGCCAGTCCGCCAGCGGCGGCGCGTATTCGAAGCCCGGCCGGCCGATGCCGTCGCTGACCACGGCAATGTTGTGCAGCGTGGCCGGATCGCGCAGGCCGAGGCCGAGGGCTTTGCCCAAGGCTTCCTTGGCGGCGAAGCGCTTGGCGAGATAGGCGGCCGGCCTGGCCGACTCGCGATAGCGCTCCATCTCGGCGGGCGCCAGCAGCTTCTCGGCGGTGCGCTCGCCGTGATCGCCGAGCATCCGCTCGATGCGCGCGATGGCGACGATGTCGGTGCCGACGCCGTGGATCATGTGCGCGCCTCCAGCATCAGCTGCTTCATGCGGCGCACCGCTTCCTGCCAGCCGCAGAAGACGGCCTCGGCGACGATGGCATGGCCGATGTTCAGCTCGACGATCTCGCGGATGGCGGCCATCGGCTTGACGTTTTCGTAATGCAGTCCGTGGCCGGCATTCACCTTGAAGCCGAGCGTGTGTGCGTAGCGCGCAGCCTGGGCGACGCGCTCGAGTTCTTCGAGTTGCACCGGGCCTTCAGCTTCGGCATAGCGGCCGGTGTGGATCTCGATGGCCGGTACACCGCAGGCTTTGGCAGCGTCGATTTGGGCGGTGTCGGCATCGATGAAAAGGGATACGCGGATGCCGGCGGCGGTAGCAGCATGGCAGGCGGCCTTGACGCGCTCGAAGCCTCCGACTACGTCGAGCCCGCCCTCGGTGGTCAGTTCCTGCCGCCGCTCCGGCACGAAGCAGACATCCTGCGGCCGAATGTGCAGGGCGAAGGCCAGCATCTCGTCGGTGACGGCGGCCTCGAGATTCATGCGCGTGCGCAGTTTCCCCCGCAGGGCCTCGACATCGCGATCCTGGATGTGGCGGCGGTCTTCTCGCAAGTGCAGGGTGATGAGGTCCGCCCCGCTCGCCTCGGCCAGCAAAGCGGCGCGGACGGGGTCGGGATAGTCGGTACCGCGCGCCTGGCGCAGGGTCGCCACGTGATCGATATTCACGCCGAGTTCAATCGTCGACGAGGATTTCTTGTTAGTCATCCCACGGGGATTCCTGTTAGTCACAGTTCCTGCAACTCCATGAAGACGCGGCGCGAGCTCAGGCGCTGGCCGCCAAGGTAATGGTGGATCAGGGTGCGCATCAGCTGTTTCGCCTGTACAAGGGTTTCGGTCTCGCTGAAATCATCCTGCGCCATGGCCAGCAGGGCCCGCCCGGTAAAGGATTCCGTTTCATGCTCGCTTTCGCTCGAAGGGACCGGGCCGCGCTCGACAATGTAAGCGTAACGCTTTTGCGGGGCTATGGGCCGGTCGCTTCCGGCTTCGCGATCCAGCGTCAGGCCATAGCCGAGTTCCTTCAGCAGCGTCTTTTCGAAGCGCCTGAGCGATGCCTGGCTGTCTTCGCCGATCGCCAGGGCATGCACGGCTTCGGCATAGGCCTGGAACAGCGCCGGATGGGCATCGTCGCGCGGCATCAGCTTGAGCAGCAGCTCGTTCATGTAATAGCCGAGGATGAGCGCCTGCGCCCGCAACAGCGGCTGGCCGCCGACCCATTCGACCTTGGCCAGGGTACGCATTTCACCGTGGCCGAACCAGCTGAGTTCGAGCGGCTGGAAGGCCATCAGCAGGCCGCGCATGGCGGAGCGCGGCCGGCGCGCGCCGCGTGCCACCAGCGCCACCCTGCCGTGATCCCGGCTGAAAGCCTCGACGATCAGGCTGGTCTCGCGAAAGGGATAGGTGTGCAGGACGAAAGCCGCCTCGCCATCCACCCTGCCCCGTGTCGTGCTGCTCACAGGACGCCCTTCCTCCCGCCCCCCTTCCCGAGGAAGGGGGTGACGGCTGTTCGCGGGCTGCACCCGCTCCATGCTGGCTGCGCCGTCCTTGCCGCAACTCCAAGGGGATTTCTTTCGGCTAGGGCGGCCCGGCGGACGGCGCTCATTCGTAACCGAGGCTCTTCAGCGCCCGCTCGTCGTCGGCCCAGCCGCCCTTGACCTTGACCCAGACCTCGAGAAACACCTTGCCGCCGTAGAGCGCCTCCAGGTCGCGCCGCGCATCGCTGGCGATGGCCTTCAACTGTTCGCCGCCCTTGCCGATGACAATGGCCTTATGAGCAGGCTTGTCCACGATGATGGCGGCGTTGATCCGCCGCAACGACCCTTCTGTGAGGAAGCGCTCGATCTCAACCGTCATGCCATAGGGCAGTTCCTCGCCAAGGCGGCGGAACAATTTCTCGCGCAGGAATTCGGCCGCCAGAAAGCGTTCGCTGCGGTCCGTCAGTTCATCCTCGCCGAAAAGCGGTGCCGACTCGGGCAGGTAGCGGCCGGCCGCATCGAGCAGCGCATCCGCGCCCTTGCCGCTGGCTGCACTGACCGGGACGATCTCAGCGAAGGGAAATGCCTTGGAGACTTCCGCAATAAAGGGCAGCAGGCGCTGCTTGTCGGCGAGGCGGTCGATCTTGTTGATCACCAGCAGCGCCTTCTTGTCCTCCGGGATCAGCGCAATGATGCGCTTGTCCTCGTCCGTGAAGCGGCCAGACTCGATCACCAGCAGGATGACGTCGACGTCGTTCAGCGCCTGGGTCACGCCGCGGTTCATGATGCGGTTGAGCGCATTCTTGTGCTTCGTCTGGAAACCCGGCGTATCGACGAAGATGAACTGTTGCCCGGGCCGGGTGAGGACGCCGGTGATGCGATGGCGCGTGGTCTGCGCTTTGCGCGAGACGATGCTGATCTTCTGCCCAATCAGGCGATTGAGCAGGGTCGACTTGCCCACGTTGGGCCTGCCGACGATGGCCAGATGGCCGCAGCGGAAATCGCCCGTCGTGCTCACTTTGCGCCCGTCAGTTCAAATGCGCGCCTGGCGGCTTCCTGCTCCGCCGCACGCCGGCTCGGACCATGGCCTGTGGTGGTGATGCCGAGTTCAGGGATATGGCACTCGACTTCGAACTCCTGGGCGTGGGCCTCGCCACGCGCTGCGCGCAACTGGTATTGCGGCAGCGCCAGGCGCCGGCCTTGCAGGAATTCCTGCAGGGTCGTCTTGGCGTCTTTGCCGGAATGCTGCGGATCGAGATTGGCAAGATGGGGTTCGAAGAGGCGCAGCACCGTTTCGCGGGTCCGGTCGAAGCCGCCATCGATGAATACCGCACCGAACAGGGCTTCCAGCCCATCGGCCAGGATGGAAGGGCGGCGGAAACCGCCGCTTTTCAGTTCCCCCTCGCCCAGGCGCAACTGTTCGCCAAGGCCGAGCCCCTGCGCAATTTCAGCCAGGGTTTCCTGGCGCACCAGATTCGCGCGAAGACGCGACAAATCTCCTTCCCGTACATCCAGGAAACGCTCATACAGGGCTTGGGCGATGACGCAGTTGAGGATGCTGTCGCCGAGAAACTCGAGGCGCTCGTTATGGGCGGCGCCATGGCTGCGATGGGTCAGCGCCTGTTTCAGGAGGTCCCGGCTATTGAAAACGTAGCCGATCGTGCGTTCGAACCCCGGCACATCACTCACCAGAGGCGCTCACTCGATAGGACGTTGGTTGCCGGAACTGCTGCCGGCGTACTCGATGAGCAGGCTGACGTTGCCGGCGAGATGAATTTTTTTCTGATACTCGAAATAGATGACGATCTGGTTACCCTCTTTCGTGATTTCCAGATCCGCCCCGGCAACACTGGGTGTTTCATCTACGGAGGCGTATCGATCGTAGGCGGTCCGCACCTCAGCCACCGTGCTGACGCCACTACCCGCAATTGATTTGATATGCTTGATGACCGTGTAGTACTCGATCACCGAAGGCACAACCTTCATGCCGACGATGGCAACGCCAATTGCGACCGCGCTGACCAGGATCATGCCGATCAGGCTCAAACCTTGTTGTTTTTTCATTCTGCGTTCCTTCCTTCAGTGGAAGCTGCCGATGCGTTTCAAGTCGCCGAAATTGAACCAGATCAGGAACGCCTTGCCGACAATGTTCTGATCGGGCACGAATCCCCAAACCCGGCTGTCGCTGCTGGCATCGCGATTATCGCCCATGACGAAATAATGGCCGGCGGGTACTTCGCAGATCACGCCAGAACTATTGTAGATGCATTTGTCGCGGCCTGGGAACTGCATGACCTGTGTGACAAAGGCCGGCGCGTCCTTGTCGAGAAGGATGCTGTGCTCGACATTGCCCAGTTTTTCCCGGAACCGCGAAGAATAATACAGCCGATCCGGATGCAGGTAGTCGCCCTGGCTGGCCACCGGTACTTCTTCCCCATTGATGTACAAACGCTTGTTTTGCCAGGCTACCTTGTCACCGGGCAAGCCAACTACCCGTTTGATGTAATCCAGCGACGGGTCTCCG
>JADFDU010000046.1 GCA_018262775.1 Rhodocyclaceae bacterium
GACATTCCCGAAGAGGACGTCGAGAAGATGGAAGTCAAGCCGATTTCCATCCTCAACCTGAACTACCGCCAGGGCAAGGACATGCCGCAGCTGAAGAGCGGCTTCACCGATTCGCACTTCATCTGCTTCCCCTACGAGACGCGCCGCACCGGCATCTACGCCGCCGGCCCGGTACGCCGTCCGATGGACATGACGCAGGCCATCGAGGACGCCACCGGCGCCGCCATGAAAGCCATCCAGGCGGTGGAGAACGCCAGCCTCGGCCGCGCCGCGCATCCGCGTTCCGGCGACCTCTCCTACCCGATCGTGCGCCTGGAAGGCTGCACCCAGTGCAAGCGCTGCACAGTGGAATGCCCCTTCGGTGCCATTGACGAGGACGAAAAGCGCTACCCGGTCTTCAACGAGTCGCGCTGCCGCCGCTGCGGCACCTGCATGGGCGCCTGCCCGGTGCGCGTCATCTCCTTCGAGAACTATTCGGTGGACACCGTTGGCATGCAAATCAAGGCGGTCGACATGCCCGACGAGTTCTCCGAGAAGCCGCGCATCCTCATCCTCGCCTGCGAGAACGACGCCTACCCGGCGCTCGACATGGCGGGCCTGCAGCGCAAGGCCTATTCCGCCTTCGTCCGCGCCATCCCGGTGCGCTGCCTTGGCTCGGTGAACACCATCTGGATCACCGATGCGCTCAACGGCGGCTGGGACGGCGTCATGATGATGGGCTGCAAGAAGGGCGACGATTACCAGTGCCACTTCGTCAAGGGCTCGGAAATGGCCAGCTACCGCATGAGCAAGGTGGACGACACGCTCAAACAGATGGGCCTGGAGACCGAACGCGTGGCGAACTACGAGGTCGCCATCACCGACATCGAGCGCGTGCCGCAGTTGATCAACGAGTACGCCGAGAAGATCAAGGAAATCGGCATGAGCCCCATGAAGGGCTTTGCCTGAGGAGCGCAACATGAGCCAACAAGCGATCCCCTACACCAACGACTTCCTCAGGGAAGTCGAGAAGAACGTCGAGGAAGGCCACTGGGTCAAGATGTGCATGCAGTGCGGCGTCTGCGCCGGCTCCTGCCCGCTCGGCCCGGCCTGGGAACATCCGCCGCAGGAAATCTTCATGATGATCCGCGCCGGCAAGCGTGAGGAAGTGCTCACCTCCGACTCGATGTGGATGTGCACCTCCTGCTACAACTGCGTTGTGCGCTGCCCGCGCCAGTTGCCGATCACCCACATCATGCACGGCCTCGCCAACTACGCCCACCGCCTCGGCCTGGCGCCAAAGGGCCAGCCGACGCGCGAAACCGCCAGGCTGTTCTGGAATAGCCTGGTGAAGACCGGCCGCGTGAACGAACTGAAATTCTCCCTCGCCCTCTACTTCAAGGACGGCTTCGTCCAGGGCGTCAAGAACGCGCTCAACATGCAGGCCATCGGCTTCGGCCTGATGAAGGCCAAGCGCCTCAACCCGCTGGAAATCCTCGGCGGCCATGGTGTCAAGGACCAGTCCGGCCTCAAGGCCATGATTGCCAAGGCGCGCGAGATCGAGGACCGCAAAAAAGGCTTCAGCGCCTGACGGAGAGACAGAAAATGGCAAAGAAGGAATACGCGTTCTACCCCGGCTGCTCTTCGCAAAAGGGCGCTTCCGCATCGAACTACCTGACGTCGGTCAACGCCATGTGCGACAAGCTCGACGTCACCATCACCGAGATTCCCGACTGGAACTGCTGCGGCGCCTCGATCGGCTATGCCGAGGGCGGCGAACTGCCGCGCCTGGCGCTCTCGGCACGCAACTTCGCCCTGGCCGAGAAGCATATGCCGGGCAAGGAGATGGTCGCCACCTGTGCCGCCTGCTGGCTGGCGCAACGCGAAGTGAAGGAGCGCATCGATCACAGCGAGATCCTGCTCAAGGAAACCAACGAGGCGCTGGCCGCCGCCGGCCTGCAATACCAGGGCACGACGGCGGTGCGCCACATGGTCGAGGTGCTCATCGAGGACCTCGGCTACGACGCGCTCAAGCAGCCGGTCGTGAAGCCGCTGGAAGGCATCAAGTTCGCCGGCTACGTGGGCTGCCAGACCAACCGCCCCTTCGGCATCGACGGCGAATCCTTCGAGAACCCGGTGTACCTCGACAAACTGGTGGAGACCGTCGGCGGCGAGGCCGTGCCCTACGACCAGAAGGTGACTTGTTGCGGTGGCGCACTGGCTTTTTCCGAACCGGAGAAGTCGCAGAAGCAGATCCGCGACATCGTCGAGTCGGCCTACGACCATGGCGCCGAGATGATCGTCACGCCCTGCCCCCTGTGCCAGGCCAACGTCGAGATCTACCAGAGCGAAATCAACAAGAAGCACGGCACGAAACTCAACATGCCTGTGCTCTACTACTCGCAGCTGATGACCGTCGCCTACGGCGGCACGGCCAAGGAAGCCGGCCTCGACGGCCACCTCATCCGCGCCACGCGGCTGGAAGAGATCACGAAGAAATAATCAGCGGGAACGGATGAAAAACGGGACTCTGCCAGAGTCCCGTTTTACTTGGCGGTGCTCAAAACCAGGGCCGTCCGGATATTCCCCTGGAGCCTTTCACGCTCACAACTGTCAAGACGATTTCGGCGGCCGAGATGACGCCTCTTTCTGCCGCGCACGCCATTGTGCAAAATAGGGAGACAACTCCGGTGGAAGCGCGCCTGCAAAGGCTGCATCAAGCGGGTAATGAGGCATTGTGTCCGCAATGGCATCCAACAGGCGATCGCCTTGCTTTTTGTCCTTTGGGCGCTTCAACGGATTGCGCTTTTTTTGCTCGCTCAACCAAAGCTTTTGCAGGGCGAACCAACGTGGATCCGGTGCCACGATGCGGCAGGAACTTCCATCGCGGGCGCACACCACGTGGTCGACCATGACTCCTTGAAGCAGCCATTCCTGCTCGATTAAAGGAACAGGAACTGGCTTATCTTTCCTTCCGAGCGACAAAGCGCGACTGGGTGCGACCAGGAGTTCCACTTCGTATGCTCTCGCGTTTCTGGCCTGAAAAGGGCGTTCGGTGTTGATGGTGTAGGTGACGTCAACTGCCTTGAGCATATCCCACACCGCATGGGTGTCACCGCTCAGTTCCAATGGGGCGATCCACGCCAGGTCACAGTCTTGGGTTTCATCGAGACCGCTGCCGATGCGGCTCTGCGCTTCAATTTCATAAGCTGGCATGGCGTTTGTTCCCACCACCATCAATGATGTCCCCAGGAGTCCACGGCTGTCCGCTTCCCGCAAGATAGCCGCCGCTTCCGCAGAGACGGTACCGAGTCGAAGCGCGCGATAGAGGCGTCCAACTTCTGCCAATGGCGCCTTGGCACCGTTACGCCGCACCCGAGCAGCATGCCAGGCCGCGTGTCGTTGCTCCGTAGCGGTCGACCGTGGCCCCAGGCTCCTGGCGTTGCCGCGGCTGTCCAAGATTTGGTAAAGATAGTCCTTGCCGCTGACGGTCTTCCAGTGCAACGGGCCACCGGCTAGCTGGCGCATCTCTCGTTCCGCATCCATCAGCGCCGAATGGTACTGGGCCAGGTTGAGTAGTGTGCGACGCTGCTCGTCGGTGAACAAGGGGAAGGCCATAGCAGGATTATCTTGAAAGCTTGAATTCTTAAAATACAGGATAACTACTTTAGCATCAGTCTATTAAGGCTATAAAATACAGATTTATCTTGAATTAAACAAAATTTATAAATACAGGATAATCCGTTATTTAACAATTGTGAAGAAAATAAATATAGGCACTGCGTAGCACTGTGTCGCCGTACCGTGGCCGCTGACTTTCGCCAGCGGCTACCAGCAGTTTTGTCGCCGACCGGAGTCAGCTTGCAAAAGCGATGCTGTATAAGAGGCGAGAACGGCTCAGATACGCGCGGAGGCGGCGGCGAAAGCAGCGCACAATTCTTCGTAGTTGCGCGTCACGGGGAACTGCGGAAACTCGTCGATGACGTTCTGCGGCGGGCGGAAAAGGATGCCGGCGTCGGCCTCCGCGAGCATGGCGGTGTCGTTGTAGGAATCGCCGGCGGCGATGGTCTGGAAGTTGAGCGTGCGGAAGGCCTGAATCGATGCGCGCTTGGCTTCCGGCTGGCGCAGGACGTAGTCGCGCACGAAGCCATTCTCGTCCGTCACCAGCTTGTGGCAGAACAGCGCCGGGTAGCCGAGTTGCTGCATCAGCGGCATGGCGAACTCGTAGAAGGTGTCGGAGAGAATCACCACCTGGAAGCGCACGCGCAGCCAGTCGAGGCATTCGCGCGCGCCGGTCAACGGCCCCATGTCGGCGATGACTCTCTGGATGTCGGGCAGGCCCAGCTTGTGCTGCTTCAGGATGGCCAGGCGCCCCTGCATCAGCCTGTCGTAGTCCGGCTCGTCGCGCGTGGTGCGCGCCAGCTCGGGGATGTTCGTCCGCTTGGAGAACTCGATCCAGATTTCGGGGACCAGGACGCCTTCGAGGTCCAGACATGCCAGCTGCACTTGCCTCTCCTGATGATTGCGCTGCATAAAAAGGTTCGGCATTTTAGCCGAATTCGCCACACGCCAACGTCTGCCGCTTCGTGGGGTAATATTGAAACGACCGTTTTCTCGAATCGAGGCAATGACGCCCTCACCCCGCCACACCCTGTCCGGCAACTGGCTGCTGGCCGTCTTCCTGCTGCTGGCTGCCGCCATCGCGGCGCTCTGGTATTCGGCCAACGCCGCCTATGAGGAAGCCGTGCTGCGCGAGCGTGGCCGCGAACTGCAGGCCATTGCCGACCTGAAGATCGAATTCGTCCACGCCTGGCTGGGGGAACGCCGAAGCGATGCCTTGGTACACGCCGGACGGCTGCTCATATCGCGCTTCCTCGCCTCCCATCGCGGCGATGCCGGGCCCGGCCAGAAGGACGATTTGCAATCCCAGATGGACACCCTCCGCACGTCCTACGGCTACGCATCCGTCCTGCTGCTGGACCGCACCGGCCGCCGCCTGAGTTCGGGCGCCCCGAGCGGCGAGGCTTACGCCGCTATCTCCGACACCGCAAAGCGGGCCATGCGCGAGGGGGAGACTGTCGTCTCACGAACGTACCACACGGAGGTCGGCGGGAAGCGGCACATCGGCCTCGACATCGCCGCCCCTGTGTTCGACATCGAGAAGACCGGCGCGCCGGTCGTCGGCGCGCTGGTATTCCATTTGAATCCGCGGGAACACCTGGACCCCTTGCTGCAGCGCTGGCCGGCGCCGAGCGCGAGCGGGGAAACCTTTCTCGTCGAGAAGGTGAGTGGGGATATCGCCTATCTGAGTTCGCTGCAGCATGCCGACGCCTCCATGATGCAGAAGCCCGTCAGCGACCCCGTCCTGCCCGCCGCCCTGGCCGCGCGCGGCAAGAAGGGGGTGACCGAAGGCTTCGACTACCGCGGCGTGCCGGTGCTGGCGGCCGTCGGCCAGGTGCCGGACATGCCCTGGTTCGTCGTCGCCAAGCTCGACCGCGCGGAGATCCTCGCGCCGGTGCGGCGCGAGGCGCTGTGGTCAGGCGTTCTCTCGACGCTGCTGATACTGGCGCTGGGCCTGGCCCTGTTCGCCTGGCAGCGCCGCAACCGCAGCGAACTGGCCCTCGCCGAGCAGGTCGCGGCAAAAGGTGCCCTGGCCGCCAGCGAGATGCGCTTCCGCAAGCTTCATGAGCAGGGCTGGGACTTCATTGCCCTCTTTGACCAGGACTTGGTCATCCGCTACGCCAGTACGTCGATCAACCGCTACTTCGGCGGCAAGGCGGACGGAGCGGGCGTTGACGTCAGCGCAAAGAAGATTCACCCGGACAATGTGGCACGGGTCGAGTCCGCGCGCAAGGCGGCCATGGCCCAGCCGGGCGTGCCGGTAACTATCGAACACCGCCTCTCCGGCGACGATGGCCACTGGCTCACGGTCGAAGCCTGCTTCACCAACCACTTCGACGATCCAGATATCGGCGCGCTCGTCTACACTGCGCGCGACATCAGCGGCCGCCTCGAGGCAGAGCGCCGGCAGCATGAGAGCGAGGAACGCTACCGCTTTCTCTTCGAGAACAACCCGCTGCCGATGTGGGTGTACGACAAGGAGGCCCTGGCCTTCCTGGAGGTGAACCAAGCCGCCGTGTCGCAATATGGCTACACGCGGGATGAATTCCTGGCAATGACCCTGCGCGACATCCGCCCGCTGGAGGAGGTGCCGGCCATGGAGGAGGCGGTGAAGTCCGACCATCGCCGTCAAGGACGCGTCTGGACGCACCGGCGCAAGAACGGCAGCCTGCTCAAGGCGGCGATCTGGAGCCAGGAAAGCCATTTTTCAGGGAGGCCGGAGCGCATGATCCTGGCGGAAGACGTGACGGCCCAGGTGGAAGCGGAGCGGGCGCTGCGGGAGAGCGAGGAGCGCTACCGCTTTCTCTTCGAGCTCTCGCCCGATGCGGTTTTCGTTCACCGCAACAACATCATCATCTTCGCCAATGAAGCCACGGCACGGCTATTGGGCACCGAGTCCGCGCAGGCACTCATCGGGCGGGACTGGCACGCGTTTGTTCCCGTGAAAGACTGGCCGAGAATCGATAAGCGTGCCGCCGCACTGACTGGCGGCGAAAGGACATTCCTGATGCCGGGCGAACTGCGCTTCATGACGGCACAGGGCCGTCAGATCCAGGTCGAGGCCGTCGGCGCGCGCGTTGCTATCGACGGTGCGCCGGCCATCATGTCCGTGATCCGCGACATCACCGAACGCCGGCAGGCCGAGGCGGAACGGCTTGCCGACGCCCACCGGCAGCGCGACACGCTGGTGCGCGAGGTGCATCACCGCATCAAGAACCACCTGCAGGGCCTGGCGGGCCTGCTCAACCAGCACAAGCGCAAGCATCCCGCGCTGCAGGAACCCCTTGACGCCGTGATTGCACAGGTCACCGCCATCTCACTGATCCACGGCCTGCAGAGCGGGGAAGTCGAGAATGATGTACGACTGTACAAACTGCTGAAGGAAATCGTGTCCTTCCAGAGCGGCCTCGCCGCCCTGGAATTCGCGAATGCCGGCAACGCCTATTGCCTGAACTGCGCCTGGCGCATTGCCGAGACGGAAAGCGTGCCCCTGGCCCTGATTCTCAATGAGCTGGTCACCAATGCCGTCAAGCACCGGGACGACCCGCACAGGCCGGTGCGGATCGCCTGCACCTGCACCGACGAGAACATCGTCGTGACGCTGGGCAATGCCGGCAACCTGCCGCCCGGCTTCGATTTCGCCGCCGGCACCGGCCTCGGCACCGGGCTGTCGCTGCTGCGCTCGCTGCTGCCGCACGGCGGCGCGGCGCTGTCGTTCCATGGCGCCGACGGCCATGTCGAGACCCGCCTGACGCTGTCGGCGCCAGTGGTGTCACGCCACGCCGAAGATCAGGTCGTCAGCCTGCGGTAGATGTCGGCCACCTTGAGCGGCAGCTTCTTCACGTCGTCGAGCACCGTGTAGCGCGCCGGGCCGTAGAGGCGCGGCAGGTAGTCGGCGCCGTGGCGGTCGATGGTGACGCAGTAGCTGCGCACGCCCCGCTCGTGCGCCTCCTGCAGGGCGCGGCGCGTGTCCTCGATGCCGTAATGGCCGCGGTACTCGTCGCCGAAATCGTCCGGACGGCCGTCGGAGAGCGTCACCAGCAGCTTGTGGCGCGACGGCTGCGCTTCGAGCAGGTGTGTGAGGTGGCGGATGGCCACGCCCATGCGCGTGTAGTCCTTGGCCTCGATGGCGGCGATGCGCGCGCGCACGGCGGGATCGTAGCGCTCGTCGAAGCGCTTGATCGGATAGATGTCGCAGCGCGTGCGCGTCCAGCCCGAGAAGCCGTAGATGGCATAGCGGTCGCCGAGCGCCTCGACCGCCTCGC
The DNA here is from genome assembly GCA_018262775.1 of Rhodocyclaceae bacterium. Taxonomy (GTDB): domain Bacteria; phylum Pseudomonadota; class Gammaproteobacteria; order Burkholderiales; family Rhodocyclaceae; genus Desulfobacillus. The sequence goes on from JADFDU010000046.1 coordinate 7,866, forward strand.
ACAGCATGACCAGCGCCTCGCGCTCGGCGTCGTTCACCCAGCCCTTGGTGGAGCCGCTCATGTCGACCATGAACATCGCCGCCAG
>JADFDU010000047.1 GCA_018262775.1 Rhodocyclaceae bacterium
AAGCCGCCGACGAAGGGCCAGATGCCGCCGTTATGGTAACGGTATTCCATGTTCTGGCGATGGCGGCCCATGTAGGTGCGCCACAAGGGATGGTCGTGGGCGATCGGTGTGCAGGTGACGCGCACGGGATGGGTCGCGCCGATCTGGTTGCGCTCCACTGCGCACAGGATGCGGTTGGCGCGGTGGTCCTCGGCCAGCCCGCAGAGCAGGGCGAGCAGGTTGCCGAAGACGTCGCCCTCATCGCCCCACTGGCCGAGATTGACGAAACTCAGGTACAGATCGCGGTTGTGCGCGCGGTTGCGCACGAAGTGCATGAGCAGGCGCAGGCGGCGGTACTCGGGCAGGTGGCCGGAGAAGGGATGGAAGAGGAAATTGAAATGGTGGTGCGTGTCTTCGGCATGCGGCAGGCGGTAGAGACGCTTGACGAGATACCAGAGGGCATTGCTGTAGAGCACGAAACCCGAGCGCGGCATGATGTCGGCCCAGTCGCTCGCCTCGTTCTGCTGCAGCAGGAAGATCTGCTGGTGCTCCTGGCAGGCAAGCCAGTCGAGCGCCTTTTTGATGCGGCCCTTGAGCCGCTGTTCGAAGGTGGGCTCGCGCAGATGCTGGGCGACGCGGCGCACCGCGATCAGCCACCAGAGGGTGGCGTCGATGCAGCCGAGATACCAGAAGTCCGCACTCTTCGTCGCCGGGTCGACGTACTTGGGGATCTGGCCGTTCTTCGCCTGGTGCGCCGCCAAGGTGCGCAGGCTGCGCTTGGCGCCGGCGGCGAGTTTGGCGTCACCGCTGCGCGCGGCGGCGAGGGCGCAGATCGCGGCGTCGCGCCCGAACACCCGGTCGTAGCCACGGCTGCGCGCGCCGGCACCCGGCGCGGCGGCGAGGAAGCCGTGCGGGCCGAGGTTCTCGTGCATCAGGCGCAGGGCCTCGCGTGTGCAGGTGCTGACCGGGTCCTCTGCCTGCGGGGTGCCGGGGGTGCGTGATCGACTCATGGCGCGAGCACGTCCGCCTCGCTGGCGAGCAGGGCGACGGGAAATGCGCCGAACAGTTCTGCCACGGCCAGCGATTCGCCGGCGGCATGGGTTTCGCCGGTGAGCGCGTTGTGCCAGGCGCTCACGGCGGGCTCACGCGGAAGCGCGATGCGCGTGTCGTCCCAGGGCGCGCTCGCCGCCGGGTCGCGTTCGCCATGGAGCCGGGCGAGCAGACGCGGCACGACGACGACGACGGCGCGGCCGTCGTGGCAGCGGGCGAAGGCGCACACGTGCTCGGCGGCCGTGCCGCTGACGGCGAGGGGCGTGTAGTCGCCGTCGCGGAACAGGTCGGGCCAGCGCGCGCGCAGTTGCAGGGCGCGCCAGGTGAGGTAGAGCTTGATGCGTCCGTCCTCGGGCCGGACGGTCAGCGGCTGCAGGCGCGCCGCCCAGGCGCCGCGATCGGCGGCGACCAGTTCCTTCAGTTCATCCAGCACCCCCTGGCTGTGCGGATAATCCACCGGGCGGCGGTTGTCGGGATCGACAAGATTGAACTGCCACAGCTCGCAGCCCTGGTAGATGTCGGGCACGCCCGGCGACGTGAACTTGAGCAGTGCCTGCGCGAGGGCGTTGTGGAGGCCGAAGCGGGCCAGGCGTGTTGCGGCCGGCGCGAAATCGGCGAGAAACAGGTTCTTCTCGCCGGGCGTGAGCAGCGCCTGGATGAAGGCGCAGAGGGCGCTCTCGTAATCGGCGTTGATGTTGATCCAGCTGCTGTGCGCCTTGGCTTCTCGCACGGCCTTGACCATGTACTCCTCGATGCGCGCGCGGTAGTCGGCCAGAACCGCGTCATCCAGCTCCTTGAGCGGCCAGGTGCCGATGAGGGTCTGGTAGAGCAGGTATTCGTCGTTGGCGCCGGGCGCCAGCGTGCCGTCGAGGCTGCGCTTCTTGCTGCGGTTCATGCGGCTCCAGCGCTTGAGCGAGAGCTTCCAGGCGGCGGGAATCTCGGAGAGCACGCTGATGCGCGCGCGCACGTCTTCGGCGCGCTTGCTGTCGTGCGTCGAGGTGGCGAGCATGTTGTGCGGCCAGCGCTCGGCGCGCAGGCGCGTGGCGGCGTGGAAGGCGGAGACGGAAACGCCGTAGCGGCGCGGGTCGCCGCCGACGTCGTTGAGCGAGGTCAGCCGGTTGTAGCGGTAGAAGGACGTGTCCTCCAGGCCCTTGGCCATCACCGGCGAGGTGAATTGCTGGAACTTCATGGCGAAGGCCCAGACGCGGTCGCGGTAGGCCTGGTTCTTTCCTTCGGCGATCTGCGTGGTGAGCACGGCCTTGACGAAATCGAAGATGCTGACGTCGGCGGCGGGGCTGCGCTTGCGGGCGACCGCCACGGCCCACTCGATATGGCGCAGGTCGTCGACCGAGATGCGGCCGGCGGCGAGGTAGCTGCGATAGACGGGAAAGCAGGCCACCACTTCCATGAGGGCGCCGCGCAGGTTGTTCAGGGTGAAGTCGCAGGTGTAGCGGCTGGCCGAGGCGATGCGCGCCAGACGGTTGGCAAGCACGTTGAGTTCGCTCGCCAGCGCCGAGCGCATGATGAGTTTCTTCGACTGGTAGACCAGCTCGTCGAAGTCGATGCGTTCGCCGATGAAGTCGGCGTAGATGCGCGTCATCTTCTTTTCCGACGCGGCATCGACGAAGAGGTTGTTGGCCAGGTTGGCGAAGCGGTAGCCGGTGGCGCCGTGGATCGGCCAGTCGGCGGGCAGCCACTCGTGCTCGGCCATGATCTTCTCGAGAACGAGGTAGAGCGGCAGGCCGGCCGGGTCTACGGCGGTGTCCAGTGCATTGGGGCCCGATTCCTGGCGGCCGCCGACGCGTGACTGCAGGCGGCGGAAATAGCGGCCCGGATCGTAGAGGCCGTCCGGATGGTCGATGCGCAGGCCGTGCACCTTGTCCTGGGCGATCAGTTCCAGCACCAGGCGGTGCGTGTCCTCGAAGACGGCGTCGTTTTCCATGCGCAGCGCCGCCAGGTCGTTGATGTCGAAGAAACGGCGGTAGTTGATCTCGTCGGAGGCGACCTGCCAGTAGGCCAGCCGCCAGGTCTGCGCCTTGATCAGCTCGTGCAGCAGTTCGAAGCTGTCGGCGTCTCCGGGCCGGCCGTTGAACTCGGCGACGTTCTCCTCGATGTGGTGGGCGACGTCGGCGGAGGCGTGGCACAGCTCGGCCAGCTGGCGCTTGAGCATTTCCTTGTCGCGGCTGCGTTCGGCACTGCGCGCCGGGTCGGTTTCGGTGCGCGGCGGCAGGTGGCCGAAAGCCGTCACCAGGCTCTGCAGCCGTTGCAGCGTTTCGTGCTGCGCGCCGAGCGCGGCGACGATGCGTTCCAGGCGGTGGGCGACGATGCGCGGATATTCCGCCGGGTCCACCGGCAGTCGGTGCTGGTAGTAGGCAAGACTGAACTCGCCGTGCGCCGCGTCGAAGCCGAGCTTCAGTTCGCCGCGGTTGAGCACCGTGCCGTAATGGTCGCCGAGCAGCGGCAGCAGCACCTTGCCGCGCAGCTCCGCGTTGAGCGGCTCCCAGTCGATGTCGAAGTAGGCGGCGTAGGCCGAGGCCTGGCCGTTTTCCAGCACGTCGAGCCACCAGCCGTTGTCGGCGCCCATGACGCCCATGTGGTTGGGCACCATGTCGAGCAGCTGGCCCATGCCGTGGGCGCGCAGGGCCGCGACGAGACGCTCGAAATCCTCGGCGCTGCCGATTTCCGGGTTGAGGGTGTTGTGGTCGACGATGTCGTAGCCGTGGCCGCTGCCCGGCCGCGCCTTCAGATAGGGCGAGGCGTAGCAGTGGCTGATGCCCAGTTCGGCCAGGTAGGGCACCAGTTCGGCGGCCTGCGCCAGCGTGAAATCGCGGTTGAACTGCAGGCGATAGGTGGCGCGCGGGATGATCGCCTGGCGTTGCGCCGCCTCGCGGGGCGCGTGGGGTGCCACGGCGCTGCCGCGCTCCTGGCGCATGGCTTCGGCAATGGCCTGCTGGCGCGGTTCCTCGCGCCAGTCCTCCAGCGGTATGGGCAGGCGGCGACGCCAGTTGGGATGACCGTCGTTGCTGCCCGGCAGGTTGGGCTGTTCGGCGACGCCGAAGACGTCTTCCTGCTGCACCACCATGACTTGCGATGGCGTGCGCGCCAGATAGCGGTGCACGGCGACCGAGAGCTCCGGCGTGATGTCGGGCACCGACACGGGATGGATGCCGGCATCCGCGGGCAGCAGGTTTTCGCGCTGCAGGGCCATGAGCAGGCGGGCGCGATCCTGCGCCCGGCCGGCCACGCTGCTTTCCTTCATCGTTTCGGTGGGGAACAGGTCGAGCGCGGCGCGCGTGTCGAGGTCGAGGCCCTTCCAGAAGCCGCGCAGCGTCGGCAGGTCGTGGGTGCTGACCGCCACCAGGGCCTGGCGCGGGTAGTCCGGCGGCGGCTTGAAGGCGCCTTCCTCGCTGCGCTCGAAGAAGAACGGCCGGTAGGTGAGCACGCCGAGCTCGGCCAGGCGCGGACGCAAGGCGTCGGGTACGGTGCCGAGATCCTCGCCGATCACCAGGCAGCGATTGCGTTGGCTCTCCAGCGCGAGGATGCCGAGCAGGTCGTCGAGCGGATAGGCGACGTAGGCGCCTTCGGCAGGCGTCGCGCCGACCGGCACCCAGTACAGACGCATCAGCCCCATCACGTGGTCGATGCGCAGCGCGCCGCAATGGCGCATGGCGGCGCGCAGGGTGGCGACGAAGGGCGCGTAGGCGCGTTCGCGCAGGCGCCAGGGGTTGAAGGGGGGCAGGCCCCAGTCCTGCCCGAACATATTGAAATCGTCGGGCGGCGCGCCGGCGTGCGCGCCGACGGCATAGACATCCCGGTTGGCCCAGGCTTCGGCGCCGCCCGGATCGACGCCGAGGGCGAGGTCCTGGTAGAGGCCGACGCCGAGGCCGAGCGTCCACGAGCGCAGACCGGCGGCGGCAAGCTGCAGTTCGGCCAGCCATTGCAGGTAGCGATAGAAGTCCACCTCCGCTGCATTCGCCGTGGCGAATTCGGCGACTTCCGTCGCGGCCGGATCGCGGTAGGCCTCCGGCCACGCCGGCCAGCCCCAGACAGCGGCATCCTGTCTGCGAAAATGCGCCTGCAGCGCCTCGAACAGCGCATGCGTGCGCAGGGCCTCGCCCTTGTCGGCGCAGTACTGGCGGAAGGCGAGGGCGCGCTCGCTGTTCTGCGCCAGGTGGCGCTCGCAGAAATGGCGCCAGGCGAGCCGCAGCGCGTCGAGCTTGGCGGCGCCGACCTCGGCGTACTCGACCAGTTCGGCGGCACGCAGACGGCGCAGGCGCGCCTGGAAGCGCGGCGAGGCGATCAGGTCGCGGGCGGTTTTCGACTCTGCGGCATCGGCGACGAACTCGACGTCGATATACAGCACGTTGAGGAAGAGCCGGCTCGACGGACTGTACGGGCTGCAGTGGGCGGGATTGTCCGGGTAAAGGGCGTGCAGCGGATTCAGGCCGATGATGCCGGCGCCGGACTCGGCCGCCAGGTCGAGCAGCGCGGCGACGTCGCCGAAATCGCCGATGCCCCAGTTGCGCCGCGAACGCACGCCGTAGAGTTGCACCGACGGGCCCCAGACGCGGCCGCCGTTGCGCAGCACTTCCGGCCGGTAGCAGTCGGCCGGCGCGACGATCAGCGTCATCTGCGCCGGCTGTGCCGCATCCTGCCCGGGCCGCTCCAGTTCCAGGTGGTGGTAGCCGGTCTCGCCGATCGTCGGCAACGGCAGGCGGAAGCGCAGGAAGGTGGCGCCGCCGATGCTGCGCTCGCCGGCCGCCTCGAGGTCGCAGGGATGGAACTGCCCGCCGTGGCGCGCGCCTTGTTCGAGGTTCAGCGTCCAGGTGAAGGGCTCCCGCGCCCAGCCGGCCGGTACGCTGATCTCGATGTCGAGCGGGGCGTCGGTGAGCCGTGCGACGCGTACCGGCGGCAGCAGCCGGCGCCAGTCGCGATTCTCGATGTCCTCGGCCAGGCGCGCCGGATCGGCATCCGGCGCAATGCCCATGGCGGCGAGCAGCATGCGTCGCGTGCGGTCCGACGTCAGGTGGCGCTTGCCCCAGATGTCGTGGTAGTCGGCTTCGATGCCGCACAGCGCGGCCAGGCGTTCCAGGGCAGGCGTGTCGCTCATTTTGCCGTGCTCCCGCGTTCGAGCGTCCATGCCACCGACCACGGCGGCAGCGTGCCCGCTGCGAGCGCAGTCCCGTCGAGATGCTCGCTCTGGTAAATCGGCGTTCCCGGCGGCGGCGCGGCTTGGGCGGGTGCATCGCCGAGATTGGCGAGCAGGGCGAGGCGGCTGCCGTCGCCCATGCGCCAATGAGCCGAGAGCACGTCTTGCGACGGCAGCGCGAATCCGCCCGCGTCGCCTTGCATGTGGCGCAGGCGCGGCACGATCTCGTCGCGGCGCAACGCGAGCAATTGCCTGTGCAGGGCCAGCATGCGCGCATGGGGTGCGCGGTCGGCGGCGTCCCAGTCGAGCACGCAGGCTTCGAAGGTGGCGGCATCGTTCGGATCAGGAATGCGCGCCTGCGCCGCCGGATCGGCGAAGCGTTCGAAGCGCGCGAACTCGCGGCGCCGGCCCTGCGTCACGGCGTCCGCCAGTTCCGGCCCGAAGTCGCAAAAGAACAGGAAGGGCTGCGCGGCGGCGAATTCCTCGCCCATGAAGAGCATCGGCGGCTGCGGCGCCAGCAGCAGGAC
>JADFDU010000048.1 GCA_018262775.1 Rhodocyclaceae bacterium
TTTCCTCATCCCCCAGGGCAAGGCCAAACGGGTGACGCCGGAGAACCTGGCGGAGTTCGAAAAACGCCGCGCTGGACTTGAGAGCCAGCAGGCGGAGAAACTGTCGGCCGCGCAAGAAAAGGCGGCCAAGCTGGAAGGGATGATGGTGCAGATCACCCGCAAGGCGGGCGTCGACGGCCGACTGTTCGGCTCCGTCACTAATCTCGATATTGTCGAGGCGCTGAAGGCGCAAGGCATCGAGGTGGAGCGGGCCGATATTCGCCTGCCCGAGGGGTCGCTCAAGCTGATCGGTGACACCCAGGTGCAGGTTGTCCTGCATAGTGACGTGGTGGCCAGCATTACCGTATCGGTGCTGGGCGAGCACTAAGTATCCGCCCATCATGCAAAAGGGCCGCTCTTCAGCGGCCCTTTTTCGTTGGCTTGCACAGTCGAGGAAACCTGGCGGAGAGAGAGGGATTCGAACCCTCGATACGTTTTACCGTATACACACTTTCCAGGCGTGCGCCTTCGACCACTCGGCCATCTCTCCGGAAGGGGCGCATTCTAGCAGAAAGGGCATGGTGATGCGCCTGCCAGCGACGTGCCTGCCATCTGGTCGCCGTCCGCTGGCGACTGACTTTGCCGTAGAACGCGCCAGTGCCTGATCATTGCCTTCCCGGGCTATTACGTCGGTGGAATTGCCGCTTTCTTTCATCGCTTCTAACGGTATTTAGCCCGGGGCGGTGGCTAAATTGCGGTAAGATGCAGTGCGGCGGGTCTCCCCGCATTGCAAGGTGGTGAATCTGGTCAGGTCCGGAAGGAAGCAGCCACAGCCATTGACTGCAAGTGCCGGGGGTCAGGCTCGCCGCCCCAGCCTTATCTGGCCGCGAAGCACCACGCGGTTTCCCTCTCCCGGGGCCGGGAAAGGGGCTGGAGGAGCAAGCTAATGGGGAGTAGCGCCCCTCCGGGCCGAAGGCCTCGTCTGTTAAAATTCCACCATGAGCTATCAGGTCCTTGCGCGCAAGTGGCGCCCCCGTTCCTTCGCCACGCTGGTCGGGCAGGAGCACGTCGTGCGCGCGCTCACGCATGCACTGGATCAGCAGCGGTTGCACCATGCCTACCTGCTTACCGGCACGCGCGGCGTCGGCAAGACGACCATCGCGCGCATCCTCGCCAAGGCGCTCAACTGCGAGACCGGCATCACCTCGACGCCTTGCGGCACCTGCAGTTCCTGCCAGGAAATCGACAGTGGGCGCTTTGTTGATCTCATCGAAGTGGATGCGGCGACCAATACCAAGGTCGACGAGATGCGCCAACTGCTCGAAAACGCCACTTATGCGCCGACGCGCGGCCGCTTCAAGGTGTACGTCATTGACGAAGTGCACATGCTGTCCACCTCGGCCTTCAACGCCATGCTCAAGACGCTGGAGGAACCGCCCGAGCATATCAAGTTCATCCTCGCCACCACCGACCCGCAGAAGATTCCGGTGACGGTGCTCTCGCGCTGCCTGCAGTTCAACCTTAAGCAGATGCCGATGGGCCACATCGTCGAACACCTGGCGCGCATCCTGGAGGCGGAGCAGGTAGCTTTTGAACCACCCGCCCTGAGACACATTGCCAAGGGCGCGGCGGGCAGCATGCGCGACGCGCTTTCCCTGCTCGACCAGGCCATCGCCCACGGCGCCGGTCGCATTGAGGAGGCGGGCGTGCGCGACATGCTCGGCACGGTGGGGGAGGATCACCTCTTCGCGCTGCTCGACGGCCTTGCCGCACGCGACGTGCATGCCCTGCTGGCGGTTGCCGAACAGATGGATGCGCGCAGCCTGTCCTTCGATTCGGCCCTGCAGGAACTAGCCACGCAACTGCATCGTATCGCCCTCGTGCAGCTTGCGCCCGAGGCCATCGTGGACGAGGCCGAACGCGCGCGCCTTGCTGGCTACGCGCAGCACCTTGATGCCGAATTTCTCCAGCTCTGCTACCAGATCGCCATCAACGGCCGCAGCGACCTGGCGCTGGCGCCGGACGAGTATTCCGGTTTTCTCATGACGCTGATGCGCCTGGTGGCCTTCAACCCGGAAACACCGCCCGCACTCGCGGCCGGCCAGCCGCCCGAATCCGCCGCGCGACAGATGGCGCCACCGGCCAAGAGCGCACAAGCCGTTCCTGTGCCCCGTGCTCCCGCCGCCGCGCAAGCGGTGCCCACAGCACCCACAGCGCCTACAGTGCCCGCAACCGCCCCGCCCGCGAACTACAGCGATACCCCGCAGGAGAACCCCGTGGGGGACTGGCATGGCCTGTTGGCGCGTCTCAAGCTCGGCGGCATGGTGCGGGAGCTGGCCCACCACTGCGAGGTCGCGGCACAGACCGAAGGCGCCATCAAGCTGCGCCTGAATCCGGCGCACAAGTCGCTGCTCATGAACAAGGCGACGCAGGACAAGCTGCAGGCTGCACTGGCCGCGCACTTCGGCAATCCTGTCAAACTCGCCATCGAGATCGGCGACCTGTCCGGTGAGACACCGGCGCAGCGTGCTGAAACCGCCCGCAACGAGCGGCAGAACCGTGCCATCGAATCGCTCGAACAGGACGCCTTCGTGCGCGACATGATCGAGACCTTCGACGCCACGATCAACGAACAATCCATCAAGCCACTGAACTGAAGCGGAGAATCGACCATGATGAAAGGCGGACTGGCGGGCCTGATGAAACAGGCCCAGCAGATGCAGGAGAACATGCAGAAGGCGCAGGAGCAGTTGGCGACCATCGAGGTCGAGGGCCAGGCCGGCGCCGGACTGGTCAAGGTCGTCATGACCTGCAAGCACGATGTGCGACGCGTCAGCATCGATCCTTCGCTGTTGGCTGACGACAAGGACATGCTGGAAGACCTCATTGCCGCGGCCATGAACGATGCCGTGCGCCGCGTCGAGACGACCGTGCAGGAGAAAATGAGCGGCTTCACCGCCGGGCTCAACCTGCCGCCGGGGATGAAGCTGCCCTTCTGATGTCTTTCCCGTCGGCCCTGGAAGAACTCGTCGAGGCGCTGCGCTGCCTGCCCGGAGTGGGTCCCAAATCGGCACAGCGCATGGCCTATCACCTGCTGCAACGCGACCAGAAGGGCGCGCAGCGCCTGGCGCGGGCACTGGAGCAAGCCGTGCTCGTGCTACGCCACTGCAGCCGTTGCAACGCCTTCAGCGAAAGCGAGGTCTGTGAGCGCTGCTCATCGCCGCGTCGCGACGCATCCCTGCTGTGCGTGGTCGAAATGCCGGCGGATCTCAACATGATGGAGCAAACGCACGCCTTCAAGGGCATGTACTACGTGTTGATGGGCCATCTCTCGCCCCTGGACGGCATCGGGCCAAAGGAACTGCATCTCGATCGCCTGCTCACCCGTGCCGGCGACGGCATGGTGCAGGAAGTCATCCTGGCCACCAACTTCACCAATGAGGGCGAGGCCACCGCCCACTATCTTGGCGAAGTCCTGCGGGCGCGCAATCTGAAAGTGTCCCGCATCGCCCGCGGCCTGCCGGTCGGCGGTGAAATCGAGCATACAGATGCCGGCACCATCGCCCAGGCGATGATCGAGCGTCGCCCCCTCTGATTGCCCGCCCATACCCTGACAAACCTGGGGTTTTCCAAGTCGATCCGGCGAAATCCTGACAGGGTGCCACGAAACCGCATGCGCTGACTGAAAACCCATAGCTGGCGCGGTTTTCGGAGGTTTTGCTTCCAATTTACATTGATTTTTCTGTATAATTCTGCGGTTTTAAGCTTCAGCTATATCGTCGTTGTTCGCAGCGAACATCGGCCTGTACTGAAACTTCGTTTTGGATTCGCATTGTTTTTCTTCAGGAAATCGAGGCCATGAGCAGTGACAAGAAAGTAGATTGCAGTCGGCGGAACCTGGTTTTTGCCACTGCGGCCGTGGGGGGCGTCGCCACCGTTGCGACGGCGGTACCTTTCCTGGCGAGCATGGCGCCTTCCGAGCGCGCCAAGGCGGCCGGTGCCCCGGTCGAAGCCGATATCAGCAAGCTCGCCCTGGGCGAGATGATGATTATCGAATGGCGCGGCAAACCGGTGTGGATCCTCCATCGCACCCAGGAGATGCTCGGTACCCTGAAGAAGCTCGATGACCAACTCACCGACCCGGAGTCGAAGCGCCCGATGCAACCTCCCTACATCAAGGGCGAAACGCGCGCGATCAAGCCGGAATTTCTGGTTGTCGTCGGCATCTGCACCCACCTCGGTTGTTCGCCCATCGAAAAGTTCAAGGAGGGCGCAGCTTCAGGCATCTCCCCGGACTGGCCGGGCGGCTTCTTCTGCCCCTGCCACGGTTCGACCTTCGACCTGTCCGGCCGGGTGTACAAGAACAAACCGGCTCCGGACAACCTCGAAGTACCGCCGCACTACTACATGTCCGACACGCGCATTCTGATCGGCGAAGACAAGAAGGCATAAGGGGAAGCACGACATGGCTAGCAGCAATTTCGAGAAATTCAAGTCGGACGGCTCGCTCGCGGGCAACGTCCTCGAGTGGGTCGATGCACGCTTCCCTGCAACCTCGCTGTGGAAGGAGCACCTGTCCGAGTACTATGCGCCGAAGAACTTCAACTTCTGGTACTTCTTCGGCTCCCTTGCCCTGCTGGTGCTGGTGATGCAGATCGTCACCGGCATCTTCCTGGTGATGCACTACAAGCCGGACGCCTCGCTCAATGCCGCCGGCGTGCCGGTGGCTTTCGCCAGCGTGGAATACATCATGCGCGACGTGCCCTGGGGCTGGCTGATCCGCTACATGCACTCGACCGGCGCCTCGGCCTTCTTCGTCGTGGTCTACCTGCACATGTTCCGCGCCATGCTCTACGGTTCCTACCGCAAGCCGCGCGAGCTGCTGTGGGTCTTCGGCGTACTCATCTACCTGTGCCTGATGGCGGAAGCCTTTGCCGGTTATCTGTTGCCGTGGGGCCAGATGTCCTTCTGGGGCGCCCAGGTGATTCTCAACCTGTTCTCGGCCATCCCCCTGATCGGCAACGACCTCGCGCTGTGGATTCGCGGCGACTATGTCATTGCCGACGCTACCCTGAACCGCATGTTCGCCTTCCACGTCATCGCCATCCCGCTGGCGCTGCTTGGCCTCGTCGCGGCGCACATCCTGGCGCTGCACGAAGTCGGCTCGAACAACCCGGACGGCATCGAGATCAAGAAGAACAAGGATCCGCAGACCGGCATTCCGCTCGACGGCATCCCGTTCCACCCGTACTACACTGTGAAGGACATCGTCGGCGTGATCGTTTTCCTGATGGTATTTTCCGCCATCGTCTTCTTCGCGCCTG
>JADFDU010000049.1 GCA_018262775.1 Rhodocyclaceae bacterium
CATCCGCGTTGCCCGCGCCGCCCATCGCGTCGACTACCCGGCGCAGTTCCAGCTCGTCGCTGCCATGAACCCCTGCCCCTGCGGCCACCTCGGCGCGGCGCGCTGCCGCTGCACGCCGGATCAGGTGGCACGCTACCGCGGCAAACTGTCGGGGCCGCTGCTCGACCGCATCGACATGAGCATCGAGGTGCCGGCGCTGGCGGAAGGCGAACTGCAGGGGAAAACAAACGGCGAATCCACGCAAGCCGTGCGCTCGCGGGTAACGGTAGCCCGCGATGCGCAGCGGGCGCGCCAGGGCAAGCCCAACAGCCGCCTCGCCACAAAGGAAATCGACACGCTGTGCGCACCCGACGAGGCCGGCGCCCAACTCCTCAAGCAGGCCATTGCGCGACTGAACCTTTCGGCGCGCGCCTACCACCGCGTGCTCAAGGTAGCGCGCAGCATCGCCGATCTCGCCGGCGCGGAGCGAGTGGGCAGCGCCCACATCGCCGAGGCGATCCATTACCGCCGTATTGCGGGGGCTGACTTTTAGCAGCTCCGCCGCAGGGCCGCCCCAAGGCGGGGCAGCGTTAACATGGAGCGAAGCGAACCCTTGCCACCCCCTTCCGCGGGAAGGGGGCCGGGGGGAAGGCTTGGTTTACGTCTGCTTGCAGTAGGTCTCGCGCGTCAGCGCGATGCAAATCAGTGAGGCCGCCACCCAGGCGAACACCAGCGTGAAGCCGGCCTGCCAGGCGGCGGCATCGTAGAGGCGCACGCCGTTGGCCGCCTCACCGCCCCAATTGCGGTCGAGCATCCAGCCCACCGCCGGCTGCAGGATCATGACGCCCATCATGGTGCCCATGTTGGTCACGCCGGAAGCCGTGCCGGTCAGCCGCAGCGGCACCGACTCCTTGGCATAGGCGAAGCCGATGATGATGCTGCCGGAGACGAAGCCGAGCAGCATGAGCAGACCGATCAGCATCGGCATCGGCAGGCCCGGGATATAAATGACGATGCTCCAGCCGAGCAGGGCGAGGATGCTGGTGGCGACATACAGCGGCTTGCGCCGGCCGATGCGTTCCGACCAGGTGCCGAGCAGCGGCCCGCCCAGCGCCCAGGCCACCAGTTGCGCCGAGGTGATGGCCGCCGCTTCGCGTGCGTTGAGTCCGTATGCCTGCATCAGCCAGGGCACGCCCCACAGCCCGGCGAAAGTCATCACCGCGCCGGCGACGCCGCCCGGCGTGATCATCAGCAGCCAGGAATTGCGATACGACATCACCTCCTGCAGGCCGCGCCAGATCGAGCCGTGCGCGGTCTCGCCGTGGGTGCCGCTGTAATGGCTGGCATAGCCGGCCTCGGCCGGATCGTCGCGCACACGCAGCCAGATGGCGGCGCAGAGCAGGGCCGTCACCGCTGCGGTGACCGCCATTACCGGCCGCCAGCCGAAGGCCTCCACCAGCAGGCGCAGCGGCACGCCGGCGAAGACGCCGCCGACGATGCCGACGAACAGCGCCATGCCGGAGGCGAGCGTGAATTGCCGCGGCGTGAACCAGTGGCTGGCGAGCTTGAGCATGGAGACGAAGGCCACCGCCACCGAACCGCCGATGAGCAGGCGGCCGGCGCTGGCCCACCACAGGTTCGGCGCGAGCGCGAAGAGCAGCGTGCCCAGCGCCGCAATACCGGCGCCAAGGGTCAGCAGTCGGCGCGGGCCCCAGCGGTCGGCGATGACGCCCGTCGGGATCTGCATCGCCACATAGGAATAGAAGTAGAAGGCGGATAGGTTGCCGAGCGCTGCCGCGCCGATGGCGAATTCCGTCATCAGCCGGTCGGTGATGACCGCCGGCGCGACGCGCTGGTAGAAGCCGATGAGATAGAGCAGGGCGCCCAGGCCCCAGACGAACCAGGCCAGCCTGGCCGGCGGAAAACGCGATTCACTCATGTCGAAATCACCTGCGCCCACCACAGGCGCGCGCGCAGGCCCCAGCCGGTAGTGTAGCCCATGCCGGAAAAGCGGATCGCACCGGTGCGATCCACCACGAACCACGCCGGCGTGGCGCGCACGCCGAGCGACCAGGCCATCTCGCCACGTGCATCCACCAACGCCGGATAGGCCAGGCCGCGCTCCTGCATGAATTTCGCCACCGCGCCGACGTTGCCGGACTGCATGGCCAGCGTCAGCACCGGCCAGTCATCGGCAATGCCGGCGATGGTGCCCTCTGAGACGCTGCAGATCGGACAGGAACTGGACCAGACATACAACAGCAAGGGCTTGCCGCCGGCTTCGCGCAACATGGCCTTGAGGCTGGTCTGGCGGCCGTCGGCGAGCTGCCCGGCCAGCGACGGCATCGTTCCGCCCTGCATCTCGCGCGCCTGCCAGAACTGCAGGGCGACGAAGGCCAGCAGGAACAGCCAGACCTCCCAAGGCAAACCGAAGCGCCGCCGCGTGGGCGGCGCCGGCTCCACTGCGCTCAACACTGTTCCCAGGGCAACCCCTCGAAGCGCCAGCCGGCTTTGGTGCCACGGCGGTGGTGGTCATCCAGTTCGCCTTCGAAGCCGTGCAGCACGTTGTACACCTGGGTAAAGCCGGCCTGTTCCAGCAACTGGCCGGCAGACACCGAGCGGTTGCCGCTGCGGCAGATGAGCACGATGGGGCGGTCGACGCTGGCGGCCTTCTTCACATGGGCGACAAAGTGCGGGTTGATGTCCCAGTCCGGACCGTCGTTCCAGGGAATCATCATGGCGCCAACCGGATGGCCGACGAAAAGGAACTCCATCTCGCTACGGCAGTCAATGAACAGCGCGGTCGGGTTGTCGTGCAGGAACTGGTTGGCGGCTTTGGGTTCGAGGTGTTTCATGGCGGTCTCCTGAGTGCGTTTTGAGTATAGCAGCAGCGGCATCACGGCGGATTTGATGCCGTCTGGAAGCAGGATTAGACTTGCAGCATCGGATTAACAGGAAACGAATTGTGCGCGCTTCAATTGGCACTTTATTTACGGCGTTTCTCCTGCTCGCCGGCTGTACCCATTTCGGCGTAAGTGGCTTTGCGCCGGGCAGTACCACCGAAGCGGAGCTGCGGGCGAAGCTGGGCACACCCGGCATGATTTGGGCGGAACCCGACGGCAGCCGGCTGCTCGAGTTTTCCGGCCAGCCGAGCGGCACCTTCTGCTACATGATCACCGTCGGACCCGACGGCAAGCTGCGCGAGATCCGCCACGCCTTCGACGAGGACAATCTCCGCCGCGTCGTGGCGGGCCTGACGCAGGACGAGACGCGCCGCCTGCTCGGCGGCCCCGAGGAAAAAGTGCGCTTCTCGCTCAAGCCAGACGAGGAAGTCTGGTCCTGGCGCATCGAGGACACCACAGAAAAAACCGTGCACTTCAACGCCTACTTCGGTGCCGACGGCCGCCTGCTGCGCAGCGACCGCAGCGTGTTCTACAAGGCCAGCGGACCCAGTTTCAGCCGAAGCGCACCCCAGGGGTACTTCCTTCGGGCGGATTTGACAGGTTTTCGCGGCGGAGTTAAGGTTCGTTCCGCGCCGATTTGAGATCAGCTTGCGGGGCGCGTAACAAATACCGCTAAAGCGAGCGCAAGCCCGTTCGCCATGAAGTCGAGCGGGTTTTTTGTTTTCGGCCGCCGCTTCGCTGCTTAACCTTCCTACGCAGGTTAGCCTGCAACGCAAGAAGCGGCTGCGCCGCGTCTTGTATTTTTTTACTCGATATTGACATGCAACCCGACCGCAGCGAACTGCTCCACGCCCTGCTCGATCAGCGCATCCTCATCCTCGACGGCGCCATGGGCACCATGATCCAGCGCCACCGTCTCACGGAGGCTGACTTTCGCGGCGCACGCTTCGCCGACCACCCGAAAGAGCTCAAGGGCAACAACGATCTGCTGCTGCTGACCCGGCCCGAGATCATCCGCGCCATCCATGCCGACTACCTCGACGCCGGCGCCGACATCGTCGAGACCAACACCTTCAACGCCACCTCGCTGTCGCAGGCCGACTACGGCCTGGAGGCGCTCGCCTATGAACTGAACGTCGCCGGCGCAAAGGTCGCGCGCGAAGCCGCCGAGGAATACTCGACAGCCGACAAGCCGCGCTTCGTCGCCGGCGTCCTCGGCCCCACTTCGCGCACCGCCTCGATCTCGCCCGACGTGAACGATCCGGGCTTCCGCAACGTCACCTTCGACGAGCTGGTCGCCGCCTACACCGAAGCGGTGCGCGGCCTGTGCGACGGCGGCGCCGACCTGATTCTCGTCGAGACCATTTTCGACACGCTGAATGCCAAGGCGGCGCTGTTCGCCGTGGAGCAGCATTTCGATGCAATCGGTCGACGCCTGCCGATCATGATCTCCGGCACCATCACCGACGCCTCCGGCCGCACGCTCTCCGGCCAGACGACGGAGGCCTTCTGGAATTCGCTGCGCCATGCGCGGCCGCTGTCCTTCGGC
>JADFDU010000050.1 GCA_018262775.1 Rhodocyclaceae bacterium
AACGGCTGGGCGTCGGTGCCCGACCTCGGTCACATCGGCTACCCGATCGCGGAAGTCAGTCCCGACGGCACGGCGATCGTCACCAAGGCGCCGGGTACGGGCGGCCGCGTGGACTTCGACACCGTGCGCCAGCAACTGCTCTACGAAGTGCACAACCCGCACGTCTACTTCTCGCCCGACGTCGTGCTCGACATGGGCACGCTGAAGCTCGAGGATCTCGGCGGCGACCGCGTGCGCGTCAGCGGCGCCACCGGACGGCCGCGACCGGAAAAGCTGAAGATCGTCGCCGGCTACGAGGATGGCTGGGCCGGCACCGCCGCCATCGGCTACTCCTGGCCCGGCGCCATGAAGAAGGCGCGCGCCACCGAGGCCATCGTGCGCCGGCAGCTCGCCGATATGAAGCTGCAGTACGAGGAGGTCCACACCGAGTTCCTCGGCTACGACTCGCTGCTCGGTGCGCTCGCCGACGATTCGCGCATCGAGGAGCTCAACGAGGTGTATTTGAAGATGTCGGTGCGCGCCAGGGACCGTCGCCTGGCCGAGGCCTTCCCGCGCCAGTTCCCCTGGCTCGCGCTGTCCGGCCCGCCGACGGCGAGCGGCTTCTCCGGCATCGAGCCGGCGCGGCAACTGCTCGGCCTGTGGCCGACGCTGGTGCGGCGCGACCTCGTCGAGCCCGAAGTAAAAGTCAGTCTCCAGGATACGGCGAGATGAAAACTAAACTGGTCGACATCGCCCATGCCCGCAGCGGCGACAAGGGCGACCGCTGCGACCTCGGCCTGTTCGCCCCCGACGCGGCGACCTACACCGTGCTGAAGCGCGAGGTCACGCCGGAGCGCCTCGCGCAGCACTTCGCCGGGATGGCTTCGGGCCCGGTTGAGTTGTACCCGCTCGACAATCTGCTGGCGCTGAAGATCGTGCTGAACAACGCGCTGCAGGGCGGTGCGGCACGTTCCCTGCGCAGCGACAATCTGGGAAAATGCGCGGCCGCGGCGTTGCTGCGTATGGAGATCGAGACATGAGTGTGCGTATCGAGAAGAAGGGCCACGTCACCACGGTGATCATCGACCACCCGGAGCGGCGCAATGCCGTCGACCGGCCGACCGCCACGGCGCTGGCCGATGCCTTCCGCGCCTTCGATGCCGATCCCGATTCGGCGGTTGCCGTGCTGTGGGGTGCGGGCGGGCATTTCTGCGCCGGCGCCGATCTCGGCGCCTTGACCGACGAGTCGCGGCGCAACCGCATCTCGCCGGAGGGCGACGGCCCGTTGGGGCCGACGCGTTTGCTGCTGTCGAAACCGGTGATCGCCGCCGTCTCCGGCTACTGCGTCGCCGGCGGGCTGGAGCTGGCCTGCTGGTGCGACCTGCGCGTGGCGGAACAGAGCGCGGTGTTCGGCGTCTTCTGCCGCCGCTTCGGCGTCCCGCTCATCGACGGCGGCACGGTGCGCCTGCCGCGGCTGATCGGCCACTCGCGCGCGCTCGACCTGATCCTCACCGGCCGCCCGGTCGGCGCCGCGGAGGCGTTGGCGATGGGCCTGGCCAACCGCGTCGTCGCCGACGGCGCTGCGCGCGAGGTGGCCGAGGCGCTGGCGGCGGAACTGTCCTGCCTGCCGCAGACCTGCCTGCGCCACGACCGGTTGTCGAGCTATGAACAATGGGGCCTGCCAATGGGGCAGGCGATGACGCAGGAATTCGCCTACGGCGTCAGGACGCTGGAAAGCGGCGAATGGCTGCAAGGCGCCGCCCGCTTCGGCAAGGGGGAAGGAAAGCATGGCGCGTTCTGAAAGAAAACCGGCACCGCGCAAGGCGGCGGCGGACGAAGGCAACCGCCGTTCGGAACTGATTCGCGCGGCAGGACGGTTGTTCGTCGACAAGGGCTTCGATGCCACGACCATTCGCGACATCGCCGACGCCGTCGGCATGCGCTCGGGCAGCCCCTTCTACCACTTCAAGAGCAAGCAGGACATGCTCAAGGCGGTGATGATCGAGGGCCTGCAGGCGGCACTCGACGCCCAGCAGACGGCCGTGCTGGGCCTGAAAGCGCCCGAGGAGAGATTCCGCGCCCTGGTGAAAAGCCACCTGCGCATCATCCTCGAGGACCACACCGAGTTCCCGGTGCTGCTCTACGAATGGCGCGCGCTGTCGGAGGAATCCCGCGCCGAGGTGATCGCCGTCAAGGACCGCTACGAGGCGGTCTGGCAACCCGTGTTGCGCGACCTGAAGAAGGCCGGCCGCCTCGGCGACGACGGCAAGGTGGCGCGCTTGCTGCTCTTCGGCGCGCTCAACTGGACGGTGCAGTGGTATCGTTCGGGCGGCGGCTTGACCCTCGACCAGATCGCCGAGCAGGCCATCGATTTCTTTCTCTGCGACAAGACCGGAAAACGCCGATGATCTTCGCCCTCACGCTTCTGCTGCCGCTGCTGGCGCTCGCCGTCTGGGCCTTCTGGCGCCTGTCGCCACAGCCGGCGGATCCGCGGCCGGTGCTTTGGTTCAACTGGGTGGTGACCGTTCTCTCGCTGGCGATTTGCGTGGCGGTCGTGATTTACGTGCGGCGGACGATGACCGGATCGACGGATCACGCCTGGTGGCCGGTGGTGTCGGCCTTCTACGGTTTGGTGGCGATTCCCCTCTGCCTCGCCATCGGCAGCGGCATCCGCCGCCTGATCTTCGGCGCGCGCGAAGTTTCTAAGCCGCTGGAAATCTCGCAGGACCTTTCGAAGACGCGCTTTTAAGCGACTGCGGGGCTGACCGGCAGCGCGCAGGCGGCGCGGTATTCGGCGGCGAGCCGCGCCGCCAGTTCGGCCGTCGCCGGAATGTCGTGGATGGTCGCCACGCCGTGGCCGGCGCTCCAGGTGTCGCGCCAGGCTTTCGCTCCCGAGCCGAAATCCTCCTTCGCGTCGGTGGCCCCCAGCGTCTCCTTGCTGTAGCCGGCCTGCTCCAGGCTGGGCCAGAGGAAGTTCGCATGCGTGCCGGTGATGGCCGGTGTGTAGACGATGTCCTTCGCCGTGCAGTCGAGGATCATCTGCTTGTAGTCGTCCGTCGCCATGGATTCCTGCGTGGCGATGAAGCGTGTGCCGAGGTAGGCGAAGTCGGCGCCCATCACTTCCGCGGCGCGCACCGAGGCGCCGTCGGAGATCGCCCCGCCGAGCACCAGCGGACCGTCCCAGAATTCGCGGATTTCGCGCACCAGCGAGAAGGCGCTCTGCGTGCCGGCATGGCCGCCGGCGCCGCCGGCGACGCAGACGATGCCGTCCACGCCGGCGGCGATGGCCTTCTTCGCATGGTAGGCATGGATGACGTCGCTGAAGACCACGCCGCCGTAGCCGTGCACCGCCTTCACCACCTCGCCGGGGTGCCCCAGGCTGGTGATGACGAAGGGCACCTTGTGCTTCACCACCAGAGCGAAATCCTGCGCCAGCCGCTGGTTCGAGTGGTGCAGGATCAGGTTCACGCCGTAGGGCGCCACCGGCGTCTGCGGGTCGGCCGCCATGGCGGCACCCAATTCCGCGTTGATCTGCGTCAGCCACTCGTCGAGCACTTCGATCGGACGGGCGTTCAGCGTCGGGAAGGTGCCG
>JADFDU010000051.1 GCA_018262775.1 Rhodocyclaceae bacterium
AGGACGCCCTGATCATTTACGAAGACTTGACCAAGCAGGCCTGGGCCTATCGCCAGATCTCGCTGCTGCTACGCCGCCCGCCCGGCCGCGAAGCCTACCCCGGCGACGTCTTCTATCTGCACTCGCGTCTGCTCGAGCGTGCCGCCCGCGTCAGCGAAGACTATGTCGAGGCCTTCACCAAGGGTGAAGTCAAGGGCAAGACCGGCTCGCTCACCGCGCTGCCCGTCATCGAAACGCAGGCCGGCGACGTTACCGCCTTCGTGCCGACCAACGTCATTTCCATTACCGACGGCCAGATCTTCCTCGAGACGGACCTCTTCAACGCCGGCATCCGTCCCGCCATCAACGCCGGTATCTCGGTGTCCCGCGTCGGCGGTGCCGCCCAGACCAAGGTCATCAAGAAGCTCGGCGGCGGCGTGCGTCTGGCGCTGGCCCAGTACCGCGAACTTGCGGCCTTCGCCCAGTTCGCCTCCGACCTGGACGAAGCCACGCGCAAGCAGCTCGAGCGCGGCCGCCTGGTGACCGAACTGATGAAGCAGGCCCAGTACTCGCCGATGCAGGTGGCGGAAATGGCCGTGACGCTGTTCACCATCAACAAGGGCTACTTCGACGACATCGAAGTGAAGCGCGCGCTGGCTTTCGAATCCGCGCTGCACCAGTTCATGCGGCAGAAATACGCCGATCTCATGGGCAAGATCGACAGCACCAAGGACCTCGACGCCGATGCGGAAAAGGCCCTCGACGCAGCCGTCCTCGAGTTCAAGAAGTCCTGGGCGTAACAGCTAGGAAACCATCATGGCAAGCGGCAAGGAAATACGCACCAAGATCAAGAGCGTGCAAAACACGCGCAAGATCACCAAGGCCATGGAGATGGTCGCGGCCTCGAAGATGCGCAAGGCACAGGAGCGCATGAAGGCCGCCCGTCCCTATGGCGAGAAGATCCGTCGGCTGGCCGCCAACCTGTCGCACGCCAACTCCGAGTACAAGCATCCCTTCCTCAAGAAGGGGGAAGAGCTCAAGCGTGTCGGGCTGGTTGTCATCACTACCGACAAGGGCCTGTGCGGTGGCCTTAATACCAACGTGCTGCGCATCTGCCTCAACCAGTTCAAGGAATGGGAAGGCAAGGGCGTCAGCGACATCCGCGTTACCGCCATCGGCTCGAAGGGCCTCGGTTTCATGCAACGCCTCGGCGCCAAGGTCGTGTCCAACGTCACGCACCTCGGCGACACGCCGTACCTCGACAAGATGATTGGCCCGGTGAAGGTCATGCTCGACGCCTTCCATGCCGGCGAGCTTGATGCCGTCTATATCACCTACACCCGCTTCATCAACACCATGAAGCAGGAACCGGTGTTCGAACAGTTGCTGCCGCTTTCCGGCGAGCAGCTACGCCCGACCGAGCATGGCTGGGACTACATCTACGAGCCGGACGCCCGCGCCGTCATCGATGATCTGCTGGTGCGCTACGTCGAGGCACTGGTGTACCAGTCGGTGACCGAGAACATAGCCTCCGAGCAGAGCGCGCGCATGGTGGCGATGAAGGCTGCCTCCGACAACGCCGGCACGGTGATCGACGAGCTGCAACTGGTCTACAACAAGACCCGCCAGGCCGCGATCACCAAGGAAATTTCCGAGATCGTCGCCGGCGCGGCTGCGGTTTAATGAATCGAATTTATTGTTTGGGGAAAGACGATGAGTCAAGGTGAAATCGTTCAATGTATCGGCGCCGTGGTGGACGTCCAGTTCAAGCGCAACGAGATGCCGAAAATCTATGACGCACTCGCCATGGAAGGCACCGAGCTGACGCTCGAAGTCCAGCAGCAGCTGGGCGACGGCGTTGTGCGCACCATTGCGCTCGGCGCTTCCGACGGCCTGCGCCGCGGCATGCAGGTGAGCAACACCGGCAAGCCGATCTCGGTACCCGTGGGCAAGGCCACACTCGGCCGCATCATGGATGTGCTCGGCCGCCCGATCGACGAGGCCGGCGCCATCGGCACCGAAGACCGCCGCTCCATCCATCAGACGGCGCCGGCCTTCGACGAACTGGCCCCCAGCCAGGAACTGCTCGAGACCGGCATCAAGGTGATCGACCTCGTCTGCCCGTTCGCCAAGGGCGGCAAGGTCGGCCTGTTCGGCGGCGCCGGCGTAGGCAAGACGGTCAACATGATGGAGCTCATCCGCAACATCGCCATCGAGCACTCCGGCTACTCCGTGTTCGCCGGCGTCGGCGAGCGCACCCGCGAGGGCAACGACTTCTACCACGAGATGAAGGACTCCAGCGTGCTCGACAAGGTCGCGCTGGTATACGGCCAGATGAACGAGCCGCCCGGCAACCGCCTGCGCGTCGCGCTGACCGGCCTCACCATGGCCGAGCACTTCCGCGACGAAGGCCGCGACGTGCTGTTCTTCGTGGACAACATCTACCGCTTCACCCTGGCCGGCACCGAAGTATCCGCGCTGCTCGGCCGCATGCCCTCCGCCGTGGGCTACCAGCCGACGCTGGCCGAGGAAATGGGCCGCCTGCAGGAGCGCATCACCTCCACCAAGACCGGCTCCATCACCTCGATCCAGGCCGTGTATGTGCCTGCCGACGACTTGACCGACCCGTCGCCCGCCACCACCTTCGGCCACCTCGACGCCACCGTCGTGCTCTCGCGCGACATCGCCTCGCTGGGCATCTACCCCGCGGTGGATCCGCTCGATTCCACCTCGCGCCAGATCGACCCCAACGTCATCGGCGAGGAGCACTACGCCACCACGCGCGGCGTGCAGCAGACGCTGCAGCGCTACAAGGAACTGCGCGACATCATCGCCATTCTCGGCATGGACGAACTGGCGCCGGAAGACAAGCTCGTCGTCGGCCGCGCCCGCAAGATCCAGCGCTTCCTCTCGCAGCCCTTCTTCGTTGCCGAAGTGTTCACCGGTTCCGCCGGCAAGTACGTGCCGCTCAAGGAAACCATCCGCGGCTTCAAGATGATCATCAACGGCGAGTGCGACGCGCTGCCCGAGCAGGCCTTCTACATGGTCGGCACCATCGACGAAGCCTTCGAGAAAGCCAAGACGCTGCAGTAATGTTTGCCCTTCTCCCTCTCCCGCCCGCGGGAGAGGGCAGGGGTGAGGGAAGGAAATCATGGCAATGACAGTTCACGTCGACATCGTCAGCGCAGAAGAATCCATCTTCTCCGGGCTGGCGGAGTTCGTCGTCCTCCCGGGCGAAGCCGGCGAGCTGGGCATCATGCCCGGCCACACGCCGTTGCTCACCC
>JADFDU010000052.1 GCA_018262775.1 Rhodocyclaceae bacterium
GAGCCTGTCGAGGCCGGCGGCCTTCCAGGTGTCCTCGTGGCACTCGACGCTGAAGGTGCTGGTGTCGCGGTCGAACTGGTAGGCGTGCACCTGGAACCAGCCCCATTCGGAGGGCTCGGTGATGAAGGTGAAGGCGTTGAGCTTGAGATGGGTGCCGAGCCAGATGTAGCGGCACTTGCGCACGTCGATGTCCGGCTGGAAGTGCTCAACGTACTTCCTGCGCACGAGGCTGTTCACGCCGTCGGCGGCGACGATCAGGTCGGCGTCGGCCAGGCGCGGATCGGCGTCGTCGGCGATCTCGGCTTCGAAGACCTGCCTGACGCCGAGCGCGTCGGCGCGCGCCTGCAGGATGTTGAGCAGGCGCTGGCGGCCGATGCCGCAGTAGCCGTGGCCGCCCGAGGTGATCTTGCGGCCCTTGAAAAAGACGTCGCAGTCGTCCCAGTGATGGAAGCTGCGGGTGATCTCGGCGTAACTCTCGGGATCGGCCTCTGCGAAATTGCCCAGCGTGGCATCGGAGAAGACGACGCCCCAGCCGAACGTGTCGTCCGGCCGGTTGCGTTCGTAGATCGTGATGTCGTGGGCCGGATCGGCCTTCTTCATGAGGATGGCGAAGTACAGACCCGCCGGGCCGCCGCCGATGCACGCGATTCGCATTGCCTGAGTTCCTTTCATTTCTGGGGCTGTCGAGGCTCAGCCTCGATTTATTTTAAGTTTAAATATATACGGTAGTAAAACACAATGCCAAGTGTAAAAAACCCATCAGGAATATCAAGGAACGATAATATTGAGGCATGAATATATCAGTCTGGCGACAGCCCTCCCTTGAGCCAGGTCAAACAGTCACTGCCAGCGTTAAGTTGCGCTTAAGCTGCGGCGCCCAAGCTCCGGACCCATGGCGACCCATGAAAGGAGCACGACATGAAAAAGATTTTTCTCCTGGCCCTGCCCGCGCACGCCGACCGCCTGCCCGTGCCGGCCGGTCCGGTGAAAGTCAGTCCCTGGAATACGGCGAATTAAACCGCGCTAACATGCCCGCATGAGACTCCTGCTTGTCGAAGACGACCGACTGCTCGGCGACGGCATTCGCGCCGGCCTCATGCAGGCCGGCTTCGCCGTCGACTGGGTGCAGGACGGCCGCGCCGGAGAAATTGCGCTGGTCGGCGAGCCCTACGACGCAGTGGTGCTCGACCTCGGCCTGCCGAAGCGGTCGGGCATGGAGGTGCTCAAGGGCCTGCGCGCCGCACGCAATGCCGTGCCGGTGCTCATCCTGACGGCGCGCGACGCCGTGCCCGACCGCATCGCCGGCCTCGATGCCGGCGCCGACGATTATCTCGTCAAGCCTTTCGACCTGGGCGAACTGCAGGCCCGCTTGCGTGCGCTGCTGCGCCGCGGCAAGTCGCAAGGCGATCCGCTGCTGCGCCACGGCGCGCTGACGCTCGACCCGGCGGCGCGCAGCGTCAACTGGATGGACAGCCCGGTCGAGCTGTCGGCACGCGAATTCGCCGTGCTGCATGCGCTGCTGCTCAGCGCCGGGCGCGTGCTGTCGAAATCGCAGCTGGAGGAAAAGCTCTACGGCTGGGGCGAGGAGATCGAGAGCAATGCCGTCGAGGTCTTCGTGCACCATCTGCGCCGCAAGCTCTCGCCGGAGCTGATCCGCACCGTGCGCGGCGTCGGCTACATGATCCCCAGGGCGGCTGAATGAAACCCTCGATCCGCCGCCGCCTGCTGATTTTGCTGACGGGCACCGTCCTCACCGCCTGGCTGGCGACGGCGATGTTCACCTACTTCGATGCACGCAAGGAGATCGGCGAGATGCTCGATGCCCATCTCGCCCAGTCGGCCGGACTGATCGCCGCCCAGCTTGAACACGAGTTTGAGGACATGGACGAACATGCGGCGAAGCTGCCACGGCAATACAAGCACGAGCGCAAGATCGCCTTCCAGGTGTGGGACAAGAAGGGCCGGCTGCGGTTGCGCACGGCCAGCGCGCCCGAGACGCGGCTGCAAAGTCAGTCCGAGGGATACGGCGACGCCGTCATCGACGGCAAGCGCTGGCGCATCTTCAGCCGCTGGGACGAGAGCCGGGATTACCTGGTGCAGGTCGGCGAGCGCTACGAGCTGCGCGAGGAACTGGCGGGGAGCGTGGCCAGCCATCTGTTGCACCCGCTGGCGGTGGCGTTGCCTGCGCTGGCTTTGCTGATCTGGTTCGGTGTCGGCGCCGGCCTGGCCCCTCTGGGCAGTGTTGCACGGGAAATCCAGCGGCGTGAACCGGGCAACCTCGCCCCCCTCGATGAAGGCAACGCGCCGCGCGAGACGCTCCCCCTGATCGCGGCGATCAATGCCCTGTTCGAGCGGCTGCGCAACTCACTCGAACAGGAACGCCGCTTCACGGCGGATGCCGCCCATGAGCTGCGCACGCCACTGGCCGCGGTGAAGACGCAGGCGCAGGTCGCGCTCGGTGCCAGGAGCGACGAGGCGCGTGCGCACGCACTGGCCAATGTGGTGTCCGGCACTGACCGCGCTGCGCGCCTGGTCGAGCAGCTGCTGGTGCTGGCACGGCTCGATCCGCAGATGGCGCTGCCGCAGGAGCAGGCGGTCGACCTGCACGATCTGGCCGGCCGCTGCATCGCCGAGCTGGCGCCGGCTGCGGCCGCAAAAGGCGTCGACATGGGTCTGGCGCCGGGTGGCGGGGCGAACGTCGCCGGCGATGCCATCCTGCTTGGCGTGCTGCTGCGCAACCTGCTCGACAATGCGGTGCGCTACACGCCGCCCGGCGGCGAGGTGGAGGTTGCCGTGACGTGCACGCAGGATGCCGTGCTGCTTGCGGTCAGCGACAGCGGCCCGGGCATCGCCGAGGCGGAACGCGCCCAGGCGCTTGACCGCTTCTACCGCGTGCTCGGCAGCGGCGAGGAAGGCAGCGGCCTGGGTCTGTCGATCGTCAAGCGCATCGCCGACCTGCACCGCGCGGGCGTGTCCCTCGCTGCAGGAGCCGACGGCCGCGGCCTGCGGGTCGAAGTGACTTTTCCCGCCAGGCTGCGTTAAGACTCCCTTAAGATGTATTGCAGATACTGCAATTACCCAACCGGGTTATTGCACAACTTCAGGAGGATTTATGTCCGCAAGCAAACTTATCTGGAAACTGGCCGTTGCCGCCGGACTGGCGCTCGGCATTGCCGCTACCGGCCTTTACGCGGCCGAAAAGAATGCCCACTCGCATGAGCATGGTGCCGCCCCCGCCAAGCTGACGTTGAACGAGGGAAAGAAGTGGGCCACTGACGCGCCTCTGCGTCAAGGCATGGAGAACATTCGCAAGTACATGGATACCTCCCTGCGCGACATTCACGAAGGCAAGCTGTCAGCCGCGAAATATGGCGAGCTGGCGAAGAAGGTGAATGGCGAGGTGGGCGGCATCGTCGCCAACTGCAAGCTGGAGCCGGAGGCTGATGCGCAATTGCATCTAGTCATCGCCGACATTGGCGAAGGCATCGAGGCGATGGAAGGCAAGGCGAAGAAGGTCAAGCGCCAGGCGGGCGCCGTGAAGGTGATCGGCGCACTGGAAAAGTATGGCGCCTACTTCGATCATCCGGGCTGGCATTCGATCAAGCATTGATGCCGTTGGCGGGCGGCGTAAGGACACTTCGTCGCCCCTGACTGCATCAGTCTGAACGACGTTTTCTTCAAGGAGAAACGATATGAGCTACGCAAAAAATGACTCGCGTGTCTGGCTGGGCATTGCTGTGGGTGCAGCACTGCTGGCCCAACTGGCAGACCGGTATTTCGGCTGGAACGTGCTGCCTGATGCATGGGGATCGCTGGGGCTGGCGGGTGGGAACGCCGGTCTTCTGGCGATATGGGCCGTCGGCCACTGTGATGGAATGGATGGACCCGTCGTGACGCTGGCGCGCAAGGCCCTGGAGAGCGGAAACGTGAATCTCATTCTCCCCTGGGTGGCCAAACAAGACGAGGACGAGATCCGCAGGACATTCGAGCATACCGTGGCGGTGCGCAAACTGGGACCTGAAGCGCAGGCTCTGGCAGACCGGCACTTCTTCGAGTCGCTGGTGCGCATCCACCGTGCCGGCGAGGGCGAGGCCTATACCGGGTTGAAGCCCGCCGGCAGGGACCTGGGCCCTGCCGTACCCGCGGCCGACAAGGCGTTGGGCAGCGGTTCGGCCGAGGCCGTGATTGAACTGCTGACACACGCCATCCGCGAAGGCGTGCGGCAAAGATTCCATTCGGCTTTCGAACGCAGGAATTTCCCGCCGAACGATGTGGACGCCGGACGGGCATATGTGGAAGCCTACGTGCCGTACGTGCACTACGTCGAGCAGCTTTGGCAAACGGCTAGCGGCGGTAGTTCCGGTCATGGTGAAGCAAGGCAGGGGCATCACCACCATTGACAGGATGTGCAGCCGCGACAAACTTGTGGCGAGGGTGCAGGCAGCTAGCGTAAGTTCTGCTTCTGGCGCAGTAATTCGGCCAGCGCACGCTTCTGCTCAGCAGTGAGATCAGCGCTGCGCCGTTCGGCCAGCAGCAGCCAGAGCAGGCCGGCGTTGACCAGGACCAGGACGATCTCGATGTAGAGAATCGTCGTGACGATCTGCCGCTGGGCATTGTCACCGAAGAGGAAATAGAAACCGTCGAAGGACGGCAGCGCCGCCCTGGTGATGGCGTAGTAATTCTCGAAGGGCGGGAACAGCAGGGCCAGTACCAGGTTGATGGCCATCAGCCACAGCACGACGCGCTGGCCGCGGCTGATGCGCCGCGCCGTTCTGGCCGGGCCGGTGCGCAGCAGCAGCCAGGCGATGCCGGCATTGATCAGGACGACGAAGACTTCCAGGGTGAGGAAGTTGTGATTGAGCTGGCCACCGGCCGGAGCCGTGCCGATGAAATGAAAACCGCCGAAAGTGGGAATGTTGCCGCGCGCCAGGGACAGGTAATCGTAAGGCGGAAAAGCCAGTACCAGTGCCAGGTTGGCGAGGGCGACACCCAGGGCAATGGCTTGCAGGCGATTCATTCAGTGCCCGCCGGCATGGCTGCCGTCGAGCCGCTCCTCCCGTGTTCTTGTATTGGCAGCGTAATGGAGTTCGCCGCCAAAATCAATCGGATGGGCGGCGATGCCGGGGAGCTTAGACCGTGCGCGTCTTGAGCCTGCGATCGCTGCTCTTGCGGCGTTCCGGGCCGCGGTAGCGCGGATCGCGGTAGCGGCGCCGGTCGGGCCCGGTGCCCAGATGCGGATCGTGCGGCTCCTGATCATGTGCGGGCTGGATCGCATTGTAGCCGAGGGTTTTCGATACCTCGGCAAACTGCTCGGGCGGCAGCGCCTGGGCCAACTCAAGAATTCTTTCCCTGGCGAAAAGTTCGTCGCGCTTGACGCTGTTGAAGAGCAGCCAGACGATCAGGGTGTTGGCCACCACCAGGGTGATTTCCAGGTAGAGCAGCGGGATGAAGAAATTGCGCTGCCGCTTGTCGCCGAAGGCGAAATAGAAGCCGTCGAAGTACGGCGCCTCGTATTTCACCATGGAGGGATACGACTCGAACGGCGGGAAGGTGAGGAGGACGACCAGGTTGGCCACGAGAAAGAGACTGATGGCGCGCATGTAGCGGAAGTCGGGCAGCACGCCCTTCAGCGGCGGGCGGTCGAGCAGCAGCCAGGCGATGAGGCCGTTGATGACAACGAACATGATCTGCAGCGTCAGCAATCCGCTGTGGATGCGCTTCACGCCCAGCATGGTGAGGATCGGGTAGAAGCCCTCGAAGCTGGGAAAAACGCCGCGGCGCAGGGGATTGTCGAGGAAGGGCGGGAAAAGCAACATGATGGCGATGTTGACCGCCGCGACAATGACTACGATTCTCTGGTACTTGTTCATCTCTGTCTGATCCGCCCCGTGCTATCCCCCGTGCCGTCCACTTCCGCCGGGGGCTTGCGCGCCTCTATTAAACCTATTGGTTATTATGTTGATGGCCGAATAGTTACCGGCTGCATTTTTTCCGAATATTACTGGATCGTCCGTGGGCCAGCAAGGCAGTATTTCACGAGCATGTTCCAATTACCCCGTCATCACGCAGGCGAACGCATTCCTCCTCCGGCAGCCCCAACAGTCCGCGCAGGATCTCTTCCGTATGCTGCCCCAGCAACGGCGGCGGCATTGAATATTCAAGCGGGCTGACGGAGAGGCGAATCGGGTTCGCCACCAGGGGCACGCTGCCCGCCGACGGATGCGGCAGATCGAGGCGCAGGCCGCGGTGCCGTACCTGCGGGTCGTCGAACACTTCGCCGAGACGGTTGATCGGCCCGCAGGGAACGCCGGCCGCTTCCAGCACCTCCACCCAGGCATGCGTCGTGCGCTGGCGCATCGCCGGCTCGAGCAGCGGGATCAGCGCTTCGCGGTGGGCGACGCGGGCGCGATTGCTGGCGAAGCGTTCATCGTCCGCCAGACCGGCGCAGCCGGCCAGCTCGCAGAAACGGCGGAACTGGCCGTCGTTGCCGACGGCGAGGATGACATGGCCATCGGCCGTGGCGAAGGTCTGGTAGGGCACGATGTTGGGGTGGGCGTTGCCCCGCCGTTCCGGCGCCTCGCCGGTGGTGAGAAAATTCATGTTCTGGTTGGCCAGCATCGCCACCTGCGCGTCGAGCAGCGACAGGTCGATGCGCTGGCCCTGGCCGGTGCGCTCACGGAAAGTCAGTGCCGCCAGCACGGCGACCGTGGCATACATGCCGGTGAACAGGTCGGCCACCGCCACCCCCACCTTCTGCGGGCCGCCGCCGGGCGCATCGTCGCGCTCGCCGGTGACACTCATGAGGCCACCCATGCCCTGCACGATGAAGTCGTAGCCGGGCCGCGCGGCGTAGGGGCCGTCCTGGCCGAAGCCGGTGATCGAGCAGTAGATGAGGCGCGGGTTGATTTCGTGCAGGCTGGCCCAGTCGAGACCGTACTTCGCCAGGCCGCCAACCTTGTAGTTTTCCACCAGGATATCGCTGTGCCGCGCCAGTTCGCGGGCGATGCGCTGGCCGGCCGGTTGTGCGATGTCCAGCGCGAGCGATTTCTTGCCGCGGTTGCAGGACAGGTAATAGGCCGATTCGCCGGTGTCGTTGCCGGCGGCATCGCGCAGGTAGGGCGGGCCCCAGGCGCGCGTGTCGTCACCGCTGCCCGGTTTTTCCACCTTGATGACTTCGGCGCCCAGGTCGGCGAGATTCTGCGTGCACCAGGGTCCGGCCAGCACGCGGGACAGGTCCAGAACACGGATGTGGGAGAGGGCGCCGGGCATAGGGTATGAAGCGGGTAAGAAGGGGGAAACGGGTGTGTCCATGGAGGCTTTCGGGGGGCTTCCTTTGGGCATCCCACAAGGGCTTCCTTTGGTCGTACTATACCGGACTCCCGCCAACCCTTGGATTTCGCATGTTGCGACTGCTCATTCTTTTTCTGTTATCGATTTTGGCTGCCGCCGCGCATGCTGCGAAAGTACCCGCAACGCCTGTCGGCATCGTCTTCCGCCACGCGCAGACGGGCGAGTCCGCAGCCCTGCTGGTCGACCTGGTCGGCCGCTACAACGCCGACAGCAAGAACGGCAAGGTGGTCCTGCAGCACCTCGACATGGTGTCCGATCCGCACCAACTGCCGCATCTGGCCCTGCTCGAGGACGGGGAGGATTTGAAATTCTTCGGCAGCCAGCCGCGCATGCTGCCCCTGTACAAGGTGATGTCGATTGCGCGCGAGAAGTTCGACGCGAAGGAGTTCTTTCCCGTTATCGCCGATGTCGTCGACGACAACAAGGGCCGCATCCAGGCATTGCCGCTGGCGCTCTCGGTGCCGGTGCTGTACTACAACAAGGATACCTTCCGCAAGGCCAAGCTTGACCCGAACAAGCCGCCCGCCACCTGGTGGACGGTGCAGGAGGCGGCGGGCAAGATCTACGATGTCGACCGCCGCTGCCCGTTCACCTCATCCAATCTGGCCTGGGTGCAACTGGAGAACGTTGCCACCCAGCACAGTGAGCCGATCCTCAACGGCGAGCATAGCGGCAAGGCCGGGCTGGCGCTCAACAACATGGTGGAAGTGAAGCACATTGCGCTGCTTGCCAGCTGGTACAAGAGTTTTTACTTCAAGTATTTCGGGCCCGGCCGCGAGGCCGACGAGAAGTTCATGTCGGGCGAGTGCGGCATGCTGACGAGCGACTCCTCGCTTTACATGCGGCTTTTGAGGCGCAAGCCCTTCGATTTCGGCGTTGCTGCCCTGCCATACTACGACGATGTGCGCGACGCGGCGCCGGGAAGGGTTCTGCCCGACGGCGCACTGTTGTGGGCGCTGGCGGGCAAGAAAAAGCCGGAATACGAGGCGGTGGCACACTTCATCGCCTACCTGATGCGCACGGAGGTGCAGAAGGAATGGGTGAAGATCACCGGCTTCCTGCCGATGATGCCGGCAGCCCTGGATGCCCTCGCTGCCGAGGGGACGCTGTCGCCGGACATCCTGCGCAAAACCGTGCAACGGCTTTCGGACAAAAAATATGCCTCGTCCGCAAAACCGAAGTCCGTGATCGGCATGGGCCGTGTGCGTGCCATTCTCAGCGAAGAGCTGGAAGCGGTGTGGGCCAACCTCAAGCCGGCCAAGGAGGCGCTGGATACGGCGGTCCGGCGCAGTAAAAACTTGCTGCTGCCGGAGCCCGCTACGGCAGACGGCTCGGTGGCCAGGTAGGCCCTTGAAGCCGCTGCTGCCCCGGCTGATTGCCCACCGCTGCGGTGGCGCGCTGGCGCCGGAGAACACCCTGGCAGGGCTGCGCGTTGCGGCCGGCTACGGCTACCGCGGGGTCGAATTCGACGTCATGCTCTCTGCGGACGGCACCCCGGTCCTCATCCACGACGAAACCCTCGAGCGCACGACCAATGGCCACGGCCGTGTCGCCGACACACGTGATACGGAACTGGCGCGCCTGGATGCCGGTAGTTGGCATGGGGCGCAGTTTGCGGGTGAACCGGTACCGTCTTTTGTCGAAGCGGGCGAGCTCTGCCTGGCGTTGGGGCTGTGGGCCAATGTCGAGATCAAGCCCGGCCGGGGTCAGGAAAGCGAAACAGGGCGCAAAGTGGCGCGGGCGGCGCGGGACATCTGGCAAGGCCTGCCGCCGCCGCTGTTGTCTTCGTTCTCCATCGACGCCCTGACCGCGGTGCGCGAGGCCGCCCCGGAACTGCCGCGCGGCCTGCTGTGCGTGGCGCCGCCCACGGACTGGCAGGCGCTCTGCCGCCAGTTGGAGTGCGTCACCTTTCATTGCAGCCGCAGGTACTTCAGTTCCCGACTGCTGGATGAAGCGCGCGCGGCGGGTTTCCCGCTCCTCCTCTATACGGTCAACCAGCCGGAAGACGCAGGGCATCTCCTGGATTCGGGCGTGACGGCCCTGTTCGCGGATCGCCTCGACCTGCTGGCGCCGGATTCGTTCTGAAAAGATTTTTTACAAAATACCGGTAATCGACTTTTCCGGAGACGCGTTATGCTTTCCGTGGGGCTGTCCCATGCATCAAAAAGGAAAAAAATGAAAGCCAAGTCCGTTATTGCCGTCCTGGCGGTTGCTGCATTTGGCCTGCCGGCCCTGGCGCAAACCACCTCCACGACGCGTATCGACCAGCGCCAGGCCAACCAGCAGCAAAGGATCGACCAGGGCGTGCAGTCCGGCGCTCTGACCGGGCAGGAAGCCGCCCGAATGGAAAAGGGTCAGGCGAATGTGCAGAAAGCGGAAGACAAGGCTGCCGCCGACGGCAAGGTGACAGCGAAAGAGCGTGCGCGTATCGAGCGCAAGCAGGACAGGCAGAGCAAGCGCGTTGCCCGGCAGAAGCACGATCGCCAGCATGACATCAATCATGACGGCATGAAGGATCGTCCCGTGCGCTAGTCAGTAATACCCCGGCGTCAACCGAGGCCGGGTTTTCATTCGGCAAAAGTCAGTGCGCAGCATACGGCGCGCTGCCATTGCGCCATGCGCGCCTCGGCCGCCGGCCGCGGCAGGCGCGGCGCAAAAGTGTGCTCATGCGCCCAATGTGCGGCGATTTCCTCGCGATTTTTCCAGACGCCTGCGGCCAGACCGGCGAGATAGGCTGCGCCCAGTGCGGTGGTTTCGAGGATGTGCGGACGCACCACCGGCACGCCGAGCAGGTCGGCCTGGAACTGCATGAGCAGGCCGTTCGCAGCTGCGCCGCCATCTACCCGCAGCTCAGCCGGCGGCCATCCGCAATCGGCCTGCATCGCCAGCACCAATTCCGCTGACTGGAAGGCGATCGACTCCAGCGCAGCGCGGGCGATGTGGGCGGCGGTACTGCCGCGCGTCAGCCCTACCAGCGCACCGCGCGCATGAGGGTTCCAATGTGGCGCGCCGAGGCCGGCGAAGGCCGGCACGAAGACCACGCCGCCGGCA
Source organism: Rhodocyclaceae bacterium (assembly GCA_018262775.1). Lineage (GTDB taxonomy): Bacteria > Pseudomonadota > Gammaproteobacteria > Burkholderiales > Rhodocyclaceae > Desulfobacillus. Next base: position 10,402 of record JADFDU010000052.1, read on the forward strand.
TCCGCCACGCTGGCGGCGAGCGGTTCGATGTCCGCCGCCTGGCGGATCAGGCCCAGTCCGTCGCGCAACCACTGCACGACGGCGCCGCCGATGAAGACGCTGCCCTCGAGGGCATATTCGAGATCCATTCCGCTCTGTGCGGCGCAGGTGGTGATGAGACCGTTTTTCGAGGCCACCGGCCGCTTGCCGGTATGCATCAGCAGGAAGCAGCCGGTGCCATAGGTGTTCTTCGCCATGCCTTCGCTGTGGCAGGCCTGGCCGAACAGCGCCGCCTGCTGGTCGCCGGCTATGCCGCCGAGCGTGATGGGGCCGTCGAATAGGCCCGGCGCCGTTTCACCGAGGTGCGCGCTGGAACGCACCACGCGCGGCAGCACTTCACGCGGGATGCCGAACAGGGCCAGCAGTTCCTCGTCCCAATCGCCGCGATGGATGTCGAAGAGCAGGGTGCGCGAGGCATTCGTGACATCGGTGACATGCAGGCGCCCGCCGCTGAGGTTCCACGCCAGCCAGCTGTCCACCGTGCCGAAGGCGAGTTCGCCGCGCCGGGCGCGTTCGCGCGCAGCGGGCACATGGTCGAGCAGCCAGGCCAGCTTGCTTGCCGAGAAATACGGGTCGAGCACGAGTCCGGTTTTCTCCCGCACCAGGAGTTCGGCGCCGTCGGCCTTCCAGTTCGCGCAGGCCGCCGCCGTGCGCCGGTCCTGCCAGACGATGGCCGGGTGCACCGGCTGTCCGGAAGCGCGCTCCCACAACAGGGTTGTTTCGCGCTGGTTGGTGATGCCGAGAGCGGCAATGTCGCGCGCCTTGAGGCCGGCGCCGGCCAGGGCTTCCTGTGCCACGGCCAGTTGCTCCCGCCAGATTTCCTGCGGGTCATGCTCGACCCAGCCGGGCTGCGGGTAGCTTTGATGCAATTCCTTCTGCGCCTGGGCGCGAATGCGGCCGTCGCCGTCGAAGACGATGGCGCGAGAACTGGTGGTGCCCTGGTCGAGCGCGAGCAGATATTTCATCGGCGATCCCCTGGTGACGTGGTGCCTGCGGCAGGCGTAGACGTTATAGTAAGCGCGAAATGAACTGCACGAATGGCCTGCCGTGACGATCAACGACCCGATCAATGACCCGATCAATGGTCATTTGCGTGCCGCACTGGAGGCGTCCGAGGAGGGCATCGTCGTCACGGATGGTGAGTGGCGCGTCCTGCTCTGGAACCGGGGCGCCGAGCGCATGTTTGGCTGGACCGCGGCCGAAGCCATCGGCCAGCTGGCGAGCGACCTGCACATGCGCCATGTCACGCGGGAATACAGCGAGCGCTATCGTGACGAGCTGCAGGCGGGCCGCAGCATTTTTCTTTCCGGCCTGCGCTTGCGCAAGGACGGCAGCGAACTGCATGTCGATAGCCACGTCACGCCGATGCGCGACGCGGCGGGCCGCTATGTCGGTGCGTTCGGCACGGTGCGTGACGTCACGCCGCTGCTCGACTCCGAGCGAGCGCTGCGCCTGTCGGAAGAGAAGTTTGCCAAGGCCTTTCACGCCAATCCCGACTTCACCATGATCAGCCGCCTGCGCGACGGCCTCATCGTCGAGGCCAATGAAGGCTTCGAAAAACTGCTGGGCATCGGTGCGGCAGAGGCGGTTGGGCAAATGACCGTGGCCAACCTGCACATGTGGGCCGATCCGGCCGATCGCAAGCGTATGGTGCGGCTCCTCGAGGAACAGGGTCGCGTGCGTGACCTGCCGGCCACCTTCGTCAGGCGGGACGGGGAACACAGGGATGTGCTGATCTCCGCCAGCCTGATCGATGTCGCCGGCGAGCCGCATATCATCGGCACGACGCGCGACGTGACCGAACTGAAGCGTGCCGAGAGGGCGCTGCAGGAGTCGGAGGAAAAATTTTCCAAGGCCTTCCGCTATAGCCCCAACTACACCACCATCACTGAGCTCGAGACGGGACGCTTCCTGGCGGTCAACCGCGTCTTCGAAGACTTGACCGGATACGAGGCAAAGGAGGCGATTGGGCAGACCTCGGTCGGCCTCGGCCTGTGGGTTGACGCGCAACGTCGACGCGACATGGTGACGCGGGTGCGCGCGCTCGGCTCGGTGCGCGGCTTTCCCTATCTGTTGCGTACCAAGTCGGGCGAGCTGCGCGACTGCCTGCTCTCGGCCGTCGGCGTCGAGATCGGCGGCGTCGACGGCCTCATTGCCATGGTGCGCGATGTAACGGAGCAGAGGCGGGCCGAGGAGGCCGTCCGCCAGCTCAACGAGACGCTGGAGGGTCGGGTGCGCGCGCGCACCGCGGAACTGGAGGAGGCGCTGAAGGAGCTGAACAGCTTCAGCTATTCGGTCTCGCACGATCTGCGTGCGCCGCTGCGCGGCATCGCCGGTTACGCCAAGGTACTGGAGGAGGACTATGCCGGCCTGCTCGACGCCGAGGGCAGGCGTCTGCTCGACCGCATCGCCTACAACGCCATTCGCATGGGCGACCTGATCGACGACATGCTCGACTTCTCGCGCATCGCACGCACCGAATTGAAGCACGCCAGGGTGGATATGACGACGCTGGCACGCGAGGTCTTCAACGACAATGGCGAAAACGGCGCCGACAGGCGCATCGACTTCCGTTTGGCAGCCCTGCCGGAGGTGTCGGGCGACCGCAGCATGCTGCAGCAGGTGTGGGCCAATCTCCTCGGCAATGCCGTTAAATTCACCCGCGGGCGGGAACCGGCCATCATCGAGGTTGGCGCCGACGTCAGCGAAGGCGAAATCCGCTTTCACGTGCGCGACAACGGCGCCGGTTTCGACATGCAGTATGCCGACAAACTGTTCCAGGCCTTCCAGCGCCTGCATCGCGACGACCACATCGAGGGCACTGGCGTGGGGCTGGCCATCGTCGCCCGCATCGTGCAGCGCCACGGCGGCCGCGTCTGGGCCGAGGCTAGGCCGGACAAGGGTGCCACCTTCCATTTCAGCCTGCCGGTCGCTTGAGGCAATACCCTGGTCGCGGGGCAGGCAGGGGGCTTCGATGCTAAAATTTCTTCTTTCCCCCAATGCCTCTCCCTGCCTCGACGGCCATGAAAAGCGCTGAAATCCGCCAGAAATTCCTCGACTACTTCGCCACCCAGGGCCATGCCATCGTCGCCTCCTCGCCGCTGGTGCCCGGCAACGATCCGACGCTGTTGTTCACCAATGCCGGCATGGTGCAGTTCAAGGATGTTTTTCTCGGCCATGACAAACGGCCCTATGCGCGCGCCACCAGTTCGCAGCGCTGCGTGCGCGCCGGCGGCAAGCACAACGATCTGGAAAACGTCGGCTACACGGCGCGCCACCACACCTTCTTCGAGATGCTCGGCAACTTCAGCTTCGGCGACTACTTCAAGCGCGACGCCATCCGCTATGCCTGGGAACTGATGACGAAGGTGTATGGCATTCCCGCCGAGAAATTGTGGACCACCGTCTACCACGAGGACGACGAGGCCTACGAGATCTGGACGAAGGAAATCGGCGTGCCGGTAGAGCGCTGCGTGCGCATCGGCGACAAGCCCGGCGCACCGCCATTCACTTCCGACAATTTCTGGCAGATGGCCGATACCGGCCCTTGCGGCCCCTGCAGCGAGATCTTCTACGACCACGGCGCAGGGATCGAGGGCGGCCCGCCCGGTTCGGCGGATGCCGACGGCGACCGCTACATCGAAATCTGGAACCTGGTGTTCATGCAGTTCAACCGCGACGAGGACGGTGTGCTGCATCCGCTGCCGAAACCGAGCGTGGACACCGGTATGGGCCTGGAGCGCCTCGCCGCGGTGCTGCAGCACGTGCATTCGAACTATGAGATCGATCTCTTCCAGGAACTGATTCACGCCGCAGCCCGAGAAACGGGCGCCAGGGACCTGGCGAACCCGAGCCTGCGCGTTATTGCCGACCATATTCGCGCCTGTGCCTTCCTCGTTGTCGATGGCGTCATCCCCGGTTCCGATGGCCGCGGCTATGTGCTCCGCCGCATCATCCGCCGCGCCATCCGCCACGGCTACAAGCTGGGGCAGAAGCAGCCTTTCTTTCACAAGTTGGTGGCCGACCTCTCGCACGCCATGGGCAAGGCCTATCCCGAACTGCCGGCAGCGGCGGAGCGCGTCGCCGAGGTGCTCAAGGCCGAGGAGGAGCGCTTCGCCGAGACGCTGGAGCACGGCATGGTCTTGCTGGAAACGGCGCTGAACGCCCCATCAAAATGCCTCGACGGCGAGACGGCCTTCAAGCTCTACGATACCTTCGGCTTTCCGCTCGATCTCACCGCCGACATCTGCCGCGAGCGCGGCTTCAGCCTCGACCAGGGCGGCTTCGACGCTGCCATGGCACGTCAGCGCGAACAGGCGCGCGCCGCCTCGAAGTTTGTCATGAAGGGCGCGCTCGACTATGCCGGCGTGGCCACCGCCTTCCACGGCTACGACACGCTGGCGCATGAGGGCACGATCGTCGCCCTCTACAAGGACGGCGCCGTGGTGAACGAACTGACTTTGGGCGAGACCGGCGTGGTGGTGCTCGACCACACGCCGTTCTATGCCGAATCCGGCGGCCAGGTCGGCGACCGCGGCCTGCTCGAATCCGCCCACGGCGTCTTCGAGGTCGGCGACACGCAGAAAATCCAGGCCGACGTCTTCGGCCACCAGGGCGTGCTCAAGCTCGGCAAGCTCACCGTCGGCAATACCGTGCAGGCCAAGGTCAACCTGGCTTCGCGCGCCGCCACGGTGCGCAACCATTCCGCCACCCACCTCATGCACAAGGCCCTGCGCGAAGTGCTGGGGGCCCACGTGCAGCAGAAGGGCTCGCTGGTGAACCCCTCGCGTACGCGCTTCGACTTCGCCCACCACTCGCCGATGACGGACGAGGAGATCCGCCAGGTCGAACGCATCGTCAATCGCGAGATCCTCGCCAACGCCGAGGCGCGCGCCCGCCTGCTGTCTTTCGACGACGCGGTGAAGTCCGGCGCCATGGCACTGTTCGGCGAGAAGTACGGCGACACGGTGCGCGTGATGGACATCGGCAGCTCGCGCGAACTGTGCGGCGGCGTCCATGTCGCGCGTACCGGCGACATCGGCTTCTTCAAGATTCTCTCCGAAGGCGGCGTTGCTTCAGGCATTCGCCGCGTCGAGGCCGTCACCGGCGAGGGCGCGCTGGACGTGGTGCAGCAGCAGGAGCAGGAACTTGCCGAGGTGGCCGCAGCCGTCAAGGCGCAGCCGCAGGAGATTGCCGCCAAGGTCGGCCAGGTGCTCGACAACGTCAAGGCACTGGAGAAGGAGCTGGCGCGACTGAAGGGCAAGCTGGCTTCCAGCAAGGGCGACGATCTCGCCGGACAGGCCTCGGACATCAAGGGCATCAAGGTCCTCGCCGCCGCGCTGGAAGGCGCGGATGCGAAAACCCTGCGCGATACCCTGGACAAGCTGAAGGACAGGCTGAAGTCCTGCGTTGTCGTCCTCGGCGCCGCCGCCGACGGCAAGGCATCGCTTATCGCGGGCGTCAGCAGCGATCTCACCGCCAGGGTGAAGGCCGGCGATCTGGTGAATTTCGTCGCCCAGCAGGTCGGCGGCAAGGGCGGTGGCCGACCCGACATGGCACAGGCCGGCGGCACGCAGCCGGAGCATCTGGGCAAGGCGCTCGCCTCGGTGCAGGCCTGGGTCGAAGCCAAACTCTGATGCATTTTTGCCCGCGCTGCGCCAAGTCGCTGGCCGATCGCGGCATCGCCGGGCGCGCGCGCCGTGTCTGCCCCGATGCCGCCTGCGGTTACGTCTTCTGGGACAACCCGTTGCCGGTGCTGGCCGGCCTGGTCGAGCGCGACGGCCTCGTCGTGCTGGCGCGCAACCACGCGTGGCCGGAGAAGATGTTCGGCCTCGTCACCGGTTTCATGGAACGCGACGAGACGCCGGAGGAAGGTGTTGCGCGTGAGGTGAACGAGGAACTCGGTCTGATCGTGAGCTCAGCCAGCCTGATTGGCATCTACCCCTTCCAGCGCAAGAACGAGATCATCCTCGCCTACCATGTCGTTGCCGAGGGCGAGATCGTGCTCAACGAGGAACTCGCCGAATTCCGCCTGATCCCGCCGCAGAAGCTGCGGCCCTGGGATTTCGGCACGGGTCTGGCGATCCGCGACTGGCTGGCACGGAGACCGTCATGATTGCAGACACGAAACGCTTCGAGGCGACGTTCGCGGCATTTGATGCGGCGAACGCCGAGGATCCCAACATCGACGATGGCCAGCCGAAGGAACTCCTCTACGCCCGTCGCATGAGCGACATGCTGACGCGCTTCGCGCCGGATGCTTCAGAGGCGGTGCGCCTCGCCGTGCGCGCCCAGCACATCCAGCGCTGGAAGACGCCGCGCTCGAACCACCCGATGGACCGCCAGGGCTACCTGCAGTGGCGTAGCGGACTGTACAAGTTCCACGCCGAAACCGCCGGGCGCATCATGCGCGAAACCGGTTACGACGAGGAGATGGTTGGGCGCGTCATGGCCGCCGTCGGCAAGAAGGGCATCAAGGCGAATGCCGAGACGCAACTGCTGGAGGATGTGACCGATCTGGTCTTTCTCGAGCACTATCTGACGGGTTTCGCCGCCCGACATCCGGACTACGACGAAGCGAAATGGCTCGAGATCCTGCGCAAGACCTGGCTGAAGATGTCGCAGGCGGCGCGTGATTTCGTGCTCGCCGGGAAAGTCAGTCTCCCCGATACGCTGCGCCCGCTGATCCTCAAGGCGGTCAGTTAGAAGGCCAGCAGCAGATCCGGCTTCGCCGTGCGCAGTACGCGGCGGAAATCGTCCTGGATGCGCTTGAGGGCGGCCGCGCTGTCGGCCTCGAAGCGCAGCACCAGCACCGGCGTGGTATTCGAGGCACGCATCAGGCCGAAGCCGTCGGCGTATTCCACGCGCAGGCCGTCAATGGTGATGATCTCCTCGGCGCCCTCGAACTTCGCGGTTTTTTGCAGTTTGGCGATGAGGGCGTGCGGCGCGCCTTCTTGCATCTTCAGGTTGAGTTCCGGCGTGGACAGGGCGTTGGGCAGATGCTTCAGCGGCCAGTTAGCATCCGACCAGCGCGAGACGATTTCCAGTAGACGCGCACCAGCGTAAAGGCCGTCGTCGAAGCCGTACCAGCGCTCCTTGAAGAAGGTATGGCCGCTCATCTCGCCGGCAAGGGGGGCGCCGGTTTCCTTCAGCTTGGCCTTGATGAGGGCGTGGCCGGTGTTCCACATCAGCGGTCGCCCACCCTGGTAGCGCACCGCCCGCGCCACGTTGCGCGAGCATTTCACGTCGTAGATGATCTGCGCACCGGGCACGCGCGTCAGCACGTCGGCGGCAAAGAGCATCAGCTGGCGGTCGGGGTAGATGATCTCGCCGTCCTTGGTGACGACGCCGAGGCGGTCGCCGTCGCCGTCGAAGGCCAGCCCGAGCTCGGCATCCGTCTCGCGCAGGGCGCGGATGACGTCCTTGAGGTTGTCCGGCTTGGAGGGGTCGGGGTGATGATTGGGGAAGTTGCCGTCCACCTCGCAGAACAACTCGACCAGCTCACAGCCCATGCGGCGGAACAACTCGGGCGCGATGGCGCCGGCGACGCCGTTGCCGCAGTCCACCACGATCTTCATTTTGCGCGACAGCTTGACGTCGGCGACGATGCGCGCGAGATAGTCCTCGCGCACGTCGACCCGCGTGATCTTGCCCTTGCCGGAAGCGAGTTGGCCCTCGACGAGTCGCGTGCGCAGCGCCGTGATGGCCGTGCTGTGCAGCGTGTCGCCGCCGAGCATGATCTTGAAGCCGTTGTAGTCGGGCGGGTTGTGGCTGCCGGTGACCAGCACCGCGCTGCCGGTCTTGAGGTGGTGGGCGGCGAAGTAGCCGAGCGGCGTCGGCACCATGCCGATGTCGACGACATCAACGCCGGCGGCGCACAGGCCCTGCATCAGGGCGCCGGATAGCTGCGGGCCGGACAATCGCCCGTCGCGGCCGACGACAACCGTCTTCACCTTGCGCGCGAGCGCCTCGGAGCCGATGGCCAGTCCGATGGATCGAACCGATTCAACCGTCAGCGTCTTGCCGACGATGCCGCGGATGTCGTAGGCCTTGAAAATTTCGGGTGCGGGTATTTGCATGGGATCCTCCTTGTCGTGATTATCGCACTGCCTGTTCGAAGAAACCCAGCAGGCGCTGCGGCAGCCAATCGAGATGACCGGGGAAGGCGCCGCTGACGAAGCCAACATGGCCGCCAGCTGCGGGGAATTCGAGCGCCACCGAGGCGGCAACCTCGCGCTGTGTCGGCAGTGCGTGGTGCGGCATAAAGGGATCGTTCAGCGCATTGAGCACCAGCGCGGGCACGCGCACGCCGCCCAGCCAGGGCTTGCTGCTGGCGCGCCGCCAGTAGTCGCCAGCATCGCGAAAGCCGTGCAGGGGCGCGGTGACGGCGTCGTCAAAATCGTAGAGCGTTTTTGCCGCGCGCATGCGTGCGCCGTCGAACACATCCGGAAACTGTTTCAGCTTCAACTCGGAATGCGCCTTCAGCGAGACAAGGAAGTGCTTCGCATAGGCGAGGCTGAAGCCCTGCTGCAGGGCCTGGCCGGCGGCGGTGAGGTCGAGCGGGGCGCAGGCGGCGGCAATGGCCTGCACCACGTCGTGCGCCGCATCTTCCTGCTCGCCGGCCCACTTCAGCAGCGCATTGCCGCCGAGGGAAACACCGGCGGCGACTATCTGTCGCTGCGGGAATTGCGCTCGCATGCGGCGCAGGATCCAATCGATCTCATCTGCATCGCCCGAGTGGTAGGCACGCGGCAGGCGGTTGGGCTCGCCCGAGCAGCCGCGGAAATGCGGCACGGCGCCGTCCCAACCGCGCTGGACGAGAGCCGACATGAGGGCGCCGGCATAGTGGCTGGCGGAACTGCCCTCGAGGCCGTGAAAGAGCACGACCAGCGGCGCATCGGTTTCCTGCGCCGCGTCGAGCCAGTCGACATCGATGAAATCCCCGTCCGGCGTGTCCCAGCGTTCGCGGTGGTAGGCGGGCAGCGCGCCCTTGCGCAGGATCGGCCAGATCGTCTGCGCATGGCCGCCGGGCAGCCAGGCGGGGGCGCGATAAGGGATCAACCTGGAAACCGCATTCAACACAGAGGACACAGAGAAAAACAAAGAGAACACAGAGGGTTGTAACCGATGCCTGACTCACCCGAAGGGTGGGCGGATGTTTTATCTCTGTGCCCTCCGTGTCTCTGTGTTGAAAGCGGTTTCAACTGTGTTTTCCAGGGTCAATGCAGCGTGGCAGAGATGTCGGCGGCGACGGCGCCCGGCGCGCAGGAGGCGTGGCGCGAGAGCAGGTGCCAGCCCTGCGCGCCGCGCACAAAAATATGACTGGCGATGACCGGCGGGCGCGGTATCTCCTCCCCCGGCACGGTGTAGTGCTCATGCAGGCTGTGCAGGTCCAGGAGGATGCCCTGGCGATGCACCTGCTCGGTAAGGCGCACGCTGGCGTGCGGGCCGATGGAGAACACCTGCCGCCAGCTCTCGCGCACGGCGGCAAAGCCGGCCATGCGCTCGCCGTTGGGGTGGACGCAGAAGACTTCCTCGTCCTCGGCCCAGATGGCCATCATGGCGTCGAGATCGGCGCGCTCCAGAGCGTCGTAAAAGGCCGCTGCGGCATCCTGTGGCGTGGCGAAAAATCGCATGGTCATCGCAGTGCCTCCTTGGCGGCATCCAGCACCATCGTGGGTGACAGGTCGTTCAGGCATTTGAAGTGTCCCAGCGGGCATTCACGCTTGAAGCAGGGGCTGCATTCCAGGTCGAGGCTGAGGATGCGCGCCTGTTGCGACAGTGGCGGCGTGTAGGCCGGGCTGGATGAGCCGTAGAGGGCCACCAGCGGCCGCTGCAGCGCCGCGGCGACGTGCATCAGGCCGGAGTCGTTGCTCACCACCAGCCGCGCGCAGGAGAGCAGGTCGATGGCCTGGGCGAGGTCGGTGCGGCCGCACAGGTTGCGTGCGCCGCCGCCGGACAGTTGCTCGATCTGCGCACCGACGACGGCGTCCTTGGCCGAACCGATAAGCCACACGGGAAAGTCAGCCGCCGCGAGACGGCGCGCCAGTTCGGCGAAATGCGCCGCTGGCCAGCGCTTGGCCGGGCCGTACTCGGCGCCGGGGCAGAAGACGATGGGCGCAGGCGCGTCCGCCAGGCCCAGCGCCGACAGCGTGGCGCGCACGCTTTGCGCATCGACAGCCAGATGCGGCGCGGCCAGCGGCGCAGGCGCCGCCGTGCCGACCGCTTCCGCCAGCAGCGCGTAGCGCGAGGCCAGTTGCGGCAGGGCGGCGGCGTCGTAGCGGTGGATGCGGTTGAGCAGAATATGCCGTGACTCGCCGAGGAAGCCGATGCGCTGCGGGATGCCGGCAAAGAACGGCAGCAGGGCGGATTTCCAGGAATTCGGCAGGACGATAGCCGTGTCGTAGCCTTCGCGCGCCAGTTCGCGACCGGCGCGCCAGCGCCCGCCCAGGTTGAACTCGCCGTGGGCGAAGGGATTGGCAATGACGCGGCGCACTTCGCGCATGCGCGCGAGCACCGGCGCGGCCCACGCCGGCGCGAAGGCGTCGAGGATCAGTCCCGGATGCTGTTCATGCAGCCGCTTGAACAGCGGCTGCGCGAGGATGGTGTCGCCGATCCAGGAGGGGGCGACGATGAGGGCTTTGCGCATGGGCGCCCTCGGCCGTTCAGTGGTGCCCTTTGGGCGCCTCGCTGGTGAAGGTGTAGCGCGTGCCGCAGTAGGGACAGACTGCCTCGCCGGTCTTCAGCGGATCGAGGAAGACGCGCGGATGGCGCGCCCACAAGGGAGCGCCCGGCAGCGGGCAGTGCAGCGGCAGGTCGTGGGCGTCGACGGCGACGACGCGGGCGGCGTCTCTCACCTCGCTCATTTCGCCCCCTGGCTGACTGGGGTGAGCCAGTTCTTGTGAGAGGGCGAACGGCCGTTGACCACGTCGAAGAACAGGCTCTGGATCTGCTGGGTGACCGGGCCGCGGCTGCCGGTGCCGATGACGCGGCCGTCCAGCTCGCGGATCGGCGTCACCTCGGCGGCAGTGCCGGTGAAGAAGGTCTCGTCGGCGATGTAGAGGTCGTCGCGCGTCAGGCGCTTGGCCTTGACTTCATAGCCGAGCTCCTGCGCCAGCTGGATCACCGTGGCGCGCGTGATGCCGACGAGGGCCGAGGCGATCTCCGGTTCGTAGATCTGGCCGTCCTTGACGACGAAGAGGTTCTCGCCGGCGCCTTCGGCGACGAAGCCGTCGACGTCGAGCAGCAGCGCTTCGTCGTAGCCATGCTCGGTGGCCTCCATGTTGGCGAGGATCGAGTTGGCGTAGGTGCCGGAATATTTGGCGCGGCACATCGAGACGTTTACGTGGTGGCGGGCATACGACGAGGTCTTGACGCGGATGCCGTTGGCCAGTCCGTCCTCGCCGAGGTAGGCGCCCCACGGCCAGGCGGCGATGGAGACATGCACCTGCGCACCCTTGGGCGAGACGCCCATCTTCTCCGAGCCATAGAAAGCGATCGGCCGCAGGTAGCAGGATTCCAGCTTGTTGGCGCGCACGACTTCGCGGTGCGCCTCCATCAGCACTTCCTTGCTGTACGGTATCTTCATCATGTAGATGTGCGCCGAATTGAACAGCCGGTCGGTGTGTTCCTTGAGGCGGAAGATGGCCGGGCCGTCGTCGGTCTTGTAGGCGCGCAGACCCTCGAAGACGGCCAGGCCGTAGTGCAGGGAGTGCGTCAGCACGTGCGTCGTCGCTTCGCGCCAGGGCACGAGCTTGCCGTCGTGCCAGATAAAGCCGTCGCGATCGGCCATGGACATGATGGTTCTCCAGCTTTGTTTCAAAAGAGGAATTTTAGCCGATTTCGGCCTGCCCTGGCTTTGCCTGTGGATCGCGGCAGAGTGAGGTATGGAGCAGATCAGTCAGGAACGGACAGGCGGTATCCCACACCCGGTTCGGTCAGGATGTATTGTGGAATGTTCGGATTCGGCTCCAGCTTTCGCCGCAATCCTGTCATGTACACCCTGAGGTAATGGGTGTGTTCCACGGAGTTCGGCCCCCAAACTTCGAGCAGTAACTGGCGATGGGTGATAACGCGCCCGATGTTGGCGATGAGATGCGACAGCAGACGGTATTCGATCGGGGTGAGATGGATGACATCGACACCACGAGTGACGAGGCGCTTGGCGAGATCTACGGTCACGTTACCGAATTGAACAATCGGCATTTCATCGTCTGCCGTGCGTGCTGCCCGCCGCAATAGCGCGCGAACGCGAGCCTGCAGCTCCGGCACGCCGAAGGGCTTGGTCAGGTAATCGTCTGCGCCGGCGTCCAGAACCGATACCTTGTTGTCTTCCGCCGATCGCGCCGACAGGATCAGAATCGGGACGGTGGACCAGCTTCTTACGTCACGGGCTACATCGGCGCCATCGCGGTCGGGCAGGCCGAGATCCAGGATGATGAGGTCGGGCTTGCGCGTACCAGCTTCGATCAGGCCACGTTCGGCGGTGCCAGCCTCGACCACGTTGTAATGGTCGGCTTCGAGCACAGTGCGCACAAAGCGGCGGATCTGCGGCTCGTCCTCGATGATCAGGACGACGGGAGCGTGGGCGCGCGCGTCGCTCATCAGGATTCCTCGGGCAGGCCGGGCGGCTCGCCGGCCGGCAGGCGGATGACGAAGCGCGCCCCGCCCCCGGGGCGACTCTCGGCGCGGATGGTGCCGTCGTGGGCGGTGATGATGGCGCGCACGATGGCGAGGCCGAGGCCGACGCCGGCTACGCCCTTCTCCTCGCGGCCGCGCGTGAACTTCTCGAACAGGCTTTCCTTCTTGCCGGGCGGCAGTCCTGGGCCGTTGTCGGCGACGACGATCTCCGCCTGGTCGCCGTCGCGACGGGCCTTAATCTCGATCAGGCTGCCGGGCGGGGTGTACTTCGCGGCGTTCTCGATCAGGTTGCAGAACACCCGCTCCATCAACACGGCGTCGAACTCCAGCAATGGCAGATCGGCCGGCAAGTCGATGTGCACGGAGTGCTGCGCCAGCATGGCCGACCGCGACTGCAGCGCGACGCCGACGACTTCCTCGAGTGGTTGCCATTCCCGCTTCAGCTTGACGTTGCCGACCTGCAGGCGTGCCATGTCGAGCAGGTTGTTGACGAGGGCGCTGGTGCGCAGGGCTTCCTCGCGGATGGCGCGGGCGATGTCGGCCTGCGCCGGCGACAGGGCGGGGCCGGTGAGGCTGAGAGAATCCGCCAGACCGGTGAGCACCGTCAGCGGCGTGCGCAGGTCGTGCGAAAGGGCTGAGAGCAGTGAGTTGCGCAGGCGCTCCGATTCCATGTGCACCAGGGCGTCCTGGGCGACGGCGATGTAGTGCACGCGTTCGAGCGCGATGGCGATCAGGGTGGCGCTGGTGTCCAGCAACTGGCGCTGCTCGGGCGTCGGCAGCCAGCCGGCTTTGCGCGGGTCGATGGCCAGGACACCGCGGATGCGCATTGGGGCCTTGAGAGGCACATACAGCAGTGGTGAAGAGGGGAGGGTGTTGGTGGAGCAGCCGGCCGCCTCGCCGTGGTCGAAGGCCCATTGCGCGATGCCGGTATCAGCATTTTCCAAGGGAGCGGTTCCCGGCGGGGAGGTGATCCGGTTGGCGTCGTTCGGCACGAGAATCGAAGCTTGGGCGTTGAAGCCGAGATCGATGAAGCGATGCGTTATTTCGGCGATCTGCTCGACGGTGAGCGCGCTGGACAATTCCCGCGCCATTTCGTAGAGCGCACGATTGTGGCGTGCCCGGCTTTCCGCAATGGTGGCCTGGAAGCTCAGGTCGGCGGTGAGATGGCCGATGACGAGGGCGACGGCGAGCATGACCGCGAAGGTCACCAGGTATTGCACGTCGCTGACCGAGAAGGAAAGCCGGGGCGGTACAAAGAAGAAATCGAAGGCAGCTACCGCCAAGAAGGCGGCCAGCACGGCCGGGCCGCGGCCGAGTTTGAGTGCCGCGAGGACTACCACCAGCAGGTAGAGCATGACGATGTTGGTGGGGTCGAGGAAGGCATGCAAGGGTTGCGACAGAGCGGTCACCAGCGCGATGCCCGCCGCGCCCGCCAGATAGCCCCGCCAGGATGCGTCCCTTGTGCGGTGGCCTGCTCCTTCCGGCTGGTGGTCGGGGTTGACTCCCTCTCGTGCTACCTGGATCAAGTCGAGGTCGGGCGCGCGGCGGCCGAGGGACTCGGCGAAGCCGCGCTGCCAGGGGAGCCGCCGGCTCTGGTCGCGGCCGACGATCACCTTGCCCAGGTTGTGTTCCCGCGCATAGGCGATCGCGGTGGCCACCGCGTCCGGGCCCGAGAGCACCGCCGTCCGGGCGCCCAGCTCCTCTGCGAGCTTGAGGAGGCCGAGGATCTGCGCGCGCCGTGTTTCGGGCAGGCGCCGGATGTACGGTGTCTCGACGAGGATCACGTGCCAGGGCACCTCGAACTGCGTCACCATGCGCGCCGCCCGGCGAATGAGTTTCTCGTTGCCCGGGCTGGCGCTCACGCAGACGAGCACGGAGTCCTGCATTGGCCAGACGGTCGACACTGCCTGTTCGCGCCGGTAGGCGAGAACGTCTTCGTCCACCCGGTCGGCGGTGCGCCGCAGGGACAGCTCGCGCAAGGCGAGCAGGTTGCCCTTGCGGAAGAAGTTCTGCATGGCGCGCTCGGCCTGCTGGGGGATGTAGACCTTGCCTTCCTTGAGCCGTTGCAGCAGTTCCTCGGGCGGCAGGTCAACCAGCACCACCTCGTCCGCCTCGTCGAAGACGCGATCGGGTACCGTTTCCCAGACGCGGGCGCCGGTGATGCCGCCAACCACGTCGTTGAGGCTTTCCAGGTGCTGTACATTGATGGTGGTGTAGACATCGATGCCGGCGGCGAGCAACTCCTCTACGTCCTGCCAGCGCTTTGGATGCCGTGAGCCGGGGGCGTTGGTGTGGGCGAGTTCGTCAACCAGGACCAGATCCGGCTTGCGTATCAGCGCGGCATCGAGATCGAATTCCTTCAGGACATGGCCGCGATACTCGATTTCCTTGTGCGGCAGCACTTCCAGGCCCTGCAGCATGACAGCCGTCTCGGTGCGGCCATGGGTCTCGACCACGCCGACGACGAGATCGACGCCCTGGATCACCAGTTGGCGCGCGGCGTTGAGCATGGCGTAGGTCTTGCCGACACCGGGGCTGGCGCCGAAGAAGACCTTCAGCTTGCCGCGCGCGGCACGGGCCTGCTCGGCTTCCAGCTGTGCCAGCAGGGCGTCCGGGTCTGGGCGCTGTTCGTCCGCCATCATGCGGTGCATTCTAATCGTGACCGGAAGTCGTTGCGGGCTGGTTCCCTTTAAAAAGTGCGGCTGACTGAAACGATGAGCGTGTCGCGGCCGGCGTTCTTCGTGCTGGTCGCGCCCGGCGCATCGTTGCCGAAGCAGTAGGGCTGGGTCAGGCCGGCGCCATTCGGCGTACAGCTGCCCTTGGCGTTGGTGCCGACGTAGGCGGCGCCGATCACCCAGCCGGAGACATCCTTGGTGACGCCGAGCTTCCAGTCGGTGTAGTCGCCATTCGAGCGGCCGTTGCTGTAATTTTTGAAGTTCAGGCGGCCAACGTGGCCGTTGATGCCCCAGCCATCGCCCAGGTCGTAGTTCGCCGACAGGTCGAGGTAGCCCGAGCCGCTGCTGTGCGGCACCGAGAAATAGTCGCCGAGCGAGTGGAAATACTTCAGCGAGACGAACTTCCAGCTGCTGCCGATGTAGATCTCCGTGTTGTCCACATTGCCCGTATGCACGCTGGTCGTCTTGGCGTTGGCGAGGGCCGTGCCCTGCGTAATGCTGGCATGGGTGCCGGGGTAGTAGTAATAGATGGCACCGGCGTCCAGGCCCCAGTCGCTCCAGGCGCCTTTCCAGCCGCCGTAGAAGTCCATCTCCAGATTACCCGAAGGATAGCCGGCACCCGAATTCACGTTGGCGTTCCAGTTGCCCAGGTAGAAGCCGCTGGCATGCGAGTAATCGATGCCGCCCTGCAGGGCCGGCTTGTCGTAGGTCTGGTCGATGCCGCGGAAGCGATAACTGCTGAACAGGCCGATATTCGCCGTCAACGTGTGCGGACTGGCAGGGGCGACAGCCGGAGCGGTCTGGGCCTGGCCGACGACCGGAAAAGTCAGTGCGGCGGATACGGCGATGGCAAGCAGGCTCGGGCCGAGTGAGGTTTTCATGACGAGCTTTCGTGGTTATTGGCCGGCGGCGTCGAGGGCCAGGTTAAGGGTGAGCACATTCACGCGCGGCTCGCCGAGGAAGCCGAACTGCCGTCCCGTGCTGTGCGCATCGATGAGCAACGCAAGACGGGTCTCGGGGATGCCGCGCAGGCGCGCTACGCGCGGGGCCTGCCAGTGGGCGGCGGCAGGACTGATGTGCGGGTCGAGGCCGCTGCCGGAGGCCGTGACGAGGTCCACCGGAATGGCGGCGGTCTGCGCCGGGTCGCTCTCTTTGAGGGCGGCGATGCGTGACTCGACCGCATCATCCAGAGCCGGGTTCAGCGGGCCCTGGTTTGAGCCGCCGGAGGCGCCGCCGTTGTAGGGCATGGGCGCGGTGGCGGATGGACGGCCCCAGAAGTACTTTGGGTCGGAAAAGGGCTGGCCGACGAAGGCGGAGCCAACGATCTTGCCGTCTTTCCCGATCAGGCTGCCGTTGGCCTGGGCCGGGAACAGCAACTGCGCGAGCCCGGTCACCAGCGCCGGATAGGCGACGCCGGTCAGCAGCGTCAGCGCGATGAAGATCATGAGTGCGGGTTTGAAGTCTCTGAGCATGGCGTTTTCCTTAGGCTAATTGCAGGGCGACCAGGATCAGGTCGATCGCCTTGATGCCGATGAAGGGGACGATCAGGCCGCCAACGCCGTAGATCGCCAGGTTGCGGCGCAGGATGGCGGCGGCGCCGAGCGCCCGGTAAGGGATGCCCTTCAGCGCCAGCGGAATCAGGGCGACGATGATGAGGGCGTTGAAGATCACCGCCGACAGGATGGCCGAGGACGGCGTTGCCAGTCCCATGACATTGAGAGTGTTGAGGGCCGGATAGGTCGTGGCGAAGGCCGCCGGGATGATGGCGAAGTACTTGGCCACGTCGTTGGCGATGGAGAAGGTCGTCAGCGACCCGCGGGTCATCAGCATTTGTTTACCGGTCTCCACCACCTCGATCAGCTTCGTCGGGTTGGAATCGAGGTCGACCATGTTGCCGGCTTCCTTGGCCGCTTGCGTGCCGGTATTCATGGCCACGGCGACATCGGCCTGGGCCAGTGCCGGCGCGTCGTTGGTGCCGTCGCCCGTCATCGCCACCAGTCGCCCCGCCGCCTGGTACTCCCGGATCAGTTTGAGCTTGGCCTCGGGAGTGGCTTCGGCGAGGAAGTCATCCACGCCCGCCTCGGCGGCGATGGCCGCCGCCGTGAGCCGGTTGTCGCCGGTGATCATCACGGTCTTGATGCCCATGCGGCGCAGCTCGGCGAAGCGTTCCTTGATGCCGCCCTTGACGATGTCCTTGAGCTCGATGGCACCCAGCACCCGGCTGCCCTCGGCCACCACCAGCGGAGTGGAGCCGCGGCGCGACATGTCCTCGACCGCGCTGCGCACTGCGGACGGCCAGCTGCCGCCCAGGGATTCGACATGGATGCGGATGGCGTCGGCGGCACCCTTGCGGATGGAGCGTCCTTGCCAGTCGATGCCGCTCATGCGGGTGTGGGCCGTGAAGTGCACGAAGGTGGCGCCCTCGGCATGGATGTCACGGCCGCGCTGCTGCAGTTTCTCCTTGGACAGGGTGACGATGGAGCGCCCCTCGGGGGTCTCGTCGGCGAGCGAGGCGAGCAGGGCCGCCTCTGCCAAGTCGTGCTCGGCGATGCCCGGGGCCGATGCGAAGTTCGTCGCCTGGCGGTTGCCGAGGGTAATGGTGCCGGTCTTGTCCAGCAGCAGGACATCGACGTCGCCGGCGGCTTCCACGGCGCGGCCGGAGGTGGCGATGACATTCTTCTCCATCATGCGCCCCATGCCGGCGATGCCGATCGCCGAGAGCAGGCCGCCGATGGTGGTGGGGATCAGGCAGACCAGCAACGCCACCAGTACGGTGACGGTAACGACCGTGCCGGCCTTGGCCGCCTCCACAGAGTAGGTCGAGAACGGCAGCAGGGTTGCGGTGGCGAGCAGGAAGATGAGGGTGAGTGCCACCAGCAGGATGGTCAACGCGATCTCGTTGGGTGTCTTCTGGCGCTTGGCGGCTTCCACCATGCCAATCATGCGGTCGAGGAAGGTTTCGCCCGGATTGGCCGTGACGCGCACAATCAGCCAGTCGGAAAGAACGCGAGTGCCGCCGGTGACGGCGCAAAAGTCGCCGCCTGCCTCCCGAATGACCGGCGCCGATTCGCCGGTGATGGCCGATTCGTCCACCGAGGCGACGCCCTCGATGGCCTCGCCGTCGGCAGGGATCACTTTGCCGGCCTGGATCATGACGACATCGCCGCGGCGCAAGTCTTCCGAGGGCACCGTGTGCCATTGCGCGCCGAAGCGGGGTTCGTGCAGTTTCTTGGCCCACACGGTCTTGCGCAGGCCACGCAGGGCGTCGGCTTGGGCCTTGCCGCGGCCTTCTGCCATCGCCTCGGCGAAATTGGCGAAGAGCACCGTAAACCACAGCCAAAGGGAAATCGCGAGGATGAAGCCGCTCGGCGCCTCGCCCTGCCCCAGCAGGGCTTGCACGAACAGGCCGGAGGTAAGCAGGCTGCCGAGCCAGACGACGAACATCACCGGGTTCTTCGTCTGGTAGCGTGGCGAGAGGCGCTTGCATGACTCCCAGGCCGCCTGCCGCATGATGGCGGCGTCCAGCAGGGTTTGCGTTTTGTGCATATGTATCTCCTTACTTGGCCAACTGCAGGTGCTCGACGACGGGGCCGAGCGCCAGTGCGGGCAGGAAGGTGAGGGCGCCGACGACGATCACCGTGCCGATCAGCAACACCACGAAGAGCGGCGTGTGGGTGGGCAGGGTGCCGGCTGAGGGCGGGACCGACTTCTTCGCCGCCAGCGAACCGGCGATGGCGAGTACGGGCAGTATCAGCCAGTAGCGGGCAAACAGCATGGCAAACCCCAGCATGGTGTTGTAGAAGGGGGTGTTGGCCGACAGCCCGGCGAAGGCGCTGCCGTTGTTGTTGCCCGCGGAGGAGAAGGCGTAGAGAATTTCCGAGAAGCCGTGGGCGCCTGGGTTGGCAATGCCTGCCCTGCCCGGTTCCACCGCCACCGCGATGGCCGTACCGACGAGCACCACCAGCGGCGGTACCAGGATGGCCACCGAGGCCATCTTGATTTCGAAAGCCTCGATCTTCTTGCCCAGGTACTCCGGCGTACGGCCGACCATGAGGCCGGCGACGAAGACGCCGATGAGGGCGAAGACGATCATGCCGTAGAGGCCGGAGCCGACGCCGCCGAAGATGACTTCGCCGAGTTGCATCAGCCACATGGGCACCAGCCCGCCCAGCGGCGTGAAGGAGTCGTGCATGGCGTTGACTGAGCCGTTGGAGGCGGCGGTGGTGGCGGTGGCCCAGAGAGCGGAGTTGACCACGCCGAAGCGCGTTTCCTTGCCTTCCATGTTGCCGCCCGCCTGTAGCGCGGAGGCGCGGGTATCGAGCCCCAGGCGCTCGAACAGCGGATTGCCTGCCTGCTCGGCGCCGGCGCACAGCGCCAGCAGTCCCACGAAGATGATGGTCATGGCGGCGAGGATGGCCGCGCCCTGGCGCATGCCGCCGACGAAACGGCCGAAGGTGACGCATAAGGCCGCCCCGATCAGCAGGAGGGACAGCATCTCCAGGAAATTGGAAAGCGGCGTCGGATTTTCCAGCGGATGGGAGGAGTTGACGTTGAAGAAGCCGCCGCCATTGGTGCCGAGCTGCTTGATCGCCACCTGCGAGGCGGCCGGGCCGATGGCGATCGTCTGCTCCTGCGCCGTCAGTTTTTCCATGACCGGCTGGCCATTTTCGTCCTTCAGCGGCTGGCTGTCGGCGCCGAGCTTGGGTTGCTCGTAGTCGATGGACTGCACCAGTTCCGCCTTGGCGTAGGGCGAGAAGCTCTGCACCACGCCTTGGCTGACCAACGCCAGGGCCAGCGCCAACGAGAGGGGCAGGAGGATGTAGAGCGTGGAACGCACGAGATCCACCCAGACATTGCCGATGCCGCCGGCTTCCTTGCGCACGAAGCCGCGCATGACCGCCACCAGCACGGCCATGCCCGAGGCGGCGGAGACGAAGTTCTGCACCGCCAGGCCCAGCATCTGGGTGAGGTAGCTCATGGTCGTCTCACCGCCGTAGCCCTGCCAGTTGGTATTGGTGGCGAAGCTGGCGGCGGTGTTGAAGGCCGAGTCCGGCGTGGTGTTGGCGAGGCTCTCGGGGTTGAAGGGTAGCCAAAGCTGAGTCCGTTGCAGCAGGTACACGGTGAGAAAGCCGAGCAGGTTGAAGACCAGCATGGCGATGGCGTAGCGCGTCCAGTGCATATCCTGATCCGGATCGATTCCGCAAATGCGATAAAGGCCGCGCTCGGCCGGCTGCAGCCAGCGCACGAAGATGGGCAACTCGCCGCGATGGATGCGAGCCATGTATAGCCCAAGCGGCCAGGCGAGTAGTAGCAGGACGGCCAGATAAAAGCCGAGTTGGAGAAAACCGTTGGCGGTCATGAGAAGTCCTCCGGAAAGAACAGGACGGCAACCAGATAGCCGAAGACACCCACTACAAGGATGAGCGAGACGAGATAGAGCGGATCCATCAGCGCCTCCGCAACTTCTCGAAGAGGTGGATGAGGGCGGCCGTTGCGGCGAAGAAGCCGGCTGCCAGTGCAATATAGAGCAGGTCCATGGCGCTATCCTTCAGTGGCTTATGACAGAACAGACTCTACACAGGGCGGGGTCAAGATGCGGTTAAGAATGCAGGCAGCAGCATCAAGAAAACGTTAAGAAGGCGCCATTTCGACCCAGTGAAGGGATTAAAATGCTCCACCTTATGGACCGTATCTGGAAACCCAACGTCACTGTCGCTGCTGTCATCGAGCGGGATGGCCGCTTTCTGCTCGTCGAAGAGGAAACGGACGACGGCATCCGCTTCAACCAGCCGGCGGGGCATCTCGATGAGGGCGAGTCGCTTGTCGACGCGGTGGCGCGCGAGGCGCTGGAGGAGACGGCGCACCGCTTCATGCCGGAATACCTGATCGGCATCTATCAGTGGCGCCGGCCGGACGGGCAGGCGACTTACATGCGCTTCGCCTTCGGCGGCCGTCTGCTGGGGGTGGAAGCGGAGCGGGCGCTGGATCACGGCATCCTGCGCGCCCTGTGGCTGACGCCGGAGGAGATCGCTGTCGAACACGCCCGCCATCGCAGCCCGCTGGTGATGCAATGCGTGCGCGACTATCTGGCCGGCCGCCGCTTCAGCCTCGACCTGATCACACACTACGAAAAATGAACCCGGGCACTGTCGTCGTCGGCATGTCGGGCGGGGTGGACTCCTCCGTCGCGGCGATGCTTTTGAAACAGCAGGGCTGGAAGGTCGTCGGCCTCTTCATGAAGAACTGGGAAGACGATGACGACGCGGAATACTGTTCCTCGCGCCAGGACCTGATCGACGTCGCCGCAGTGTGCGACCTCCTCGGCATCGATCTGGAGGTGGTGAATTTCTCCGTCGAGTACAAGGAACGGGTCTTCAGCGAATTCCTGCGCGAGTACCGCGCCGGCCGCACGCCCAACCCCGACGTTCTGTGCAACGCCGAGATCAAGTTCAAGGCCTTCCTCGACCATGCCCTGACGCTCGGCGCCGAGAAGATCGCCACCGGCCACTATGCCCAGGTGCGCGAGGTGACGACCGAGATGGGCAGCGAGTTCCAGCTTCTGAAGGCCGAGGACGGCACCAAGGACCAGAGCTATTTCCTCTATCGACTCAACCAGGCGCAGTTGTCGAAGACGCTGTTTCCACTCGGCCAGACGTACAAGCGCGAGGTGCGCAAGCTGGCCGAGCAGGCCGGCCTGCCGAACTTCGCCAAGAAGGATTCGACCGGCATCTGCTTCATCGGCGAGCGGCCCTTCAAGGAATTCCTCGAACGCTACATCCCGCGTCAGCCCGGCGAAATCCGCACGCTCGACGGCGACAAAGCGGTGGGCGAGCACCACGGCCTGATGTACCACACCCTCGGCCAGCGCAAGGGCCTGGGGATCGGGGGGCAGAAGGAAGGCGATGCCGACGCCTGGTACGTGGCGGGCAAGAACCTGGAAAGCAATGTCCTCTATGTCGTGCAGGGCCACGACCATCCCGCGCTGCTTGCGGATCGTTTGAAAGCCATCGATCTGTCCTGGGTGAGCGGTAGATTGCCGCACACGCATTGGGTGTATACGGCGAAGACGCGCTACCGTCAGGCGGATGCGCCGTGCGAGGTGGAGAAGGTGAGTGCGGAACGCTGCGAAGTGATCTTCGCCCAGCCGCAATGGGCGGTGACGCCGGGGCAGAGCATGGTGCTCTACGACTCGAAGGTGTGCCTCGGCGGCGGCATCATCGAATAGTCGCCGTCCTGCGCGGACTGATTTTTGTCAGCCCTGCGGGACGGTTTCGGCGAACGACGGCCGCGTCATCAGCTCGCTGTAGAGGCGCGCCAGGTTGGGATACGTCTCGCGCCAGGCAATGTCGGACAAGCGGAAATCCAGATAACCCAGCATGACGCCGAGGGCGATGTCGGCCAGCGAGAAGGCATTGCCGCTACACCAGGCCTGATCGCCCAGTTCCTCCGCCATCATTGCCAGCGTGCGGTCGATTTTTCCCCGCTGGCGGGCGATCGACGTGGCGCTTTGTTCCACCTTGGAGCGCTTGGCCTCGAGGAAAGCCGCCACGGCGGCGTCGAGCACGCCGTCGGCGAGCGCCTCCCAGCGCTTGACGCGAATGCGCTCGCGGCCGGAGGTCGGCAGCAGGCGGTTGTTGGGCGTGACGCTGTCCAGGTATTCGGCGATGACGCGGGAGTCGAAGAGCGTGCTCTCGTCGTCGAGCACCAGCACCGGCACCTTGCCGAGCGGATTCAGCTTCGGCACGCCGCTGTCTTCGCTCCAGGGATTGTCGAGCACGAGGTCGTAGTCGATCTTCTTTTCCGCAAGGACGATGCGTGCCTTGCGTGCATACGGGCTTGTCGGGGAGGCGATGAGTTTCATTTTGAGCCGCTGTTTTGAAAGCGCCGCGATTATATCATCGCGGCCTGTCGTGACTGCGACGTATGTCATGGTGCGGCAGGCGGCCGTTTGCGCCATGATAAAATCTGCCTGACATCAACAGGTTCCCGACCATGACCCTGACGCCCTTGACCGCACTTTCCCCCCTCGACGGCCGCTACGCCGGCAAGGTTGAGGGATTGCGCGCGCATTTTTCGGAATTTGGCCTGATTCACAACCGCGTGCGCGTCGAGGTAGCCTGGCTCAAGGCACTCGCGGCCGCAGCGCAGTTCGCCGAGATCCCGGCGTTTTCCGCCGATACGCTGGCGGAACTGGACGAGGTGGCGTCATCCTTCTCCGCCACCGACGGCGAGGCCATCAAAGCCATCGAGGCACGCACCAACCACGACGTCAAGGCGATGGAGTACTGGTTGAAGGAGCGCCTCTCCGACAACGCCGAAGTGATGGCGGTGGCGGAGTTCATCCACTTCGGCTGCACGTCGGAGGACATCAACAACCTCTCGCATGCCCTCATGCTGCAGGACGCGCGCGAAGCCAATCTGCTGCCGCCGCTGGATGCCGTCATCGCCCGCCTGGTGGAGCTGGCGCACGAGCACGCCGAACAGCCGATGCTCGCGCGCACCCACGGCCAGCCGGCCAGCCCGACGACGCTGGGCAAGGAAATGGCCAACGTGGCGGCACGCCTCAAGCGCGCCCGCGCGCGCATCGCGGCGGTGTCGCTGACGGCCAAGTTCAACGGCGCGGTGGGCAACTACAATGCGCACTTGGCGGCTTACCCCGACTTCGATTGGGAAGCCTTCGCGCGCCGCTTCATCGAGTCCTTCGGCCTAGAGTTCAATCCCTACACCATCCAGATCGAGCCGCACGACGCCATGGCGGAGCTGTTCGATGCCATCGCCCGCGCCAACACCATCCTGCTCGACGCGAACCGCGACATCTGGATGTACATCTCGCTCGGCTACTTCAAGCAGAAACTGAAGGCCGGCGAGATTGGCTCCAGCACCATGCCGCACAAGGTGAATCCGATCGATTTCGAGAATTCCGAAGGCAACCTCGGCCTGGCCAACGCGATGCTGCGCCACCTCGCCGACAAGCTGCCGATCTCGCGCATGCAGCGCGACCTGACCGACTCGACCGTCTTGCGCAACATGGGTATGGCCTTCGGCTACGCGCTGCTGGCGTACGATTCCTGCCTCAAGGGCCTGGGCAAGCTGGAGGCCGACCCGGCGCGCCTGCGCGCCGACCTCGCCGACTGCTGGGAAGTGCTGGCCGAGCCGGTGCAGACGGTGATGCGCCGCTACGGCGTGGAGAATCCCTACGAGCAGTTGAAGGAGCTCACGCGCGGCAAGGGCATCACGCGTGAGGGCCTGCACGCCTTCATCCAGGGATTGAAGATACCCGCGGCCGAAAGGCAGCGGCTGCTGGCGATGACGCCGGCGAGCTATGTCGGCAAGGCGGCCGAGTTGGCCAAGCGGATCCGGCCATGAGCTTTGCCGACAACCTGAAGAAGATGCCCGGCGTGGCCCACCTGGAAGCGATCCGCCTCCTCGATGGCGAGGAGCTCGTCGCCGTCATCGAACACAAGTCCGGCCAGGTGGGCTCGCTGACCCTCTACAACCATCTGGCGCAGATTTACGGCGCCCTCACGCCCGAAGCGGCGCGCGCCGGCCTGGAACTTTTCGCCGAGCATACCGAGGACGCCCGTGCCAACCCCGGCAAGCATCCGAATGTCGACCGTTTACTGGAGATATCACAGGGCGAGAGCACGTTGCGCGTCAAGCACGTTTTCTACGCCTGAGGGCTGGGGGACCCAGTCCGAAGAAGTACTCCTGGGGTGCGCCTAAAAACGTCATCCCCGCGACAGCGGGGATCCATGAGTGAGCGAAGGCTTCTGGATTCCCGCTTCCGCGGGAATGACGGGCTCAGACGACGGCTTCTTCCTTGGGCTTCTGCGGCTTGATGAACTGTTCGCGCGAGACGCCGAGCCACATCACCAGCGGGCTGGCGACCAGCACCGAGGAGTAGATGCCGAAGAGGATGCCGATGGTCAGCGCCAGGGCAAAGTAGTGCAGCACTTCACCGCCGAAGATCAGCATCGACAGCACGGCTAGCTGCGTGCTGCCGTGGGTGATGATGGTGCGGCTGATGGTCCGCGTGATGGCGTTGTCGATGACCTGCGGGATCGTTGCCTTGCGCATCTTGCGGATGTTCTCCCGCACCCGGTCAAACACCACCACCGACTCGTTCACCGAGTAGCCCAGCACTGCCAGCACCGCGGCCAGCACCGGCAGCGAGAATTCCCACTGGAAGAAGGCGAAGAAGCCGAGGATGATCACCACGTCGTGCAGGTTGGCGATGATGGCGGAGACGGCGAAGCGCCACTCGAAGCGCATGGCCAGATAGATGATGATGCCGACCACCACCAGCAGCAGGGCAATGGCACCGTTTTCCGCCAGTTCCTTGCCGACCTGCGGGCCGACGAACTCCACGCGCTTGAGCGCCACCCCGGCTTCAGCCTGCTGCAGCACCCCCATGACGCTACTACCCAGCGCGGAGGAATCCTGCCCCGGCTTGAGCGGCATGCGAATCAGCACATCGCGGCTGCTGCCGAAGTTGACCACCTGGGTGTCGGTGAAACCGGCCTTGGACAGGGTGTCGCGGATCTGCTGCGTGTCGGCGGCCTGTGGATAACTCATCTCGATCAGCGTACCGCCGGTAAATTCGACGCTGTAGTTCAGCCCTCTCGTGGCAAGGAAGACCACGGCGGCGATGAAGGTGATCAGCGAGATGACGTTGAACACCAGCGCATGGCGCATGAAGGGGATGTCTTTTTTGATCTTGAAGAATTCCATGACTTATTCCTTCACTTCCATGCCACGTTGCCGATCGACAGCTTGGCCAGCTTGCGCCGGCCGCCGTAGATAAGATTGACGATGCCGCGTGAGACCACCACGGCGCTGAACATCGAGGTGAGGATGCCCAGGCAGTGCACCACAGCGAAGCCGCGCACCGGGCCGGAGCCGAAGATGAGCAGTGCCAGGCCGGCGATGAGCGATGTCACGTTCGAGTCGAGAATGGTGCCGAAGGCACGCTCGTAGCCGGCAGTGATGGCCGCCTGCGGCGTGACACCGTTGCGCAGCTCTTCGCGGATGCGCTCGTTGATGAGGACGTTGGCGTCGATGGCCATGCCGAGGGTGAGCGCGATAGCGGCGATGCCCGGCAGCGTCAGCGTTGCCTGCAGCATCGACAGCAGGGCGATCAGCAGCAGCAGGTTGGTGGACAGCGCCACCACCGAAATCAGACCGAAGACCAGATAGTAGACGCCCATGAATACGGCGATGGCGCTGAAACCGTAGAGCGTCGAGTCGAAGCCGCGCTTGATGTTCTCGGCGCCGAGACTCGGGCCTATGGTGCGCTCTTCGATGATCTCCATCGGCGCGGCAAGACTGCCTGCACGTAGCAGCAGCGCCACGTCGGCCGCTTCGGTGGTGCTCATGCGCCCGGAAATCTGCACGCGGCCGCCGCCGATCTCGGTGCGGATCACCGGCGCGGTGATGACCTCGCCCTTGCCCTTTTCGATGAGCAGGATGGCCATGCGCTTGCCGACGTTTTCCCGCGTGATGTCCTTGAAGATGCGTGCGCCGGCCGAGTCGAGCGTGAGGTGCACCGCCGCTTCGTGGGTCTGGTTGTCGAAGCCGGGCTGGGCGTCGGTGAGGCGGTCGCCGGTGAGGACGACCTGCTTTTTCACGAGCAGCGGCACGCCGCTGCGCTCGACGTAATATTCCGTGCCGACCGGGGGCCGGCCCTTGGCGGCCTCGTCCATGACTGCCGGGTTCTGGCTGTTTTCATCGTCCACCATGCGCACTTCCAGAGTGGCGGTGCGGCCGAGGATGTCCTTCGCCTTGGCTGTGTCCTGCACGCCGGGCAGTTGCACGACGATGCGGTCGGCGCCCTGCTGCTGGATCACCGGTTCGGCCACGCCGAGTTCGTTGATGCGGTTGTGCAGCGTGGTGATGTTTTGCTTGATGGCGAATTCCTGGATGCGTTTCTGCGCTTCCGGCTTGAGCGTGGCGGTCAGCTTGAAGTCGGCGCCGTCCTGGGCTTCCGTCAGCAGCAGGTCCGGCTGGCCGGCCTCGATGGCAGCGTGCCCCTTGTTACGCGCTTCGGCATCGCGGAAGCGGATGGACAACAGGTCGCGCTCCCGTGTGATGCCGGCGTGGCGCACGTTCTTGTCGCGCAGCATGGAGCGCAAGTCGGCGGCAGTGGCATCGAGCCGCTTGCTCAGCGCGCCCTTCATGTCGACCTGGAGGAGGAAATGCACGCCGCCGCGCAAGTCAAGGCCCAGGTACATCGGTAGGGCATGCAGCGAGGTGAGCCAGGCGGGCGAGCGGGACAGCAGGTTGAGCGCCACTACGTAGGAGGCGTTGTCGGGATCGGGATTGAGCGCCTTCTCGATGATGTCCTTGGCCTTGATCTGCGTTTCGGCGTCGCCGAAGCGGGCGCGCACGCTGTTCTGGTCGACGAACATGCCGTTGTGCGCGATGCCTGCCGCTTTCAGGGTCTCCTCGACGCGGCTGAACAGCTTCATGTCGACCTTGATTGCCGTCTTGATGCTGGAGACCTGCACCGCAGGCGCTTCGCCATAAAGATTGGGCAGGGTGTATAGCAGGCCGGCGATCATCGCGGCGGCGATGAGGAGGTACTTCCAGAGCGGGTAGCGGTTCATGTCTCGTTGCGGAGCGGCATGACCGCCCCGGTGCGCAGCGTGAAAAGGTTCAGAGCGACTTCAGGGTGCCCTTGGGCAATACGGCGGTGACGGCGTTCCGCTGCACCGATATCTCGACGTTTTCCGCGATCTCGACACCGATATAGGTTTCGCCCATCTTGGTGATGCGGCCGGCGATGCCGCCGTTGGTCAGCACCTCGTCGCCCTTCTGCATGGCTTCCACCATCGCCTTGTGCTCCTTGGAGCGTTTCATCTGCGGCCGGATCATGAGGAACCACAGGACGACGAACATCAGGAGGATGGGCAGCATGCCCATCAGGCCGCTGGTCGGATCGCCACCGGCTGCGGGCGCAGCTTGCGCCCAAGCATTGGAAATCAGCACGTTTGTCTCCATGAAAGAATTGAAAAACCGCGAAATTATAACAGCTTGGCCATTGAGCCCGCCTACTTTTGCCGCAATGCCCGGAATTCGGCGACATAGTCGTCGAGCCGTCCGGCAGCAATGGCGTCGCGCAGTTCCACCATCAGTTGCTGGTAGTAAAACAGATTGTGCAGGGTGTTCAGGCGCGCGCCGAGGATTTCGTTGACCCGCTGCAAATGGTGCAGATAGGCCCGCGTGAAGTTGCGGCAGGTATAACACGCACAGGCCTCGTCGAGCGGACGCGTGTCCGTGGCATGTGCGGCATTGCGGATCTTCACCGTGCCGTAGCGAGTGAACAGCCAGCCGTTGCGGGCATTGCGCGTCGGCAGGACGCAGTCGAACATGTCGATGCCCTGTTGCACGGCGTTGACCAGGTCTTCCGGCGTGCCGACCCCCATCAGGTAGCGCGGCTTGTCCTGGGGAAGTCGCGGTGCGGTGTGGGCGAGGATGCGCTGCATGTCGGCTTTCGGTTCGCCCACCGAGAGGCCGCCGATGGCGTAGCCGTCGAAACCGATCTGCACTAGGCCGGCAAGCGACTCGTCGCGCAGATCCTCGAACATGCCACCCTGGACGATGCCGAAGAGGGCGTTGGGATTGCCCTCGTGGGCGCGCTTCGAGCGTTCCGCCCAGCGCAGGGACAGGCGCATCGACTTGCCCGCCTCGTCCGCGGTGGCGGGGTAGGGCGTGCACTCGTCGAAGACCATGACAATGTCTGAATTCAGCACGCGCTGGATGCGCATGGAGTCCTCCGGCGTGAGGAACAGGCGGTCGCCGTTGACCGGCGAAGCGAACCGCACCCCCTCTTCGCTGATCTTGCGCAGGGCGCCCAGGCTGAAGACTTGGAAGCCGCCCGAATCCGTGAGGATCGGTCCGTCCCAGCCCATGAAGCGGTGCAGGCCGCCGTGCGCAGCGATGATATCCAGTCCCGGCCGCAACCATAAGTGGAAGGTGTTGCCGAGCACGATCTGGGCGCCGAGGGCTTTCACTTCGTCCGGCGCCATGGCCTTGACCGAGCCGTAGGTGCCGACCGGCATGAAGGCCGGTGTGTCGACCACGCCGTGGGTCAGCGTCAGTTGGCTGCGGCGGGCCGGACCATCCCTGGCGAGCAGTTCGAATTTCATAAAGTGTCGTTGCGCAAAATGAACATGGCGTCGCCGTAGCTGAAGAAACGGTAGCGTGCGGCCATCGCATGCGCGTAGGCGCGGCGCATGTCCTCCATGCCGCCGAAAGCCGACACCAGCATCAGCAGGGTCGACTTCGGCAGGTGGAAGTTGGTGATGAGTGCGTCAGCCGTGCGGAAGCGGAAGCCGGGCAGGATGAACAGTTCCGTTTCTCCGCGGCCGGCGATAATCTCGCCTTCCTGAGCGGCGGCTTCCAGCGCGCGCAAGCTGGTCGTGCCGACGGCGATGATGCGTCCACCGCGTGCGCGTACGGTGGTCAGGGCGGACACCGTATCGGCGGGGATGACATAGCGCTCGCGATGCATTTGGTGATGCGCCAGATTGTCTTCGCGCACCGGTTGAAAGGTGCCAGCACCGACATGCAGGGTCAGCCAGGCGAGTGCCACCCCCTTGATGCGTAGCGCCTCGAGCAGGGCCGCATCGAAGTGCAACCCGGCTGTCGGCGCGGCCACCGAGCCGCGTTTCCGCGCGTACACTGTCTGATAGCGCGCCTCGTCGCCGTCCTCGGCCCGGCGCTGGATGTAGGGGGGCAGAGGCAATTTGCCATGCTTTTCGATGAGATCTACCAGATCATCCGGTCCGGGAAAGCGCAGCAGGAAGAACTCGCCTTCGCGCGCCACCACTTCGACATCCAGTGTGTCCCCCAGAAGGAGCCGGCTGCCGGGTTTTGGCGCATGGCTGGCGCGTACTTGGGCGAGCGCCTCGTGCCGGCCGATGGGGCGTTCGATGAGCACCTCGATGCCGCCGCCGCTGTCCTTGACCCCGTGCAGGCGTGCATGCAGGACACGCGTGTCGTTGAATACCAGCAGATCGCCCGTTCGCAGCAGCCCGGGCAAATCGGCGAAGCACCTGTCTTCAAGATGACCGTCGCCCACGACCAGCAAGCGACTGGCTGTGCGTTGCGCTAGCGGCGACTGAGCGATCAGTTCCGGCGGCAGGTCGTAATCGAAATCGGCCAGTGAAAGCGGCATAATTGTTTGATTCATGGGCGCCGGATGCGGGATAATGCCGGCTCTTCGCGGCCCGCCATTTTACGCGGGCCCATGCCGGGATGGCGGAATTGGCAAAGGCAGTGACGGCCAGAGCTTAAATCCGGCGCCTTCAGTAGGACATCCCTGCCGGGATGGCGGAATTGGTAGACGCAGCGGACTCAAAATCCGCCGGTGGCAACACTGTGGGGGTTCGATTCCCCCTCCCGGCACCAAACACGAGAATGAGAACGAACCCGCTTCGGGGCTTTTTGCCAGGGCAGCCTGTTAGTTTGATAAAAATCAAGGAAGCATGCCTGCAATCAGCAGAACCTTGCGTTAGCTCAAAAAACCGTAATTTTGGGGTCCATTTCTTTTTATTGTTATTGCGTTCTTCGTTGAGGGAGAAAACACATGCAGAAACGTAATTCGATTACCGGTTCCCTGCGCCTTGCGGCCCTGCCGATGGCGCTGGTGGGTCTTTTCAATGTCGCCTATGCGCAGCAACCGGACGCGGCTGCAGCAACTGCGATGACGACGGATGAGAAGGCGGCTGCCAAGAAAGTCTACTTCGAGCGTTGTGCCGGCTGCCACGGTGTGTTGCGCAAGGGCGCCACCGGCAAGAATCTGGAGCCGCACTGGTCGAAGAAACTCGCGGATGGATCCACCCAGGAGGGCGGCACGCTCAAGCTGGGCCAGAGCCGCCTGGAAAAAATCATTGGCTTCGGTACCGAAGGCGGGATGGTGAACTTCGATGACATTCTGACCAAAGACGAGATTTCACTGATGGCGAAGTACATCCAGAACACGCCCGATGTACCGCCCGAATACAGTCTCAAGGAGACCATGGATTCGTGGAAGGTGATGGTGCCGGTCAAGGATCGCCCCACCAGGCAGATGAACAAGTTCAACCTCAAGAACATGTTCTCGGTCACTTTGCGCGACACCGGTGAAGTGGCCCTGATCGATGGCGACACCAAGGAAATCCGCAGCATCGTCAAGACGGGGTATGCCGTGCATATTTCCCGGCTGTCGAAGTCTGGCCGCTACATCTATGTAATCGGACGTGACGGACGCCTGTCGCTGATCGACCTGTGGATGGAAAAACCTGCGGTGGTTGCTGAAGTCAAGATTGGCTTCGATGCCCGCTCGGTCGATACCTCCAAATTCAAGGGATTCGAGGACAAGTATGCAGTGGCGGGTTCCTATTGGCCGCCCCAGTACGTCATCATGGATGGCGATACGCTGAAACCGCGCAAGGTTATCAGCACGCGTGGCATGACGGTCGATGGCGAATATCACCCCGAACCTCGTGTGGCCTCGATCGTGTCGTCCGAGATCAAGCCTGAGTGGGTCATCAACATCAAGGAAACCGGCCAGATCCTGCTGGTCGATTATTCGGATATTGAAAACCTGAAGACGACCACCATCGCTTCCGCCAAGTTCCTGCATGACGGCGGCTGGGATGCCACGAAGCGTTACTTCCTGGTTGCGGCCAATGCCTCGAACAAGATCGCTGCGGTTGATACCAAGCTCGGCAAGTTGGCTGCCCTGATCGATGTGAAGAAGCTCCCGCACCCGGGGCGTGGCGCCAACTTCGTGCATCCGCAGTTCGGCCCCGTCTGGGCGACCGGACACCTCGGTTCCGATGTCGTGACGCTGATCAGTACCCCATCCGACAATCCTAAGAATGCCAAGTACAAGAAGTACAACTGGACGGTGGTCCAGGAAATGAAACACGTCCCGGGCAACCTCTTCGTCAAGACCCACCCGAAGTCCAAGCATTTCTGGGCTGACGCGCCGCAGAACCCGGAAAAAGAGCTTGCCGAGTCGGTAGCAGTTTGGGATATGGCTGACCTGTCCAAGCCGAAGAAGATCATCAATGTTTTCAAGGACTCGGGTCTGCCGGAAACCAAGGCCACCAAACGCGCCGTGCATCCCGAGTACAGCGCCGATGGTTCTGAAGTATGGATATCCCTGTGGGGTGGCAAGACTGACCAATCGGCCATCGTGGTCTATGACGACAAGACGCTCGCCGTGAAAAAGGTGATCACCGATCCGAAGATGATTACCCCGACCGGCAAGTTCAACGTCTATAACACGCAACACGATATCTACTGATTGTCATCCGGCAGTTTGGCACTCCGGGGGCCTTGCGCCCCCGGATGCTTCAATGTGTAACCAAGGAGTTGAACATGCAAAAATTGATCACTGCATCTGCTATCGGCCTGGTGCTTGCGCTGGGCGCGAGCGGGACGATGGCGGCGCCCGATTGGAGCAAGACGCCTAGCAAGAAGATCACCGTGTTCTATCCGGGCGTGTCACCGATCGAATGGGTTACCAAGGGCACCGAGCATGGCGGTGCGCGGGGACTGAAGAAGGGCGAGACTTGTGCCGGATGCCATGACGAGGAAACGGCCGACATGGGCAAGAAGATGGTGACCGGCCAGAAGATCGAGCCGAAGCCCATCAAGGGCAAGGCCGGATCGATACCGGTGACCGTACAAGCGGCGCATGACGGTACCAACCTGTATCTGCGCTTCTCATGGAAACAGCCGGCGGGTGGCGCTGAAAAAATGGACAAAGACAATCAGGTCAAGTTGGCCGTGATGTTCGAAGACAACAAGGTGGAGCGCGCCAATCAATCCGGTTGCTGGGAAACCTGCCATCAGGATGCCCGCACCATGCCGGACGCCAAGGATGACAAGAAGACCAAATACATCGTCGGCAGCGATGTCAAGAGCGGCAAGTTCTACGATCTGATCCAGTGGGCCAGCAAGGGCGCCAAGCACGATGGATATGTTGCTGACAAGCGTGTGATGGAGGGCGGCAAGGCGTTGGTTGATGCCAAGGGCGAGAAGAAAGGCGACGAATGGGTCGTCACCTTTACCCGCAAGCTTGCCGGTGGCGGCGAGGGCGACATTGCCATGACGGCCGGCAAGACCTACAACTTCGGCTTTGCCATCCACGACGACTACACCGTCGGTCGCTTTCATCAAGTATCGCTTGGCTATACGCTGGGCATCGATGCCAAGGCGGATATCACTGCGGCCAAGCAGTAGGTGGGTACCCCGGAAAATTTTTCGGAGTATCCGTATGGCGCGTTGAAGTAGCTTGTTCGGGATTCAGCAGAACTGTAGTAGCGGCTTTTGCTTTTCTGCAGGCAATGCGGATAAACTCCGCCGGCGATCGAATAGCGTATTCCGTCAAATATTGAAGAAATGTTGATCACCCGCCTACTCAGGCTGTTCGTTGTATTGTGTGGCGTGGCAGGCCTTGCCCAGGCTGCCGACTTGTCAGACGCCTACCCGCAGGTGCGCGGCATTTTTCCCGATGCCGAAGCTTACGGCGACTTCGAAGGTGCGCCGCCTTCTGCCGTCGCATACCGGGAAGGCAGGCCGATCGGTTATGTTTTTCTGACCGAGGATGTGCTGCGCATTCCGGCGTACTCCGGCAAGCCGATCAATACCATGGTGGGGCTCGACCTTGATGGGCGCATCGCTGGCCTTTCCATCGTCAATCACGACGAACCCATCCTCGCCGTCGGCATCACGCCGGAGCGGCTGAATCGCTACATCGCCCAGTACGAAAACAGGTCGGTTTTCGACAAGATCATCATCGGCGCCAAGCGGGAAGGCCATGTCGCCATCGACGGCATCACCGGGGCCACCATTACGGTCATGGTCGAGAATGCCACAGTGATGCGTTCGGCCAGGATGGTGGCGGAAGCACGCGGTATCCGCAGTGCCGGTCCGTCTGCGACAAGCCGAAACGGCGGAGCGGAAGTGACGCCATCGCAGACCCTGCCGCCGGGGTTAAAACAGGATGCTGCGATGCCAGTGCCGGCGGAACCTGCGGTGCAGGCCACGGTAGCCGAATCGAAGCCGTCCCGGGCAGAAGCGCCGCGGGCTGTCGCCATTGTGCCGTCCGAGAAGCCTGCGGCTGCGGCGAAATGGGTATCGCCTTCGCAGCGAATGCAGGCGGTCGCGCCGCCCCCGACCTGGTCTCCGCCACAGAAGTTCTGGTCCCCGCCAGACAGACCAGGCGCACGGACGCCGATGCGGGAGGAGCCGGACTGGATCGCCATCTGGCAGAACCGCGCCTTTGATATCGCGGTTCTGGTGATCGGCCTGGTCGCACTGTCCTTCATCCTCATTTTTCAGGACTGGTTGGTCAAGTATCCAGTTGCGTTGATTTACGTGCGCAACGGCTTTCAGGTCTATACCCTTTTCTTCATCGGCTGGTGGGGTCTGGCGCAACTGTCCGTGATCAATGTGCTGACCTTCGTCAATTCCGTCATGCAAGGATTCCACTGGGAGAATTTTCTCATCGACCCCATGCTGTTCATCCTTTGGGGATTCGTGGCCATGACGCTCCTGCTGTGGGGGCGGGGTGTCTATTGCGGCTGGCTATGCCCATTCGGGGCGTTGCAGGAGCTGATCCTGATCGCCTCGCGCAAGTTGAAGCTTCCCGAAGTCGAATTCAGCAATGCGGTCCATGAACGCCTCGTGGCGCTCAAGTACATCATCCTGATCCTGCTTTTCGGCGTTTCATTGCAGTCCATCGCGGACGCCGCCTGGTATGCGGAAGTCGAACCGTTCAAGACCGTGATCTCGATGCGCTTCCAGCGCGAGTGGAACTATGTCCTCTATGCCGTCATCCTCATCGGTGTGGCGGCAGTGAATAGAAAGTTCTATTGCAAATACCTGTGCCCGCTTGGGGCGGCGCTGGCCATCCCGGGCCGTTTCCGGCTGTTCGAGTGGTGGCTGCGGCGGCGCAAGGAATGCGGCAAACCCTGTCAGGTTTGCGCCAATCACTGTTCCGTGCGAGCCATCCGCCCGACTGGCGAAATCAATGCCAACGAATGCCATTACTGCCTCGACTGCCAGGTCATCTACTACAACGACAAGGTCTGCCTGCCGTTGATCGACCGCCGCAAGCGTCGCGAGCAACAGCACGCCAGAGGTCGGGAAGGTGAGGCCGGAAACCCTAATAATAAGATGGATACCTCCAGCAGGCATTCCACCGACATGCACACGACAGATAAACATTGATAATTATCAATAAGTTAAAGCTGGGTATTTTGACCTAAGTCAAGGCTACAAAAGTGGATAGGAATTTTAATTCTTCGTTTGATTTGGGTTGCTTGTCAATGTTAGGGAGGAAGTCGATGCAAAGTCGCAAACTAGTCTTGGCGGCAGGGTTTTCACTGCTGGTCGCCATGCCCACATTCAGCTGGGCACAGTCAAAGTCGGTCCATCCCGGGGTGCCGGAAGAAGAAATTCGCTATAAAGGCGCACCGGTACCCATCAAGCCGGAAGATGTCAAGGAACAGCTGACGCCCAAAGCGCCACCGCTGAGCGCGGAAGAATTCACCCGCGCCAAGCAGATTTACTTTGAGCGCTGCGCCGGTTGCCACGGCGTGCTGCGCAAGGGCGCTACCGGCAAGCCGTTGACCACTGATATCACGCTGAAGGCCGGCACCGAATACCTCAAGGTGTTCATCAACTATGGCACGCCTGGCGGCATGCCGAACTGGGGCACCTCGGGCGAACTGACCGAGAAGGACATCGACATCATGGCGCGCTTCCTGCAGCACGAGCCGCCCACTCCGCCTGAGTATGGCCTGAAGGAAATGAAGGCCTCCTGGAAGGTGATGGTGCCGCCGGAAAAGCGTCCGACGAAGAAGATGAACAAGCTCAATCTTGAGAACCTCTTCTCGGTGACGTTGCGCGATGCCGGCGAAATCGCACTGATTGACGGCGACTCCAAGAAGATCGTTTCGATCATCAAGACGGGCTATGCGGTGCATATCTCGCGTATCTCCGCTTCCGGCCGCTATCTCTTCGTGATCGGCCGCGATGCCAAGATCGACATGATCGACCTGTGGACGGAAACGCCGACCACGGTGGCCGAGATCAAGGTCGGCCTTGAGGCACGCTCGGTGGAGACCTCGAAGTTCAAGGGCTACGAGGACAAGCTCGCCATCGCCGGCACCTACTGGCCACCGCAGTTCGTCATCATGAAGGGGGATACGCTGGAGCCGATGAAGATCGTCAGTACCCGCGGCATGACGGTGGACACTCAGGAATACCACCCCGAGCCGCGTGTGGCCGCCATCGTGGCGAACCACCACAAGCCGGAGTTCGTGGTGAACGTCAAGGAAACCGGCGTGGTCATGCTGGCCAACTACGCGGACCTGAACAACCTGAAGATCACCGAGATCGCTGCGGCGCGCTTCCTGCATGACGGCGGTTGGGAATCCACGCAGCGCTACGTGATGATGGCGGCCAACCAGTCGAACAAGATTGCCGTTATCGATACCGTGGAAGGCAAGCTGACCGCGCTGGTGGATGTGGGCAAGGTTCCGCACCCGGGCCGCGGTGCCAACTTCGTGCATCCGAAGTTCGGCCCCGTCTGGGCGACCAGCCACCTCGGCGACGAGACGGTGAGCCTGATCGGCACCGATCCGAAAAAGCACCCGAAGCAGGCCTGGAAGGTCGTGCAGACCCTCAAGGCCCAGGGCGGTGGCTCGCTCTTCATCAAGACCCATCCGAAGTCGAAAAACCTGTGGGTGGATACGACGCTGAACCCGGATGCCAAGATCAGCCAGTCCATTGCCGTCTTCGACACCAACAATCTCGACAAGGGTTTTGTCACGCTGCCGATCGCGGAATGGGCCGGTCTGGGCGAGGGTGCCAAGCGCATCGTGCAGCCGGAGTACAACAAGGCTGGCGACGAAGTCTGGTTCTCCGTCTGGAGCGCCAAAAACTTCCAGTCCGCCATCGTGGTTGTCGACGACAAGACGCGCAAGCTGAAGGCCGTCATCAAGGATCCGAAGCTGATCACACCGACGGGCAAGTTCAACGTCTACAACACACAGAAAGACGTATATTGATCTGAACCGGCGCAAGCCGGCGAGAGCGGGGGCCTGCGGGCCCCCGTTTTTTTTTGATTCCAGTCACTATGCTTGACGTCGATATGCCTGGCGCGGGCAACACATAAAACTTCATTTCCGTTTTTTGATAAATATCAACGCATTGAGCGTCTGCGACAGGCATCCTGCTTCTTGACAATGACCCGCCTGCGCATGACCCATATTCTCGACAGGGTGCTTGCCACCCTGTTTTTGTTTCATCTGTTGCCTGCCGTTTCGCTGGCGGCCGACCCGGCGCCCGAACGGGTGCGGGAACTGGTGCGCATGGTGCGTGAGGATTGCGGCTCCTGCCATGGCCTGACGCTGAAGGGCGGCCTCGGCCCGCCGCTGCTGCCGGATGCCCTGCGCGAGAAACCGGTGGAATCACTCCGGTATACTGTGCTCCTCGGTCGGCCGGGCACACCCATGCCGCCCTGGAACGCATTCATGAGCGAAGCCGAAGCCGACTGGATCGTGCGCCAGCTCTTGGCCGGGTTTCCCGAAGAGGAACGCAAATGAAGCCCCTGTTTTCCATCCTCGCCGCCCTGCTGCTTGCGGCCTGCTCCGGCGCCAGCCTGCGCGGCACGGGCGACCTCGGCATCGTCATCGAGCGCGCCAGCGGCAGCGTGGCGGTGATCGATTCCAGTGCGAAGAGCATTCTCGGCCGGGTTGCGGGACTGGGCGATCTCTCGCACGCCTCCGCTGTTTATTCGCGCGACGGGCGTTACGCCTACGTGTTCGGGCGGGATGGCGGGTTGACCAAGGTCGATCTGCTCGAACAGCGCATCGCCAGACGCATCCTCCAGGCAGGCAATTCCATTGGCGGCGCGATTTCGCAGGACGGCCGCCTGGTCGCCGCGCAGAATTATCAGCCGGGCGGGGTGAAGGTGTTCGATGCCGATACCCTGGAACTGCTGGCCGACATCCCTACGGAATTCGGCGAGGCGAAGCAGCGCTCCAAGGTGGTGGGGCTGGCTGACGTACCCGGCAACAAATTTGTCTTCGCCCTGTTCGATGCCGGTGAAATCTGGGTCGCCGACCTCTCAACGCCGCGTCAGCCCAAGGTGACGAAATTTCGCAACATCGGCAAGCAGCCCTACGACGGGCTGGTGACGCCGGATGGGCGCCATTACCTGGCCGGCCTTTTCGGCGAGGACGGCATCGCCATGGTCGACCTGTGGCAGCCGGAGCAGGGCGCGCGCAAGATTCTCTCCGGCTACGGCAAGGGCACGGAAAAACTGCCAGTGTTCAAGATGCCGCACTTGCGCGGCTGGGCCGTTGCCGGCGGGCGTGCCTACCTGCCTGCCATCGGCAAGCACGAGGTGCTGGTGGTTGACACCACGACCTGGCAGGAAGTCGGCCGCATCCCTGTCCAAGGACAGCCGGTATTCGTCATGGCGCGGCCGGACGGCCGCCAGATCTGGGTAAATTTCGCCTTTCCCGACTATAGCCATGTACAGGTTATCGACACGCTCGAGCAGAAGGTCGTGCAGATGCTCTCACCCGGCAAGGCCGTGCTGCACATGGAATTCACGCCGCGTGGGGAAAACGTCTGGATCTCGGCGCGTGACGACAACCGCGTGACCATTTACGACACTGCCAGTTTCACAAAGTTGGCGGAACTGTCGTTGCAGAAACCTTCGGGCATTTTCTTCACCAGCCGCGCCGCGCGCATCGGCTTCTAGCGCATCATGGATTCCCTCGACTTCCGTCTGATCAACGAATTCCAGCGTGACTTTCCGCTGGAATCGCAGCCCTTCGCGGAGATTGCTTATCGGCTGTGCACCGATGAGGAAACTATTCTTGCGGACTTGCAGCGCCTGCAGGCAGAAGGTGTGGTGAGTCGTGTCGGCGCCGTCTTCGCGCCGCGCCGCATCGGTGCCAGCACGCTGGCGGCGCTGGCGGCGCCGCGGGGACAATTGGAAGCGGTGGCGGCACGCGTCAGCGCGCGGCCCGAGGTCAATCACAACTACGAGCGCGAACATCGCTACAACCTGTGGTTTGTCGCCACCGCAAGCGACGAGGCACACCTGGCAGAAACCCTGGCCGCCATCGAACACGATAGCGGCTATCAGGTCATCTCGCTGCCGCTGGAGCATGAGTTCTACATCGATCTCGGTTTCGATCTTGCCGGCGTCTGCAAGGCGCCATCTTCCATGCGCCGCATCGAGGCCGGCGCCCTGCGCGAACTGACTTTGCCGGAACAGAAACTGATGGGCGTGCTGCAGCACGGCCTTGACCTTGTGCCGCAGCCATTCGCACGGCTCGGCGAGCAGGCAGGCCTGGACGAGGCGGAGGTCATCGCCACACTCAAGCGCTGGCGCGGCGAGGGACTGATCAAGCGCTTCGGCGTCGTCGTGCGCCACCACGAACTCGGCTATACCGCCAACGCCATGGTCGTCTGGGATTTGCCGGACGACGAGGTGGAACGTATCGGCACGGCGCTTGCCGCCGAACCGGAAGTGACGCTGTGCTACCGCCGCCGCCGCCACGCACCGGAATGGCCCTACAACCTGTTCTGCATGATTCACGGGCGTGCCCGCGGCGAGGTTGAGGCTGCCGCCGAGTCGCTGCGCCAGCGCCACGGCTTGTCGCAGGTGCCGTATTCAATCCTCTTCTCGCGCCGCCGCTTCAAACAGCGTGGCGCCCACTACGTCTCGCAGGCCGAAGCTGCCCATGGATGAACTCGACCGCCGCATCATCAATGCCCTGCAGGGTGGCTTTCCGATCTGCGACGAGCCCTACCGCGAGGTCGCGGAGCAGCTCGGCATCGCCGCGCATGAACTGATCGAGCGCCTTGGGCGCATGCTGGGAGAGAAGACGCTGACGCGCTTCGGCCCGATGTTCCAGGTCGAGCGCATGGGCGGGGCCTTCGTGCTGGCTGCGCTGGCCGTGCCCGAGGCGGATTACGAGCGCGTGGCGGCGGCGGTGAACGCCCAACCCGAAGTGGCGCACAACTATCGTCGCGAGCATGCGCTGAACATGTGGTTCGTCCTGGCCACTGAAACTCCCGAGGGCATTCCCGCGGCAATCGACAAGATCGAACGGGCCACCGGTCTTGCGGCCTACGCCTTCCCCAAGCTGAAAGAGTATTTCGTCGAGATGAAATTGGCGGCATGATGGAAGCGATGGCCCTGGACGCGGACGACCGTCGCCTGATCGTGGCGACGCAGGGGGGTCTGCCGCTGGCACCGCGGCCATACCATGTGCTCGCCGCTCAGCTCGGCCTGGCGGCGGAGGAAGTGATGGCGCGCCTGCAGCGTCTGCTCGACACCGGCGTCATCCGCCGCATCGGCGCCGTGCCTAACCACTACGCCCTTGGCTACAGCGCCAATGGCATGAGCGTGTGGGACGTACCCGACGCGCGCATCGACGCGCTCGGCGAGGCCGTCGGGCGCCTGCCCTTCGTTACCCACTGCTACCACCGCCCGCGCGCCCTGCCGCTGTGGCCTTACAACCTGTTCGCCATGGTGCATGGCAAGAGCCGCGATGAGGTGGAGGCCGAGGTCGGGCAGATCGCTGCGTTGCTTGGCGCCGAGTGCCGCGCCCACGACGTGCTCTACAGCAGCCGGATACTCAAGAAGACCGGCTTGCGCATCGGAGGTTGAGTGTTCCGGATTTCCCAATACATGGAAGAGATCGCCCGGCCGACGCCGCTGGGGCCGAAGCGCAATCCTCCGGGGCCGGTGGTGATCTGGAACCTGATCCGCCGCTGCAACCTGACCTGCAAGCACTGCTATTCGATTTCCGCCGACAAGGACTTTCCGGGTGAATTGACCACCACTGAAATCAATGAGGTGATGGACGATCTCAAGCGTTTCCGCGTGCCGGTGCTGATCCTCTCCGGCGGCGAACCACTGCTGCGCCCGGACATTTTCGACATCGCCAGGCGCGCCAAGGACCTGAGCTTCTACGTCGGCCTGTCCTCCAACGGCACGCTCATCGACGAGAACAATATCCGCCGTATCGCCGAGACTGACTTTGACTACGTCGGCATCAGCCTCGACGGCATCCGCGAGACGCACGACAAGTTTCGCCGCATGCAGGGTGCCTTCGAGAAATCGCTGCACGGCATCCGTCTCTGCCGCGACCTCGACCTCAAAATCGGCGTACGTTTCACCATGACGCAGGACAACGCCCACGACCTGCCGGGCCTGTTGAAGCTGGTTGAAGACGAAGGCATCGACCGCTTCTACTTCTCGCACCTCAACTATGCCGGCCGCGGCAACAAGAACCGCAAGGATGACGCGCATCACCAGATGACCCGGCAGGCGATGGACCTGCTCTTCGACACCTGCTGGGAGTATCAGAGCCGTGGGCTAAACAAGGAATTCACCACCGGCAACAACGACGCAGACGGCGTGTACTTCCTGCACTGGGCGGCGAAGCGCTTCCCGGAACAGGCGGCGCATGTCCGGGCGAAGCTCGCGCAATGGGGCGGCAATTCTTCCGGCGTGAACGTCGCCAACATCGATAACCTCGGCAATGTGCATCCGGACACCATGTGGTGGCACCACACGCTCGGCAATGTGCGCGAGCGGCCGTTCTCGGAAATCTGGCAAGACGTTTCCGACCCGATCATGGCCGGCCTCAAAGCCAAGCCGCGCAAGGTCAGCGGCCGCTGCGGCGTTTGCGCCCATTTCGACATCTGCGACGGCAACACCCGCGTGCGCGCCCAGCAGCTCAGCGGCGATCCGTGGGCAGAAGATCCAGGCTGCTATCTCACCGACGCGGAGATCGGACTGAAATGAAAAACAGCATTTACCACGGAGTACACGGAGAACACAGAGGATTCTTTTTTCTGGTTTTCTCTGTGTGCTCAGTGCTCTCCGTGGTTCAGGCTTTTCTTCTTTCGGCGCCGGCATTCGCCGCCGATGCTGCTCCCGAGCTCTACCGCAAGCACTGCGCCGAATGCCACGGCGCCGACCGTTTTGGCCAGATGGGCCCGGCGCTGTTACCGGAAAACCTCTCGCGCCTGAAAAAGGACGCCGCCGCCGCGATGATCCGCGACAGCCGGCCCGCAGTACAGATGGAGCCCTTCAGGGATGTGCTGCAGCCGGAGGAGATCCGCCAGCTCGTCGATTACATCTACACGCCAGTCACACCCTCGCCGCAGTGGGGTGAAAAAGAGATCCGCGCCTCGCGTGTCGTGCACCATGCGCCGGGCAGCCTGCCCGACAAGCCGCAATTCGTTGCCGACATGATGAACCTCTTCATCGTGGTCGAGGGCGGCGACCACCATGTCACCGTGCTCGACGGCGACAAGTTCGAGCCCATCTACCGCTTTCAATCGCGCTTCGCCCTGCACGGCGGGCCGAAGTTTACGCCGGACGGACGCTACGTCTTCTTCGCCTCGCGTGACGGCTGGATCTCCAAGTTCGACATCTGGAACCTGAAGGTGGTAGCCGAAGTGCGCGCCGGCATCAATACGCGCAATGCTGCCGTCTCGGGCGACGGCAAGTTCGTGGCCGTGGCCAACTACCTGCCGCATACGCTGGTCATCCTTGACGCGGACCTCAACGTTCTCAAGATGCACGCCGTGATGGACAAGGACGGCAAGCAGAGTTCGCGTGTCTCGGCCGTGTACGCGGCCGAACCCCGCCAGAGTTTCGTCGCTGCGTTAAAGGATGTGATGGAGGCCTGGGAGATCAGCTATGACCCGAAGGCGCCGGAGATCGCCGTCGGCATGGTTCACGACTACAAATACCGTGAGGGGGCGTTCGTCCCCGGCTTTCTCAATCCCAGGCGTTCTGTCCTCGACGACTACCTCGATGATTTCTTCTTCACACCGGACTACAGCGAGGTGATGGGCGCGAGCCGCGAGGGCGGCAAGGGACAGGTCGTGAATCTGGACGTGCGCCGCACCATCGCTACGCTCGATCTGCCCGGCATGCCCCATCTGGGCTCGGGTATCACCTGGGTCTGGCATGGGCGTCGCGTCATGGCAACGCCCAATCTCAGAGAAGGCCTGGTCAGTGTCATCGATATGAAGACCTGGAAGACACTCAAGCAGATCAAGACCCCCGGCCCCGGCTTCTTCATGCGCAGTCATGAGAAAACCCGCTATGCCTGGGTGGATTCCATGATGAGCCGCGAGCACAAGGACACGCTGACGGTGATCGACAAGGAGACCCTGGAGGTGGTTGCGCAATTGCGGCCGGTGCCGGGCAAGACCCTGGCCCACATCGAATTCACCAAGGACGGCAAATACGCCCTCGCCAGCTTGCTGGAGAGCGACGGCGCCATCATCGTCTTCGATGCTGCCACCCTGAAGGAGGTCAAGCGTATTCCCGCCAGCAAGCCGGTCGGCAAGTACAACGTCTGGAACAAGATTACCCGTTCCGAAGGGACCAGCCACTGAAATGGAGGCTGCCCGATGTTTTTGAGATTGTTTTTATGGGTGAAATTGCCGAGCATGGCGTAAAATAACGGCTTTTCCCGGTGGCGGAAGTCCTCCCTTCCGGCGAGTCTTCAGGGGCAATAATGAAATGCGTGGATGATTTCCGCCTGCGTTTTGGCAAGCGCGAGCTGCTTCCGATCGTGATCGGCGGCATGGGCGTGGACATTTCGACGGCGGAATTGGCGCTGGAGGCGGCGCGGCTGGGCGGTATCGGCCATATCTCCGACGCCATGATCAAGACGGTCTCCGACCGGCGCTTCGACACCAAGTTCGTCAGCGCGAAGCAGAAGCGCTACAAGGCCAACGTCGCCAACGTCGACAAATCCACCGTGCAGTTCGACCTCGGCGACGTCGCCGAAGCGACCCGTCTGCACGTTAGCCGCACCATGGAAGCCAAGCGCGGTGGGGGCGACGAGGGGCTGATTTTCATCAATTGCATGGAGAAGCTCACCATGAACGCGCCGAAGGAAACGCTGCGCGTTCGTCTCGCCTCGGCGCTGGATGCCGGCATCGACGGCATTACCCTGGCGGCCGGCCTGCACCTCGGGTCCTTCGCCCTCATGGAGGACCATCCGCGCTTCCGTGACGCCAAACTCGGCATCATCGTTTCCTCGCTGCGCGCACTGCAGTTGTTCCTGCGCAAGAGCGCGCGCACCGGCCGTCTGCCGGATTATGTGGTGGTGGAGGGGCCGCTTGCCGGCGGTCACCTCGGCTTCGGTGTCGACGACTGGAT
This sequence comes from Rhodocyclaceae bacterium, assembly GCA_018262775.1. Lineage (GTDB taxonomy): Bacteria > Pseudomonadota > Gammaproteobacteria > Burkholderiales > Rhodocyclaceae > Desulfobacillus. The sequence continues at coordinate 54,979 of JADFDU010000052.1, forward strand.
GAAGTACGACCTGCGCATCATCACGGCGGAAGTCGTGGCCTACCTGCAGCAGGAAAAGCTCGACATCCCGGTGATCCCGGCCGGTGGCATCTTCACCGGAACGGACGCGGTGTCCTATCTTGAAACCGGTGCAGCCGCCGTGCAGGTGGCGACGCGCTTTACCGTGGCGGATGAATGCGGCCTGCCGGCGAAGGTGCAGCAGGAGTATTTCAAGGCGAGCGAGGCGGACATCGAGGTCAACAGCATCTCGCCGACCGGTTATCCGATGCGCATGCTGAAGAACAGCCCGGCCATCGGCGCGGGCATCCGCCCCAACTGCGAGGCCTACGGCTACCTGCTCGACTCGAACGGCCATTGCGCCTACATCGACGCCTACTACCGTGAAGTGGCGCTGCATCCCGGCGCGAAGAAGGTCGAGGTGTGGGACAAGACCTGCCTGTGCACCCACATGCGCAACTTCGACTGCTGGACCTGCGGCCACTATACCTACCGGCTGAAGGACACCACGCGGCGCATGGAAGACGGCAGCTATCAGCCGCTCAGCGCCGAGCATATCTTCCGCGACTACCAGTACAGCAAGGACAACAAGATCGCGCTGCCGAAGTAAGCGGGTGCATGCAAAAGAAAACGGCCTCGCAAGAGGCCGTTTTGCTTTTCTATCGCAGCGGATCAGCTTTTCGGCTCTTCCGCCGGCACCTGCAAGGCCATCGAACGGCCCGAGATCGTGAAGGCATCGGAGAAGCACATGCCTTCCTCGGCGCCCTGGTCCTTCAGCTTGGGGAAAATCGCCTCGACCATCCGCACCGAGCCGCAGGCATAGATATCGTTGCCGGCGAGGCTGGGGAAGTCGCGCAGGATGGCCTCGTGCACCAGCCCGGTCTGTCCGCTCCATTGATCTTGCGGATCCGGCTCGGAGAGCACGGGCGTGAACTTGAAGTTGTCGTGCTCGCGCTGCCACTGCTCCGGCAGATCGGCAAGATACATGTCGCGCAACTGCCTCACTCCCCAGTAGAGGTGGATCGGCCGCTTCAGGCCGCGGTGGAAGGCATCCTCGACCATGCTCTTCACTGGCGCGAAGCCGGTGGCGCCGGCGACGAAGATGATCGGCCGGCTGGATTCGCGCAGGACGAAGTCGCCAAGCGGGCCCTCGAAGCGGATCGGCTCACCGACCTTCATCGCCTCGAAAACGTGGGTGGTGAAGCGGCCGCCCGGCACCAGGCGGATCTGCAGCTCGATGTTCTCGGCATTGTGCGGCGCGCTGGCGAAGGAAAAGGCGCGGCGCTCGCCGTCCTCGAGGATGATGTTGATGTACTGGCCGGCGGCGAAGGAGATGTGCTGGCCTTGCGGCAGCTTGATGGTCACGCCCATGACGTCGTAGGTCAGTTTTTCCATCTTGTCGACCGTACCGACGTATTCCTTCACCGGCGCACGCTCGAGGGCGAATTGTGGCTCGTATTCGATCTCGATGTCGGTCAGCGGCGAAGCGCAGCACATCAGCACCTTGCCCAAGGCGCGCTCGGCCGGACTGAGGGCGCTCGGTTGATAGATGCCGGGGTCAACCTCGCCGTTGAGTACCGAGCACTTGCATAGCCCGCAACCGCCGTTGCGGCATTCGTAGGGCAGGTTGATCTCACCGCGCAGGCCGGCGTCGAGAATCGTCTCGCCGAAGCGCGCTTTCACCGTGCGGTTGTCGGGATGCACGCTGATGTCGAGTTCGGCCTTGGCGCCACCGCGCAGCTTCGGCGGCAGCCACGGCATGAGGTAGAGGAAGACGGTGAGGCCGATCAGCAGGGCCCAGACCTGCCACAGCGGCCAGTCGTAGATGAGCGGATAGACCGGCAGGTAGAACCAGTCGAAATCGAGCTGGACGATTTCCACCGAGAGATTTGCCGGCACCTGGCTCACCACCGGCTTTATCAGAGAGAGCACGATGAACGTTGCCGTCACCCAGAGGGCGATGGGTTTGGGCGGATTGATGTGGGCGCGCGGCACGCGCTGCACATGGATCCACATCACCATCAGTACAACGAGCGGTGCACCGAGGTGGATGAAGGCAAGCAGGCTGAACAAGCGGTCGTTGACTGCACCTTCGAAGATGAAGTTGCGGATCACCACGCCCCTGAAGATCGGGATCCAGTCGAGCAGTTCGGCGGTGGCGACGGTGACGAATTGCGCCAGTTTGTCCCATACCAGCATGAAGCCGTTGATGCCGGTGATGTACACCAGCCAGATGAGGATGACGCCGGTGATCCAGGAGAACCAGCGGAAGCCGCGGTACTTGTCGAAGGCGAAGTGCCGCGCCATGTGCAGCATCATGGTGATGATCATGCCGTCGGAAGCGTAGCGATGAATGCTGCGCAGGATGCCGCCGGCCCACCACTGGTCGTGCGTGATGGACTCGATCGACTTATAGGCATCGGTGACGCCAGTGTCGGCAAAGACGAACAGATAGAGGCCGCTAAACGCTACCAGCCAGAACTGCCAGAAGGTGATGGTGCCGAGGTGGTAGAGCGGATTCAGCTTGTCGCCGAAGGCGATGTTGAAGACGCCTTCGACGCGCATGAAGAGCCACTGCATGAATTTGTGGATGAGTTTGAGCATGATTGTCTGCCAGAGTGGGGCAATAACCTTAGTAACGTTGCGGAATATAAGGTTTCAATTATTTTCCTTCCATGATTTGCATCAAGGCCGGCAGCGGATGCGGCAACGACAATTCAGTCGCGTGCATGATCATATGCAGCAAATAACCCTAACAGGAGAACAGTCATGTCAAACCCCCATCTGCATCTGCAAGCCGATCAACTCTATCCCTTCGATGCACGTGGCATCGCCAAGCGTTTCCGCCATGCCGCCATCTTTGGCTCGCTTGATGCGCTGTATGCCGGTGAGACCATGCGTTTCTGCAACGATCACGACCCGCTGCCGCTGCTCGACCAGCTGCGCGCCCGCTATGGCGAAAAAGTCGAGATCAAGTACGTGCAGCGCGAGCCCGGCGCCATTGTCATCGACTTTATCAAGAAACAGGCCTGAGCCTGCGCAGCGAACGGCGTGCTGCCGTTTCTCGTTGCTTCGTCCGGCGCCGCTTTCGCGGCGGCGCTGGCGCTGATTCTGGGTGGCGGCGCAAGTCCCGCCGCCGTCGCGCATACGGCCTTCGCTGCAGGCGTCATGCCGCTCATCTTCGGCGCCATGCTGCATTTCGTGCCGGTGCTCACGCGTGGCCGGCCAGCAGAGGCGCGCATGCAGGCACTGCCCCTTGGCATGCTGGCTGCCGGCGTGGCGGCAGCAGCTGCCTTCCTCTTGCCGGAATTCTTCATTGCCGGCATCCGCCTCGCCGTCCTCGCGGGACTGACTTTCACGCTCGCCATGGCACTGTGGATCGTGCGCCGCGGGCGCGCAGCCCTCGGCGCCCCGCATCCCGGCCTGTACTGGTACCTGGCGGCGGTGCTCTGCCTGGCATTGGCGCTGGCGGCGGTGCTGGCGATGGAGTTCCTGCCGGCGCAGCGCGCAGCCTTGCGCCTGTTCCACCTGCATCTGAACACACTGGGCTTCATCGGCCTCACCGCGCTGGGCACGCTCGCCGTGTTGCTGCCAACCGCCGCCGCCCAGCCCGATCCCGATGCCGCAAAGCGGCTGCGTCGTGATCTGCCGCTGGCCGTTGCGGGCGTGCTGCTGAGCGCAGCCGGCGCGGCACTGTGGCGTCCCCTGGCCTATGCCGGCCTGTTGCTGCTGCTGCTGCCGGGGGTGTCGCTGGGGACCGCCTGGGTCGTGCGTTTCCCACGTCAAATCCTGCGCCTTCATGGCGCGGCCCCCTCGCTGGCGCTGGCGCTGGCCGACCTGTTGCTGCTGCTGTTTGCCAGCGTGCTCCACGCGCAGCAGCGGTTGACAGGCGCCGATGCCGTTGTCGGCTTTATCCTGGCCTTTCTGCTGCCGCTGGTCAGCGGCGCTGTCAGCCAGTTGCTGCCGCTGTGGCTGAGGCCCGGCGTGCAAACCGACTGGCACCGTACGGCGCGCGAGACGCTCGGCCGTTTCGCCGTGCTGCGGGGACTGACTTTTGTCGCTGCCGGCGGCATGGCGGCCTTCGGCTGGCGACCGGCTGTCTGGCTGGCGGCGGCAGGGTTGGCCTTCTTCATCATGCAGGTGCTGCGCGTGGCAGCGCGGCGTTAGCCTGTCAGTCTTTCCCGTCCTCGACGCTGGCGGCGATGACTGCCGCAACATCCAGCGAGCGCACCGCGCCGATGGCGACTTCCCAGGCACCCTCGCGGCACAACCCCCTGATCTGCGCGTCTTCGTAGGCTTCGAGCGCGGCGTCGATGCAGGCCTTGCGTACGGCTTCGGCGATGATTTTCGGATCGGCCATGACGGTGCGATCAGTGGGCAGCCTAGTTAGCAGCCCCATCAGCAGCCCGGCCCGCCCTGCGGATCGCTACGAGGACGACGAGGACGAAGACCAGCCCGCCGATGATGGCGATGAGGCCGCCCAGACCCATGATGCCCATGGCAACGATTTCCTGCGTGCCGCGCAGTGCCTGTTCGGCACCGGCGACCTTGCGCTGCACGCCATAGCCGCCGGACCACATGAGGCCGCCGATGTGCATGGCCTGGCCTGCCGCATAGCAGTACGAGGAAAAGGTTGCCCATTTGCGCGAAGGCTTGCCGTAGCCGAGGCGCGGCAGCAAGTGATACACCAGCCCCATCAGCGCCAGCGTCACGCCGACGATGCAGCCATGATAGTGGGCGGGGATCTTGACGTTGCTGCCGGCGATGGTGAAGCCGATCAGGCCGCCGAAACAGAAGAGCGCGATCGAGGACAGCAGGGCGGCGCGCAGCGGTCGCGCCTCAGCGGTGAGCGGTGCGCCGGAACGCAAGGCCAGCAGGATGGCGAGCGCCACGGGCAATATGGGCAGGCCGCCGCCCAGCCCCATGGCGAAGGTGAGCAGGTTGCGGTGCTCAACGGCATGCGCCGGCCACAGCAGGTAGGCGGCGGGAATGGCCAGGACGCACAGCGTTCCCAGGGCGAAACAGAGCAGGACGATGCGCGGCGTCATCGGCACCTGCATGCCGCAGGCGCTGGCCAGCCACAGCCACGCGACCAGCATGAAGATCGTCCAGATGAACTGCAAGGCATGGCCGCCGCCCCAGAAAAGGATTTCGTAGTAGGCCTTGCCGGTGAGTTCGCCCGGCGTGGTCAGCCACGAGCCGGCGAAGGCGAGGAGGGCGACGATGGCCGGGAGCAGGCCGAGTGTAAGGCCGCTGCGCAAAGCCTCGGCACCATCGCGCGGCATGGCCCAGGCGGGTGCGGCGATGAGGCTGCGCCCCACCAGCAGCACCGCGCCGGCGCCGAAGATCACCAGTCCCCAGAGGAACACCGGATCTTCGAGCACGGGGATGTAGTTCGCCATCACCGGCCCGCCGCGGCCGACGAAGGGCGACAGCGTCATGAGCAGGGTGCCCAAGCCGGCGACGGCGAGCGCGGCGCGGTTCAGGCCGAGGGCGCGCGTGTTGCCGGAGAGGGTCCACAGGATGCCGCCGAGGGAGACGAACCACACCAGCACGGAGAGGTCGACATGCACGACCAGGGCGACGCGAAAGAAGTCGCCGGCGGGCAGCAGGTTCTGGAACTGCGGTGCGCGCGATAGCACCAGCACGATCGACAGCACCCCCGAACCGATGAGCGCCAGCAGTCCGAGCCAGAGCCAGCCGCGCGCCAAACCGCGCAGGCGGGCGTCGGCTTCAGGTAGAGCGAAGTCGTATGCGGGTGCGACGGCCGTCATTCAATGAAAATGCCGCCGTGGTCCCTGCGCAAGTCGATGACGAGGATCTGCGCCGGCTTGAGCGTGACCTTCTCTTCGCGCACCATGTTGTAGTCCTTAATGCGGGCGTTGTCGTTCATCTTCACTGACAGCATGTGTTCGCCGGAGGGGACTTCGAAGCGCTTGTAAAGCGTCGAGGTGCCGTCCTTCGAGAGGCCTGCGGGCGGAGCAACTCCTTCGAACAACGGCTGGCTGTCGAGGTCGATCTTCACCTTGATGGGAGAGCGTTCGCGCGGGCAGCTTATCGGTGCGCGCATGTTTGGCGCCAGTTTGGCCAGCTCTTCTGGCGTGCGTTTGTGGCACTCGCCGACCGGTTCGCCGTGGTAGCTGAAGGACAGTTTGATGAGCGATATTTCCGGTTCGAGGTGGGTGTATTTCGGCGCAGTCGAGAAATAGGCGATGATCACGGCGAAGAGGCCGTAGAACAGGGCCTGGCCGGCCAGGACGAGCGGATTGTAGGGTGATTTGCTAACCATTTTGAGCGATCCTCCGGGGAGTATAAGCGCGCGAACGGTGTTCGTCTGCGCCCAAAGTTTGCAGATATTCGCGGAAATCATCGAGGCTTGCCTTGAGGCAACTCATTTCGTGGGAGTCCGCCCAGGCAACGCGAAGCCGGTCGACCGGCACAGTTGGCCGCAAGTGTGGCTCGCGCTGGCCGCTGAGGCGCTGTTCCGTCCAGCGCGTGCCCAAGCGGTAGGCGCAGCTGCCCTCGCGGCAACCGGTGACAAGCACGCCGTCAGCCCCGCTGCGCAGCGCATATTCAACGAAGCTGGGTGGCAGCAGACCGGTGCACATCAGGTTCAGCACGGCCGTATCGGCGCTTCCCAGATGGCGCACATCCGCAGCGCATTCGCAGCCGAAGACGGCAATTTTCACCGGCCCGGCCAAGGCGGTGATCTTGCGCTCCATTTCCTCACGCAGCGCATTGACCGGCTGGCGTGGCATGTCGATGCCGGTGACGAGTTGCTCGATGCTGCGGAAGGGCGTCGACGAGGGGCAGGCGCCGGCACAGATGCCGCAGGAGGCGCACAGTTCGGGGATGACGCTTGCCAGTTGGTGGCCCGGCTTGTGCGGGTGGGGCAGCATGGTGATGGCGCCGTAGGGGCAATCGTCGAAACAGCGGCGGCAGCCGTTGCAGTTGGGTGGACTGACGACGGCGATCGGCTCCTGCTGCGGATGCGGCAGCAGTGGCAGCAGGAGCAGCAGCAGGGTCAGGCCAGTGGCGATGGCCCACAGACCCGCCGGCGAAGTCAGGTACATCAGCGGGTGGATGAACAGGTAAAACCAGTCGATGTCGAGAACGGTCGGCACCAGCAAAAGGTCGGCGCGGCCGTGCGATAGCGTCGGCTTAACCAGGGTGAGAACGAGCAGGGTGGCCAGTGTGCCGAGGGCCAGTGTGCGCGAGGGGAAAACGTCGGCTTGCGCGATGCGCTGGAGGTGCACCCACAGGGCCAGCAGCAGGATCAGCGGAATGCCGATGTGCAGGAACACCAGCAGCGAGAAGAAGCGATCGGTGAGCGCACCCGGCGTGAGGAAATTGCGCGTCGCCGGATCGGAAAAGATGGGCAGCCAGTCGAACCATTCCATGCTGGCGATGGCGGAGAACTGGCCGAGTTGGTCCCAAACCAGCCAGTAGCCGCCGATACCCGAAGCGTAGACCAGCCAGATCAGCGGCACGCCGGTAATCCAGGAGAACCAGCGGAAGCCGTAGTAGCGGCCGTAGAAAAATTCCCGCACGAGATGCAGTAGCATGACCAGCACGAGACCGTCGGCCGCATAGCGATGCAGGCTGCGCAGGATGCCACCAAGCCACCACTGCTCATGAGTGTAGTAGTTGATCGAGGTGAAGATGTCCTCGACGCCGGTGTCGAGGACGATGAAGAGGTAGATGCCGGTGGCGAGGATGATCCAGATGAAATAGAAGGCGAGCGCACCCAGATGCCGCCAGGGATTGCCGGCAGAACCGAAGATCGCATCGAAAAAAGCCTCAATGCGCTGCAACAGGACGAGGCCGCCCTGGCGAAAGGAAGCGAACACACTCACGTTGTGTACCCGTGGTACGGGTGTATTAGCATTTGATTATATATCTTTGAGACATCCGGCGACTTGACCGGTGTCAAACGCCGGGGAGTTTCCTGCGGCGCTTTTCTTTCCAGAGGAACCATGCAATGTAGACAAAGAACATAATGAATCCGGCGATTTCGATAAAGATCGAGTAATTGACGCGGTACTGGCCGGTCTTGGGATCGTAGACGGAGCAGAGGATGCGCACGCGATCGATGACGTCGGCGATAACATCCGTCTGCGCCACTGGCGCGCCGGTTATCAGTTGTTTGAGTGGCTCGACCAGCATGTCGGCGCTGAGGGAATCGCCGTAGATCTGCCTGTAGATCCTGCCGTCGGCGTCAATCAGAGTGACCTGGACGATGTGATCGAAGCCGGCGGGTGTGGCCGCGTAGCTGAAGCCGAGGTTCTTTGTCAGGTCGTCGACGATGGCCATCGCCGGGCTGAGAAACTTCCAGTTGGGGAAAACGATGCCGTTCTGAGTGGCGAAGGCCTTCATCGCCGAAGGGGTATCAAAGGGCTGGTTGAAGCCGATGCTGATTATATTGAAGCGATCAACACCGAGCACGGCGACGGTGCTGGTGACGGCCTTCTGCAGATTTTTGGTAGTGGTCGGGCAGACCTCGAAGCAGCCGGTGTAGATGAAACTCACCAGCAGTGGCTTGCCGCGATAAGACGCGAGTCTGACCGGTTTTCCATCGCGATCGAGCAGGGAGAAATCACCGATCGGCTGATTCACCACGGACTGGGACAGCTTCAGCGCCTTTCCCTCGTCCAGCACCGGTACATTGGGTGCCGCCGCCGGATTGAGTGGACGCGAAGCAATCTTGCCTTCCCCTTGAGTGGCGAAGATCACTGTTGGGTGAAGTAGCAGGGCAAAGCAGAATGCGCATATGGCAGGGATATTTCGCATGGACCGCATGATCTCGGTTGCCTGACGTAGCGTCAAGCGAACAGATCAAGTAAAAAGGGCCGCTTGCGCGGCCCTTTTCGGATCAATCCGACCTTGCGGCCGGAATGATCGCTGTTACGCCATGCCCCACAGGGAGGATAGATACTTCCAGTTCACGAAGTAGTAAAGGATGAACGCCGTGAGGAAGATCAACGCCAGCACCATCGTACCCGGGGTGGCGGGCGGATGGGCCGCCCCGCCCGGAGTCGGCGCCGGCAGAGTCAGCGGAATCGGCATGCTGAGCTTCTCGCCTTCCTCCAGTTTTTTGCCGAAAAGCAGCGAGAAGACGATCTGCAAAATCCACAGGCCGCCTGAGACGCAGGCGATCGTGCCGAAGATGCCGGTGAGGCCCATCATCAGATAGGCGGCACCCGGCCACTCGTAGGCCATCGGCGCGCCGGCGAAAGACATGTCCCAGTGGCGACGGGCCACACCCAGCGTACCCGCGCCCATCATCACCAGTGCCACCATGTACATGGAGAGGCCGAAGAGATAGGGGAATATCTTGGCGTAGCCGGGGAACAGCAATTCGCGCTTGAACAGTACCGGCACGAGGAAGTAGGTCAGGCCCATGAAGGCCAGCGTGGTGCCAATGACGACCGTCGCATGGAAGTGACCCGGCACGTAGATGGTGTTGTGGATCAGCATGTTGAGCTGTTCCGCGCCCATCATGACGCCGGAGATGCCGCCAAGGAAGCCGAAACCGACCAGGGACAGGAACATCGACGAGAAGGCCGGATTGCCCCATGGCGCCTTGCGCAGCCACTCGAAGAGTCCCTTGTTATAGCCCTTCAGGCGCTGCGCCTGCTCAATGGCGCCCGGCACTGTCATGCCATGGATCATGGAGGCAAACACCGCGAAGTACATGAAGTACGAGGTGTTGACAACCTTCCATTCTGAACCGAGGCCCGGATCGGACAGGATATGGTGAGCCGAGGCGAGTTGCAGGAACAGGATGTAGAGGAAGTAGGCCGTGCGACTCACCTTCTCGCTCATCGGCTTGGCACCGAAAACGATGGCAGCAATGGCGTACCAGATCGCCACGTGGGCCGAGACGTTGACCTGCTGCGAACTGTGGCCCAGGGCCCACCAGACGGTACGGTACATCAGGGAGTCGATCTCGCGGATGTAGCCGAGCGACCAGAGCAGCGTCGGGATGAGAATGATGGCGCCGGAGGCGATCGTGAAGATGGCGATGATGCAGGCCGTCAGTGCGCCGAAGGTCACCAGCGGTACCGAGCCCTCATAGGTCTTCTCCGACTTGGCCACCACCAGGGTGCCGAGGAAGATGAAGCAGGTAAGGAGCGCACCCACCGCGAAGAGGATGATGCCAAGGTAAAAGTGCGGCTTGGCCATCATCGGCACGTAGGAGGTGAACATGACGCTCGACTCGCCCTGAAAGACGGCGATGTTTGTCATGACCGCGCCGATTGCCATCAGCCAGAAGCTGAACCAGGCCAGCCTGGGCATCGCCAGCCTGCAGCGCAACAGCGTCGAGGAGGCAAAGAGCAACACGGCCATCTCGAAGAAGATGATCCAGAAGATCAGCATGTTGAGGCCGTGTGCCGTTAGCACCATGTAAAAGGTATCGGCCTCGAGTAGCTTGACGGCCGGCCAGCGGGTGAGGATGACGCCCAGCGCCATGATGCCGCCGACGAGCAGCGAGAGCACGCCGGCAACGGCGTGCCAGCGCATCAGCTTCTCGGCGTCGGAGTTGAATTGCAGCCCGGAACGCGGGCAGATGCGGTAAGTCGTAGCCATTTACTCGCCCCCTTTTTTCACGTACATGCGTCCGACCATCGTGTGATGGCCGATGCCGCAATATTCGTTACAAACGATGGAATAGGTACCAGCCTGGTTCGGCGTGATCTTGATCACGTGATCGTAGTTCGGGTGGACCTGGATGTTGATGTTCTGCGGCTGCAGCGAGAAGCCATGCATGTAGTCCATCGTGGAGAGATGCAGCTTGTAGGTCTTGCCCTGCTCAAGTTCATAAATCGGCCACCAGTCCCACAGCCGGCCGATCAGGTAGATATCAGAACCGGCGGGCGGCTTGACGATGGGAAACTGCTTTTCGGTATCGTCACCGGTGCGCACCGTGTATTGATCGACCACGGCTTGTGCCTTGGCGGCGTACATCTCCTTGGTCGTCTTGTAGGTCTCGTTGGCCAGGTTCTGGTTGCCGTAGATATGCCACCAGATCATCATGGCGAACATCACTAGCGACCAGACCAGCGCAATGGCGATCCAGATGAATTCCAGCTTGTCGATCGGTTGGTTCCACCACATCCGCTCTGAGGGCGGCAGGATTGCACTCATCAGTATTTCTCCCTGAAGTTAAAGAGGCTGTCGGTCCGTCAGTGGGCGACTGGAATATTGGCAATTTCCATCACGCCCCACATGAGGTAGATCACGGTGGGTATCGTGATCCCCAGGAAGAGCAGCAGGAATGGGTTGTCCAGTACTTGCTGCATCACGGGAATGCGTTCTTCTTGATCAGCCATGTAAGCCTCCTTTTTTACGCCGCGCGCAACGCGGTTTTTTCGATCAAACAATATACGGGGATTTAACCGGCGAAATGGTGCCTTGGCAGCGTGTTGAATAGTTTGATCTAGGTTAAGAAACACCCAAATACGCAGTTACTTGCATGCGGCAGTGCGGCACGTTGTCGCATATAATTTCACCATGAAAATCCCCTCGTAAAATACCCCAAACAATCGATATTAGAGAAATGAATCCTGCCACGCGCCGCCAGATCGCCCTCTGGCTCTTCATCTGCTCCGCAATGGTCTTTGCCACCGTCGTCGTTGGTGGCGTGACACGGCTGACGCACTCGGGGCTTTCCATCGTCGAATGGCAGCCGCTGGTGGGCGTCTTGCCGCCGCTGACGCATGCGGATTGGCTTGAAGTCTTTGAAAAATATAAGCTGACTCCTGAGTACCTGCAGGTCAATCACAGCATGTCCCTGGGTGAATTCAAGGGCATCTTCTGGTGGGAATATGCCCACCGTATTCTTGGCAGAACCATCGGCATGGTTTTTTTCCTGCCATTCCTTTATTTTTTGTTGCGGCGCATGATCGATCGACCCCTTGTCCCCAGACTGGCGGGTATTTTTCTTCTGGGAGCCCTTCAGGGTGGGATGGGCTGGTACATGGTGAAAAGCGGCCTGGTCGATGATCCCCGCGTCAGTCAGTACCGCCTGGCCGCCCATTTGACCATTGCCTTCCTGATTTTTGTGTCCATGATGTGGGTGGCGCTCGGTATTCTGGCGGAGCGGGGCGGGCGCGGGGTGGATAAGTCCGTCATCGGGCTCAGGCGATTCGGCTTCTGGCTGGTGCTGCTGGTGCTCTACATGGTGGTCAGTGGCGGATTCGTTGCCGGCATCCGCGCCGGCATGGCCTACAACACTTTTCCGCTCATGAACGGGCATGTCGTGCCGCCGGAGATATGGCTGCCGGAACTCGGCTTGCTGAATCTCTTCAACAACATGGCCACGGTGCAGTTTGACCATAGGCTCGGCGCCTGGCTACTGGCTTTCCTTGTGCCCTGGTTCTGGCTGCGCCTGCAGCGCTCGACGGCCAGCACTCGTGCCAAATTCGCCGGGCATGTTTTTCTGCTGGCACTGGCGGGCCAGATCACGCTGGGCATCACCACGCTGCTGACCTTCGTGCCCGAGCCGGTCGTTGCCCTGGCGGCATCCCACCAGGGCGGTGCGATGGTGCTCCTCGGCATCCTGCTCTGGGTGAACCACGAACTGCGGGTGGTGCCTATGCAGCGGGGATTCTGATGCAAGGCGGGCGCGTTCGCGCCCTGGCAGTGCTCACGGGCCTGCTCTCCTTACTCGTGGTGATGGTCAGCGCCTATCTGCGCCTTTCTGGTGCCGGACTCGGCTGTAGCGAGTGGCCCGGCTGTTATGGGCAAATCCTGGCCGGTGTGCCGCACGCGCCCTGGGCAGGTGTCCGGCTGGCGCATCGGGTTGTCGCCACGCTGGCGTTGCTGGCCAGCATTCTGCTGACGTGGCAGTGCTGGCGGCCGCAGCCCTTGCAGCCGGCCGCGCGCTACGCGTCGCTGCTTCTGGCGCTGATGCTGTTCCTCTCCGTCGTCGGCATCTGGAGCGCGAATCCGCGCATGGCGCTGGTGAACTTCATCAACCTTATCGGCGGGCTCGGACTGGTTACGTTCTCGTGGCGTGTGGCGATTACGGCGGAGCCGTCGCGGCTGACAGAGCAAGCGAGCGGGGGGCAGCTCTCGCGTGTGGCGATTGCAATGCTGACGTTAACGGTGCTGCTGGGAGGGTTGATCGGCGCACGCTATGCGGCCCCGGCCTGCGGCACGCTGCCCGATTGCCAGGGCGTCTGGTGGCCGACGCGGCAAGGCTGGCTGGCGCTGCACCCTTTTGTCATGCTGACGGGACCGGCCGCAGCGGGTGAGGCCGGGGGCGTGGCGCTGCACCTGTTGCACCGCTACACGGCCGTGCTGGCGATGCTGCTGCTGCTGGTCGTGGCGCTACGCCTGCGCGCCGTGCCGCGGGCGCGCAACGCCGTGCTGGCGGTGCTGATTTTGCTGGCGGGGGAAATCCTGATCGGCGTGCTGATGGTGGCGAGCGGCTTTTCGCTATCGCTGGCAGTCGCCCACAATGTCGGTGCAGCGCTGCTGCTGGCGGCAGCAGCCAGCCTGCTGCACAGCATACGAAAATAAAACAAGCCCGAGGTGCGCACGGGCTTGTTTTCCCGCCGCCTGGGTCAGGCCAATTGCACGGGGATCTTGTGGCGCTGGTTCACCATCCGGTTGCGCGAATCGACGTAAACCAGATCGGGCTCGAAGCGGGCGAGTTCCGTCTCGTCGTACATCACATAGGTGGCGATAATGAGGAGGTCGCCGGCCGCGGCCCTGCGCGCTGCGGCGCCGTTCACCGAAATGATGCCGGAGCCGCGTTCCGCGGAAATGGCATAAGTGGTGAAGCGCTCGCCGTTATTGACGTTATAGATGTCGATCTGCTGGTATTCGCGGATATCCGCAGCGTCGAGCAGATCCTGGTCGATCGCGCAGGAACCTTCGTAGTGCAGTTCTGAATGCGTCACCGTCACGCGGTGCAGCTTGGATTTCAACATCGTCCGTTGCATCGTGGTCGCTCCTTCTCTCAGTCTCAGTAGCCGGCAGGTTGCGGTTTCCTCTCCCGCAAGGTGCGCTGCTGGTGCTTCGCCGGCCTGAGCGCATGGCGGAGCCCTAAACTTCCAGGTTGTCGATCAGGCGCGTGCTCCCAAGGAGTGCCGCGCCCAGCACCACCAACCCGGAATCGTGAGCGGCTGGCAATTGTAAATCAACTTGTTTTCGCACTGCAACATACTGTGGAATCCAGCCACTGGCGCGGAGTTCCGCCATGGCCCCCTGCTCAAGCCGCGCCACGTCTGGTTCTCCGGCCTGTATATCTTTCCGGATACGCTCCAGTACCCGATATAGCCGGGGGGCCTCAGCCCTTTCCTGCGCGGACAAGTAGCCGTTACGCGAAGACAGGGCGAGACCGTCCGCTGCGCGGACGGTCTCGCCGGGAATGATGTCAATGGGCAGGGCGAACTCGCGCACCATGTTGCGGATGACCATCAATTGCTGGTAGTCCTTCTTGCCAAACAGCGCCGCCTGCGGTTGCACGATGGAGAACAACTTCAGCACCACCGTGGCGACGCCGCGGAAGAAACCGGGGCGGAACTCGCCCTCGAGGATGTCGGCCTGCGTCGCAGCGGGCTGCACGTGATAGGCCTGCGGCGTCGGATACATCTCCCTTTCGTCGGGCGCGAAAAGGTGGGCGCCGCCAGCCGCCGCCATTTTTTCGCAATCGGCCTCGAAGGTGCGCGGGTAGGTGTCGAAGTCCTCCTTCGGGCCGAACTGCAGGCGGTTTACAAAAAGGCTGGAGACGAGCGTGTCACCGTGCGCCCGCGCCTGGCGCATGAGCGCGATATGGCCTTCATGCAGGTTGCCCATGGTGGGCACGAAGACGATGCGGCCGGCGCCGGCCAGCGCAGTGCGCAAGCCGGCTATCGTGTCATGGATCTGCATCGTCAATAGCAGTGTTCCGGGCCCGGGAAGCTACCGTCCTTGACGGCAGCGACGTAAGCCTTGACGGCGCCGTCGATGCTCGCCGCGCCTTTCATGAAGTTCTTCACGAAGCGCGCCGTCTTGCCGGGATAGATGCCGAGCATGTCGTGCAGCACCAGCACCTGGCCATGGCAATCCCTGCCGGCGCCGATGCCGATGGTGGCCATGCTGACAACACCCTGCGTAATGTCTGTGGCCAATTGGGCGGGCACCATCTCCAGCACGATGAGGGCGGCGCCGGCCTGCTGCAGCGATGCCGCGTCGTCCTTCATGCGCTCGGCACCGGCATCAGTCTTGCCCTGCACGCGGTAGCCGCCGAGCTGATGCACCGACTGCGGCGTGAGGCCGACGTGGGCGCACACTGGCACGCCACGCTCGACAAGGAAGTGCACTGTCTCGGCCATGAAGGCGCCGCCTTCCAGCTTGACCATCTGTGCGCCAGCAGCCATCAACGGCACGGCCGAGCGCATGGCCTGCGCCGGGCTTTCCTGATAGGAGCCAAAGGGCATGTCGGCGACGATGAAGGGGCGCCCGCCCGTGCCCCGCCCGCGCGCCACGCAGCCGGTGTGGTAGGCCATCTGCTCCAGCGTCACCGGCAGGGTGGAGGATTGCCCCTGCAGCACATTGCCGAGGGAGTCGCCCACCAGCAGCACGTCCACGCCGCAGCGATCGAGCAGCGCAGCGAAACTGGCGTCGTAGCAGGTCAGCACGGCGATCTTCTCGCCTTCGGCGCGCATGCGCGCGAGTTCGGTGAGATTTACGGGGCGTGTATTTTCAAGGTAGCTCATGTCGTTGCCTGCCCAAGGATCGAGCGCGCATCATAGCCGGTCGGATAGCGCGAGTGAAAGAGGCAATATATCGCGTCCCTATTGAGCCCCGGATGCACCACACCGTCGGAATCAGGATGCCTTGACAGGCTCGAGCCGGGTCAGCGTCTGCGAGCAGACGCTCTCCAGCAGCGCGGTGGCCGGCCCATGGCCGGGAATCACCGCGTTCGGCGCGATCTCGAGCAGCGGCAGCAGGACGAAGGCGCGCTCGTGCATGCGTGGATGCGGCAGGGTCAGTTGCGCCGTGCGGCGCGTCTCGTCGCCATGGAGCAGCAGGTCGAGATCGAGCGTGCGCGGCGCATGCAGATAGTCGCGCTTGCGGCCGAAGCGTGCCTCGATGGCGAAGAGTTCCTCGAGCAAGGCATCGGCGCTCAGCTGTGTCTCGAGGGCGGCGACGGCATTGATGAAATCCGGCTGGTTGTACAAGCCCACTGGTGCACTCAGGTAGAGCGAGGAAACTGCTGTCAGCGTGCTGCGGGGCAGGTTTCCCAGCGCCGCCAGTGCCGCCTGCACAGTAGCCTGCGGATCGCCGAGGTTACTGCCCAGCGCGACGAATGCCCGCACCTTCATGCATCCGCTTCCGGTGCAGAGGTATCCTCGCTACCCTTGCTGCGCCGCCGTCTTCTGCGGGCTGGTTTTTTCTCGGGGGTGAGCAGAGCCAGCCGCGTCTCGGTGTCGGCTTCGAGAAATACCCGCCACCAGTCGGCCAGTGCGCGTTCTTGTTCATCGCTTTCCGCGCGCAGCAGGAGGAAGTCGTAAGCAGCCTTGAAGCGCGGCTGCTCGATGATCCGCAGCGGCCGGCGCCCGGCGCGGTTTTCCAGGCGTGGCTGGAGGATCCAGATGTCCTTGATGTCGGCGGCGATGCGGCGGGTGATGGCCAGTTTGCCGCCCTGGATGTCGAGCACCTCATCCATCGCCGCATGCAGGGCGGGGATGGACGGTTCTCCGCCCTTTTTGCGCGCCTCCCAGGCGGCGAGCACTTCGTG
This sequence comes from Rhodocyclaceae bacterium, assembly GCA_018262775.1. GTDB lineage: Bacteria > Pseudomonadota > Gammaproteobacteria > Burkholderiales > Rhodocyclaceae > Desulfobacillus. The sequence continues at coordinate 71,711 of JADFDU010000052.1, forward strand.
CCAAAGCAGAGTGGCGAAGAGAAAGCCGGGCGAGGTGCGCTTGCCGGCATTGATGCGTGCGTCGGTGTTGGCGAGCGAGAGCCAGACGAAGCGCTCGCCCAGCGGCTGCTCCATGATGACGTCGAGCAGCGGCAGCAGGCCGTGGTGCAGACCTTCCTCGCGCAACTGCCTGAGGCACTCGACGGCGTGGCCGGAGAACAGCAGCTTGAGCATTTCGTCGAAGAGGCGTGCCGCCGGCACGTTCTCCAGCAGGTCGGCCATCTCGCGGATCGGCGCACGCGCCGCCGGGTCGATGACCAGCCCCAGCTTGGCCGCCATGCGCACGGCGCGCAGCATGCGCACCGGGTCCTCGCGGTAGCGTTTCCGCGGATCGCCGATCATGCGCAGGGTTTTCTGCCCGAGATCGGCGACGCCGTGGTGGTAATCGGTGATGGTCTCGTCGGCCGGATTGTAGTAGAGCGCGTTGATGGTGAAATCGCGCCGCGCCGCATCCTCCTCGACATTACCGAAGACGTTGTCGCGCAGGACGCGGCCGTGCGCGTCGGTCTCGGAATCGACGTCGTTGCCGGCGCGGAAGGTGGACACCTCCATGGTCTCCCCGCCCGACATGACATGCACGATGCGAAAGCGGCGGCCGATGATGCGCGAGCGGCGGAAGATGCCGCGCACCTGTTCGGGCGTGGCATCGGTGGCGATGTCGAAGTCCTTCGGCACAATGCCGGCGAGGAGATCGCGCACCGCCCCGCCGACGACGAAGGCGGCATGGCCGTGCTCCTGCAGGCGCGCGATCGTCTGGCGCGCACCCGGCGAAATCGACTCGCGCCGGATGCGGTGCTTGACGAGGGGGATCAGCGCCGGTTTGTGGGCGGGAGGGGCCTTGCTGAATACGCGGCGCAGCAGCTTGCGGATCATCCTGCTATCGGGTCCATCGAAAAGGGCGCAATGATACCGGAAAGGGGGCCGCCGCTGCGCTCAGTGCCCGCTCGAAGGGCGTTGAGCGCCTCTCGGGGGCGGCGAACGAAGCGGGGCCCTCGTCGAGCTGGAGGGTGAGTGTGGGACCGTTCATTTCAGGCGGCGGATTCGACGCGGTCGCGGCCGTTCTCCTTGGCCCGGCAGAGGGCGTCATCGGCACGGCTGATGATGGCCTCCAGCGTTTCCCCCGGGTGTGCTTCGGCCAGGCCGATTGAAATCGTGACGCGTACCGCCTTACCGCTATCGCCCAGCGTCAGCGAGGCTTGCTCAATGCCGCCGCGCAGGCGTTCAGCGATGCCCAGCGCCCCGGCGGACGCTGTGTCCGGCAGCAGCGCCGCGAATTCCTCGCTGCCATAGCGGGCCATGAGGTCCGTCGGACGCAAATGCGCGTCCATCTGTCGTGCCACATGGCGCAAAACGGCATCGCTGGACAGGTGCCCCCAGGTGTCGTTGAGGGCCTTGAAGCGGTCGATATCGATCATCAGCAGGCTGACGGGGCGCGAATCGTTGTAGCAACGGCGCAGCATACGGGCGAAGGTGTCGTCGAGCCAGCGGCGATTGTGCATGCCGGTGAGGACGTCGACATTGGCGGCATGCTCGAACTCGAGACTGTGCGTGCGCGAAGTCTCGAGCGTTTTGTTGTGGCTGCGCATCCCTCCGGAGAGGATCCGGAGCAGGTTGAAGGCGACGCCATGGGAGCGGTTGAGCAGCGCCCACATGGCGGCATGGCCGAGCACGAGGAGGCGCGTTCTGCTCGCCGCCTCGACGCGGGCCGGCGGGCGCTGGCCGTCCACCATGGATGTCTCGCCGACGCACTCGCCGGGGCCGAGGTGCGTCACCTCGAAGGCTTCGCGACCGCTGAGCTGCACCGAGAGGTCGCCCTCGAGAACAATGTAGACGGCATGGTTTTCCTGTTCCGGTTCGATGAGCACGTCGCCCGCCGCCAAGGCATACACCGGGCAGTCGGCCAGCACTCCCTCGACAGCATCGATGCTGATGTGCCGGAACAGCCTGCTCTGCCCAAGGACCTTGCGGTCGGCGTCTGAGAACATTGGCCTATTCTAGCGCAGCGAAAGGATGGGCCAGCCGTTGCGTTGTGCGTGCTGCGCCAGGGTGTCGTCGGGATCGACGGCGACCGGATCCGTCACCTTGCCCAGCAGGGGCAGGTCGTTGAGCGAGTCGCTGTAGAACCAGCTGCGCTCGAAGCTGCTCCAGTCGTGGCCGAGGCCGGTCAGCCAGTCATCCACCCGCGCGATCTTGCCCTCGCGGAAGCAGGGGATGCCGTGCACGCGGCCGGTGAATGCACCATCTCCATCTGCCTGCTCCGGCTCGGTGGCGAGCAGATGAGCGATACCGAACTCGCGCGCGATCGGCGCGGTGACGAAGCTGTTGGTGGCGGTGACGATGGCGACGAGCGCACCTTCATCTAGATGTCGACGCACCAGCTGCCGGCCCTTCTCCGTGACGATGGGCAGGATGTGGCTGGCCATGAAGTCGGCATGCCAGGCATCGAGCTGGCTGCGCGGGTGGCGCGACAGCGGCTTTAACTGGAAGTCGAGAAATTCATGGATATCGAGCGTGCCGGCCTTGTACTGCGCGTAGAAATCCAGATTGCGCGCCTCGTACACCTCACGGTCGAGTACGCCGCGGGAAATGAGGTATTGCGCCCACTCGAAGTCCGAGTCGCCGGCCAAAAGTGTGTTGTCGAGGTCGAAGAGGGCGAGATTCATCGGGGGCCGGGTTTTTGATTGAAGTTGTTCAGCATTTCCTTGAGCAACGGCACGGTGACCGGCCGCTTGCGCTCCAGCGAGGCCTGGTCGAGCGCGTCCAGCACCGCCATCAGCGAGGGCAGGTCGCGGGCGGTGTGGCGCAGCATGTAGCCGATCACCTCGCCCTCCATGCGCAGGCCGCGCTGGCTCGCCTGGCTGTGCAGGGTGGCCGCCTTGTCCTCGTCGCTGAGCGGCCTGACCTGGTAGACGATGGCCGCACCGATGCGCGTGCGCAGGTCCTCGCGCAGTTTCAGTTCCAGCGGCGGCGTCGATCCGGCGAGCAACAGTGCCAGGCCGGCCAGCCGGGCCGAGTTGAAGGTGCGAAAGAGGGCCACCTGCGCCGTCTCGCCGAGGCGGTCGACATCGTCGACGATGAGCAATCCGCCGGGCGGGCAGGGCAGTTCGGCGCCGGCTTCCTCGGCAGCGATGCGGACGACACGGCGGCCGGCTGCATCGGCGGTCGCCTGGGTCGCGCGCAGCAGATGGCTACGGCCGCAGCCTGGCGGCCCCCACAGATAGACGGCGTCGAACGCCCTGGGCTGCGCCAGGGCGCGCAGGCGTGCCAGCAACTCGGCGTTGGCGCCGACGATGAAATTGTCGAGGGTCGGGTGCGGCTCGGGGCGGATGTCGAGCGTCAGCTGCTGGGGCATGGTCGTCGCAATGGTGCGCAATGGTTACGAATGGTGTCCGATGGTGGATGGTGTCGAAGGGCGGGACATACGATAAAATCCGGCCTGGACTTGCGCGAAGCGCAACTTTATCACGAAGCGTTTATCACGAAGCGAAGCGAAGCGGATACTCCCCTTGACATCTCTCACCTACCGTGACGCCGGCGTCGACATTGATGCCGGCGATTCCCTCGTCGAACGCATCAAGCCTTTCGCCAAACGGACGATGCGTCCCGAGGTGATGGCCGGCATCGGCGGCTTCGGCGCCCTCTTCGAGATTTCGAAGAAGTACCGCGAGCCGGTGCTGGTCTCCGGCACCGACGGCGTCGGCACCAAGCTCAAGCTGGCCTTCCAGCTGAATCGCCACGACACCATCGGCATCGATCTGGTGGCCATGAGCGTGAACGACATCCTCGTGCAGGGCGCCGAGCCGCTCTTCTTCCTCGACTACTTTGCCTGCGGACGACTCGACGTGGATACCGCGGCGACGGTGATCCAGGGCATCGCGCGGGGCTGCGAACTCGCCGGTTGCGCCCTCATCGGCGGCGAGACGGCGGAGATGCCGGGCATGTATCCAGACGGCGAGTACGATCTCGCCGGCTTCGCCGTCGGTGCGGTGGAAAAATCCAGGCTCATCGACGGCGCCGCCATCGAGCCAGGCGACGTAGTCATCGGCCTGGCCTCCAGCGGCGCGCATTCGAACGGCTATTCCCTGGTGCGCAAGATTCTCGAGCGCGCGAAACCCGACATGGAGGCCGACTTCGACGGGCGCTCCCTCGCCGACGCCGTCATGGCGCCGACGCGCATCTACGTCAAACCGCTGCTGGCCCTCATGGACGCGCTGCCGGTCAAGGGCCTGGCGCACATCACCGGCGGCGGCCTGCTCGACAACGTGCCGCGCATTTTGCAGGACTCGCTGCTGGCGGCGCTGGACAGTACGGCGTGGACGCGGCCGCCGCTCTTCGACTGGCTGCAGCGCGAAGGCCAGGTGGCGGATGCCGAGATGCACCGCGTCTTCAACTGCGGTATCGGCATGGTCGTCGTCGTCGCGCAGGAACATGAAGCGCAAACCCTTGAAATGCTGCGCGATGCCGGCGAGACAGCCTGGAACATTGGTATGATCCGCCGGCGCGACGCCGACCAGCTGCAGACCATCGTTACCTGAAACGCCGCGCAACCTTTCCCGTCCGGCCGCTGTCGGAGGGGTTCCGGTCAGGCCGGAAGACTCAAGACAAGAAGAAAGTGGTTCCCCAATGGCAGCCAGTATCAAGAAGCGCCTTGTAGCACTCCTCGCCGTGGCCGGTCTGCTGGCGCTGGGGGGGTACGCATATTTTGCCAACCAGACTGCACCGGCTTCGCCGCAGCCACCGGGCAAGACCGGCGGCGGGGCGCCGGGCGGCTTTGCCGTCGGCGTGGAAACCGTAAAAGTTTCGGCGTCCGCTTTTCAGGACGACATAGCCGCAGTAGGTTCACTCAAGTCCAACGAGTCGGTGGTGCTGCGCCCGGAGATTGCCGGACGCATTGCCGCCCTCCACTTGCGCGAGGGCATGCCGGTCGCCAGGGGCGCCGAACTGGTGGCGCTGGACGCGGCGACGCAAGTGGCTGAATTGCGCCAGGCCGAGGCCAATCTGGCCCTCGCCCAGGCCAATTACAAGCGCACCGAGGAGCTTTACCAGAAGAAATTCGTCAGCGAGCGGGCCAGGGACGAGTCGGCGGCCTCGCTCAAGGTGCTCGAAGCGGCAGTGGCGCTGGCGCGGGCGAAACTGCAAAAGACGCAGCTCCGCGCGCCCTTCGCCGGCATCGTCGGCATTCGCAACGTCAGCGTCGGCGATTACGTCAAGGAAGGCCAGGAGCTCATCAACATCGAGGATATCGACTCGTTGAAAGTGGATTTCCGCCTGCCTGAAAGCTATCTGGCCCGCCTTGACAAGGGCCAGTCAGTCGAAGTCTCGACCGATGCCGTGCCGGGGCAAACCTTCAAGGGTACGCTGGACGCCATCGATCCCCTCATCGATGCCGCCGGCCGTGCCATTTCGCTGCGCGCGCACTTGGCCAACCCCGAGCTCAAGCTGCGTCCCGGCATGTTCGTCCGTGTGCGTCTGGCCTTTGGCGGCGAGCGGCAGGGTCTGGCCGTGCCCGAGGAGGCGCTGGTGCCAGCCGGCAACGACAATTATGTCTTCAAGGTGGTCGAGGGCAAGGCGCAGCGCGCCATGGTGAAGATTGGCCAGCGCCGCGGCCCGACGGTGGAGATCGTCGAAGGCCTCAAGGCCGGCGACGAGGTGGTCACCGCCGGCCAGCTCAAGCTGCGCGACGGCGTGCCAGTGCAGGCAACCGCCTCCAACGCAGAGGACGCAAAGACGCAAAGCGCGCAAAGATGATTCGTTTTATCCGGTTTTCTTTGCGCTCTTCGCGTTGAAAGAGGCTTGACATGAAACTGTCCGAGATCTGCATTCGCCGTCCGGTCTTCGCGACGGTGATGAGCCTGGTGGTGATGCTGCTCGGCGTGGTGTCCTACTCCCGCCTGCCGGTGCGCGAGTATCCCAAGATCGACGAGCCGGTGGTGACGGTGGATACCACCTACAAGGGCGCCTCGTCCGAGATCATCGAGTCGCAGATCACCAAGCCGCTGGAGGATTCGCTCGCCGGCATCGAGGGCGTCGATGTGCTGTCCTCGATCAGCCGCCAGGAGAACAGCCAGATCACCGTGCGCTTCAAGCTGGAGCGCAACCCCGATTCCGCCGCTGCCGACGTGCGCGACCGCGTCTCGCGGGTGCGCAACAGACTACCGCAGGAGATTGACGAGCCGGTCATCGCCAAGGTCGAGGCCGACGCCAACCCCATCATCTGGCTCGCCTTCAACAGTGACCGCCATTCCCCCCTGGAAGTCACCGATTTCGCCAACCGCATCGTCAAGCCGCGCCTGCAGACCCTGTCTGGCGCCGCCGATGTGCGCATCTTCGGCGAGCGCAAATTCGCCATGCGCATCTGGCTCGATCCGGGCCGCCTTGCCGCCTATGGCCTTACTCCGCCGGATGTGGAGGATGCCTTGCGGCGGCAGAACGTCGAAGTGCCGGCCGGCCGCATCGAGAGCCGCGATCGCGAGTTCTCGGTGGTGTCGCGTACCGACCTGAGCAAGCCGGAGGAATTCGCCGCAATTGTCGTGCGCCAGGTCAAGGGCTACCCGGTGCGCATCCGTGACCTGGGCAGCGTTGAGATCGGCGCGGCGCAGGAGCGCTCGGCGGTGCGCTTCAACGGCAAAAACGCCGTCGCCCTGGGCGTCATCAAGCAGGCCACTGCCAATCCCCTCGATCTTTCCAAGGCGCTGCATGATGAGCTGCCGCGCGTCATCGCCGAGCTGCCGCAAGGCATGACGGTGAATGTCGCCTACGACTCCACCATCTTTATCGACCGTTCCATCGAGGCGGTGTTCACGACCATCGGCGAGGCCATCCTGCTGGTGGCCCTGATCATCTTCGTCTTCCTGCGCTCGCTGCGGGCGACGATCATCCCGCTTGTCACCATCCCGGTGGCGCTGGTCGGCGCCTTCGCGCTCATGCTGGCGATGGGTTTCAGCATCAACACGCTGACCTTGCTCGCGCTGGTGCTGGCCATCGGCCTGGTGGTGGACGACTCGATCGTCATGATGGAGAACATTTATCGCCACATTGAGGAAGGCATGCCGCGCCTGCAGGCGGCGCTGCAGGGGGCGAAGGAGATCGCCTTCGCCGTGGTGGCGATGACGCTGACGCTGGCCGCCGTCTATGCGCCGGTGGCCTTCATGACCGGGCGCACCGGCAAGCTCTTCATTGAGTTTGCCCTGACGCTGGCCGGTGCGGTGCTGGTGTCCGGTTTTGTCGCACTGACGCTGTCGCCCATGATGTGTTCCCTGGTGCTGCGCCACGAAACGCGCCACGGCAAGGCTTATCTGTGGTTCGAACACTTCTTCGGCGGCTTGACCGCCGGCTACCGGCGCCTGCTCACGGCGACACTGCGCCGCCGCTGGATCGTCATGCTGGTCTTCGCGCTGGTGGCTGGCGCGAGCGTGCTGCTGCTGAAAACGCTCAAGTCGGAACTTGCGCCGGTGGAAGACCGCGGCGTCATCCTGGGCGTCTTCATTGGGCCGGAAGGCGCAACGCTCGACTACATGGGCAAGTATTCCCGGCAGCTCGAGGCGATTTACGCCAAGACCGAAAACGTCGAGCGCTACTTCGTCGTGACGGGCTACCCCGTGGTGTCGCAGGGCATTTCCTTCGTCGGTCTGACCGACTGGAATGCGCGGGCGCGTTCCTCGCAGGCTATCGCCAAGGAGTTGCAGCCGGAATTCTTCTCGATTCCCGGCGTGCTGGCCTTTCCGGTGACGCCGCCCTCGCTCGGCCAGAGCGCGATTGCGCGGCCGGTGAGCTTTGTCATCGTCACTTCCGCCGCCTATGCCGAACTGCAGGGCATCACCGATCAGGTTCTCGCCGAGGTGGCGAAGAATCCCGGCTTCGTGAACGTCGATACCGACCTCAAACTCAACAAGCCCGAACTGTCGGTGCTGGTCGACCGCGACAAGGCATCGGACACCGGCGTGCAGATCGAGGCCATCGGCCGAACGCTGGAGACCATGCTCGGCGGCCGCCAGGTGACGCGCTTCAAGCGCGACGCCGAGCAATACGACGTGATCGTGCAGACCGCCGACGCGGATCGTGCCACCCCGCGCGACATCAACAGCATCTACGTGCGTGGTCGCGACGAGCGCATGATTCCGCTGGGCAGCCTGGTGCGGGTGAACGAGACGGTGAGCCCACGCGAACTGAACCATTTCGCCCAGCGGCGCGCCGTGACCATTTCGGCGAACCTCGCGCCCGGCTACACCCAGGGCGAGGCGCTGGCCTTCCTCGATGGCGTCTCCCGCCGCATCCTGCCGCCCGGCTATGCCACCGATTATGCCGGCCAGTCGCGCGAGTTCCGCACCTCGACGGCGAGCCTGGCGCTGACCTTCATCCTGGCGCTGGCCTTCATCTATCTGGTGCTGGCGGCGCAGTTCGAGAGCTTCCGCGATCCCCTCGTCATCATGCTCACCGTGCCGCTGTCGATGACCGGCGCGCTGCTGGCGCTGTGGCTGTCCGGCGGCACGCTCAACGTCTATAGTCAGATCGGTCTGGTGACTCTGGTGGGACTCATCACCAAGCACGGCATCCTCATCGTCGAGTTCACCAACCAGCTGCGTGAGCAGGGGCGGACGGTCGCTGAGGCGCTGCTCGAGGCGACCAGCCTGCGCCTGCGGCCGATCCTCATGACCACCGGCGCCATGGTGCTGGGCGCCATTCCGCTGGCGTTCGCCAGCGGCGCCGGTGCCGAGTCACGGCAGCAGATCGGCTGGGTCATCGTCGGCGGCCTGCTGCTCGGCACCCTGCTGACCCTGTTCGTCGTGCCGACGGTCTACAGTCTGCTCGCCCGCAAAGAGCGCGGCGCCGAGCCTGTCCCCGGTACGGCTGCTGCCTGATGTCCGTGTCGCCGCGTCCGATCGGCGTCTTCGATTCGGGTGTGGGCGGCCTGTCCGTGTTGCGCCACATCCGCACGGTGCTGCCGGGTGAGGATCTCCTCTATGTCGCCGATTCTGCCCATGCCCCCTATGGGATGAAATCCGTCGCCTTCATCGAGGCGCGCGCACTGGCTATCTCGTCATTTCTCGTCGCGCAGGACGCCAAGGCCCTCGTCGTCGCCTGCAATACCGCCACGGCCGCGGCCATCGTTGGCCTGCGAGCGCGCTTCGATCTGCCTGTCATCGGCATGGAACCGGCCGTGAAGCCGGCCGTAGACGCGACGCGATCGGGCGTGATCGGCGTGCTCGCCACCGGCGGCACGCTGGAGAGCGCCCGCTTTGCGGAATTGGTGCAGCGTTTCGGTTCGCAGGCCCGGGTCGTGGTGCAACCCTGTCCGGGGCTGGTGGAGCAGGTGGAAGCGGGCGACCTCTCCGGTCCGGCCACGCGTGCCTTGCTGTCTGCCTTTGTCGCGCCCCTGCTGGCGCAGGGTGCGGATACGCTGGTGCTCGGCTGCACCCATTACCCTTTCCTGCAGCCGCTGCTGCGCGAACTGGTCGGCGAGCAAGTCGCTCTCATCGAAACCGGTGCGGCCGTCGCGCGACAACTGTCTCGCCGTATTGCAGAGACTGACTTTCAACCGGTACGCTCCGCGGGTACGGAAAAATTTTTCAGCAGCGGCGAGCGGCAACATCTCGAAGCGCTGCTGCCGCAGCTGTGGGGCCACGCTGCGCCCGTGAAATGCCTTACTGGCGGTTGAACGCTTCCAGGCAGGTTCTCAGCGTGCTGGCGATGCTGCCCGAACGCAGCGTGCAGTCTGCCGCCTTGCCGGTGCCGGCATGGTTTTCAGCAGTGCCTTGCGCGCCCGTGCTGGAGCCGGCTTCTGAAGGCGGTCGGTGCGTCAGATCGCGCTGAGCGATGGCCAGGCGGTTGCCCAGTTCGGCCTGTTTGCCCTTTTCCGCTTCCAGTTTCTTGTGGTTTTCCAGCGTCAGCTTGTCATAGCCTGCCACTAGGTCCTTTAGCCGCGCGACCTCGTCCTCCTGCGCGCCCAGCTCCGTCGACTGGTGGGCGATGATCTGGGCCGAGAGCCAGTAGAGTGCGCCGCCGCCGGCAGCAACACCCGCCAGCAATACCAGACCGTAGGGCAGGAGGCGGCGCCACAGCGCAGGCGCAGCGGCAGGCGCATCCTCCGTTTCCGCGTCATCCCTGCGCCTGGCATCGCGGGCATGCGGCCGCGCTTCTTTCGACGCCTCATCCTTCCCTTCCTCTTCCGGCGCCTTGGTCCGGCGTAGCCGCCTGAGCAACAGCAGGGGGGCGATCAGCAAGCGCTTGGCGCGTAGCACGAGGCCGGGCCGAGGAGTGGCCTCGTCGGCTTCTTCATCGATGGATTCGCTGGCTGTGGACAAGCCTGTCTCCGCTATTTCCCATAACAAAGGGAATAACGGCAACCGGGCGGGGAACTTAAGCCAGGGACGCTGCCACGGTGTGCGCCACTTGCTCGAGCAGATCCGGCGCGAGGCAGTCGTAGGCTGTGACCTCCGGCCAGCTGCGCAGCCAGGTCAGTTGCCGCTTTGCCAACTGGCGCGTGGCGACGATGCCATTATCGCGCAAGGCGACCCGGTCGCAGCCGCCTTCGAGGAATTCCCACGCCTGGCGGTAGCCGACGCAGCGCATCGAGGGCAGCGCTGCATCGAGGCGGTACTTGCTGCGTAACGCGCGCACTTCGTCGACCAGCCCGGCGGCCAGCATGGCGTCGAAACGCTGCGCGATGCGCTCGTGCAGCACGGCGCGGTCGGACGGCAGCAGGGCGAGCTGGATGAGGCGGTAGGGCAGCGCAGCTTCACTGCGGCGCGCCAGGCTTTCCGCCAGCGGCGCGCCGGTCAGGCGCACGACTTCCAGCACGCGCTGGATGCGCTGCGCGTCGGTCGGCTTGAGGCGCGCTGCCGCCGCGGGGTCGCACCGCGCCAGTTCGGCATGCAGGGCCGGCCAGCCGCGCTGGCGCGCCTCCGCGTCGATGGCGCGGCGCAGTTCGGCGTCGGCCTGCGGCAGGTCCGAGAGGCCGTCGCGCAGGGCCTTGAAGTAGAGCATGGTGCCGCCGGCCAGCAGCGGAATTTTGCCGCGCGCCGTGATCTGCGCCATGACGCGCAGTGCATCGGCGCGAAAGCGTGCGGCGGAATAGCGTTCCTCCGGGCTGATGAGGTCGATCAGGTGATGCGGAAATTTTTCCAGCGTGGCGCGGTCCGGCTTGGCGGTGCCGATGTCCATGTCACGGAATACCTGCGCCGAGTCGACGCTGATGATTTCCAGCGGCAGACGCAAAGTCAGTCCCAGCGAGACGGCGGTTTTGCCGCTGGCGGTCGGGCCCATGAGGCAGACAGCAGGCGGAAGCTTGCTGTCTGCCTCATGGATGCAGGGTTGCCCCCCACCCCCCGTCCCCCGCCCCGGGGGCGGGGGCGACTGATTGGCCGCGCCCGTTGCGCACGGAGAGGAGGCAGGGCTAGCGGCCACGCAGGAACAGCCGGTCGAGCTCGTCCATCGACAGCGGCGTCCACGTCGGCCGGCCGTGGTTGCACTGGTCGGCGCGTTCGGTGGCCTCCATCTGCCGCAGCAGGGCATTCATCTCGGGCAGGCTGAGCGTGCGGTGGGCACGCACCGCGCCGTGGCAGGCCATGGTGGCGAGCAGTTCGTTGCGCTGCTCGGCGGCGGCGCGGCTGGCGCCGAACTTTTCCAGGTCGGCGAGCAGTGCGCGCACCAGGTCGGGAATCCGCGCCAAAGTCAGTGCCTGCGGTACGGCGCGCACGACGAGTTCGTGCGGCCCGGCCGCGGCAAGCTCGAAACCGAGGCGGTCCAGTGTCCCGGCGTGCGCTTCCGCGGCGGCGATCTCCTCGCCGCTGGCCGAGATGACCACCGGCACCAGCAAAGGTTGCACCGCCGGGCGTGCGTCGAGTGCGGTCTTCAGCTTTTCGTAGAGGATGCGCTCGTGTGCGGCGTGCATGTCCACGAGCACGAGGCCGGCGGCGTTCTGCGCGAGGATGTAGACGCCGTGCAACTGGGCGAGGGCGAAGCCGAGCGGCGGCGCTTCGCCCGCCTGCGCTTCAGGCATGGCAGGCGGCGCACCCTGGCGGGCGAAATCAAAATAGGCGGCCAGGGGTTGTTCGACGGCGAGCGTTTGCTGAAAGGGCTGCGCTGCCGTGACGGCGGGCGAGGGCGTCTGCGTCCCAGGTGCGGCATCGGCGTGAGACAACGGTGCCGCTAGCGCGCGCTGCAGGGCATGGAAGACGAACTGGTGCACGGCCTGGCCCTCGCGGAAGCGCACCTCGGTCTTGGCCGGATGCACGTTGACGTCGACGCCATGCGGATCAAGCTCGAGGAACAACACGTAGGCCGGATGCCGCTGCCCGTGCAGAATATCTGCATAGGCCTCGCGCACGGCATGCGCCAGCACCTTGTCGCGCACGAAGCGGCCGTTGACGAAGAAATACTGGGCATCGCCGCGGGCGCGCGAGTAGGCCGGCAGGGCGGCGTAGCCGCTCAGGCGCAGGCTGCCGGCGACGGCCTCGATGGGGCGCGCCTGGGCGGCGAATTCTTCGTCGAAGAGGTCGCTGACGCGCCGCGCAGCTTCTCCCGCGGCGAGGTGCAGGACGCTGCGGCCGTTGTGCTGCACCTGGAAGGCGACGGCGGGATGCGCTAGGGCGATACGGCGGCAGGCTTCCTCGCAATGGGCAAATTCGGTGTGCTCGCGCTTGAGGAACTTGCGCCGCGCCGGCGTGTTGAAATAGAGATCGTCGACTTCGATGACGGTGCCGCCGCCGAGGGCAGCGGGGGCGATGGCCCCGCTGGCGGCGTCGATGCGCCAGGCGTGTGGCGCGCCGCGCAGGCGGCTGGTAATGCTGACACGGGCGACTGAAGCGATCGAGGCAAGCGCCTCGCCGCGAAAACCAAGGGAGGCCACGTTCTCGAGGTCTTCCAGCGAGGCGATCTTGCTGGTGGCGTGGCGCGCCAGCGCCAGCGGCAGTTCCTCGCGCGGGATGCCGCTGCCGTCGTCGGCGATGCGGATCTGCCGCACGCCGCCTTCGGCCAGTTGCACGGTGATTGTGCGCGCGCCGGCGTCGAGGCTGTTCTCCAGCAGTTCCTTGACCACCGAGGCCGGCCGCTCGACCACCTCGCCGGCGGCGATCTGGCTGATGAGGAGGTCGGCAAGCGGCTGGATGGCGGGCATGGTGGGTGTGGCGGGCGTGAAACGGACAGTGCGGCGATTATAGCTGGCCGGCGTTGACGCGCATCGGCCTACAGCCTAAGGTTTGGCCTCAACGAGGCAATCTGGCCTCACCAGGGAGTCACGCAGCAATGTCCGCAGCCGCGTTACACGAGATATCCGACGGGGCCGAGGCGATCGGCTTCATCGAGGAAGTGCATGGGCCGGTCGTCGACATCGTCTGCGAACGCCTGCCGCCGCTGCATCAGGCGCTGACGGCGACGGTCGGCGAGGAACGGTATACCTTCGAGGTGTACCGCGACCTCGACGAACGCCGTGTGCGGGCGATCGCCCTGCACCGCACCGCCGGCCTGCGGCGTGGCCTGCCGGTCTTCGACAGCGGCGGCCCGCTGCGCGTGCCGGTGTCGCGCAGCTGCCTGGGCCGCCTGCTCAATGTCTTCGGCGCACCGCTCGACGGCGGCGCGCCGCTCGATGGCTGTGAACTGCGCAACGTCATCGCCCGTCCCGCACCCCTGTCGGAGACGGTGCCGGTGTCGGACATCCTGCCGACCGGCATCAAGGTGATCGACCTGCTGTGCCCCTTCGTGCGCGGTGGCAAGACCGGCCTCTTCGGCGGCGCCGGCGTCGGCAAGACCGTGCTGATCATGGAGTTCATGCATGCCATCGTGCACCTGCACCAGGGCGTGTCGGTGTTCGCCGGCGTCGGCGAGCGCATCCGCGAGGGGCACGAGCTCTGGCACGAGATGCAGGACGCCGGCGTCATGCCGCAGACGCTGATGGTCTTCGGGCAGATGGACGAATCGCCCGGCGTGCGCTTTCGCGTCGGCCTGACCGGCGTCGCCTACGCCGAATACCTGCGCGACAGCCTCGGCAAGGAAGTGCTGCTGCTGATGGACAACGCCTTCCGCTTCGTCCAGGCCGGCAGCGAGATTTCCGGCCTGCTCGGGCGCATGCCGGCCACCGTCGGCTACCAGCCGACGCTGATCTCAGAGGTGGCAGAACTGCAGGAGCGCATCACCTCGACCCGCGCCGGCAGCATCACCGCCGTGCAGGCGGTGTACGTGCCCGCCGACGACATGACCGATCCCGCCGTGAGCACCATCCTCTCGCACCTCGACACGACGGTGATCCTCTCGCGCACCCAGGCCGGCAAGGGCATCTATCCGGCGGTAGACCCGCTGCAATCGACCAACAAGATGATGGACCGCAGCCTTGTCGGCGACCGCCACCACCATGTCGCCGAGGCGGTGCGCGAGCACCTGGCGCGCTACCACGAACTCGAGGACATCATCGCCATGCTCGGTATCGAGGCGCTGTCGGAAGCGGACCGGCGCATCGTCCAGCGCGCGCGGCGACTGCAGCGTTACCTGACGCAGCCCTTCAACGTGGTCACCGAGCATACCGGCATCGCCGGCGTCTCGGTGCCGCTGGCGGAGACGCTGACCGATTGCGAGGCCTTCATTCGCGGCGACTACGACGACTTGCCGGAGGAACGCTGCTACATGCGCGGCGCCATGCGGGAGACGCCATCTTGACGACGTTCGACATGCACCTGCACGGCGCCACCCAGCACGAGCATGTCGAGCATGTGGCGAGCTTCGTCGGCGAGGACGCCAGCGGCACCTTCGGCATCCAGGCCCGCCATGGCCGCATGATGACCGTGCTCGCCTACGGCCTGGCGCGCTACCGCCTCGGCGAGGCGGACTGGCGCTACCTCGCCTTTCCCGGCGGCGTGCTGTATTTTGCCGGCAACACGCTGCATGTGAGCGCACGGCGCTACCTGCACGAAAGCGACTACGCGCGCATCAGCGGCGAATTGCTGCGGCAACTGCTGGACGAGGAAAAACAGCTGCGCGGCGTCAAGGAGAACCTCTATCGCCTCGAGCAGGAAATGTTCAGGCGCCTGTGGCAGATGGGACGCGAGGCAAGGGCCCTTAGATGACGACCCCGGATCAGGACGGCGAACTTCACGCCAAGGTGGAAAAGCAGGTGCGGCGCATGCAGCAGGCCGAGCGCGACCGCCCGAGCCTGCTCGCCCAGTCGGTGTTCATGGGGACGCTGGCGATATTGTTCGTGCTGCCGGTGGTGGTCGGCGCCTATGTCGGCAACTGGCTCGACGACATGGCGGAGGGCTACTCCTTCCGCTGGACCATCGGCCTGCTCTTCGCCGGCCTGGTGGTGGGCGTCATCAACGTCTACATGTACGTGCGGGAGCGTGACTGATGGAGAACGCCGTCGTCGTTTTTCATCTCGGCCCGCTCGCCATCACGGCGACGGTGGTCACCACCTGGGGCATCATGCTGCTCCTGGGTCTCGCCGCAGGCTTCGCCACCCGCCGCCTGTCGCTCGACCCCGGCCCGCTGCAAACGCTGCTGGAGGGCATCGTCTCCGCCATGGACAATGCCATCCGCGGCATGCTGCCGCAGCGCTCGCAGATGCTGCTGCCGTTCATCGGCACCTTGTGGATCTACGTGCTCGTCGCCAACCTCACCGGCCTCATCCCCGGCCTGTCGTCGCCGACCGGCAACCTGTCGGTGACGGCCGGGCTGGCGCTGCTGGTGTTCCTCTCGGTGCATTGGTACGGTGTCCGCAGCGAAGGCTTCGCCGGCTACCTCAGGCACTATCTGCGGCCGAGCCCGATCCTGCTGCCGTTCCACCTCATCAGCGAGGTGTCGCGCACGGTGGCGCTGGCGGTGCGCCTCTTCGGCAACGTCATGAGCCTGGAGATGGCGGCGCTGCTGGTGCTGCTGGTGGCGGGCCTGCTGGTGCCGGTGCCGCTGCTGATGCTGCACGTGGTCGAGGCGGTGGTGCAGGCGTACATATTCGGCGTGCTCGCGCTGGTCTACATTTCCGGCGCGATGCAATCGCAAGAGACGGTTTCCGATTCAGATCAGGAGGGCAGTTCATGAATGACATGACATGGTTTACGGTGTTATCGACCCTGGGTGCGGCCCTAGCCATCGCCCTCGGCGTGATGTTCCCGGCGCTGGCGATGGGGCGCGCCATCAGCCAGGCGCTGGATGCGCTGGCGCGCCAGCCGGAGTCGGAGAAATCCATCCTGCGTACGCTGTTCATCGGCCTGGCGATGATCGAATCGCTCGCCATCTACGTGCTGGTGATCGTTTTGATCATCCTCTTCCGCAATCCGCTGCTCGAATACCTCGTCAAATAGAAACGGGAACCGCCGTGGAAGTCGACTGGACCACCTTTGCGCTCGAGATCATCAACTTCCTGATCCTCGTCTGGATCCTGAAGCGCTTCTTCTACCAGCCCGTCCTCGACGTCATCGCGCGGCGGCGTGCCGGCATCGAGAAGGAAATGGCCGACGCGAAGGCGTTGGAGGAAAAGGCGCAGGCCCTCGAACGACAATACGAGAATCGCCTGGACGATTGGGAGAAGGAGCGCGAAGGCGCGCGCACCAAACTCACCGAGGAGATCTCGCGGGAACGCGCGCATCAGATGGCAGCGGTCGCCGCCGCCGTCGAGGCGGAGCGAGAAAGGAATCGGGTGCTCGACGAGCGGCATCGTCAGGAGTTGCGCCGCACGGCCGAGGAGCAGGCGCTGGCGCAAGGCGCTGCCTTCTCCGCCAGGGTCCTGTCGCGGTTGGCGGACGAAAGCCTGGACGAGCGCATCGTCGCGTCCATGGTCGCCGACCTGCAGCGACTGACTTTTGCACAGAAGCAGACACTGGCCACGGCGGCCGCCGCGGCCGGGGTGAACATGCAGGTCGTGACGGCGCGGCCGCTGCGCGAGGCCGCGCGGACGCAGCTCACGGCCGCGATGGCGGAGGCGCTGCAGCGCGCGCTGCCGCAGGAGTACGCCGTAGACGAAAGCCTCATTGGCGGCGTGCGCGTCAGCATCGGGCCGTGGGTGCTGCATGCCAATCTGCGCGACGACCTGCAATTCTTTGCCGGAGGCGTGCGGCGTGCACCGTGACGCGGACGCCCTGGCCCAGCCGCTGGCCGCGCAGGCGATCCGGCTCAGGGATTACACCTTCCGCCTGCGCCTGTCGGAGCAGGGCAGGGTGGTTTCCGTCGGCGACGGCATTGCCTGGATTTCCGGTCTGCCCTCGGCGAGCATGGACGAGATCATCCTCCTCGGCGACGGCAGCGAAGCACTGGTATTCCACCTTGCAAGCGATGAAGTTGGCACGATTCTGCTGCGCCAGACGGATCGCCTCAGCGCCGGCGTCGTGGCCCACCTGTCCGGCCGCAGGCTCGACATCGGCGTCGGCGACGACCTGATCGGCCGCGTCATTGATCCGCTCGGCAACCCGCTTGACGGCAGGAGCGCGCCGCAGCCTGCAGCGCGGCGCAACCTCGACGTCGCTTCGCCGCCCATCGTCGTGCGTGATTTCGTCAGCCGGCCGTTGCAGACCGGCAACAAGATCGTCGACACCCTGATCCCCATCGGCAAGGGCCAGCGCCAGCTCCTTATCGGCGACAACGGTACGGGCAAGAGCGCACTGGCCATCGACGCCGTCATCAACCAGAAGGGCAAGAACGTGCTGTGCGTCTATGTCCTCATCGGGCAGAAGCGCTCCGCCGTGGTCGGTACCCTCGAGACCCTGCGGCGCGCCGGCGCGCTGGACTACACCACGCTCGTCGTCGCCGAGGCGACGGCCATGCCGGGACTCAAGTACCTGGCGCCTTTCGCCGGATGTGCGCTGGCGGAGGCATGGACATGGCAGGGGCGGGACACCCTCGTGGTGTACGACGACATCACTACCCATGCGCGCACCTACCGCGAACTGTCGCTGCTGCTGCGCCGCCCGCCCGGACGGGAAGCCTATCCGGGAGATATTTTCTACCTGCATTCGCGCCTGCTCGAACGCTCGACCTGCCTGGCGCCGGACCACGGCGGCGGCAGCATGACCGCACTGCCCATCGTCGAAACGGAGCAGGGTGAAGTCTCGTCCTACATTCCGACCAACCTGATCTCCATCACCGACGGGCAGATCTATCTCGATCAGGCACTGTTCGCGCGCGGCTTCCTGCCGGCGATCGACATCACGCGCTCGGTGTCGCGCATCGGCGGCAAGGCGCAGGATGCGGCCATCAAAAAGGAGGCCGGGCGCATCAAACTCGATTACCTGCAGTTCCTCGAACTGGAAGTGTTCACGCGCTTCGGTTCCAAACTCGAGGCGAGCATGGAGGCGCGCATCCGCCGCGGCCAGCTCCTGCGCGAGATACTCAAGCAGGAGCGGCTCGATCCGCTGCCGGAAACCTTCCACATGGCGTGGCTGGTGGCCTACAACGAAGGGCTGCTGGACGGCCGCGACGCGGA
This sequence comes from Rhodocyclaceae bacterium, assembly GCA_018262775.1. Classification (GTDB taxonomy): domain Bacteria; phylum Pseudomonadota; class Gammaproteobacteria; order Burkholderiales; family Rhodocyclaceae; genus Desulfobacillus. The sequence continues at coordinate 90,147 of JADFDU010000052.1, forward strand.
AGGCGTACGCAAGGACCTGCAGGTCCTGCGGCGTGGCGCCGAGGCATCCGGCCTTGGCATGACGAGCGGGCGCGAACAGTGGCACGAGGCGGTCGTTGCCTGGCTGCGGGAGGAGCGACATGACGCGGCGGCGTGACCTGGTCAGGCGCATCGACAGCTACACCGAGATCAACGGCATCATGGTCGCCATGAAGAACCTGGCCTACGTGGAAACGCGGCGGCTGGCGGGTTTTCTCGACATGCAGCAGCAGGCCGTGAGCATGATCGAGACGGCGGCGGCGGATTTCCTCGCCTTTTACGGCGATCGTCTGAGTCACGCGCAGCCGGCTGCGCAGATGCACCTGCTGATCGGCTCCGAGCGCGGTTTCTGCGGCGACTTCAACGACGCAGTGCTGGCGCAGGCGCGGCCCGGGCAGGGGCCGCTGATCGCCGTCGGCAGTCGGCTGCTGGCGCGCATGCAGGACGACACCGGCGTGGCCGCCCGCATCGAGGGACCGAGTGTGGCAGAGGAAGTGCAGCCGGTTCTGGTGCGTCTGGTGCAGCTGTTGCGCGACCTGCAGCAGCACCATCGCGGCGAACTGCTGCAAGGGCTGACGGCGTACTACCACGGCGGCGAAAATGGTGAAGTCATCTCCCGGCGCCTGCTGCCCATGCCGGAGCCGCGCCAGTCGCGGCCACAGCACGCCTTTCCGCCCCTGCTCAACCTGTCTCCGTTCGATTTCTTCTCGCAACTGACGGATCAGTACCTTTATGCAGTTCTGCATGAAGTGTTCTACCAGTCGTTGATGGCCGAGAACCGCCAGCGGCTCGAGCACATGGACAACGCGCTGCGCAAGCTCGACAAGGACATGGCGCGCCTGCGCCAGCAGAACAACCGCCTGCGCCAGGAGGAAATCATCGAGGAGATCGAAGTCATCCTGCTCAGCGCCGAGGCGCTGGATGGTGAGCGCCGCCGGCGGCGATCGCCGGCCGCCGCTTAGGACTGCCTGTTCGCCGTTTCGGGTATGATGGCGCGGTTTTTCTTCAACCGCTGATGGAACTTCTCACCCTCCTCTGGGACATCGCCGTCCACCTCGACACGCACCTCGCCGCGCTGCTCGCCCAGCATGGCGCCTGGGTGTACGCCATCCTGTTCTTCATTATCTTTGCCGAGACCGGCTTCGTCGTCACGCCCTTCCTGCCGGGCGATTCGCTGCTCTTCGTCGCCGGCGCGCTGGCGGCAACGGGCAGCATGGACATGTGGGCGCTGAACGGTACCCTCATCGCCGCTGCCGTCCTCGGCAACAGCGTGAATTACGCGATCGGCCGCTATCTCGGGCCGAAGGTGTTCCACTGGGAGAACTCGCGCTTCTTCAACAAGGCGGCGCTGGTAAGGACGCATGCCTTCTACGAGCGCCACGGCGGCAAGGCGCTGGTCATCTCGCGCTTCATCCCGATCCTGCGCACCTTCGCCCCCTTCGTCGCCGGCATCGGCGCCATGACCTACGTGCGCTTCCAGGCCTTCAACGTCTCCGGCGCGCTGTTGTGGGTCGGTGCGCTCAGCGTGGCGGGCTACCTGTTCGGCAACCTGCCCATCGTCAAGAACAACCTGTCGCTGGTGATCCTCGCCATCATCGTCGTTTCCATGCTGCCGGCCATCATCGGCTATCTCAGGCATCGCGCCGCCTAGCCCCTGTCGTTGCAGGGCAGGCAGTAACTTGAATCTTTGCGTATTGTCATAGCCTATTGACATTGCATACGACAGCCGGTTAGATTGATCCTGCGTAGGACAGTAGCTTGCCGGAACACTGCAAGCGCCCCGCTGTGCTATCCCCGTCCTGCCAGATACAGGCAGAACGATAACGACAATAATAAAACAGGGACTGGGTTCAGGCTATGCATGAATCATCCGGTACTCCCCGGCCGGCCAGTTGGCTCACGTCGGCACGCGCCGCACTGCTCTACGCAGTGCTTGCCGCCCTGTGGATCATCGCATCCGGCTACCTGCTGAACCTGACCACTGCCGACGCGGCGCTGCTCGCGCGCTTCGAACTGGTCAAGGGTCTGGCCTTCGTCGCCGTCACCAGCATCCTGCTCTATCTGCTGCTCAGTTCCCATGCCAGCCGACAGCCTGGAGGAAGCTGCCGCGCTGCTCCCGGGCAAGCGCCGTTTGGCGGTCATTTTTGTCGCGCTCGCGTTGATCGCGCCCCTTATCGGCTTCGGCATCGTCAGGCTGCACGGCCCGCAGATAGAACGCGAAACCTTCGACAACTTGCACATCATCGCCGACCTCAAAGCCACGCAGATCGAAAACTGGGTTAGCGAACGCATCAACGATGGCACGTCGCTGTCCGACAGCAAGGATTTCGTCGATCGGGTTGCGGACCTGCAGCGCAGCGGCAGCCCGATGCAGGCCGAAGCCATCCGCAATCGACTGGAATCCATGATCAAAAGTTACGGCTATGGGTCGGTGGTTTTGCTGGATGCCGACGGCAGGCCACTGATGAACCTGGGTGAACCGCATCAGATCGGCGGCACGACGCTGCAACTGCTGCAGGAGACCTTCACGGACGGCCAGGTGCGGCGCAGCCAGTTGCTTGCCGACGCGGGCGGCCAGCAGCACATAGATTTCATCGCGCCCCTGCTGCACGAAGCGGAAGGGCAGCGGCGGCCGATTGGCGCCGTGCTGCTGCACACCGACCCGGCGCGTTCCCTCTATCCCTACATTCAGACCTGGCCAGGGGCAAGCGCGAGCGCTGAAACCCTACTGGTGCGCCGGGAGGGCGAGCAGGGCGAGTTTCTCAATGAGCTGCGGCACCGCCCGGGGAAAGTAATGTCCTTGCAGTTGACAGAGGCTGCAACAGACCTTCCAGCGGCGATTGCCCTACGCGAAGCCCGCCGCGGAAACGTGAGCGGTGTGGATTACCGCGGCGTGCCGGTGCTGGCTGCCTATCGCCCTGTGAAAGGCACCGACTGGTTTCTTATTGCCAAGGTCGATCGCGATGAGGTATTTGCCCCCGTGCGCACTCTGGCAATCTGGGTCAGTCTGGTGGCTTTCATCGCCGCTGCCGCCATTGGCGTGGCGGTGCTGATGCTCTGGCACCAGCATCAGCGCGCGCACCGGCTGAAGCTCAAGGTAAGCACTTCGGTGCTCGTGCGGCAGAACGAGGCACGCTACCGCGCGGCGACCGAGTCGGCAGGAGACGCCATCATCAGTGCCGACGCTGCCGGCAACATCGTCAGTTGGAATCCCGCGGCGGCGCGCCTGTTCGGCCATACGGAAGCCGAGGCGCTCGGCCAGCCGCTGACCCTGCTGATTCCCGCGGCACTGCAGCAGCGCCATAACGAGGGCATGGCGCGCCTGCGCGCGGGCGGTGCGCCGCGCATCATCGGCAAACCGGTCGAGCTGACCGGCCGGCACAAGGATGGCCACGAATTTCCCATTGAGCTTTCGCTTGCCGTCTGGCAGACGGACGAGGACGTTTTTTATACCGGCATCCTGCGTGACATTGCCGAGCGCAAGCGGGCCGATATATTGCTACGACGGCAGAAAGATCTCTACGATATGCTGTCGCACACCAACCAGACGATTGTGCGCGGCGGCAGCCAGGAAGAACTGTTCGACAAAATTTGCCATATCGCTGTCGAGCACGGCGGCTTCCGCTTCGCCTGGATCGGCTTGTGTGATGCCGCTGACGAAAGGGTAAGGCCGGTGGCCCGCTTCGGTGAGGACGGCGGCTATGTCGAGAAAGTGCATGCCTCCGCCACTTCGGATGAAGTAGTCGGACGCAGACTGGCTGTCGAGGCCGTACGCACTGGAACGTGCGTCATCAGCAACGATTCCCTGGAGGATGCCACCCTCACGCCCTGGGCTTATGCCGGCCTGCATTCTGCAGGCGCCTTCCCCATCCGTCGCGGAGGCACGGTGGTTGGCGCACTGAGTCTGTATGCTGCAGAAGCGGGATTCTTCAACGCGGAGGTTCTGCACACCCTTGACGAGATAGCCACCGATATCTCCTTTGCCCTCGACGATCTCGACCGTTCGGCGGCACTGGCCGTCGCCTCGCAGGTGGTGGAAGCGAGTCCGGTGGTGCTGTATCGCTTGTTGCCAGGGACAGGTGGTTGCATGGAGTACGTTTCGGAGAACATCCGCCGCTGGGGCTACACGGCGGCGGACATGCTGTCGGGCGAGCTGAATTACGCCCACATCGTGCATGCCGACGACGTGGCGCGTGTGAAAGCGGAACATGAGCGGCATGAGCGTGAAGGGCTAGATGATTTCACGCAAACCTTCCGCATTGTCACCGCCGCCGGGGAAACGCTGTGGGTCGAAGAACATACGCACATCGTGCGCAATGCCGATGGCCAGGCGGTGTACTACGAAGGCCTGGCGACCGATATCACCGAGCGGGAGCACATCAATGCCGTGCTGGAACAGCGCAATGCCCTCGTCGAAACGATCCTGGAGCACGCCCCTATCGGCTTCGCGGTGAATACCATTGATGACGGCAAGGTCCTCTTCATCGGCCGCAAATTCGAGGCCATTTACGGCGTGCCGCCCGGCAGCCTGAATAGCGTGCCGGATTTCTTTGAGGCGGTATACGTCGATCCGGATTTGCGCGAGCGCCTGCGTGCTCGCGTCATGGCAGATATCGAGTCAGGCGACCGGGCGCGCATGCACTGGGACGACATCGAGTTCACTGCGCGGGATGGCAAAAAGCGGATTGTCAGCGCCATGGATATCCCGCTGCCGGAGCAGAACCTGATGATTTCGGCTGTGCAGGATGTGACGGCGCAGTTTGAGGCGCAGAATGCGTTGCGAGTGGCCGAGGAGCAGTTCCGCGGCCTGGTCGAACAGGCCATCGCCGGCATCTACATCATCCAGGGCAGCCGTCTGGTTTACGTCAATCAGCGCTGTGCCGAAATCTTCGGCTATGCGAAGGCCGATGCACTGACGGGACTCGACCCTCTGCTGCTGGTGGCAGAGTCCGATCGCGCGAAGACGATGGAGCACATGCAGCGACTGCGCGACGGCGTAGTGCAGCGCCTGACTTTTGAATTTTCCGCCTTGCGCCAGGATGGCACGGTGGTTGACATCGGACTGCATGGTGCCCGCGCCACGCATCGCGGCCGGCACGCGATCATCGGCTTGCTGCAGGATATTTCGGAGAAGAAGCGCGCCGAAGAGCAGATCGCGCGTTACGTCAAGCAACTGGAAGGCGCCTTCATGCGCACCGTGGAGGTGGCCACCACGCTGAGCAAGATGCGCGATCCCTATACGGCCGGCCATGAGAAACGCGTGGCGCAGATCGCCGTGGCCATCGGCGCCGAGATGGGCTACGACGCGCAAGGACAGGAGGGGCTGCGCGTCGCTGGCTACCTGCACGATGTCGGCAAAATCACTATTCCTGCAGAGATCCTCTCCAAACCCGGCCGCCTGAGCGCAATCGAATTCGAGCTGATCAAGGGGCACCCGCGCGCCAGCTACGATGTTTTGAAAGATGTGGAGTTTCCCTGGCCGGTGGCCGAGGTCGCCCTGCAGCACCATGAGCGCATGGACGGCAGCGGCTACCCGCAGGGCCTGAAGGGCGAGGCGATCCTGCCGGAGGCGAGAATCATGTCAGTTGCGGACGTGATCGAGGCGATGGCGTCCCACCGGCCCTATCGCGCGGGGCTTGGCATCGAGACGGCGCTGCAGGAGATTGTGCGCGGGCGCGGCACGGCCTACGATGCTGACGTGGCTGATGCGTGCCTGCGGCTGTTTCGGGAGAAGGGTTACCGAATACCCGATTGATGCAGGAGGGATTCCCATGATGACCGTCACCTTCACCGCCGACCTGACGATCCTGTATTTCGTCGCGGCAAACATCGTGGGCATCCTCGCTTACGTGCTGATCCTGAAGCATCGGATGCGGACACAGGCGCGCCGCCAGGCAATGCTAGCCGTACAGATCGTGGAATACTTCCGTCACAGCGGTGCCGAAGTGCGTGTCAATTGCATCCCCGGGCCGGACGGCCGGCGATTCATCGCCATCATCGACTCCGAACCACTCAAGCGCTTCCGTTACTCGCATATTGTCGAGATGAGCCTGTGCAATCACGTGTTCAAGGCCTGCGGCATCGAGATGGATCGGGTCTACTGGCGTTTTCCCGTGAAGGCGTCTGCGCACGCGTCCGAGGCGTCCGAAACGCCTGAGGCATCCGCCAGCGGGGACAACTACATCAATGACCGTCTGCTGCGACTGAAGAGCGAGGCTGAATATCAGGTTTCGCCTGCTTCCTGGGAGCAGTTTGAGGCGGCCGTGCATGAGGAAGAATTGACGAATAGCATTCATTAGCGCTGCCAGGTTTCACGTACCTTGGCGTAAGCCATGGCCTTTGCGTTATCATTGGCCATGTATTTCAGGCTTATCTGTTTGATTCATCTGATTTTGTTAGGTGGTTGCGTGACGACGGGGACGACGCCGCGCAAGCCCGTTTCCGGCTTCGATCCGAATCAGCTTGCCAAGTCCGACATCGATCGCGTCGCCGAGGCGCACCAGCGCGAACTCTTTGTCCATCTCAGGCTGCTGTCCGAGAAGCTCTACCGGCGCAATCCGCACGAGTGGCGCAAGGGCGGCCAGGCCAGTCTGGAGGCGGCGGTGGCGCGCATCTTCGATGTCGATCACGGCTGGAAATTCGTTGAACTGGAGGGCCGGCGCGGCACGGATGCGGTGCATCTCGCCTTTCGCGAGGACTATGCGGGCGATCGCGTGCTGGCCTTGGTCGCCGGGCTGGGCGGCATGGTGCAGACGGCCTTCAACGACAAGAGTGAACTGTTCATCCTCGACGACCTGGACCCGCAGGCGCTGTTCAACGCCGCGCGCAACGTCGAAATCGCCGTGTGGAAACTGTCCAATGCGAAGACGGCGACAGGCGAACCCGTGCTGCTTTCGAACGAAGCGAAAGGGGCGGTGAGGAACCTTTCCTTCGAGCGCGAGTTCGGCAAGATCATCGGCAACCTCGACCTGCTCTCGAAGATCATTGCCGACAAGACCAACCGCCTCGTGGTCAAGGTGTTCCAGAACCTCGCCACGGCAATCTTTCTGCCTGTGAAATTTTGAACATATGACTACCATCCTCCTGCCCCCCTTCCCGAGGAAGAGGGTAACGAAGGTTCAGCCGCTGACGCGGCTTCCGGGCGCTGACTTGTCGCCTCCTCGGGACGACCCGGCGGAGGCGCCATGAAATCCATCGTCATCCTCATCTCCGGCCGCGGCAGCAATATGGAAGCCCTGCTGGCGGCCAACCTGCCCTGTCGCATCGCCGCGGTGATCAGCAACAAGGCCGATGCCAAAGGATTGGAGACGGCCCGCGCCCGCGGCATTCCCACGGCCGTGGTGGCGCATGCCGCGCATGCCTCGCGCGACGTGTTCGATACCGCGCTGGCGGCCGAGATCGACCGCCACCAACCCGATCTGATCGTCCTCGCCGGCTTCATGCGCATCCTCGGTGAGGCGTTCGTGCGGCGCTATCAGGGCCGCATGCTGAACATCCACCCCTCGCTGCTGCCGGCGTTCCCCGGCCTGCATACCCACCGGCGTGCCATCGAGGCGGGCTGCCGCATCCATGGCTGCACAGTGCATTTCGTCACGCCGGCGCTGGACAACGGCCCGGTCGTCATCCAGGCCGCCGTGCCGGTGTTCGCCGACGACAACGAGGAAACGCTCGCCGCGCGCGTGCTGGTGCAGGAACACATCGCCTATCCGCAGGCAGTGCGCTGGTTCGTCGAGGGGCGATTGACGCTCGCAGCAGACCAGCGGGTGTTACTGAGCGGCGAACGGAAAGGCGCCGGTGCGCTACTGGCGCCGGCGCCGGATGCTTCCAGCCAATGACCGACCGCCGTCTGCTTGCCGCGCTGGGTTTCTCGCTGCTGCTCCATGCCGCGGTGGTCAGCAGTCCCGGCTGGCACTTGCCGTCGTTTTTCAACGAGCCGGAAGTGGGCGGCGTGCTGGAAGCGCATATAACGCATATGACGCATAGTGTGCCGGAGCCGGCACCTGTGCTACAGCCGTCGCCGGTCGGCAAGAAACGAGCGGAGCCAAAACCCGGAGTGAAGAAGTTACGCCCACCGCCACCGGCGCCGGTACAGAATTTGTCGCCGGAGCCGGCCACTCCGGAGACGGTGAACGCCGAAGCGCCGACCCCGACCGCCGTTGCCGTAGCGGCCCCGCTCGAGTCGTCTTGGCCGCACCAGGGCCGCATCCGCTTCGTCATCATGCGCGGCGAGGGCGAGCAGGGCATGCAGGTCGGCCAATCGACGCATACCTGGCAGCATGACGGCACGCACTACACCCTGCAGGCCGTGACCGAAACCACCGGCCTGGTGGCGTTGTTCCGCAGCGTGCGCATCGTACAGACGAGCGAGGGCACGCTGTCGGCCGAGGGGCTGGTGCCGCAGTCGTTCAGCGTCGAGCGCAACGGCAAACAGGCCGAGCAGGCGCGCTTCGACTGGGCCGACGGCAAGGTGATGCTGCAGCCGCGCAAGGGCGAAGGACGCGAGGTGCCGCTGGTGGCCGGCGCCCAGGACATCCTCTCGCAGATTTACCAGATCGGTCTGGCCGGGGCGGCGGCACGGATCAAACTCATGATTGCTACCGGCAAGAATTACGGCCGCTACGCCTACGAAGCCGTCGGCGACGAGCGGATCGCCACGCACTTCGGGGAATTGCGTACCTGGCACGTGAAGACGCCGGCCTTGCAAGGCGAGCAGGCCATGGAACTGTGGCTGGCCTCGGATTATCGCAACCTGCCGGTGCGCATTCGCTTCATCAACCGCAAGGGCGAGGTATACGACCAGAATGCCGTCGAACTTGTGGCTGACGGTTCGGCGCTGACCGAACGACCCTGACTGAAAGGCACCATGCGCATCACACCGAACCTCATCGACGCGACGACGACGGCGCTTAACGCGCTGTTCGCCTTCAAGTATCCCGCCGACGCCGTGTTGTCGAAATTCTTCCGCGACAACCGCGCACTCGGCCAGAACGAGCGCGGCTTCATTGCCGAGACCGCATACGCCGTGCTGCGCCGCCGCCGGCTGCTGGAACACCTGCTCGGCGCCGAGGTGACGCGGCGGCGGCTGGTGCTGGCGGCACTGACGCGCTTGGCGGGTGTCAGCCAGCGGCAGTTGGAAGGCGCAGTCGGCGAGAAGGAATTGAAGTGGGTGGCCGACCTCAAGGGCCGGCAGGTCGGCGATCTCACCCTGGCCGAGCAGACGGATTTTCCCGACTGGTTGGCCGACAGGCTGCTGCAGCACATGACGCCGCAGGCGCTGCTGCTGCTGGCGCAGGGGCTGAACCAGGCCGCGCCGCTCGATCTGCGCGTGAATCCGCTCAAGTACGGGCGTGAGGCGGTGCTGGCGCGATTCGCCGAGGAAGGCATCGCCGCCGAGGCGGGCACGCTGTCGCCGCTGTGCATCCGCCTCAAGGCGAAGCCGGCGCTGCAGAAGCATCCGCTTTATATCGACGGCAGCATCGAGGTGCAGGACGAGGGCAGTCAGCTGCTTGGCTATCTGCTGGCGCCGAAGCGCGGCGAACTGGTGGCGGATTTCTGCGCTGGCGCCGGCGGCAAGACGCTGCTGCTCGGCGCCATGATGCGCTCCACCGGCCGGCTCTACGCCTTCGACGTGTCAGACAAGCGTCTGGCACGGCTCAAGGCGCGCGTGGCGCGTGCCGGTCTGTCCAACGTGCATCCGGTGGTGATTGCCAACGAGAATGACCTGCGCGTCAAGCGCCTCGCCGGCAAGGCGGATCGCGTGCTGGTCGACGCGCCGTGCAGCGGGCTTGGGACGCTGCGGCGTAACCCTGACCTGAAGTGGCGGCAGACGCCAGAGGGAGTGGCCGAGCTGGCATGCAAGCAGCACGACATCCTCAAGGGTGCCTCGCGCCTGGTGAAGCAGGGCGGGCGGCTGGTGTACGCCACCTGCAGCATCCTGCCCGAGGAGAACGAGGCCGTCGTCGCTGACTTTCTTGCCGCCCATCCCGGCTTCAGGCAGATTCCGGCACAGGACATTATCGAGAAACAGGGCATCGCGCTGGCATGCGGCGAAACGCTGCGGTTGGCGCCGCACACGCATGGCACGGACGGTTTTTTTGCCGCCGTGCTGGAACGCAACCAGGAGGCATCGACATGAGATATCCGGATTTTTACGACCAGGCACCGAGCATCACGATGTACGACCCGCTCGCCAGGTTCCTTGGCGCGGTGGAGGGCGGCATCATCGAGTACCGCTATGCTGACGCGGTGAAGGTGGCGGGGCATTCCTGCCCGACCGTGGCCTCGGCCTGGCTGATGACGGCACGGGCGCTGGAAGCACTCTATCCAAAGGACGTTGCCGAACGCGGCGCCGTCCGCGTCGGTTTCCAGCAGGACAGCACGAGCGGCGTAACGGGCGTCATCGCCAATGTCGTCAGCCTGATCACGGGGGCGACGCAGGACACCGGCTTCAAGGGCCTGGCCGGTCGCTTCGACCGGCGCAATCTGCTCTTCTTCAATGATGCGGTGGGCGAGGAGATCCGTTTCACGCGCAAGGACAGCGGTGCTGCTGTGGAGGTGGCGGCGCATCTGCAGCATGTCCCGGGTGACCCGCGCATGCGCGAGCTGATGAGCGTCTGCATCGCCGGCCATGCCACGGATGAGATGCAGCGCGAGTTCGGCCGCCTGTGGCAGGAGCGGGTGCGCCGCCTGTTGCTCGAGTATGCGCACGATGCGCAAGTGATCACTGTCCGCGCCGTATGACGGGGGCTGACTTTCGTCAAATTCCCATGCTGCTGGCGGGATGTCGATGAGGCGAATGTTCGCTGCGCTGGCGGTCGTGCTGTTCTTGCCGGCGCAGCCTGTCACAGCGTTCGATCCGCGCCCGGGCACGCCCCATGCCGCACAGGGCACCGTCGAGGTGCTGTTCAGTCCGCACGACGATGCCGAAGCGGCGATTCTGCGTATCCTGCGCGGCGCGCAACGCAGCATTCATGTGCAGGCCTTCCTGTTCACCAGCCGTCCGCTCGCCGCCGCGCTGATCGAGGCCCGCTCGCGCGGCGTGAACGTGGACGTGCTGGCTGATCGTGAGCAGACGCTGCGCGGCGTGAACAGCCTGATTCCCTTGCTTGCCGAGGCCGGCATCCCCGTCGCGCTGGAAGTGCTTTATGCCGCGGCGCATAATAAGACCATGCTGGTCGATGCGGAACTGGCGGACGGGGTCGTCATCACCGGCTCCTACAACTTCACCTATTCGGCGCGGATGCGCAATGCGGAAAACCTGGTGATCCTGCGCGGCAATCCGCCCATGCTGCGCGCCTATCTGGACAACTGGAAGCGCCATCGTGCCGAGGCGCAGCCGTACGCCGCAACGCAACAGGCCCATTGAACATGAAACAGGACGAGATCGGTCACTTGCTCAGCGCGCTGTGGAATGATCTGCAGCAGCCCGATGTGTTCTGGCAGATCGCCACCCTGGCCTTCTGCCTGGGGCTGGCGTGGCTGGCGGCACGGGCCATGCGGCGCGAGTCATCCCACGCCGCAGGCGCCTGGCGATTCGGCCAGAGGGGGTTGAACCGGCTGCTGTTTCCGCTCTTGGCGCTCGGACTGGTGGTGCTGGCACGCGTGATTCTCAGGCAGTGGCACCACGTGAACCTGCTCAGCGTGGCAGTGCCGCTGCTGGTCTCCTTCGCTGTCATTCGCGCCGTGATGTTCACGCTGCGCCAGGCGTTCGCGCCCTCCGGCTGGCTGGCGGCCTTCGAACGCATGCTCACGTTGCTGGTATGGAGCGTCGTCGCCCTGCATATCCTCGGTCTGTTGCCCGAACTGATCGATGCGCTGGAATCGGCCAGCTTCGCTGTTGGCAAGCAGAGGTTTTCGCTGTGGCTGCTGCTGCAGGGCGCCGCCACGGTGCTGGCGACCCTGCTGCTGGCCCTGTGGGTGGGCGGCCTGCTCGAGGCGAGTCTGCTCAAGGCCGAAGGGATCGACGGTAATCTGCGGCTGGTATTTGCGCGGATGTCGAAGGCGCTCCTGATTGTGCTGGCGGTGCTGATAAGCCTGCCGCTGGTGGGCATGGACCTGACGGCGCTGTCGGTGTTCGGCGGCGCGCTGGGTGTGGGCATCGGCTTTGGCCTGCAGAAGATCGCCGCCAGTTACGTGTCGGGCTTCGTCATTCTCCTCGACCGTTCGATCCGCATCGGCAACATCATCACGGTCGACCAGCACAAGGGTGAGGTGACACGCATCACCACGCGCTATACCGTGCTGCGCTCCCTGTCTGGAATCGAGGCGATCATTCCCAACGAGACACTGATCGGCTCGGTGGTGCTCAACGAGACCTACACCAATACGCGGGTCCGCATGAGCGTGCCGGTACAGGTGAGCTACAAGACGGACATGGAAGCGGCGATGCGCCTCATGGTCGAGGCGGGGCAGGCCCATCCCAGGGTGTTGGCCGATCCTCCGCCCAAGGCTTTTTTGAGCGCCTTTGCCGATTCGGGTGTCAATCTTGAGCTGGGCTTCTGGATCAGCGACCCCCAGGAGGGCACGCTCGGGGTGAAGTCCGATGTCAACCTGGCCATCTGGCATGCCTTCCAGAAGGCGGGCATCGAAATCCCCTATCCCCAGCGGGAAGTGCGCCTGCTCAATCCGGCCCAGCACGGAGCGGAGAAGTCAGTTTAGGATTCAAGTAGAATAGCAGTTTGCTTCCGGTTTGCTGTCTTTTGGCCCTGCGCATGCCTTTTCCCGGTGTTTTTGACCTTCCCTGGTGGGGCTACCTTCTGGTGGTGCTGGTGATGACGCATGTCACCATCGCCGCCGTCACCATTTACCTGCACCGCCATCAGGCGCATCGTGCGCTGGAGCTTCGGCCGTTGCCGAGCCATTTCTTCCGCCTGTGGCTGTGGCTGACCACCGGCATGGTGACCAGGGAGTGGGCCGCCATCCATCGCAAACACCACGCCAAGTGCGAGACCGCCGAGGACCCGCACAGTCCGCAGGTGCTCGGCCTCAGCCGCGTGCTGTGGGGCGGTGTGTTCCTCTACGTGAAGGAATCCCGCCGCGCCGAAACCATGCAACGCTACGGCCATGGCACGCCGGACGACTGGCTGGAGCGGCACATCTACACGCCCGGACAAAAACTCGGCATCGTCCTCATGCTGGCCATCGATTTTGCCCTGTTCGGCTTCGTGCCGGGCGCGCTGATCTGGGGCGTGCAGATGGTCTGGATTCCGTTCTGGGCGGCCGGCGTCATCAACGGCGTTGGCCATTTCTGGGGCTACCGCAATTTCACCTGTGCCGATGCCAGCACCAACATCGTGCCCTGGGGCATCCTCATCGGCGGTGAGGAACTGCACAACAATCACCACGCCTACGCCACCTCGGCGCGGCTGTCGAACAAGTGGTACGAGTTCGATATCGGCTGGCTCTACATCCGCCTGCTCGAAATCCTCGGCCAGGCCAGGGTGAAGAAGGTCGCGCCAATACCGCGCCTCACGCGGGTGCGCCAGACCATCGATCTCGACAACCTGCAGGCGGTCATTACGCACCGCTACGATGTCATGGCGAAGTACATGAAGTCGCTGCGGCAGATCTACCGCGAGGAAGCGGAGAAACTGAAGGCTTCGCTGGATTCCCGTTCGCTCAAGGCGCTCAAGCGCTGGCTGGGGGACGATGTCGATGCGCTGACAGCGGAAGACAGGCAGCAGTTGGATGCCGTGCTGGAGAAAAATAGCCGCCTGTCGCTGGTCGTCGACATGCGGCACGATCTGGCCGCGCTGTGGCAACGCTCCGCTGCCACGCAGGAGGAACTGATATCGCGCCTGCAGGACTGGTGCCGCCGCGCCGAGGCGAGCGGCATCCGCCAATTGGAGGAGTTTTCGCTGCGCCTGCGCAGCTACGCCCTGTAACCTGGGCAGACTTCGCATAAAAAACCCGCCGATCGGCGGGTTTTTTATGGCTTGAAGCGGATTACTTCAACTTGGTTTCTTTGTACAGGACGTGCTTGCGCACCTTCGGATCGAATTTCTTGATCTCGATTTTCTCGGGCTTGGTGCGCTTGTTCTTGGTCGTCGTGTAAAAGTGGCCGGTACCGGCCGTGCTTTCCAGTTTTATTTTCTCGCGGGGCATGGCGATTCTCCTTAAAGGGTGCCCTTGGCGCGCAGATCGGCCAGGACAACGTCGATGCCCTTCTTGTCGATGGTGCGCAAGCCGGCGCTGGAAACGCGCAGGCTAACCCAGCGGTTTTCGCTTTCGACCCAGAAGCGGCGATGCTGCAGGTTGGGCAGAAAGCGGCGCTTGGTCTTGTTGTTGGCGTGGGAAACGTGATTTCCCACCATCGGTGCCTTACCGGTCACTTGGCAAACGCGGGCCATAAGGTGCTCCAGAGTTCGGATTTAGCAAAGCCGGGAATTATACGCCGCGTACCATTGCTAAATCAAGCCCTTTTCGGCAAAGGAGAGGGGCTCCATCTGGCCAGCGACGATGAAGTGGTCGAGCAACTTCACGTCGACCAGTGCCAGTGCCTGCCTGAGGGCCTGGGTGAGCGCCTCATCGGCCCGGCTGGGCTCGGCCACCCCTGAGGGATGGTTGTGGGCGAGGATGGCGCCGGCGGCGTTGTGTGCGAGCGCCAGCTTGACCACTTCGCGCGGATGCACGCTGGTTTGCGTCAGTGTGCCGCGAAACAGCTCCACGGCGGCGATCAGCCGGTTCTGCGCATCCAGCAGCAGCACCATGAACACCTCGTGCGGCAAACTGGAGAGGGTCAGTCGGAGGAAGTCGCGCACGGCGCGCGGTGATGCAAGGGTGTTGCCGACCGCCAGTTCCTCGCGCAGGGCACGGCGAGCCATTTCCAGCACCGCCTGGAGCTGGGCGTACTTGGCGCTGCCCATGCCGGGGATAGTCGAAAACTCCGCCGCCGAGGCGGAAAAAAGGCGGTTGAGGCTGCCGAAATGCGCAATGAGCGTGCGCCCAAGGTCGACGGCGCTGACGCCCTTGATGCCGACGCGCAGGAAGATGGCGAGCAGTTCGGCATCGGACAGGGAAGCGGCGCCCAGCGCAAGAAGCCGTTCGCGCGGACGCTCGTTTTCAGGCCAGTGCTTGATCGCCATCGCTTACCCAATCCAGTAGAATCGACTTCCCCGAGGCAAGGATTCTAGCGCATCGTCATGGCTGAACTGAGCGGAAAGCGATTGGTGTTGGGCGTTACCGGTGGCATTGCCGCCTACAAGGCGGCGGAACTGGCGCGACTGTTCGTCAAGGGCGGCGCCCGGGTGGACGCGGTGCTGACCGAATCGGGCACGCATTTCGTCGGCCCGGCCACCTTCCAGGCGCTGACCGGCAACCCGGTGTGGACCGACCAGTGGGATGCGCGCATGGCGGACGGCATGGCGCATATCGACCTGACGCGCGGCGCCGACGCCATCATCGTGGCGCCGGCTTCAGCTAATTTCCTCGCCAGGCTGGCGCATGGCCTGGCGGATGATTTGTTGTCGACCTTGTGCCTGGCGCGGGACTGTCCGCTGATCGTGGCGCCGGCGATGAACCGGCAGATGTGGGCGCACCCCGCCACGCAACGCAACAAAAGTCAGTTGCTGCAGGACGGCGTGATCGTCCTCGGTCCGGCCAGCGGCGACCAGGCCTGCGGCGAAACCGGCATGGGGCGCATGCTGGAGGCGGCGGACATCCACGATGCCGTGGCGGGCTTCTTCCAGCCGAAGGTGTGGGCGGGGCGCCGCGTCCTGCTCACCGCCGGGCCGACCTTCGAGGCGCTCGACGCGGTGCGCGGCCTCACCAACCTCAGCTCCGGCAAGATGGGATTCGCGCTGGCGAGGGCCGCGCGGGATGCAGGCGCCGAAGTCATCCTGGTGAGCGGGCCAGTAACGCAGCCGACGCCGGCCGGTGTCATGCGTGTCGATGTGACGAGCGCGCTCGAGATGCATGCGGCGGTAATGCAGCGCGTCGCTGCCTGCGACATCTTCATCGGCGTGGCCGCTGTCGCCGACTATCGCCCCGCAGCAGCGGTTGCGGAGAAAATCAAGAAGGACGGCAAGCCGCTGCAAATTGCGCTTGCGCCGAATGCCGACATTCTCGCCGAAGTGGCGGCGCGGCCAAATCCGCCGTTCTGCGTCGGCTTTGCTGCGGAGAGCCGCGATCTGGAGAAGTATGCGGAGGACAAGCGGCAGAAAAAGAAACTCGCGCTGGTGGTCGGCAACCTGGTGCAAGACGCACTGGGCGGCGACGACAGTGCGGTCATTCTCTTCGATGCGCGCGGCAGACACCCCCTCGGCCCGGCGCCGAAGATCGACATCGCCCGCGGCATTGTCACCCACATCGGCGCCATGCTCGACGGCAACGGAGGATAGTAAAGTGCATTGCATCGACGTGCGCATCATCGATCCGCGCCTGAAAGACAACCCGCCCCATTACGCCACCGCCGGTGCGGCCGGCCTCGACCTGCGCGCCTGCGTCGAGGCGCCGGTGAGGCTGCACCCGGGCGACACCCAGCTGATCCCCACGGGCATCGCCATCCACCTGGCCGATCCGGGCCTGGCGGCACTGATCCTGCCGCGCTCGGGCCTCGGCCACAAGCACGGCATCGTGTTGGGTAACCTCACCGGCCTGATCGATTCCGATTACCAGGGCGAGATCTTCGTGTCCACCTGGAATCGCGGCCGTGAGACCTTCACCATCAACCCGATGGATCGCCTGGCGCAGATGATCGTCGTGCCGGTGCTGCAGGTGGCCTTCAACGTCGTCGAGGCATTCGAGGTGTCCGATCGCGGTGCGGGCGGCTTCGGCAGTACGGGCAAGCACTGAGCCGGCCTCACAACTTATGCCTGTCTAACGGAGTTCTATCGGCCCCCCAGTCAGACTCTGCTAGGATTTTATGCATGAACCTATTCCGGAGTCCGTCGTGATCAAACCAATTATTGCCGCACTCGTCGCCTCGGTCGGATTGCTGGCCGCCCCGTCCTTTGCGCAAGCCCAGAAAGCCGCGGCTGCACCGCAGAATCCCCAGTTGGCGCGCGCCCAGGAAATTGTCAACGGTCGTTGTTCCCTCTGCCACGGTGCCGAGGGTGAGAGCGCAAGCCCCATCTTCCCGCGTTTGGCAGGCCAGCACCCGGAGTACATCGCCAAGCAGTTGGCCGACTTCAAGAGCGGTCGGCGCAAGGGCACCATGAACGATCAGGTGCAAGAACTTACCGAAGAGGAAATGAAGGCGCTCGGCGTCTTCTTCGGCGACAAGAAACCGAAGGCCTACACCGTCAGCGACCAGGACCTGGCTGCGGTCGGTCGCTATATCTACCACAAGGGAAATACCTATTCAGGCGTGGCCGCCTGCGCCAGTTGTCATGGTGCGACGGGGGACGGTACCGACCAATTGCCACGCCTGGCCGGTCAGCATGCCGCTTATATAGAAGGCCAGTTGAAGGATTTCAACAAGCGCGAACGCACCAACGACAATGCCGTCATGCATGCCATCGCGTCCAAGCTTACCGAACTGGAGATGCGCGCGGTATCCGTCTATCTCAGCGGCAAGCTGTAGTTTTTATTTGATGCCCAAGATCTTCGCCAGACCGTCGAAATCAGACAGCTTGGCCGGTTCGAAGCCAGGAAAATTGCTGAAGTGGAGAAACTCCTGGGCCTCCTTGTCCTGATTGGACTTGAGTATCGCCTCGGTGATGGTGCGCCGTAAGGATTCCGGCAGGTCGCCGCGCACGGCGAAGGTCAGATGCGGCACGCCTTTGCCGGCGTGGATCAGGTTCATGTTCTCGCCCTTGTTGGTCCACACGTTGAAGAGCCCCGAGTTGGCCACGCCGATATCGATCAGGTTCATCTGCATGCCCGCCAGCACGCCATCGACGTCGTTGTAGTAAGCCATGCTGCTGAAGTATTTCTCCGGTTCCTTGATGCCCAGCGTCTTGAGCTCTGCGAATGCCAGCTTGGTGATCATGGCGTCCTTGCCGGTAAAGCCGATGCGCTTGCCCTTCATGTCTTCCGGGAAGGCGATGTTGGTGCGGCCCGGCGCCATGAAGGAGACGGAGAGCAGCCCCGGGATCTTCGCGACCGGAAGGTAGCCGGCTGACCGGTTTGCATCGAGTACCGCAGAAGGCGCCACGAACATCATGTGGTAGTGCTTCGCCTTGGCGCGTTGGGCGAAAATGTCGAAGTTGCGCGCGCCCTCGATCCTCACCGGATGCTTGAGCATCCTGGAAAGATAGCTGGTGAGTCCTTCGTACTCGGTGGCAATCATCTGCGCGCTGTCGCCGTAACTGATGACACCAAGTAGGTAGGCGCGTTCCTCAGCCATTGCCGGGCGCCAGACGAAGAATGTGAATGACAGCAGGGCGGCCAGCAGGATTCGCGATTTCATGTGTCTTCCTCCACAACGCTTGTCCGCCCCGCGGCGGACAGAAAAAACGGCGGCAACCCCGTCAGAGGCGCCGCCGCATTCGACTGCAATAATGCATTAAAGCAGTGCGTCGGCCCAGATGTTCTTGGCCCAGGCCAGAGCGTACTTCGCTTCCAGCTCGTTGCGCGAGGGGGAGACGCCACCGGCACCCTTCGGCACGAGGAACTCCTTGCCGTTGAAGACATAGGGATGGGCGACGTGGACCACCTCCTTCGCCGACACAAAGCTGTAACAGGTGTTGGCGATGACCATCGGATCCGGCGCGGGCTGGCCGCTCATCAGGTTCACGATGGCGGCGGCTGCCACCTTGGCGTGCTGCGTCGTCATGTGGCCCGATTTCGGCATGCCGGGTGTGGAGACGGTGGAATCGCCGAGCACATGGATGTTCTTGTGTGCGGTGGATTCCAGGGTCTTCCAGTCGACGCCGCACCAGCGGCCGCCGACGTTGCTGAGGCCAGCGGCAGTCGTGATCAGGCCGGCCTTCTGCGCCGGGACGATGTTGAGCACGTCCGCCTTGACCTTGTCGCCGAACTCGAATTCGACAGTCTGGCTGGCGGCATCCACTTTGGTGATGCCGTGGTTGCCGCGATACTCGAGGGTGCCCTTGTACAGGTCTGCCCAGGCTTTCTTGAAGAGCGGGCCCTTCGAGGTGACGTCGGCATTGGCGTCCAGGACCAGCACCTTCGACTTCGGCTTCTTCGCCTTGAAATAATTGGCGATCATGGAAGCGCGCTCGTACGGTCCCGGCGGGCAGCGATAGGGCGCCTTGGGGATGCACAGGGCGTATACGCCGCCATCAGGCATTGACTCAAGCTGCTTGCGCAGGGCTACCGTCTGCGGACCGGCTTTCCAGGCATGCAGTATCTTGCTGTCGGAGAGCGCCGGGGTGAGTCCAGGCACGCTTTCCCAGATGAAGTCGATCCCCGGAGAAACCACCAGGCGGTCGTAGCTCAGTGCGCCACTCTTGGCGAGCATGACCGTGCGTTTGACCGGATCGACACCGATGGCGGTGTCGTGGATGATGCGTACGCCATGCTTCTTCAGACCATCATAGCTGGTGGTGATGTCCGCCATGGTCTTTTCGCCCGCCAGCACCAGGTTGGAAATCGGGCAGGAAACGAAGGCGGGATTCGGCTCGACCAGCGTGACGTTGATTCCGCCATCCGACCACATGCGGAGATATTTGGCGACCGTGGCGCCGCCGTAGCCGCCGCCGATGACCACTACATTGCCCGAGCCCTTGGTGTCGCCCGCGCAGCCGTAGAGACTGCCGAAGGCGACGGTGGCGCCTGCGGCCTTGATGAAATCGCGTCTGTTCAGTGTCATGTTCTCTCCCTTATTTCTGCGCCGCGTAGTAATTCGCGATCATCTCGATTTGCTGGTCGGTATAGCCTTTCGACAGCTGTTGCATGACGGTCGCGGGCTTGGCACCGGAGCGGAAATCCTTGACCTTGCGGATCATCTCGTCCTTGGGCATGCCGGCGAGGGGATCCGTACCGCCGACGCTGTGGCCGTTGGTGCCATGGCAACTGGCGCAGGCCGAAGCCATGTTGCGGCTGAGGGTGCTATTGTCCGCAAACGCTGCGCCGGCAAAACCCAGCAGCGATACGGCGAGCGCGATCTTGCGATATTTCATCGGCTTCCTCCTTGAGTGAATGATGCTTGGTAAGTGCTGTTCCCGCTTCCTGGTACGCAATTACGCCCGGAAGCTTATGTTGTTCGTGTGAATCTAATAGATATTCGTCAATGTAGCAATCAGTTTTCTTATTGCCCCAATCATGGAACATATTTGAGCCCTAACCTATTGACTCAGGTTTTATCTTTTTACCCCATAAGATGGACATCCCCAGCCCGCAGGCCGTGGTGGAAGGGTAGCTCCAGCTGACACTCGAGTCCGCCTGAAGCCCCACTCTCCGTTAAAATCCTTCTTTTCTCCGGCAGGCACTCCAAGCATGGCTCAATACGTTTTCACCATGAACCGCGTGGGCAAGATCGTGCCGCCCAAGCGCCACATCCTCAAGGAAGTTTCCCTCAGTTTCTTTCCTGGCGCCAAGATCGGCGTGCTGGGCCTGAACGGCTCGGGCAAATCCACATTGCTCAGGATCATGGCCGGGGTGGACAAGGACATCGAGGGCGAAGCCACGCCGATGCCCAACCTCTCCATCGGCTACCTGCCGCAAGAGCCGCAGCTCGATCCGGAACAGAGCGTGCGCCAGGCGGTGGAGGAGGGATTGGGCGAGGTGTTCGAGGCGCAGCAAAAGCTGGATGCCGTATATGCCGCCTACGCCGAAGCGGATGCCGATTTCGATGCGCTGGCCGCCGAGCAGGCACGCCTGGAAGCCATCATCGCCGCTTCCGATGGGCACACGGCCGAGCAGCAACTGGAGGTGGCCGCCGACGCCCTGCGCCTGCCGCCCTGGGAGGCAAAGATCGCCAACCTTTCAGGCGGCGAGAAGCGTCGCGTCGCGCTGTGCCGCCTGCTCCTGTCCAAGCCCGACATGCTCCTGCTCGACGAACCCACCAACCACCTCGATGCCGAATCGGTGGATTGGCTCGAACAGTTCCTCACCCGGTTTCCCGGCACCGTCGTGGCGGTGACCCACGACCGCTACTTCCTCGACAACGCCGCCGAGTGGATCCTTGAACTCGACCGCGGCCAGGGCATTCCCTGGAAGGGCAACTACTCATCCTGGCTGGAGCAGAAGGGGACACGCCTCAAGCAGGAGGAAGCCTCCGAGTCGGCGCGTCAAAAGGCCATCAAGAAGGAACTCGACTGGGTACGGCAAAACCCCAAGGGACGGCAGGCAAAGAGCAAGGCGCGCCTGGCCCGTTTCGACGAGTTGTCGAGTCAGGAATACCAGAAGCGCAACGAGACGCAGGAAATCTTCATTCCGGTGGCGGAGCGCCTCGGTGACAAGGTCATCGAGTTCAACGGCGTGTCGAAGGGCTACGGCGAGCGCCTGCTCATCGACAACCTGAGTTTCCAGATCCCGCCCGGCGCCATTGTCGGCATCATCGGCCCCAACGGTGCCGGCAAGTCCACGCTGTTCCGCATGATCAGCGGCAAGGAACAGCCGGATGCCGGCGAAATCGTCACCGGGCCGACCGTCAAGCTGGTGTCGGTGGAGCAGTCGCGCGAGTCGCTGCCCGACGACAAGAGTGTGTGGGAGGCCATTTCCGGCGGCGCCGACATCCTCACCGTCGGCAAGTACGAGACGCCCTCGCGCGCCTACATCGGCCGCTTCAACTTCAAGGGTGCCGATCAGCAGAAGCTCGTCGGCAACCTCTCCGGCGGCGAGCGCGGACGGCTGCATCTCGCCAAGACGCTGATTGAAGGCGGCAACGTGCTGCTGCTCGACGAGCCGTCCAACGATCTTGACGTGGAAACCCTGCGCGCGCTCGAAGATGCCCTGCTCGAATTCGCCGGTTGCGTGCTGGTGATCTCCCACGACCGCTGGTTTCTCGACCGCATCGCCACCCACATCCTCGCCTGCGAAGGCGAGTCGCAATGGACCTTCTTCAACGGCAACTACCATGAGTACGAAGCCGACAAGGTCAAGCGGCTGGGCGAGGAGGGCGCCAAGCCGAAGCGGCTGCGCTACAAACCGCTCAAGTCGTAATATGATCCAGCAGGGAATGGCCGACAAGCAGGAGGCTGCCAATGCACAGGATGATCTGGGACGAAAGACTGTCAACCCGCCACGCGGGAATGGCCAGCGACCATCGGAAAATGGTCGAACTGATCAATCGCCTGGGCGAGTCCATGGCGGAAGGCAGTAGCAAGTTCACCCGCTGCGCCATTTTCGACGAGATCATCCGCCACACGCGATCGCACTTTGATATGGAAGACCGGCTGATGGTCGGGCACAGCTATCCTGCGGTCGAAGAACATCGGAGCGAGCATGCCTCCCTGGTGAAAAAGCTGCTCACGCACAAGCAGTGGATTGAAGAGAGCGGCAAGGATTTCCCGGCCACGATGCTGCATTTCCTGGATTTCTGGTGGACCCACCACATCCAGACGATGGACGAGGAGATGGCCGAGTTCATTACCGCTTCGCCTGCCGACGTGCAGGGCTGAAGCGCCGTATCGCACAGACTGACTTTCGTGGCATTCTTTCCGGGGAGACATTTGTCGTGAAACAAATTGCAGCAGTCCTTCTGCTGTTTGCCTTCGCCGTGGCGGCGGGAGCGTCCGAAGACGCTGCGGCAGGACTGGCGGCTGTGCGCGATCTGGGTCGCCTCAACGGCGAGGCGCTTGCCTGCGGCAACAAGGACACCGCCGCGTGGACAAGAATCCTCATGCTCAACCATGCGCCCAAGACGCGAATCTACGGTGAAGCCTACGAGGAGGGCACGCAGGAAGCATTCACGGCGCATGGCCGCGGCACGCCCTGTCCAACTTCAGCTGAGGCGGCCGCCACGCTGGAGGCCGTCACACAGCGACTGAAAACTGTGCTGCCAGCACCCGGCCAGGTGCCCCCGGGGCACAGCCAGGAGGGAAGCGAGCTGAACGCCGTCGTACCGCGCTATCTGCTGCAGGATCCGAACGGCCGGGCGGTAACGAACGAGGACTTTCCGGGGCGCTTCCAACTGATCACTTTCGGCTACACCTCCTGCCCTGATGTCTGTCCGACGACGCTCCTGGAAATGAAGGAGGTGCTCAAGGCGCTGGGTGACAAGGCCGCGCAACTTCAGCCGATTTTTATCACCGTCGATCCCGAGCGCGACAGTGCGCAAGTGCTGCGCGAGTACACCTCGGCCTTCGACCCGCGCATTCTCGGCCTGCGCGGTTCGGAGGCGCTCACTCGCCGGGCCGCCGCCGAGTTCAAGGTGCGCTACGAGAAAGTGCGCGATCCCGCCGCTTCGCCCGGGAGCTACACGGTCGATCATTCCGCCGGGACGATTCTCCTCGACCCGGATGGCCGCGCCATCGCCCGCTTTGCCTATGCCACGCCGGCGCAGCAGTTGGCGCAACGGATAGCGGCGCTGATGCAGGAAGGCAGCCAGCGCCCGTCGCGCTAAGCCGCAGGCTGCCGGCCATTCCAGACGGCCTGGCTGCCCTCAATTCTCCGCCAGCCACTGCCTGATCCGTGCGTACACTTCTTTCCGGCACAACAGGTCGAGGTGGCCCGTTTTGTAGGTAATCCACTGCCGGTCTTGCGGGAATGCCAGGTTGCGTTCGCGTTCTGCATGACTGCCAAGCGCACTCGCCACCGGTACCAGTCCGTCGCCGATCAGTCTGTCCATCAGTTTGTTCTTGAGGTTGCCCTTGGGGTTATCCATGGGGTTATCCATGAGGTCGGCCACCTGCTTGCTGGTGGTCGCGGCAATCGCATAGCACTGCACGCCCTGCGGGAGCGGCAGGGTGCTGTGATGGCTGCCTGACTTCGTGAAGCGATCGCGGCCGTGCCAGTCCTCGTCGAGTAGATAGCCGTGGCGCAGGTCCGTGATGCCGGCGCTGCGAATCTTGCCCAGGCGGGACAGCGGCGCGGTGTAGGGGCTGAGCCCCAGCGTGATGTCGATCCAGTTGCCGCCGCGCTCCATCGGTGCGCCGTGGTGCGGCGTGCCGAGAAAGAGGATTTTTTTCAGCCGTTGTGGCCATGCGTGGCCCGCCGCCGTGGCGTAATGCCAGGCGCTGCGCGCCAGCAGGCCGCCCATGCTGTGTCCCAGAATATTCAGTTCCTCGACAGGGACCGGCCACGCCTCAAGCAGGGTTTCGAGCAGTTCGGCGAACTCGCGCCCGTTCGTGGAGATGTGCCGGCCGCTGTTGTAGTGCAGATAGATGCTCGTGAAGCCGAGGTCGTGTTCGAGTGCGGCGCCGTGGTCGTGACCTTGCCGTTTCCACTGCAGATCATTCATGCACAGGCCATGTGCCAGAAGCAGCAGTTTGCCGCCGACATTCGGCAGGGCGGCGGCCAGTGCCGCTTTGTCCAGTTGCAGCGGTTTTCCGCCTTTGCGCAGGTGCATGCGGATGGCCAGCGGGTTGCCGCTGGCTTCGAGGTAGTCGCCCAGCACGCCATTCAGCGCCGCCAGGACGGCCTCGCGCTCGGGCGAGGATTGCCTTTCGCCGAACAAGGGTACCAGCCGCCCCAGCACCGCATCGAGCCCTCCGCCCACGAGTCGCGTCACGCCGCGGATGCTGCGGTAAACGAAACCGGTAATGCCGCGCGTGCGGCCTGCAGGCGTCTTGCCGAGTGGTGCAGGGGTGCTGGCGATGTTGTGATGCATCGCCTCGACCAGGTCGGTGAGCCCGGCGACGGCATCGGTCGCCAGTCGGCTGAAGCTGTGCAGGTCGGTGGGGTGGAGGTGAGTGGGCTTCGGCATGGATTCGAACTGCCCTGCATCGCAGAGAGTTTGCGCTGAGTTTCCGCTGTGCTGAGCGTTACATTCTATTGCATTTGCTTACAGCGCCGGCCGTTGCGGCCGACTAGCATGAGGGTGTCTCAATTGTGGAAACGGAAGGACATCGGATGAAAAGCAGAACAAGAATACGCGCCGCACTGGTGGCTACCCTGGGCGCCATGGCCCTGGCGGCCTCGACGGGCGCGCTCGCGCACGAACGTGGCAAGCACGAGTGGCATGGCAGCCAACCGGGACACGGATGGGGGCATGCGTACCCTGTGTACTCCGCGTACCCTGTGCAACCTGCGTATCGCTATCACGCTTACCGCCCGCATCATGTCATGCGCGAGCGGGTCGTTTTCCTTGAGCCGCCGCCAGTGATCTACGCACGCCCTGCCTACTCCGCCCCGCCGGGCATCGTCATCGGTGTCAGCCTCCCGCCGCTGGTGATTCGGTTGCGCTGAACGGTGCTCGCAGCCGTTGGCCCAGATTGCCGCAGATCCTTGCAACCGCAGGGTGGTGAATGATGGTGAATGATGGTGAATAGCGCCGGGAAACATCCGCTTTTTCGGCGTGTACCTTTTCGGCGTGTATGATTTCTGCTTCAACAGTTGAATGAGCTTGAAACCATGCCTGATTGCTCCGATCGCGCTTCGCGCGAATGTGCCGACATCGGCATCCCCCGCCAGAATGCCTTCAATCCCGTCGCTTTCGAGCAGGCGGTGAGCGACCTGCTCGCCGCCTGCGGCATCGCGCCGGACATGCAGCACATGGGCCGCACGGCGGAGCGGGTGCGCACGTTGTGGCAGAAGCGCCTGCTCGGCGGCTACGACATGGATCCTGCCGAGGCGCTGGGCGAAGGCTTCGAAGATGTGCGCCGCGACATGGTGGTGGTGCGCGGCATCGCCGTGCATGGCGTCTGTCCGCACCATCTCGTGCCATTCCGCGGCGTGGCGCACGTCGCCTATCTGCCAGGCGGGCGACTGCACGGCTTCGGCCGCATTGCCCGCATGGTCGATGCCATCGGCCACCGCTTCACCTACCAGGAGTGGATGACACGCGACATCGCCGAGGCGCTGGTGACGCACGGCAAGGCGGCCGGCGGCGCCTGCGTCGTCGAGGCGGAGCAGTTGTGCCTGCTGCTGGGGGAGGACCGGCGCGGCGACGAGCGTGTGGTGACGCAGGCTTTTACCGGAGCCTTCGAGCAATCGGGTCAGTTGCGCACGGAGTTCCTGCGCGCCATCGGCGGCAAGCTTTAGTGAGCAACTTCACGAGGCAAGTGGTTCCTGCCGGCAAGAAGCGCACTGGGCATTTCGATTTCTTCAGGCCTTAATTCGAACAATATTTTTGGCGCGAGTATCTGACGCCCGAGCTGGCCTGAGCGTTCAGAGTGTTTCGTGCGTGCCGTCGCACAGCGGCGGGTTCGCCGTGTGCTTGCAGCCGCAGAACCACACCTTCTCCGATTTCTCCGCCCTGAATTCCACCGGTACGAAGGCCGTGCCCTTGTGCGAGCCGTCACAGAAGGGCTGACTTTTGCTTCTGCCGCAGGCGCACCACCAGTACTTCCTGCCGGCTTCCACGTCGACGCCGTAGGGGGATTTTTGCGGGATGTCGGGTTCGTCCATGTCGGTTCTCCACCTTGATGGGGGCATCAGGAAGTTCGTTTGACATTGAATAATTGTTGACTAACAATGTCAAGTATCAAATACATAAAAACCACCCCAACCCCAACAGAGAGAACTTCATGATCGTCATCAACGGCAAAGAGATCGAAACCGACGCGGAAGGCTATCTGGCCCAGCTCGACGATTGGTCGGCAGACATTGCCAGCCACCTGGCGCAGCAGGACAACCTGCAACTCACGGACGACCACTGGATATTGCTCAACTGGATCCGCGGCTACTACCAGGAGAACGGCACGGCACCGAACCTGCGCACCATGCAGAAGCTGCTCAAAGAAGAACTGGGCGAGGAATGGTCCGACAAGCGCCGCCTGTTCGACCTTTTCCCTTATGGCCCGGCCAAGCAGGGTGCACGCTACGCCGGCATGCCGAAGCCGACCGGCTGCGTCTGATAGCGGGGCGCATGGATTGCATTGTCGACGTCAGTGAGGCGGATTTCGAACAAAGCGTGATAGCGCGCTCGCACGAGGTACCGGTGCTGCTGGACATCAGCGCCGACTGGTGCGGACCCTGCCGCGTACTGTCACCGTTGATCGAACGACTGGCGAGGGAGCACGCCGGCGCCTTCATTCTGGCCAACGTCGATGCCGACGAAAACATGAAGCTTGCCGGTCGTCACAAGGTGCGCGGTTTCCCCACCGTGATCGCCTACAGCCGGGGCGTGGAGATCGGGCGCTTCCACAGCGCGCAGACGGAAGGATTCCTGCGCCGCTTCATCGATGACATCACCCGCCGTCACGCCACCCAAGCTACCCAAGTCGCCGGCCAGCCGGCCTGATCCTTAGCTCGGTTCCTTCAGCCGTTGTAGCTCGACGTGAATGGTTTGCTCGCCGTCTGTCAGCCATGTCTGACCGTCCTGGATCGTGCATTGCAGGCTCATGTTGCGGCTGGCCAGCGCGGCGATTCCCTGCGAGGCGGCGGTCGGCAGGCTCATCACGGTGAGGTTGCGCAGCCGTTCCAATTTGTCGCGGCTCTGGCCCCACCACAGATCGGCGCCGCGTCCGCCGTAACTCAGCACCACGACACGTTTGGCCTTGCCGCAAGCCTTGCGGATCTCGCGTTCGTCTGGCAGGCCGACTTCGATCCATAGTTCGATGACACCGGTGAGATCCTTCTGCCATAGCGCCGGCTCGTCGCCAGCCGACAGGCCGCGACCGAATTCCAGCCGCTCGCTGGCAAAGAGCGCAAAGGCCAGCAGGCGCACCATCATGCGCTCGTCCGTCTCGGATGGATGGCGCGCGAGCATGAGGACATGGTTCTGGTAGTAGTTGCGGTCCATGTCCGCAATCTGCAGGTCCGCCTTGAAGATGGTTGCCTTAAGGGCCATGGGCTCATTGTATCCAGTGCGGCGGCTTTAGCATCATCAATGCGCGAGATGTACACCGCCGAAATACTGCGATCTTGCCGCCGTCTTGCAGGGACTGACTTTTGCCTCTCGCGGCGTTTAGCCGGCAGGGCGAGGGGCATAGGGTAATCGGTAGCTGCACCGGCCAACATTACTGCGCTCTTGATGACGCTGAGCTATGGGATAATTCCCCATGCCCAGGATTTTCGATAATATCGATCAAGATCTTCTCTCGGCCCTCCGGGCAACACTTTCCCTTTCCGATCGTGCCGATTTCTGTTTTGGCTACCTGAAGAAACCGTCCGGCAATCTGAAACCGCAAAGTATCTGCGCCCGCCACCTCAAGGCCAAAGGCTTAAAGGTAGACGCCAAGCCAAAAAAGCCACCTGTAAAGCATTGGAGAATCGCCGAGACATTCTAGAATATTCGCTGCGAATACGGTGTATAGATACCAAAGGGAGAACCATGGGCCTGGAAACATTGACTGAAGAAAAGATTGCCGAGTTGCTGGGCAGCCCCAAGCGGGTGGTAAATCCGCAAGCGCGCGAAAGGCAGGACGGTAAACATCTGCGACGTGACTATCGCGTAGTCAGTGTCGATGGTAACCACCTCTTCTCTTTATTCACTCGCCAAAGCACCAAGATCGCTGACGGTTTCAGCGCGGGCTTGCTGTGGCATGCCAAAACGGGTGAAGAGGTGATATTGATGCGTTGCAATGGCAACGATCACCCCCACCCCAATAAGTTGGAGCGAGAGCATATTGCCTTTTGTTGCCATGTGCATATGGCGACCGAGCGCTACATTCAGGCTAATCTTAAGACTGAGGCGTATGCGCAGGAAACCGGAGCCTATCGCACCCTGTCAGGCGCTTTGCATCATCTGGTGGAACAGGCGCATATCGAGGGATTGAAAACCGAACC
Source organism: Rhodocyclaceae bacterium (assembly GCA_018262775.1). GTDB lineage: Bacteria > Pseudomonadota > Gammaproteobacteria > Burkholderiales > Rhodocyclaceae > Desulfobacillus. The sequence goes on from JADFDU010000052.1 coordinate 118,842, forward strand.
CGATGGGCCGCAACAGACAGGGCTGTTTGGGGGTGAAACATGAATACAAGCGATCTTGAAAGTACGCTATGCCGTGCCTTATGCGGCAGCGTCACGGTGAATCAACGCAGCGACACACTGTGGCGAGTAGACACGCCTTGGACATTCCCGGATGGTGACGGTTATTCCATCTATATCTCACCCTCACCGACGGGCGGTATGCGCATCAGCGATCAGGGGCTGACACTGATGCGTCTTAGTTATGAGAACGAGCTTGCGAAGTTGCGCGAGGGAACAAGGGGGCGCCTGTTGTCTCAGGTGTTGGCCGACGCAGGGCTAACCGAAGATGATGGGGAGTTTTATCTGGATTCAACGGCGGATGATCTCGGTGCCAATGTACTGCGTCTCGGGCAAGCATTGACACGGGTACACGACCTGACCTTCCTGAACCGGGTGCGCGTAGAAAGCACGTTTTACGAAGACCTGCGTGAAAAACTGCATACCTTGGTGGGCGCGGAGCGCTTGTCGGAAAGCTATGTGGTACCTGATGTGCCCAAGGCGCAGGACTATCCAGTTGACTACTATGTGTCAGGTAGTGCCACTCCTTTGTATTTATTTGGCGTGCCCAACCGGGACAAGGCGCGTCTGACCACCATTATCCTGCAGCATCTGATTGGTTCAAGCCATGAGTTTAATTCGATGATCGTTTTTCAAAACATGGCTGATATGCCCCGGCCTGACTTGAGTCGCCTGACCAACGCCGCGAATGACATGATTGACTCTCTGGATGCCACCGAAGACTTCCAGCGAAAATTGCTTCACCGCGCTAGCGTCTGAAGGCGGACTTTGCCCCGCACAAGCCGCCCAAAGTTTCCGCCCGACCAGGCGCCTGGGACTTGAAGGCGGGTGCAAACCCCAATGCGGCGCCTATCACGTCCGAAAACGAAACCCACAATAAGTTTTGTCGAATCAGTTCGGTGCAATCACTTTGTTAACACGGGTGGCGAAGCCGGTTCATTGTCTGGGCGCCTGGATAATGAATCGTACCGACAGAAAAAACCTCGACGAGACAAGTGCTTGGACATCATGCCATTATCCGGGTAGCCGATTTTAGCTTTCGAGCGCGCTGGCCTGCTACTCAGCGGCGCGGGCCAGTTATTGCTCTGAGATTGGTGGGCCATCTTGCCGACGCATCGTCATCGCGCATGCCCGCTCCGGTGGCGGATTGGAACGTCTGGTTCGGCAGTTTTCGGCGGATATGCGTGCAGTGCATCGACTGTAAAAAAACGGCGCCCCGCAGGGCGCCGTGTTGCAGGGACTGACTTTCCCTTCTTACGCCATCGCCTCGTACAGCGGCAGGGTGAGAAACTCCGGGTAGTCGGGCGACAGGCTCATCTTCTCGAAGATGCTGGCGGCCTGGTCGTAGGTTTCGGTCTTCTCGCCGGCGGCGCTGACGGTGGCCTTGACCTTGGCGAGTTCCTCGACGATGAAGCTCTTCACCATCTCGGCGGTGACCTTGCGGCCATCGTCGAGCTTGCCTTTCGGGCTGACCACCCACTGCCACACCTGTGAGCGCGAGATCTCGGCGGTGGCGGCGTCCTCCATCAGGTTGTGGATGGGTACGCAGCCGTTGCCGGCGAGCCAGGAGCCGAGGTAGTGGATGCCGACGTTGATGTTGTTGCGCACGCCGGTTTCGGTGATCGGCTGCTCGGGCTGGAAGTCGAGCCAGTGCTTCGGGCCGTAGGTGTCGGTGCGCTGCTTGTCCCACTGGTTGGGGCGGTCTCCGAGCACTTTGACGAATTCCTCCATGGCAATGGAGACGAGTCCCGGGTGCGCGACCCAGCCGCCGTCGTAGCCGTCGTTGGCGTCGCGCGTCTTGTCGTGGCGGATGGCGGCCATCGCCTTGTCGTTGGCGACCGGATCGTTCTTGATCGGGATCAGCGCGCTCATGCCGCCGATGGCCGGCGCGCCACGCTTGTGGCAGGCCTTCACCAGCGCCAGCGCGTAGCTGCGCATGAAGGGCACTTCCATGGTGATGGCGCCGCGGTTGGCCAGGCAGAAATCCTTGTTCTTTTTGAATTTCTTGATGCAGGAGAAGATGTAGTCCCAGCGCCCGGCATTGAGGCCCGCCGAATGCTCGCGCAGTTCGTAGAGTATCTCTTCCAGTTCGAAAGTGGCGAGGATGGTCTCCACCAGCACGGTGGCCTTGATGGTGCCGCGCGGCATGCCGATCTCGTCCTGCGCCATGCAGAAGATGTCGTTCCACAGGCGCGCATCGAGATGCGATTCCATCTTCGGCAGGTAGTAGAAGGGGCCGGCTCCCCGCGCAACCTGCTCCTTGGCGTTGTGGAAGAACACCAGGCCGAAGTCGAAGATGCCGCCGGAAACGCGCTGGCCGTCGACCAGCATGTGCTTCTCGTCGAGGTGCCAGCCGCGAGGGCGGATCTGCATCACGGCGATCTTGTCGTTGAGCTTGTAGACCTTGCCGGCCTCGTTGGTAAAAGTCAGCTTGCGGCGTACGGCGTCGAAGAGGTTCACCTGGCCCTGCACCTGGTTGAACCAGTTCGGGCTGTTGGAATCCTCGAAGTCGGTCATGTAGGAATCGGCGCCCGAGTTGAAGGCGTTGATGATCATCTTCGCCTCGACCGGGCCGGTGATCTCGACGCGGCGGCATTCCAGCGCCTTGGGCAGCGGCGCCACTTTCCAGTCGCCCTCGCGGATGTTCTTGGTTTCGGGGAGGAAGTCCGGCATCTCGCCGGCATCGATGCGTGCCTGGCGCTCGATGCGCTTGGCGAGCAGTTCCTTGCGGCGCGCCTCGAAGGCGCGGTGCAACTTGGCGACAAAGGTCAGCGCCTCGGGTGTGAGGATTTCGTCGAAGCGGGGATGAATCGGCGCGTTGATCTGCACGCCGGCGGGGAGTGTGAGGTTCATGATGGCTCCTTGGTTGAATTTTGTACCGAATTTTTCACAGCTTTTTTCACAAAAGCGACCACATCAGTCAGCAGCCGGCCCTGGGTGGTGGGTGTCACGCCGAGTTCTTCGATGGGCTGGTTGCTGCGATTGATCCAGAAAGTCGTGTAGCCGAACCAGGTGGCACCGAGTGCGTCCCAGCAGTTCGACGAGACGAAGAGAATCTCCCTCGTGGGGAGCTTGAAGGCGTCCGCCCCGAGCTGGTAGGCCTCGGGCGCGGTCTTGTATTTCTTCACCGATTCGACCGACAGCAGGTGGTCGAAGAGGCCGCTCATGCCGGCGCTTTTGACGGCGATGTCGAGCATTTCGCGCGTGCCGTTGGAGAGGATGGCCAGCGGCAGGCCCAGCGCCTTGAGTTCCTTCAGGGCGCTCAGGTTTTCGGGAAAGGCGGAGAGGCAGGCGTATTGGCTCATGAGGCGCTTGCGGGCGTCAGCGGTGAGATCGAGCCCGAGCTTGCGCGCCGAGAACACGAGCGCGTCTTCCGTTAATTGCCAGAACGGGATGTAGCGATCCGACAGCGTGCGCACGCGCGTGTAGCCGATCTGCGTGTCGCGCCACTGTGCGGCGAGTTCCGTGCCCTTGCCGGGAAAAAGCTGCTCGGCCAGGGCGCCGACGGAGTACACGTCGAAGAGCGTGCCGTAGGCGTCGAAGGCGATGGCGCGGATGGGACTGGTCATTGTTTCGGCTCCAGCCAGGGCGCGAGCCAGCCGAGGCCGGCTTCGGTGGTGGCGGCCGGCTTGTATTCGCAGCCGATCCATCCTGTATAGCCGATCCGATCGAGGTGCGCGAAGAGAAAGGGAAAATTGATTTCGCCCGTACCCGGCTCGTGGCGACCCGGGTTGTCGGCGATCTGGATGTGCGCGATATGTTCGCCATGGGCGGCGAGGGTGTTGGCCAGGTCGCCCTCCATGCGCTGTGCGTGATACACGTCGTACTGCAGGAAGAGGTTGTTCGCGCCCACCTCGGCAATCAGATCCAGCGCCTGCTGTGTGCTGCTGAGGAAAAAACCGGGGAGGTCCTTCGTGTTTACCGGCTCGATGAGTAGTTTCAACCCGTGCGCCTTGAGCTTGGTCGCAGCGTAGCGCAGGTTGTCGATGAGGGCGCGACGAGCCTCCTGCGCGGTGACGTCCGCGGGGCGGATGCCGGCCAGGCAATTGAGCTGCGGCGTGCCCAGGGCAGTGGCATAGGCCAGCGCTTTATCCACGCCAGCGTGGAATTCCTCGATGCGGTCGGGGAGGCAGGCGATGCCGCGCTCGCCGGCTACCCAGTCACCAGCGGGCAGGTTGTGCAGAACGAGTTGCAGCTTGTTGCGCTTGAGTGCCTGCTGCAATTGCTCGGCCGGCAACTCGTACGGAAACTGGATTTCCACCGCCGTGAAGCCGGCATGCGCCGCCCGCGCGAAGCGCTCGAGCAAGGGCGCTTCCGTAAACAGCATTGACAGGTTGGCGGCAAATCGCGGCATGGAGTCAAGATACCCCGGTTTGTTTGTTAATAAAATAGCGATAAAATCAAATCATTATTGCAAATAAAGCAAAACTGACATGGGCCGCCTGAAGCAGATCGAGACCTTCGTCTCCGTGGCCAGCCGCGGCAGCCTGACGGCCGCCGCCGATGCCGAGGGGATCGCGCCGGGCGTGGTGAGCCGGCGCCTGAATGCGCTGGAAGCGCGGCTCGGCGTGAAGCTGCTGCTGCGCACGACGCGGCGGGTAACGCTGACCTTCGAAGGCAACGCCTATCTGGAGGATTGCCAGCGCATTTTGCGGGAATTGGGCGATGCCGAGGCCTCGGTGACCCTGGGCGGGGTGAAGGCAAGGGGGCATCTGCGACTCTCTGCACCGGCCGGCTTCGGACGCAAGCATGTCGCGCCGATCATCATGCAGTTCCTCGATGCCAATCCGGAAGTGACGGTGAGCCTGGATCTTTCGGACCGCCTGGTCGATCTGGTAAACGAGGGCGTCGATTGCGCGATTCGTGTCGGCGAGTTGTCCGATTCGAGCCTGGTCAGCATCCGCCTGGCGGAGAACCGGCGCGTGGTGGTGGCAAGCCCAGCCTATTTGGAAGCACGCGGAACACCGCAGACGCTGGCCGAACTTGCGAGCCACAACTGTCTGTCGCTGGGCCAGCAGCGCGGCTGGTTGTTCCGCGTCGGCGAGGAGATCGTCAGCATCAAGGTGTCGGGCCAGCTCGAATGCAACGACGGCGTCGTCCTGCACGAATGGGCGCTGGCGGGACGGGGGCTGGCCTGGCGCTCGATGTGGGAAGTGGGCGAGGATCTGCAGCGCGGCGTGCTGCTGCCGGTGCTGGACGCGTTCGCCGCGCCGCCGACCGGCATCTATGCCGTCTTCCCGCAGCGCAAATACCTGCCGCTGCGCGTGCGCCTGCTCATCGACCACCTGAAACACACCTACGGCAATCCGGACTACTGGGGCACAGGCGCCACCGCCTGAACTTCGCCGTATTACCGGGACTGACTTTGCGCGGCGTGTCGCGCCCGCTCATAGAGCGGCATGACCTGCGGCAGGTGGCGCTCGATTTCGCGGATGCGATTGTTGCCGGAAGGGTGCGTCGACAGCCACTGCGGCGGCGCGCCCTTGTTGGCGGCCAGCATCTTCTGCCACAGCGAAATGCCGGCGCGCGGATCGTAGCCCGCGCGGGCAGCGAGTTCGAGGCCGACCGCATCGGCTTCGGTCTCGTCGTCGCGCGAGAACTTCAGGGTCATCATCTGCCCACCCATGTCGAAGAGGCCGGTGTACTTGCCGCGGCCGACGAACTCTCCGAGCAGGTTGGCACCCAGCCGGGTCAGTTCGGTCTTGGCGAGCTGCTCGCGTGCGTGCTCGCGCAAGGCATGCGCGATCTCGTGGCCCATCACCATGGCGGCCTCGTCGTCAGTCAGCTTCAAGCCCAGCAGCAGGCCGCTGAAGACCGCGATCTTGCCGCCCGGCATGCAGAAGGCGTTCACCTGCTGCGAGTCGATGAGGATCACCTCCCACTGCCATTGCCTGGCGCGCGGATTGAAGCGGGCGGCATGGGGAATGATGCGCGCGGCGATCATCCGCAGGCGGCGCGCCTGCGGATGATCGTCGGGGACGAGCGTTTTCTTCGCTGCCGCCTGCTGCTTCAGTTGCAAAAATTCCAGACTGGCCTGCCGCTCGAGGCCCTCGGCCGGCACCAGCTTGCGCACCGCGGAAGGCTTGCCGACATCGATGCCCTCGCGCTGCGGGGGCGCGGCGAACACGCATGCCGGGATCAGACCGGCGAGAAGAATAGCGATGACGCCTGGCAGCTTCATGGTTCGATGTTAGCAGAGCCGCGCCTGGAGTCAGCCTGCCGTTTTGGGCAGTCGCTCGCTGCTGTGGTGACAATGGATGGCGGCGTTCAGCCTTGCTCGTTCCCGGATACCGGCTCGAGCTCCTTGTGCAAGCGCAACGGCCGGCGCCGGCGCAGCCGCAGGTTGAGCATTTCGACCCCTACCGAGAAAGCCATGGCAAAGTAGATATAGCCCTTCGGGATATGCATATCGAGGCCTTCGCCGATGAGCGCCACGCCGACCAGGATGAGGAATGAGAGGGCGAGCATCTTGATGGTCGGATGGGCGTCCACGAAATCGCCGATTGGGCGTGCGGCGAACAACATCACGCCCACGGCAATCACGATGGCGAGCACCATGATTTGCACCTGGTCGACCATGCCAACCGCTGTGATGACCGAATCGAGGGAAAACACGATGTCGATGATGGCGATCTGCATCAGGATGCTGGAAAAACCGGCATGTCCCGATGGGGCGGCCTCATGGGCGCCCTCGCCCTCCAGGGCGTTGTGGATCTCGATCACTGCCTTGGCCAGGAGGAACAACCCGCCACCGAGCAGGATGAGGTCTCGGCCGGATATCTCCTGGGTGAGCACAGAAAAGAGCGGGACGGTCAGGCGCATCATCCAGGCCAGCGATAGCAGCAGGGCGATGCGGCTGAACATGGCGAGGCCGAGGCCGATCACGCGCGCCTTGTGGCGCTGCGCCGGTGGCAGGCGGCCGACGAGGATGGAAATGAAGATGATGTTGTCCACTCCGAGCACGATCTCCAGTGCGGTCAGGGTGGCCAGGGCGATCCAGGCCTCGGGAGAGGCAATCCATTCCATGCGAGTTCAGTCGTTGCCGTTGGCGAATCCCAGCAGATGCAACAGGCTGGTGAAGAGGTTGAAGATCGACACGTACAGCGTCACCGTGGCCATGATGTAGTTGGTCTCGCCGCCATGGATGATGTTGCTGGTCTCGTAAAGGATCAGTCCGGACATGAGCAGGACGAACACGGCGGAGACCACCAGGGACAGGCCGGGCAGTTCGAAGAAGACCGCGCCGAGGCCGGCGAGAAATGCGACCAGAATCCCGACCATCAGGAAGCCGCCCATGAAGCTGAAATTCTTGCGGCTGGCGAGTGCGTAGCCGGACAGTCCGAGGAAAATCGCGCCGGTGGCGCTCATGGCGGTCATGACGGTTTGCGCGCCGTTGGGCAGGCCGAGGTAGGTGTTGAGGATCGGCCCGAGGGTGTAGCCCATGAAGCCGGTAAGTGCGAACACGAACAGGAGCCCCAGGCCGCTGTCGCGGAACTTGGCGGTGAGGAAGAGCAGCCCGAAATAGCCCACCAGGGTGATAACCAGGCCCGGATGAGGAAGTTTCAGCGCCATCGAGGCGGCGGCGGTAAGTGCGCTGAAGACTAGCGTCATCGACAGTAGCAGGTAGGTGTTGCGGATCACCTTGTTGCTGGCGAGAGCCGCTGTGATTGCTTGGTTAACGTTCGGCGACGGGATGGCCTGGGTCTGGTTGCGGGGATTCATGAGTTGTTCTCCTTTCAGGGTGTAGTGATCGGCAAGGGCGCTTAAGGCACAAACGGCGCCGTTGGTTCATGCAGTTCTGCTGACATAACGAAGTTTTGCCTTGTTACGCAACGCGCCACGCTGCGACCTGCTCGGTTGGCGGCGCGATCGATGGCCGCGTACAGATCGGTCTCCACATCGTCGATGACCACGTCGGGGCGGCCTTTCAGCATGACCCGGATACGGCAACGCTTGTCCCGGCCACCGCGCGGACCGTTGACATCGCCCAGATGCACCGCGACCCATCGCACGTGCTCGTCCGCGCGGGTCAGGGCGAAACGCAGGCGACGCTCGGCATGGTCGCGTAACGCTTCGGTCAGGGCGAATCCGTTCGCGCGGATATCAATCCTCATGGTTTGAATGCCTGTCGTGTAATGGATGTGCTCATCCTAACCGGAGGCGGATAAATTGAAAAATCGAATATAATTACAATAATGTTCGAAAAATACGAAGTATGAACATCGGATGAGTGGGCTGAATTACAAACACTTGCGCTACTTCTGGACGGTGGCCAAGGCTGGCAGCATCGCGCGCGCCTGCGAACGGCTGCACCTGACGCCGCAAACCATCAGCGGGCAGTTGAGTGCCTTTGAAAATGCGCTGGGCTACAAGTTGTTTGTGCGCGTAGGCCGCCGCCTCGAACTGAGCGAAGCCGGTCGTCTGGTGCTGAGTTATGCCGACGAAATTTTCACCGTCGGCGAAGAGCTTGAGGAGGTGCTCCGCCACCAGGAGGGCGGCCTGCCACTCCAGTTCAGAGTGGGCATTGTCGACTCGGTGCCCAAATCGGTCGCCTACCGGCTCCTGGAGCCGGCAGTCTCCCTGCCAGAACCCTTGCGCATCGTCTGCCGCGAGGGCAAGATCGCCAGCCTCATGGCGGATCTGGCGATCCACCGCTTGGATCTCGTGATTGCCGACAGCCCGATGCCCGCTGGTCTCAGCATCCGCGGATTTAATCACCTGCTTGGCGAGTGCGGACTTACGTTCTTCGCCACGTCCGCCTTGGCGCGCCGACACAAGGCGCGATTTCCGCGCTGCCTGAATGGCGCGCCCCTGCTATTACCGGGTGAGGATGCGGCTGTCCGGCCCGGCTTGATGCAATGGTTTGAGAGTGTCTCCGTCCGCCCGAAGGTAATGGGCGATTTCGACGATGGCGCCTTGATGAAGGCCTTCGGTCAGGCCGGCATCGGCATCTTCGCCGCTCCGTCGGCGATTGCCGCAGAAGTGCGACGGCAATATGGGGTGGTGGCGATCGGCAGTACCGATGCGGTAACCGAACGCTTTTACGCGATCTCGGTAGAGCGCCGGCTGACCCATCCGGCAGTGGTGGCGATCAGTTCCACAGCACGCCAGGAGTTGTTCGGCATGAAGCGCGCTCCTTGAGAAGCATGTCAACCGATGGCAGCCATCTTTCTGGCAGTTGCCTGATTTTGCATTGGCGCTTTTGGCATGACAGGACGTTCGATGGAGACTTCCGCCAGGCGGTGGCCGATGTGTGCGAGCGCTTCCTCGACTTGGTCGATAAGTATCAGACATAGATCGCCCGACTGAATGCGCGCCAGGGCCGTGTCGATGGCGAGGAATTCGCCGCTGATCTCTTCGATGGCAGTGGTGCGCTTGGCTTGTTTCAGGCCCTCGCGCAGGAGCGCGAGCACTTCGCCGTCGGCACGGCCGCGCTGGCACTGGTCCTGGTAGAGGATGACTTCGTCGAAGGCATCACCGAGGATTTCGGTCTGGCGGCGGATGTCCTCGTCGCGCCGGTCGCCGGCACCGCTGATGACGATCATGCGTCGCTCTGAGGGCATGGCCTCGACGGCACCGACCAAAGCCAGGATGGCGTCCGGATTGTGGCCATAGTCCGCGATCAGCGTGCCGCCGCGGTAGTTGAATACGTTGAAGCGTCCCGGCGCCGTGTCGGCATCACTGGAGAAAGTCTGCAGGGCGTCGCGAATGGCGTCCCAGTCCAGGTCGAGCGCCCAGCCGGCGGCGACTGAGGCCATGGCGTTTTCGACCTGGAAACTGATGGTGCCCTTGCGCGTCAGCGGCGCCTCTTCCAGCGGAATGCGCTGGACGACGGTATTGCCTGTAGCAGCGACGATGGCATTGCCTTCGACATATACGACGCGGTGTCCCTTCGCCTTGTGCGTAGCCAGCACCGGATGATGCCGGTCGGCAGCGAAGAAGGTCACTGCGCCGGGGCAGTTGTCCGCCATCCGCACGACATAGGGGTCGGCCGCATTGAGGACGGCCATGCCATCCGGCGCGACGTTCTGCACGATGATGCGCTTGACTACAGCCAGATCCTCCACCGTGGTGATGTAGTTCAGGCCGAGGTGATCGCCCACCCCGATGTTGGTGACGACGGCTACTTTGCAGCGATCGAAGGCCAGGCCTTCGCGCAGCATGCCGCCGCGGGCGGTTTCCAGCACGGCAGCGTCCACGTCCGGGTGCATCAGCACGCTGCGCGCGCTCTTCGGTCCGCTGCAGTCGCCGGTGTCGATGCGCCGCTCACCGATATAGACGCCATCGGTGCAGGTCATGCCGGTACGCAAGCCGCCGCTGCCGAGCATGTGGGCGATCAGGCGCACCGTCGTCGTCTTGCCGTTGGTGCCGGTTACTGCCACTACCGGGATGCGGCCGTCCTCGCCCTCCGGGAACATGTCGGCGATGACGGCTTCGCCGACCGCCCGGCCCTTGCCGTAGGAGGGGGCGAGGTGCATGCGCAAGCCGGGTGCGGCGTTGACTTCGACGATGCCGCCGCCCTGCTCCTCGAGAGGGCGTTGCACGGTCTCGCAGACGACATCGACGCCGCAGATGTCGAGGCCGATCATCTGTGCGGCCGCCACCACGCGTGCGGCGACCTCCGGGTGCACTTCATCAGTGACGTCGGTGGCCGTGCCGCCGGTGGACAGGTTGGCGTTATTGCGCAGGATGACGCGCGTGCCGGGCACGGGAATCGAGTCAGCCGTGAAACTCTGCACGGCGAGGCGGGCGTGAGCAATCTCGTCGAAGCGGATCTTGGTGAGCGAGGTGGCATGGCCTTCGCCACGGCGCGGGTCGCTGTTGACCTGATCCACCAGTTCGCGAACGGTGTGCACACCGTCGCCGAGAATATGCGGCGGCTCGCGCCGCGCTGCGGCGATCAGCCGGCTGCCCACCACCAGCATGCGGAAATCGTGGCCCGGCACGAAACGCTCGACGAGGACTTCTTCGCTGATCTCGCGCGCCGCCTTGTAGGCGATGATGAGGTGGTCACGTGAAACGATGTTGACCGTGACGCCCTTGCCCTGGTTGCCGTCCTGCGGCTTTACGACTACCGCCGCGCCGATTTCCTGCATGGCGGCCCAGGCATCCTCGGCGTCGGCCACCGGACGCCCCTGCGGCACGGGGACGCCGGCTGCTTCGAGCAGGCGCTTGGTGAGGTCCTTGTCCTGGGCGATGGATTCGGCGATGGCACTGGTGCAGTCGATTTCGGCGGCCTGGATGCGGCGGCCCTTGCTGCCCCAGCCGAGATGCACGAGGCTGCCCTCGGTCAGGCGGCGGATGGGAATTCCCCGGGCGACTGCGGCGTGGATGATGGCACCAGTGCTCGGCCCCAGGCGCATGTCCTCGTCGAGTTCGCGCAGGCGGGACAAAGCAGAGGCCAGGTCGAAGGCTTCCTCGGTGCGGGCGGCGGCGCAAAGCTGATCGGCCAGCTCGAGCGCCAGTCGGCCGACGGCTTCCTCGGTGTATTCGATGACGACCTGGAAGACGCAGTGCTCGATGGTCTGCGTCACCCGTGTGAAGGCAACCGGACAACCCGCCTGCGCCTGCAGGCCGAGGGCGGCGTAGGCCAGTGCATGCGCCAATGAGATCTCGCCCTCCTGGCCGACGGTGCGCATTGGTCCGATGTTCGGAAAACGGGCGCGCAGCCTGTCCTCGAATCCCGGCAGCCTGGCGAGGCAGCATTCGTTTTCGTCGCATCGCACCACCGCCTCGATGGCGGTGTGGCGGCTCCACAAATTGGGGCCACGCAGTGCACGGGTACGGGTGATTTCCATAAACAGTTTCCGGTTATTGGTTGGCGACCTTGCGCACACGGGCGCGCGACGGCTTTTTGCCGCCGCCGCCATACTGGTCGCGCACAAAGGTCTCGATGCCGACGCGTATCAGCTCGATGGGAATGTCCAGTACTGCAGCAGCGCCCACGCCTGCCAACAGGCTTTCGAACCACGTCGCTTCGTCTCCGCCGTTGCCTGCCGGCAGGCGGGGCAATTCGACCAGCAGGGTTTCCACGCTACCGGAGGCCAGCATGACGCGGTTGTCGCGCAGGAAAAGGGCGCGACCGCCCTTGGCCCTGTGCGCGGCGATGGCCGGCAGATCCTGGCCGAGGCCATAGAAGACCACTTCACCGTCGCACAGATCCGCCATGCGGGCGACGATCGGGTCCGCCGCATTGAGTACCGCCGTACCTTCCGGCAGGATGATGTCGACCTGCGTACGCAGCACATGGAATACCTGTTCCACGTCCTGGATGTCGAAGTCGCCGAGGGATTCGGCGCCCTGCACATCGGTGACGATGCCGACCTGGCAGCGATCGTAGGCGATGCCTTCACCGAGAATCATGGCCGCATCGTTCTCGAAAACGGCAGCTTCCAGCGAACGGTTGATGAGCAGGCGCTGGCTGGCAGCCCAGTGTGCGCTGTCGGTTTTTTCGACTTGGCGCCGGTCGAGAAAGAGGCCGTCACGGCAGGCCAGCCCGACATGCTTGCCGGAGAGATGAATGAGCCAGGCGACGAGCCGGGCGATCAGCGTGGTGCCTTGCGTGCCGGCGACGCCGATGACAGGAATGCGGCCGTTGTCGCCCTCGGGGAAGAGGCTGTCGACGATGGCTTTGCCGACTGGCCGTGGCGGCCCATCTGCCGGCATGAGATGCATGTGCAACCCTGGACCGGCATTGACCTCGACAATCGCGCCGCGCTGTTCTTCGAGCGGCCGCGAGATGTCCTCGGCGACGACGTCGATGCCGGCGATGTCCAGGCCGACTACGCGAGCGGCCAGCGAGACGATCGCATCGACCTCCGGGTGCACGAGATCGGTGACGTCGTTGGCGACGTTGCCGTTGCGCTGGATCAGCACTTTTTTGCCCTTGCCTGGCACGGACTCTGTCGTGAAACCCTGCCGCTTCAGTTCGAGCACGACGGCGGCATCCTCTTCAGGCAGGACCAGACCGAGCGGGAAATCGTCTGTGCTGCCGCGGCGTGGATCGCTGTTGAGCTGTTTGCCAATTAAAGCGGAAACAGTCGAGCGGCCATCGCCGACCACCCAGGCGGTTTCGCCTTTGGCCGCCGCCACGACACGGCCGCCGACCACCAGCAGTCGGTGTTCGTCGCCGGGCACGAAGCGTTCGACCATGACGCCGCTGCCTTCATTGGCGGCGATGGCGTAGGCGTCTTCGACATCCTTTTTCGACATGAGGTTGGTGGACACCCCGCGGCCGTGGTTGCCGTCGCGCGGCTTGACGACCACGGGCAGACCTATGTCCTCCGCGACGTCCCAGGCTTCATCAGCGTCATGCACGATGCGCCCTTCGGGAATCGGCACCCCGCAGGCGGCTAGCAGACTCTTGGTGAGTTCCTTGTCGCAGGAAATACTCTCGGCGATGGCACTGGTCTGGTCGGTTTCGGCGGTCCAGATGCGCCGCTGGCGGCTGCCGTAGCCAAGTTGCACCAGATTGCCTTCGTTGAGGCGGATCGAGGGGATGCGCCGCTCGGTCGCTGCATCGACAATGCTCGCAGTGCTGGGGCCGAGGCAGAGCGAATTGGCCATCTCGCGCAATTTCTCGATGGTGCCCGGCACGTCGAAGTGCCCGTCGTTGATGGCGGCCATCAGCAGGTCGCGCGCGGCGGCGAGACAGGCGCGCGTCACCTGTTCCTGGCGCGAGCGGACGACGACCTTGTAGATGCCGCGCTTCGAGGTCTGGCGCGCCTTGCCGAAGCCGGTGCGCTGGCCGGCCAGATTCTGCAATTCGAGGGTGACATGTTCCAGGATGTGGCCAGCCCAGGTGCCTTCACGCAAGCGTTGCAGGAATCCGCCGCGCTCGCCTTCACTGCAGCGGTGCTCGATCAGGGAAGGCAGCCAGGAAGACAGGCGTTCGTAGAAGCCGGGGAGTTTATTGGAGGGTGCGTCCTCCAGTTCGCCGATGTCGACCCAGGCCTCGATGATCGGGCGGTAGGTCCAGATGTTTGGCCCGCGCAGCGGGGTAATGCGTAGAAATTCGATGTCTTTGTATTTCATATGTCCCTGCTGCAGGGCCGTTGCCCCGGCAGGGTGTGTGTTGTGTTTGTGGTGAATAACGAGGAATCTCGTATTAGGTTTACCTGATCTATAAAAAAGCTTTCAGCCTGTTGTATCCTCCCGTAACCTAGCCGCGTTACTAAAGCTATACTTCTTTGGAAATCACCAGTATTGCGCCGCAACCGCAACCTGGGGAGCCTGCGGCTATCCTATAAAATCAATGACTTCAGAGATTAACCGGAAATTTGGCCCAGCCATCCCGGCCGAGCCATGGCGCGTGATCGCGACATCACGCCTGGCGGCAGGCGAAACCCTCGAAGCGGGACTGGAAATCGATCTGGATCCGGAATTGCGCTTTGCCGAGGGTCTGCTGGCCGTCACCGACCGTCGCCTGATGGCTGGCTCGCAGGGGGGGAGTGAATGGCAGGAGTGGCCCTACCGTTCGGGCCTGCAGCTGGCCCACCATGACCATGCCGGGGTCGGCAGTCTGGAATTGCATGATGCGACCGCGCGGCTGGGTGTTTGGCGCTACACCATCGGACGCGATCCGGCTGCTTTGCGGCTGGTGGATGCCTTCGAGCGCCAGTTGCAAAGCCATCTCAGCGGCTGGCCGGTTGAGCGGTCGGAAGAAGATGCCTGCCCGAAGTGTGGCGCGCCGCTGGACGAGGAGGGGGAATGCCTGATCTGCGCCCGCGAGATTTACGCTCCGCCGTCGCCCCGCACCCTGCTGCGCCTGGGGCGTTTCGCCAAACCCTATCGCTGGCAACTGTTCTGGGGATTCGCCCTGACCCTGATATCAACCGCCGCCGCCATGGTGCCGCCCTACCTAAGCATGCCGTTGATGGACGATGTGCTGATTCCCTACCAGAACGGCAAGCCCATCGACGTCGATCTGGTCATGCTGCTGCTGTCGGGCTTGCTCGGTGCGGCGCTGCTGGCATGGGGTCTGGGCTGGGCGCGCACCTACATCCTGTCCCTGGTAGCGGAGCACATCGGCGCAGACCTGCGCACCACCACCTTCGAACACCTCATGCAACTCTCGCTTGAATACTACGGTGGCAAGCGTACCGGCGACCTGATGGCGCGCATCGGCTCCGAATCAGACCGCATCTGCCAGTTCCTCTCCGTGCAGGTGCTCGACTTCGCCACTGACATGCTGATGATCGTAATGACGGCCGTCATCCTGTTCTCCATCAGCCCCTGGCTGGCGCTGGTGACGCTGCTGCCGCTACCCTTCATCGCCTGGATGATTCAGTTGGTGCGCGACCGTTTGCGCAACGGCTTCGAGAAGGCCGACCGCATCTGGTCGGAAATCTCCAACGTGCTGGCTGACACCATTCCCGGCGTGCGCGTTGTCAAGGCCTTTGCCCAGGAGCGCCGCGAGACCCAGCGCTTCCGCGCCGCCAACGCCATCAACCTGACGGTGAATGACCGCGTGAACCGCATCTGGTCGCTGTTCTCGCCGACGGTGACCCTGCTCACCGAGATCGGCCTGCTGGTGGTGTGGGCCTTCGGCATCTGGCAGGTGTCGGAGGACCAGATCACGGTGGGCGTACTGACGGCCTTCCTCGCCTACATCACGCGCTTCTACACGCGGCTGGATTCCATGAGCCGCATCGTGTCCACCACGCAGCGGGCTGCTGCCGGTGCCAAGCGCTTGTTCGACATCCTCGACCACGTCTCGAGCGTGCCCGAGCCGGCCAATCCGCTGCGCTTGCCGGAGGTGAAGGGCCGCATCGAGCTGCGCGACGTCGCCTTCCGCTACGGCAACCGCTCGGTGCTGCGCGGTGTCGATCTCATCATCGAACCGGGCGAGATGATCGGCCTGGTCGGGCACAGCGGTTCCGGCAAGACCACGCTGGTGAACCTCATCTGCCGCTTCTACGACGTGACGGAGGGCGCCATCCGCCTCGACGGTGCCGACATCCGCCAGCTGGCTGTAGCCGATTACCGCCGCAACATCGGCCTAGTGCTGCAGGAGCCCTTCCTTTTCTTCGGCACCATCGCCGACAACATCGCCTACGGCAAGCCGGACGCTACGCGCCGGGAGGTCGTCGCTGCCGCCCGCGCCGCGCATGCCCATGAGTTCATCCTGCGTCTGCCGCAGGGCTACGATTCGCTGGTCGGCGAACGTGGCCAGGGGCTCTCCGGCGGAGAACGCCAGCGTATCTCCATCGCCCGCGCGCTGCTCATCGATCCGCGCATCCTCATGCTTGACGAGGCCACCTCGTCTGTGGATACCGAGACGGAAAAGGAAATCCAGAAAGCACTCGACAACCTGGTGCGCGGGCGTACGACCATCGCCATCGCCCACCGCTTGTCTACATTGCGCAAGGCCGACCGTCTGGTGGTGATGGACCGCGGCCGTATCGTCGAAGTCGGCAACCACGATGAACTGATGGCAAGCGAAGGCGCCTACTACCGCCTCTATCAGGCGCAGGCGCGCAATGTCGATGTCGAGGAGATGGACGTCGAGATGCCGCGCGTGGAACACAAGGCAAAAGGGCAATGACAGGAACCGACTTCCACCTGGCGCGCAATGCCTTCGGCCGTCTGGTGCTCATCGCCGCCGATGGTGGCTTCTGTGAGGGTGTCGTGCCGGTGCGCGCCTTTCCCATCGATGCACCCGCTGAAGGCATTTCGCTGCTCGGCCCGGATGGGCACGAGGCCGGCTGGATCGAGCGCCTCGCAGACCTACCCGACGCTCAGCGGCAACTGATCGAGGAAGAGTTGCGCCGGCGCGAGTTCATGCCGGAGATAAGCCGGATTCGCATGGTCTCCAGCTTCGCTACGCCGAGCACCTGGCAGGTCGACACCGATCGTGGCGAGACGAACCTGGTGCTGTGGGGCGAGGAATTCATCCGCCGTCTCGGCAAGACTGGCCTGCTGATCGAGGACAGCCACGGCATTCACTTTCTCGTGCGTGACATCAACCAGCTCGACGGCGCCAGCCGCAAGCTGCTCGACCGGTTTTTGTAAAAGCGACCGCGCCGCTGGCCGACCGTAACCGGCGATCCATATGACCGCGCGCGGTGTGGCCCTGCTAAGATTCGTCAGTCGTTCGATCCACGGGCCGCGATCGGCCCGGATACCTGCCCGACAACCGCCATGAATACCGCGACTAATTTGCCGCCCGATAGCGAAGCCAAAGACCCGTTCTTCGTTCTGCGCGACTGCCGCGAGCTGTTTCAGCAGCGCCTTGTCGAAGCCGTCCGCGAGTCCGGCATCGATTCACCCGCCGCACTTAGAGCGTTTACAAAGGCCATTGGCGAGAGCTACGACGAACTGGTGGCGGCGAAACAGCGTGGCGGCTTCGACCAGACGCACGGCCTCACCGCATCGCGCATCACTCTGATGTGTGACAGCGACCTAGAACTCGAAATTCGCATCGGTGAAATTACCCGCCGACTCGCCGCGGCCGGCGGTAATGACCTGTGGCGGGTGCATCTGCGCTACATGACCCTTCTGCGCCGCACGGATCTGGCACCGTCGGAAAACCCCGTCGGCCCCGAGACCATCGGCCCCGGGCTGTGGGCCGTTTGCAAGGCCGACAATGTCGGCGTCGAGGGCAGCATCGAGCGGCTGGCCGTACTCGAGGAGCAGCTGCTGCAGCGGCTGCCCGGTATCTACGCCGAATTGAACGAGCTGCTCGCCAGCCGCAAGGTCGAGCTGGCGCAGACACAGATCGTGTCCGCAGGCGGGACGCGGCCTACCGGCCCGCGCGCCGCGTCGGGCGGTGCCAATGGCGCAGCCGATCCGTTCGCTGCGCTGCAGGAATTGCTGAATCGGCAAACTGGCAGCACCGTTGCAGGTGGCGGGGACGGTGGCGGAGTCGGAGTCGGTGGGGTCGGTGGAGGTGGCAGCGGCTTGGCGACCGGCTTTGCCGGAGGCGCAGGCGACAACATGGCGCTCGGTGCAGCGACCCTGGTCATGCTCAGGCAACTGGCCGAGCGCCTCGATCAACTCGAGCTGTCCGGCGCGGGCAGCAGCGCTGGCGGTGCGGCGCCAGCCGACGCAGAAGTCCCGCCGCCGCGCACCCTCAAGTCCACCGACCTCGGCGTTGCGCTGGGCCAGCCGGAAGCCGTCGCACTGGACACCCTGTCGCTGATTTTTGAGGCGATTTTCGAGACATGGGAACTACCTGACACTGTCAAGACGGCCATCGGCCGCCTGCAGATCCCCTTGCTCAAGCTGGCGCTCTTTGATGCAACCCTGTTTTCCGATGTCAGCCACCCGGCCCGTCGACTGATAGACGGCATGGCGCGCGCTGCAGTGGGCCTGCCGCGCGATATCGGCCGTGCCCACCCGGTATCCATGCGGCTGTGGCAGCTGGCCGGCACGGTTGCGGAAAAGCTGCATGGCGACTCGGCTGTCCTCGACGCACCGCTCGCTATCCTCGACGCACCGCTCGCTGACCTCGATGCCCTGATCGCCGACCGCGACCGCGACGTCATTGCCGCGGCCCAACCCTATATCTCGCTGCTGAAGGACAAGGAACGCCGTGACCAGGCCGCCCTGGCCGCCCGGCGCTGGCTGCGGGCCATTGAGGAGCAGGGCGTGGCGCCGGCAATCCTTGATTTCCTCCAGCATCACTGGTTGCGCGTGATGGAGGCGGCGTGCCTCGAAGGCGGCGAAGCCGGTCACGCCTGGCAGAGGGACCACGCCACCATCGCCGATCTGCTATGGAGTACGCAGCCCAAGCAAAGTCCGGAGGAGCGCAAAAGTCTGGCCGGCATGCTACCGCACCTGCTCCAGCGCATCAACGACGGCCTCGACCGCATCGATGAGCCGGCCGAGGCGCGTGCGCCATTCTTCGATGCTTTTTTCACCCTGCAAACCGCCGCCCTGCATGGCGCCACGGCGGTACCGCCGCCGCCCGCGCCAGCACCTCCGCCGACAGGAACGGTGACCGCGACCGATATCGTTGTCGACATTCTGGACATCGACGGCCGGCTACTGAAGACACTATCCCTCGCCGACCCGTCGGCCGCTGCCTGGCGTGGTCCGGATGCTCCCGTACAGGCGGGCAGTTGGCTGCAGTTTACGATGGCTGATGGCGAGACCCTGTGCGGGCTGGCGTGCTGGCTCAGCCCGCAATTTGGCGGCGTCCTGCTTTTCAATCCGGACTGGGGTTACGCCGTAGCGATTGCGCCGGCGGTGATCGAACAACAGCTGCGCGAGGCGCGCGCCAAGATCGAATCCTCGCGCTCGGTTTTCGATACGGCCGCCGATCGTGCGCTCACCCGATTGCGCGATGCCTGAACCGGGCGGCGGGGTCGGGGCAGGCGAGTGTGCCGGCCAAAGCAGGAATTGTCGCGCCGAGTGCCAGGGCTAGAACAATCAGGAATTTGCTAATTGGGATTCCTTTCAGGCGTCATGTTGCCCGCGGAAAAAAAGCCACTCCGGAGAGTGGCTTTTTCCTGAAGCAAATCGAGCTCTTAGTGGCTGGCAGCTTTTTTGTCGAAGAACTGCTCGTCTTCCGTCGAACCCTTGAGGGCGGCAGTGGAGGCATCGCGCTCGATGGTCGTGGTGACGGCATCGAAGTAGCCGGTGCCGACTTCACGCTGGTGCTTGACTGCGGTGAAGCCCTTCTCGGCAGCGGCGAACTCCGCTTCCTGCAATTCGACAAAGGCGCTCATCTGATTGCGGGCGTAGCCGTGGGCCAGGTTGAACATCGAGTAGTTGAGGCTGTGGAAGCCGGCCAGGGTGATGAACTGGAACTTGTAGCCCATGGCGCCCAGTTCCTTCTGGAACTTGGCGATGGTGGTGTCGTCCAGATTCTTCTTCCAGTTGAAGGAGGGCGAGCAGTTGTAGGCAAGCAACTTGCCGGGGAACTGCTTGTGGATGGCCTCGGCAAACTTCCTCGCGAATTCGAGATCCGGCTTGCCGGTCTCGCACCACACCAGATCGGCCCAGGGCGCGTAGGCAAGACCGCGCGAGATGGCCTGGTCAAGGCCCGCTTTGGTCTTGTAGAAGCCCTCGACGGTGCGCTCGCCAGTGCAAAACGGGGTGTCATTGGCGTCGACATCGGAGGTCAGCAGGTCGGCGGCTTCGGCGTCGGTGCGGGCAATGAGCAAGGTCGGTACGCCCATGACGTCGGCAGCGAGGCGCGCGGCAACCAGTTTGGCGACGGCTTCGCGTGAGGGTACGAGAACCTTGCCGCCCATATGGCCGCATTTTTTCACGGAGGCGAGCTGGTCTTCCCAGTGTACGCCGGCGGCGCCGGCCTCGATCATGGCCTTCATCAGTTCGAAGGCGTTGAGCACGCCGCCGAAACCGGCTTCGGCGTCGGCGACGATCGGGGCGTAATAGTCCAGGTAGCCTTCGTCGCCGGGGCGCTTGCCCTCGGACCACTGGATCTGGTCGCAGCGCTGGAAGGTGTTGTTGATGCGCTTGACCACCAGCGGCACGGAGTTGGCCGGGTAGAGCGACTGGTCGGGATACATCTCGCCGGCAATGTTGGCGTCCCCCGCGACTTGCCAGCCGGAGAGGTAGATGGCCTTGAGGCCGGCCTTGACCTGCTGCATGGCCTGATTGCCTGTGAGTGCGCCCAGGGCGTTGACGAGGGGCTCGCTATTGACCAGTTCCCACAGTTTTTCGGCACCGCGACGGGCGAGGGTGTGCTCGATGTGCAGGGAGCCGCGCAGACGGATGACGTCCTCCGCGGTATAGCCGCGCTTGATGTTCTTCCAGCGTGGGTTCTCGGCCCATTCTTTTTTCAGCTTGGCAACTTCGAGTTCGTTGTTCATCGCAGTCCTTTTCGTCAATGCTTGGATGTTTGAGTGAGGCCCTGTTCCGCCGGATGGCGGGTCAGGCCTCGTGTTGCGTTACGCCTCACAGGCATATGGCGCAACACCTGTTCGCAGGGTGGCCAGAGATCCGTCTGGCAAACCGATTGGCGGAATGGGGTGGGTATCCTGCCATTACGGACGCGGATCAGGCGGTTTGCCGGGCCGTGTACGTCAGATTTGGAGTATAGAAGGATTTCTGCGAAGCAACAACTTAAAATCAAGTCTTATATATAATTAATTTTTTGTTATTAAACAGTATGTTGTAAAGTATTTATCGTAATATGAAATGTAATTCATTCAGTGGAAAGAAAATCTTATTGCGTCGCAACAAAGATATTTCTCTCGCTATCCGGAATTGACGTCATAGAAGTAGTTCGCTGGGTGAGACCAGGACGCCATCGTCGTCGGCATACAGATAGTAGCCCGGGACGAACGTGATGCCGCCAAAACTCACGTCAAGGCCTGCCTCGCCGGTATTCTTCTTGATGCTTTTCAGCGGGTGGGAGTCCAGTGCCAGGACGCCAATATCCATTGCGTTGATGGCGTGGGAATCGCGGATGCAGCCGTATACGATGATGCCCCCCCAGCCGTTTTGCGCACCGAGCTGCGCCAGTTGATCGCCCACCAAGGCGCAGCGCAAGCTGCCGCCGCCGTCAATGACGAGTACACGGCCGTCGCCGGGCGCTTCGAGAGCCTTGCGCACCAGCGTGTTGTCTTCGAACAATTTGAGGGTGGTAATGCGGCCGTTGAAGACGTTACGGCCCCCATAGGCGACCAGCATCGGCTCGAGTATGCGTATCCGCCCGGCACGCACCTGATCTTCGTATTTGTCGCAGAGATCGGCGGTGTAGTAATCCATTTGGAGCTCCAAAAATAAAACGGCGGCATTTCAGCCGCCGCGGCAAAAGTGCGATGGGAATCAGGCGACGGGTTCGGCTATTTCATCGAAAAGCAGTTGCACTTTTCTCTCGCCGTCCAGGTCGATGGTGACGCGACCGCCATTTGCGAGCCTGCCGAAGAGTAATTCATCGGCGAGCGCAGCGCGGATGGTGTCCTGGATCAGGCGCGCCATGGGACGAGCGCCCATGAGTGGATCGAATCCCGCCTCCGACAGCCACTCCTTGAGCTTGTCAGTGAATATGGCCTCGACCTTCTTCTCATGCAATTGGACTTCCAGTTGCATGAGAAACTTGTCCACCACACGCAGAATCACCTCGTGGTCGAGCGCGGCGAAAGAGATGATGGCATCAAGCCGGTTGCGGAATTCCGGCGAGAACATGCGCTTGATTTCGGCCATCTCGTCGCCTGCCACGCGTGAGTTCGAGAAGCCGATGCCGCCCTTTTGCAGCATCTCGGCACCGGCATTTGTGGTCATGACGATGACCACGTGGCGAAAGTCGGTCTGGCGCCCATTGTTGTCGGTCAGCGTACCGTGATCCATCACCTGCAGCAGGATGTTATAGATGTCCGGGTGCGCTTTCTCGATCTCGTCGAGCAGCAACACGGTGTGCGGCTTCTTGGTGATGGCCTCGGTGAGTTGGCCGCCCTGGTCGAAGCCGACGTAGCCCGGCGGTGCGCCAATCAGGCGCGAGACGGCGTGCCGTTCCATGTATTCGGACATATCGAAGCGCACCAGTTCGATCCCCATGCAGTAGGCAAGCTGGCGGGCGACTTCGGTCTTGCCGACGCCGGTCGGTCCGGAAAAGAGAAAGCTGCCGATCGGCTTCGACGGATTGCCCAAGCCGGAGCGCGACATCTTGATCGCCTTGGCCAGCGCCTCGATGGCTCTGTCCTGCCCAAACACGACGGTCTTCAGGTCGCGGTCGAGATTCTTCAGGGCCGTGCGATCGTCTGACGAGACGTGCTGCGAGGGCACACGGGCGATCTTGGCGACGATATCCTCGATCTCCGTCTTGCCGATGACTTTCTTCTGCTTCGACTTCGGCAGGATGCGCTGGGCGGCGCCGGCCTCGTCGATGACGTCGATGGCCTTGTCCGGCAGATGGCGATCGCCGATGTAGCGGGCGGAAAGTTCGGCGGCGCTAGAAATGGCCTGGGCGGAATATTTCACGCTGTGATGCTGCTCAAAGCGCGTCTTCAGGCCCTTGAGGATCGACACGGTCTCTTCGACTGAGGGTTCATTGACGTCGATCTTCTGGAAGCGTCGCGACAGTGCGTGGTCTTTTTCGAAGACGCCGCGGTACTCGGTGTAGGTTGTCGCGCCGATGCACTTCATCTGGCCGGAGGCGAGTGCAGGTTTGAGCAGATTGGAGGCGTCCAGTGTACCACCGGAGGCGGCGCCGGCGCCGATCAGGGTGTGGATCTCGTCGATGAAGAGAATGGCGTGGTGATTGTCGACCAGTTGCTTGAGCACAGCCTTCAAGCGCTGCTCGAAATCGCCGCGGTACTT
>JADFDU010000053.1 GCA_018262775.1 Rhodocyclaceae bacterium
CTTTGACGTCGGCGGCGACGCCGCCCGGCTTGAGCAACGTCGCCATTCTTTCGGTGCCGAGCGAGATCAGTGAATCGTGTGCGACGGCGACAACTAGGGCATCCGCCTGCGGAAGCGCATCCCATGCCATGAGGCGGATCCCGTACTCGCGCAGCGCCTCTTCCGCATCGGCCAGGGGGTCATGCACGGTCACCTCGACACCGAAGCCCTCCAGCTCGCGCACGATGTCCGGCACGCGCGAGTTGCGCAGATCCGGGCAGTTTTCCTTGAAAGTCAGTCCCAGCACCACGGCGCGGGCACCGGCGAGGGGGCGGCCCGATTGCGCCATCAGCTTGATCACCTGATCGGCGACGAACTTGCCCATGCCGTCGTTGATGCGGCGGCCGGCGAGGATCACCTGCGGGTGGTAGCCGAGCGTCTCGGCCTTGTAGGTCAGGTAGTAGGGATCGACGCCAATGCAATGGCCGCCGACCAGGCCCGGCTTGAACTTGAGAAAATTCCACTTGGTGCCGGCGGCTTCGAGGACTTCGTTGGTATCGATGCCGAGCTTGCCGAAGATGATGGCCAGCTCGTTCATGAGGGCGATGTTAAGGTCGCGCTGGGTGTTCTCGATGACCTTGGCCGCCTCGGCCACCATAATGCTCGAAGTTCGATGCACGCCGGCCTCGACAACTTCGCCGTAAAGGGCGGCGACGCGCTCCAGCGTGTCCGGGCTGTCGCCCGAGACGACCTTGACGACGCGGGCGAAGCTGTGTTCGCGGTCGCCGGGGTTGATGCGCTCGGGTGAATAGCCGACGTGGAATGTTTCCCCCTCACCCCTGCCCTCTCCCCCCAGGGGAGAGGGGGAATGGGTTGGGCCCTTTACCGCACGCGGTAAAGTGGAGCAGGCCCAGTGCATGCCCGAAGCGCGTTCCAGCACGGGGATGCAGACTTCCTCGGTGGCGCCGGGGTAGACGGTCGATTCGAAGATCACGGTGGCGCCGCGTTTGAGATGGGCGCCTACGGTTTCGGCGGCGGCGATCAACAATCCCAGGTCGGGCCTGCGCGCGGCATCGACGGGCGTGGGCACGGCGACGATGACAAAGTCAGCCTCCGCGAGACGGCGCGGGTCAGCGGTGCACTCGAGTCCGGCGGCGGCACGCAGTTCGTCGCTGCTCACCTCGCCGGTCGGATCGATGTGGCGGCAGTAGTCGGCGATCTTCTTCCCGGAGAGGTCGTAGCCGATAGTGCGGAATTTCTTGCCGAAGGCAACAGCGAGCGGTAGGCCGACATAGCCCAGGCCGACGACGGCGACGACCGGGTACCGGGGTTGCGGACTCATATGATGAACTCCGGGTGCTGCGTGCGCAGCCATGATTCGAAATACGACTTGAGCGAAACGACGGTGGCAATCAGGCTGCTCACTTCGACCTCAGAAGGCTGAAACGTGCCGTCGTAGAGCCCTGCCGCCCGCTGGCGGCGGAATTCGTCCAGCAACCGAAGCTTGTCGCGCGGGTAGCCGATGCTTGTATTGAGCGTCTGCAGGGCCATGACATGGTGGCCGCCGCGGGAATCCGGGCGCAGGCCGTTTGCACGCAACGCAGCCAGGCCGATTTGCAGCAGCGCTTCATAGGCAAGATCAAAACGGCTGTCCAGACTGACGACAGTGGCGTTGGCATCGGCCAGCTTGGTTTCGATCTTCGCGAGAAAGCGGCGCATTTCCTCTGCGTTGGCCGGCTCGCGCACGAGGCCCTTGCCGATGAGATTCTCAAGCGTCATCGGAACCGCCCAGGATCGGGACATGCTTCCCGGACATGACGCCGGCAAGGAAGGGATCGTCCCGATCTCGCCGCTTGCGATATTCGGGTGCTGAAATCAGGCGGACGCTGATTTCCCTGCCGATCCGCGCTTCGACCGGCGCCACGGCCGAAACCGCTTGTTCAAGCCCGATGTCGCCCACGATCAGCAGGTCTACATCGCTTCGCGCGTGATCCGTTCCCTTGGCGAAGGACCCATAAATCGTCGCGAATGCGATCTGCCCGGCAAATGGGGACAGGCACGCCTGCAGCTGCGCCGGGATTCCGCAGGTCTTGCGGACGATGGACTGAAGTTCCGGAAAAATCGGGTGGAGCGTGTTGGCCCGGTAGATGACGCGGTTGCCGTCCCGGGTGCGCTCGACAAGGTCGGCCTTCAGCAATTGGTTCAACTCATGCTGCAGGGCGCCGGTGCTGATGGAGATTAGCCGTGCGAGTTCGCGAAGGTAGAAGCTTCGCTCCGGCTGGTCGAACAGCAGTGCCAGGACGGCCTGGCGCGATTTTCCGAAAAGGACAGCGGCAGCAGATTCCATATCGTACTTGTTTATAGAACGACTGTTCTTGATTATAGAGCAGTTTCTGCTGCCGGCCAAAAAAGCACTACCGTCGTGGGGGAGGCTGACGTAGTTCAGGCCAGCGACGGCGACGGTTGGGGTGGCATTCATGGGTTGTTTTGTCCCACGGGGATTTCCTGCGGTCATCGGGCTGAAGCCCGACCTACGGGTGCGTTTGGCGGTGCAGCGGCGTCAAGCTCCAGCCGCAGCCGCACAATTTCCTCATGCGCGGCCCGGTATTCGCCCTCCTTCAAGCGCAGGAAGGCGCGCGTCAGATCCAGCTTGGCGGTGATGCCGCTCGGCGTGAGCAGGTAGGCGTAGGCCAGCTTGTTGTCGCTGCGGCGGAAGTTGTCGGCCTTGACCAGGCCCTTGTCGAGCAGGGCCTTGAGCAGGTAGTGGGTCTTGCCGAGGCTCACGCCCAAGGTGCGCGCAAGCTCGCGCTGGCTGATCGCGGGCTGTTCCTCGATCAGGCGGAGAACCTGGTAGTGGGCGGCTTCCCTGGGGGTCACGGATATCCGTTCAACTGTTGAACGGATGGGAATTTAGCACGATATTATCGGCTTGGGCAAGATGCCGTCATACAGGGGCCCTATTCGGCCGCCTGTGTGTTATTCGAGTACCAGCAGATGCCTCTGCTCGGCACCCCGCACCATCGCCAGATCAACTCCTTTGTCAAAGGTTACAAAACGGTAGTGTGAATGCAGCCGATCTGAGTGATCGGACA
>JADFDU010000054.1 GCA_018262775.1 Rhodocyclaceae bacterium
GAGACTTGGAACTACTTCTAGATAGCCGATAGTTCGGAGAGCAAGTTCAATCTCATCGGCTGGGCGGTCCGATAACAGAGAAAACCTTGCCGAGGTTTGGTGTGTTAATAAGATTTGGTCTCGCTGCCCCACGTCGCCATTGTGCCTGATGGCGAGCAGTAGTCATATGGATCAATCGATCTTTAATCTACTAAAATGTGATCATTTGATAGGAAATGTAGTTGATCGTTGTTGGTAATATTAAATTGTCACAGTACAATATCTATATATACAACAGATTAAAACGTTTTAAGCATTGCCAAAACGATTTATATAGCTAATGGTTATTTTCCTCCGAAGGCAGGGGTCGGACGTTCGAATCGTCTCGGGCGCGCCAAATTCTCCATCAAACTGCACGCCCGTGCAGCAGATTCCGCAAGCTTAATTTTGCCCGATTGTTGTTCCGCAGCGCGAGCGATGTGAATGTTGCCGCGATTGCGGCAGCGGTCCGAGCGGGCGGTCAGCCCGTACTAGGCGGACGGAGCCGGCTGCGAAGCGTATACAGGAAATGATCACGCGTCGGGCTGGATTCATCGAGGGCGGCCTCCTGCTGCAAAGCCAGGATATCCGCCGCTAGCTGCCCGGCGTCGATCTGGCGCGCCACGGCGGCGATGACAATCGCCACGGTTTGCTCGGTGGAGCGGAACAGGTCCGCCAGCACACTGCGGAAGTAAATCGATTCACGCAACAGGTTTTCCAGTTCTTCCGACCCCATCGCCCCTCCAAATGGACTGGGGCGATTGTATCCCAAAAGTAATATAGGTTGCGATAGTCTTTATTGCAGTTGCGAGGTGCAGTGGCCGCAGCGCGTCGCCTTGAGCGGGATTGTCGATAGGCAGTGCGGACACTCGCGCGTCGCCGGTGCGGCCGGCTCGACGGCGGCGGTTTCGCTGCGCTTGAGACGATTCATGAACTTGATGGCCATGAAGATGGCGAAGGCGATGATGACGAAATCGACCACGCTGTTGATGAAGGCGCCGTACTTGACGATGGGTGCGCCGGCCTTCTCGGCAGCGTCCAGTGTCTCGAAGGTCTTGTCGCCGAGATTCAGGTAGAGGTGCTTGAAGTCGACGCCGCCGAGCATGCGCCCGAGCATGGGCATCACCACATCCTTGACGAAGGACTCGACGATCTTGCCGAAGGCGCCACCGATGATGACGCCGACCGCCAGATCGACGACATTGCCCTTCATGGCGAACTCCTTGAATTCGCTGATGATGCTCATGTGCATTCCTTTCTTGACGGAGTTGGCGGAAGTGCAAGTGTCGCGGGAATCGTCGCGTCGCGCAATACGCTTTATCCGTAGCTCGATAGTGATGGACTGGGTTCTCTGCTAACCTGAATCCGTTTACTGCCTGTCTCGATCGGAGTGCATTCATGAGAGCCGTCAAAATCACAGCCTTTGTCCTCGGTGGACTGGTGGCCCTGCTGGCCGCCGTTGCGGCCTTCGTCCTGGCGACTTTCGATGCCAACAAATGGAAGGGCGAGATTACGCAGCTGGTGCAGGAGAAGAAGAACCGCAGCTTGAAAATCGAAGGCGATCTGTCGCTGTCGCTGTTCCCGGCCATTGCTGTGAAACTGGGCAAGGCGACGCTGTCCGAATACAAGAGCGAGCAGGTGTTTGCTTCGATCGGCAGCGCCCGCATTTCACTGCGGCTGATGCCGCTGCTGTCGAAACAGGTGGTGGTGGATACTGTCGAGATCGACGGCCTCAAGGCGCAGCTGGTGCGCTTCAAGGACGGCCACCTGAACATCGACGATCTATTGTCCAAGGATGACAAAGAGCCGCCGACCCGCTTCGACATCGCCGGCGTGAAGTTTACCAACGGCGAACTCACCTGGCGCGACGAGAAAGCCGGCCAGGAACTGGTGGTCTCGTCCCTGAACCTGGCAACAGGGCGACTGGCGAATGCGGCGACGGACACATTCGACCTGTCGGCGACGCTGGTGGGCAGTAAGCCGCACATGGCGGCAGCGCTGAAGGCTGCCGGCCAGTACCGCTACGACCTCGAGCGGAAGAGCTACGGCGGCACCCAGCTGGCCGTGCGCCTGACGGGCGACCTGGCCGAGATGAAGTCGCTGGATCTGACGCTGGCCGCGGCCGCCCTGCAACTGACCGGGGCGAACGAGCTTGCGGTGGAAAAGTTGCTGCTGACGGCGAAGGGCAAGGCAGCGGGCGATGCCTTTGAAGCGAAGCTGGAGGCGCCGACGCTGGCCCTGATGGCGGACAAGGCGAGCGGCGCGTCGGTCAATGCCGCGATCAAACTGGCGGGCGCCGAGCGCGCTGTCGATGCGAAAATCGCGCTCTCCGACGTGGAGGGCAAAAGTCAGTCGCTGCAGGTCGGCAAGCTGGTGCTCGATCTCGATGCGCGGCAGGGAGAGACGACAGTGAAGGGCAATCTGTCTTCGGCGCTATCCGCCAACATGGAGAAACAGACCATGGAATTGCCGGCCCTCAGCGGCGAATTGAATGTGGCCAATCCACAGATGCCGATGAAGAGCGTCAGGCTGCCGCTCGTCGGCGGCGTGCGTGCCGACATCGACGCACAGACCGTGGCCCTGCATGCCAGCACCCAGTTCGACGAGAGCAAAATCGCGGCCAAGGTGAATGTCTCACGCTTCAGTCCGCTGGCGCTGGGTTTCGACATCGACATCGACAAGCTCAACGTGGACAAGTACCTGCCGCCCAAGCCCGCCGCTGCAGCGGCGCAGTCGGCGGGGGAGAAGGCGCCGGAAAAGCCGCTCGACTTCTCGGGCATCAAGGGGCTGAACGCCAGCGGCGTCGTCAAGATCGGCCAGCTGCAGGTGTCGAACGTCAAGGCCGCCAATGTGCGCCTGGAGATCAAGGCCGCCAACGGCAGGCTCGACATCGCGCCGCTCTCGGCGAACCTCTACGATGGCACGCTCTCCGGTGCGTTGACGGTTAACGCCAACAACCATCAGGTTGGGCTGAAGCAGACGCTCGCCAATGTCAACATCAACCCCCTCATGAAGGATGCACTCGACAAGGACGTGCTGGAGGGGCGCGGCAACGTCATGCTGGACGTGGCGTCCGGCGGCACGAGCGTTGCCGCCATGAAGAAGGCCCTCAGCGGCACGGCCAGCCTGGCCCTCAAGGACGGTGCCATCAAGGGCATCAACCTGGCGAAGACCTTCCGCGAATCCAAGGCGCTGTTCTCCGGCCGCAAGGATGCCGTGCAACAGGCGAAGCAGGCGGAGAAAACGGATTTTTCCGAGCTGTCGGCCTCCTTCCGCATCGCCGGCGGGGTGGCGCACAACGACGATCTCAGCATGAAGTCGCCCTTCATCCGCCTCGGCGGTGCCGGCGACATCGACATCGGCGAAGAGCGCATGGACTACCTTGCCAAGGCCAGCGTGGTGAATACTACCGGCGGTCAGGGTGGCAGGGAGCTTGAGCACCTCAAGGGTCTTACCGTGCCGGTGCGGGTGAGCGGCCCCTTCGACAAGTTGGCTTACAAGATCGAGTTCGGCGGTCTGGTGGCGGAGGCTGCCAAGGCCAAGGTCGAAGAGAAGGTCAAGTCAAAGGTGGGAGACAAACTCGAGGGCGGCCTGAAGGGGCTGTTCAAGCGCTAGCGGCGTTCAGGCGTTCGAGCAGTTGCGGCAGCACGATGCCCGATGCGGCGTGCAGCGAAAAGTGAGCGTGACGCGTCAAAGAGGTACTTTCCGGATTGATTTCGATCACCGTGGCGCCGGCCGACAGGGCACGCAACGGCAGTTCTGCCGCGGGGTAAACCTGTGCCGAGGTGCCGATGCTGAGAAACACCTCGCAATGCTCGGCGGCCTCTTCTGCCCGTGCCAGGGCATCCACCGGCAGCATTTCGCCGAACCAGACGACGTCGGGACGCAGGTAGGCGCCGCAGTGGCAGCGCGGCGGCGACTCGTCCTCCGCAAAGCTACTGACGACGACCTGCTCGCGAGAGCACTTTACCCGCATCAGGTTGCCGTGCAGTTCCACCACTTCGTGGGAGCCAGCGCGCTGGTGCAGGCTGTCGATATTCTGCGTCACCAGCGTGAATTGCTCAAAGCGCCGCTCGAGCGCGGCCAATGCGGCGTGGCCGGGATTGGGCTGCAAGCTGGCAATGCGGGTGCGCCGCGCGGCATACCATTCCCACACCAGCTTGGGATCGCGCACGAAGCCTTCCGGCGTAGCCAACTTCAGCGGATCGTAGTTGGCCCACAATCCGCTCAGTGCATCGCGGAAGGTCGGGATGCCCGACTCGGCGGAGATGCCGGCACCGGTGAGCACGGCCACGCGGCGGGCCTGCGCCAGCTTGTCGATGAGTTCCCGCGGTATGTCGATGGCCATGGCCGTCCTGACGGGATGGAACAGGCTCATGCTACCATCGCCGCCCTATGGACTGGACCCTTCTGCTACACGCCCTCATCCTCGGCATTGTCGAAGGCCTCACCGAATTCCTGCCGATCTCTTCCACGGGCCACCTGATCCTGGCTGGCGATCTGCTCGGTTTCAACGACGAGCGCGGCAAGCTGTTCGAAATCGTCATCCAGGCTGGTGCCATCCTCGCGGTCTGCTGGGAATATCGCGGCAAAATCGGTGCGGTGGCGCGTGGTCTGCCGGAGGATGCCGCCGCTCGCCGCTTCATCTTCAACCTGGCTGTGGCTTTCCTGCCGCTGGCGCTGCTTGGCCTGCTCTTCCACAAGACCATCAAGGCGCATCTGTTCCAGCCGGTTCCTGTTGCGCTGGCTTTCGTTGCCGGCGGACTCTTCATTCTGTGGGCGGAACGGCGCCAGCATGTCATACGCTTCGAGTCGGTGGACCAGCTGACCTGGCGGGATGCCCTCAAGCTCGGCTGCGCCCAGGCCTTCGCCCTGATCCCGGGTACTTCGCGTTCGGGCGCCACTATCATCGGTGGCCTGTTTTTCGGCCTGTCGCGCCGGGCAGCGACCGAGTTCTCCTTCTTTCTTGCCATCCCGACCCTGTTTGCCGCCACTGCCTACCAGTTGTGGCAGGAACGGGCGCTGCTCAACCCGGACGATCTGGGCATGTGGGCGGTCGGTTTCGTCTCCGCCTTCATATCCGCCTTTTTCTGCGTGCGCTGGCTGTTGCGCTACATCAGCACGCACGACTTCACGGTCTTCGCCTGGTACCGCATCGCCTTCGGCTTCGTCGTCCTCGGCACGGCGTATTCGGGCGTGGTCGACTGGAGCCACCCTTGATCGTCTATCTCCACGGCTTCCGCTCATCGCCGCAGTCGAACAAGGCGCAACGACTGAAAGCGCACATGGAAGCGCGCGGCCTGGGCCATCTGTTCTGGTGCGAGCAACTACCGGTCTCGCCGCGTGCGGCCATTGCGCTTGCGGAAATTGCCATCGCGGCCGCGATGGCGCCGGTGACGGTGGTGGGCAGTTCGCTCGGCGGCTACTACGCCACGTACCTGGCGCAAAAGCACGGCCTGCGTGCGGTGCTGATCAATCCGGCGGTGGTGGCGCATCTCTCCCTCGCCGAATTCGTCGGGCCGCAGACCAACATGTACACCGGTGAGACCTTCGAATTCCGCGCCGAGTACATCGACGCACTGCGCGCTATGGAGGTGCCGCGGCTGTCGCGGCCAGAGGAGGTCCTGCTGCTGGTCGAAGAAGGCGACGAGACGCTCGACTACCGCCAGGCCGTGGCGAAGTACGCCGGCTGCCGGCAGGTGCTGCTGCCGGGCGGCGACCACAGCTTCACGCGCTTCGCCGATTTCATGGACACAATTCTCGATTTCGCCGGGCTGCTGAAATGAGCGCCCCGCACAGCCGCCCGAAGGGGCGCCAGTCACGACACGGAGCCGCGCACCCCAGGAGTACTTCTTCAGGGCTGCTTCGCCCGTCCTTCAGGGCGCAGCGGCGAACCGTCGTCACCCTCTTCCTCGGGAAGGTGGCTGGGGGGAAGGGAGTCCCGTGAGCTTCGATCCCGTCCGCCACAAGCGTGAGGAACGCGCTGGCTACAACCTGATCGCCGCGCGCTACGCCGAAGGCGCCGCGCTGCGTGCCGACCTGAATGCCGCGTTTCTGGCGGCGGCCGATCTGCGGCCGGGGCAGCGCGTGCTGGATTTGGCGAGCGGGCCGGGCGTGCTGGCTGGCTTGGCAGCGGCAGCCGTTTGCGGCGGACTGGTGGTGGCGAGCGACATTGCCGAAGGAGCCTTGCAGGAAGGGCGCCGCCGGGCCGTTGCGGACAACCTGGCCTTCGCCGCCGCCGATGCGG
The DNA here is from genome assembly GCA_018262775.1 of Rhodocyclaceae bacterium. GTDB lineage: Bacteria > Pseudomonadota > Gammaproteobacteria > Burkholderiales > Rhodocyclaceae > Desulfobacillus. The sequence goes on from JADFDU010000054.1 coordinate 6,266, forward strand.
AGCGGCTGACTTTCGCCGATGCCGCCTTTGACCGCGTGCTGTGCGGCCTCGGCTTGATGTTTTTCCCCGAGGCCGGGAGGTCGCTCGCCGAGATGCGCCGCGTGCTCAGGCCGGGCGGGCTCGCCGTGTTCTCGGTGTGGGGCGAGGAAGTGCGTGCGCCACTGGTGTCCTGCGCCCTGCAATGCATTCGCCGTATCCTGCCGCCGCCCAAGGCCGGGCGCCTGTCGCCCTTCCGCTTTGGCCAGCCGCAGCAGTTGCAGCAGGCGCTTGAAGCAGCGGGATTTGTCGATATCGAAGTGCGCGCGCATACGCTGTCCTGCGCCTTCGATTCACCCCAGGCATACTGGCAGGCCTTCCGTGACATGGCTGGCGGCGCGGCTGCGGGCCTGTCGCGCCTGCCCGAGGAGACGCTGGCGCGCCTCGGCAGCGAAGTGGCACGAGAACTCGCGCCCTGGCGTCAGGATTCGGGCTATGTGCCGGAGAGCGAGGTACTGATCGCGGTGGCGTGTCGGGTATAATTCCGCCCCATCCCCCCCGGCTTCCAGTACTCCCCGATGAATGTCCTGTTTGAAGAGGACGGCGCCTTCAAGGCTGGCGCCGTGCTCGCCGACAACGTGACCTCGCTGCAGGTCGAAACAGCGAGCGGCAAGCGCGTCAAGGTGAAGGTCGCCAACGTGCTGCTGCGCTTCGCTCAGCCTGCGCCGAGCGAGCTACTCGACCGCGCCGAAGGCGAGTCGGCCGACATCGAGCCGGAATTCCTCTGGGAAGTGTGCGCGGACGCCGAGTTCGGCTTCGAGGACCTGGCGCGCGAGTACTTCGGCCGCGTGCCGCAGCCGGTCGAGGCGGCCGCCATCCTGCTGCGCCTGCATGCCGCGCCGATCCATTTCCACCGCAAGGGCAAGGGCCGCTTCCGCAAGGCGCCGCCGGACATTCTCAAGGCGGCGCTGGCCGGACTGGAAAAAAAGCGCCAGCAGGCGCTGGCCATCGAGCGCATGGCGGAGGAGCTCAAGGCCGGTGCCCTGCCGGCGGAGTTCCCGCCGCTGCTCGAGCAGCTGCTCTACAAGCCCGACCGCAACCGCCTGGAAACCAAGGCGCTGGAGCTGGCCTGCGCGGAAAGCGGCCTGTCCGCTGCGCATCTGCTGGCGCGTTGTGGCGCCCTGCCCTCCAGCCACGATTACCATCTCGGCCGCTTTCTCTTCGAGTTGTTCCCGCAAGGCACGGGCTTCGGCGAACATGAATTACCGCACATGCCCGATGGCTTGCCGCTCGCCGACGTGCAGGCGTTCTCCATCGACGATGCCGCCACCACCGAGATCGACGATGCGCTTTCCGTAACGCCGCAGGCGGACGGCGGCTGGCGCATCGGCATCCATATCACCGCGCCGGGACTGGCCATCCGCCCCGATTCGGCACTGGGCGCGATCGCCCGCAGCCGCCTGTCCACCGTGTACATGCCGGGGCGCAAAATCACCATGCTGCCCGCAGCCGTGGTGGAGCGCTTCACACTGTCGGCCGGGCGCGATTGTCCGGCGCTGTCGCTCTACCTCGAGGTCGGGTCGGATTACGCCATTCGCGGTGCGTCCTCGCGCATTGAGCGCGTGCCAGTGGCGGCCAATTTGCGCCACCATGACATCGACCCAGTTTTTAACGAGCGCACGCTGGCCGAAGGTGGGCCGGATTTCGCCTACAAGCGCGAACTGACCCTGCTGTGGGAATTCGCCACGGTGCTGGAAGCCGGTCGCGGCAAACCCGCCACCAACCAGCTCAATACGGAGTACAGCTTTCACGTCGACTGGCGCGAACCGGAAGGCCGCGTCGACATCGTCGAGCGCCGGCGTGGTTCCCCGCTCGACAAGCTGGTGGCCGAGCTGATGATCGTCGCCAACGCCACCTGGGGCAAGTTGTTGGCCGAGGCGCAGGTGGCCGCCATCTACCGCGTGCAGACCGCCGGCAAGGTGCGCATGACGACCGCGGCGCTGTCGCACGAGGGCCTCGGCGTCGATTGCTATGCCTGGTCGAGTTCGCCGCTGCGGCGCTACGTGGACCTGGTCAACCAGTGGCAGTTGCTGGCGCATCTGTCCAATGAAGCTCCGCCCTTCACGACGCGTGACGAGGCACTGCTGTCGGCGATGCGCGATTTCGAGATCACCTATGCCGCCTATGCTGAGTTCCAGCGCGGCATGGAGCGTTACTGGTGCTTGCGCTGGCTGCAGCAGGAGGGCGTCGCGGAAACCCCGGCGCGCGTCGTGCGCGAGAGCCTGCTGCGCCTGGAGCGTGTGCCGCTGTTCCTGCGCTGCCCCTCGCTGCCGGCCTGCGAACCGCGCACACGGGTGAGTGTGGCGATCAGTGGCATCGACCTACTGGCGCTCGAGGCGCAGTGTCGTTATTTGGCGACGCTCGTGCCCGCTGTTGAATCCGCGGTGCTTGACGAGCCGGCAGAAGCGGAAAGCGTCGATGATGCGAAAATACCGGAGTAGAATTCGGCTTCATGCCCGCTAGCAGCATGGCCTCTTCCCGCAGTACCGGCGCCTTTTCCCTGGTTTGGCCCGGCTGGCTGTCCCGCATGGATCCGCCCCGCCGCAGTTTCACGCTGGCGCTGATCGCCTCGCTGGTCCTCCATGCCGTGCTGCTCTCCATCCATTTCAAGCTGCCCGATGCGCTCAAGCGCGCGACCAACGCCACGCTGGAAATCGTGCTGGTCAACGCCAAGAGCGCGCGCAAGCCGCTCAAGGCCCAGGCGCGCGCCCAGGCCAACCTCGATGGCGGCGGCAACACCGACGAGAACCGCCGCGCCAAGACGCCCCTGCCGGCTTCACGGCAGGAGCAGCCCGGCGACAGCCTGATCGCAGCGCAGCGCCGGGTGCAGGAACTGGAAGTGCAGCAGCAGAAACTGCTGACGCAGGCGAAGAGCAAGAAGGCCGTGCAGGTCGAGACCAGCCGCAACGAGAAACAGCCCGAGCAGGCCAGCCTGCGCGGCACCGACCTGGCGCAAAGCGCCCTCGCCATCGCCCGCATGGAGGCGCAGATCGCGCGCCAGGTCGATGAATACAACAAGCGGCCGCGCAAAAAATTCATCGGCGCGCGCACTGAAGAATTTGCCGCCGCCCAGTACCTGGCGGACTGGCGACAGAAGGTCGAGCGCATCGGCAACCTGAACTATCCCGAGGCGGCCAAGGGCAAGCTCTACGGCAACCTGCTGTTGTATGTCGAGATCAAGGCCGACGGTAGCCTCGAACGCGTCGAGGTGCAGCGTTCCTCAGGCCACAGAATTCTCGACGAGGCCGCCATGCGCATCGTGCGCATGGCGGCGCCTTACGGCAACTTTTCCGCCGAACTCAAACGCCAGACAGACATCGTCGCCTTTGCCCGCACCTGGGTATTCACCAAGGCCGATCAACTGCAATCAGAATGAGCGCTGTCCACCGGACCGTTTCAAGAAAAACGCAGTCAACGATATGGAGCCGCGTAGCGGCAAACGGCCGTCACCCCGTTTCCAGGAAAGGAGAATGGGGGGAAGGTAGCCAATGACAGATCGCTACGCTGTCATCGGCCATCCCGTCGCGCACTCGAAGTCGCCGCAGATACACGCCGTCTTCGCCGGACTGACTTTGCAGGACATGCGCTACGAAGCCATCCTGGCGCCGCTCGGCGGCTTCGCGGATGCGGTGCGCGCCTTCATCGCTTCAGGCGGGCGCGGCATGAACGTCACCGTGCCCTTCAAACTGGAGGCCTACGCATTGGCGGCCACCCGCTCGCCGCGCGCCGAGGCGGCGAAATCCGTGAATACCCTGATCTTCTCTCCTGCCGGCATTCACGGCGATAACACCGACGGTCTCGGCCTGGTGGCCGACCTGAGGCGCAATCTCGGATGTGATCTTGCCGGTCGGCGCATCCTCCTGCTCGGCGCCGGCGGTGCCGCTCGCGGGGTGCTCCTGCCATTGCTGGAAGAAAAACCGGCCACACTGACCCTGGCCAATCGCACGGCGGCGAAGGCACTGGTGCTACGAGACGAGTTTGCGCCGCGGGCAGGCAGCTGCGTGTTTACGGCGGTCGGTTTCGCCGAGCTGGCGGGGCAGCAGTTCGACCTGGTCATCAACGCCACCTCTGCCAGCCTGGCCGATGAAGCGCCGCCACTGCCACCGGGAGTGTATGCGCCGGACAGTCTGGCCTACGACATGGTGTATGGCCGGGAGACGCCGTTCATGACCGCAGCGCGGGCGCAGGGCGCGGCACGGCAGGCTGACGGCCTCGGCATGCTGGTCGAGCAGGCGGCGGAATCCTTTTACCTCTGGCGCGGCGTGCGACCGGATACCGCGCCGGTCCTGGCCCTGCTCCGTCCGGCATGAAACCACTGAAGTCCTTCTGGCGCTGGAGCCGGCGTGGCCTGGCCGTCTTCGTCCTCCTGCTGCTGGCCTGGCAGGGCTGGTATTTCGGCTGGGTGGTCTGGTGGAAATATGCCAACCCGTCTACCACCAGTTTCATGTCCCTGCGGCTCGGCGAACTGCGCGAGAAGGATTCTCGCGCAGAACTGAAAAGGCAGTGGGTACCCTACGAGCGCATCTCGACGCACCTCAAGCGCGCCGTGATTGCCGCCGAAGACGCCAAGTTCTCCGAACACGAGGGCTTCGACTGGGAGGGCATACAGAAGGCGCTGGAAAAGAACCAGAAGAAGGGCCGCATCGTCGCTGGCGGCTCCACCATCAGCCAGCAGTTGGCGAAGAACCTCTTTCTCTCCGGCAACAAGACGCCCTGGCGCAAGGCGCAAGAGGCGGTCATTACCCTCATGCTGGAAGCGGTGATGGACAAGCGCCGCATCCTCGAGCTCTATCTCAATGTGGTCGAATGGGGCCCGGGTGTTTTCGGCGCGGAGGCCGCTGCCCGCCACTACTACGGCATTTCAGCTGCGCAGCTCTCAGCAGTGCAAGCAGCGCGGCTGGCCGTGCTGCTGCCCAATCCGCGCCGCTTTGGCCGCCTGCCCGATTCGCCTTATCTGGCCGCCCGCAGCCAGATCATCCTCGGTCGCATGGACGCGGTCGATCTGCCTTGATTTATTGATCGCCTCGCGCGGTCAAATTCCTTAGAATTCGCCATTCCGCGCCATTTGCGTGGAAACCCCTTTTTCTGTCCAGACCATGTCCGACATCGAGGATCTGCGCCAAAACGACGATGTCCAGCAGAACCTGCACGAAGTGCAGGAACTGCTGGCGCGCCATCGCGTGGTGGAGGGACTGGTGCATCGCCAGGAAATGCCGCGCCACGATCTGGTGGAGAATCAGGTGCACAAGCAACACATCGCCGAACTTCGCCATAAGCTCGACGAGCTGCATCCTGCCGACATCGCCTACATTCTTGATGCGCTACCGCTTGATGAGCGGCTTTTCCTCTGGGATCTGGTCAAGGCCGACCGGGACGGCGAAATCCTTCTGGAGGTCTCCGATGCGGTGCGCGAGACCCTCATCGAGGCGATGGACCCGCACGAACTGGTGGCCGCGGCCGAGCAACTCGATGCCGACGAGATCGCCGACCTGGCGCCGGATCTGCCCACGGAGGTCATGCAGGATGTTTTTCGCGCCCTGCCCATCGAGGAGCGCGAGCAGCTGCGCTCGGCGATGTCCTACGACGAAGATGCCGTCGGTGCGCTCATGGACTTTGATGTCATCACGGTGCGCGAGGATGTCACGCTGGAGGTGGTGCTGCGCTACCTGCGCCGCTTCGAAGAGTTGCCCGACCACACCGATCAGTTGTTCGTCGTGGACCGTGAGGAATGCCTCCAGGGCACCCTGCCCTTTAACCGCATGCTCATTACCGATCCCGACGAGATGGTCGCCAACATCATGCAGGCCGAGCCGCTGACGCTGGAGCCTTCGGACAAGGCCGAGGCAGCGGCGCAGGCCTTTGAGCGATACGATCTCGTCTCCGCTCCCGTCGTCGATTCGCAGCACCGGCTGATCGGCCGCGTCACGGTGAACGCGGTGGTGGACTACATCCGCGAAGAATCCGAGACCGAACACCTCTCCCGTGCCGGCTTGCGCGAGGGCGAGGACATATTCGCCTCGGTATGGGATTCGGTGAAGAACCGCTGGGCCTGGCTGGCGGTCAACCTCGTTACGGCAATTGTTGCCTCGCGTGTGATTGGCGCCTTCGAGGGCTCCATCGAGAAGCTGGTGGCACTGGCAGCGCTGATGCCCATTGTTGCCGGCATCGGCGGCAATTCGGGCAACCAGACCATCACCATGATCGTGCGTGCCCTGGCGCTCGGCCATGTGCAGCCGGAAAGCGCCCGCGTCCTCCTGCGCAAGGAGATCGGCGTGGCGATGGTGAACGGCCTGATCTGGGGCAGCCTCCTCGGCTTCGTCGCCTGGTGGCTCTATCGCAGTGTGCCGCTGGGTCTGGTGATGACGGCGGCCATGATGCTGAACCTGATTGTCGCCGCCTCGGTCGGCGTTGCCGTGCCGCTGCTGCGCCAGCGCCTGGGCTACGACCCCGCCATCGGCTCCAGCGTGATGATCACCGCCGTGACGGATTCAGGCGGCTTCTTCATTTTCCTGGGACTGGCCACGTTCTTCCTGCTGTAGCGGGTGCGAGAGCGTACCGGCCGCCTCGGCCATGGCTTCGACGATGGCGCGGGCGGCGAGGAACTGCGACTTCAGCGCCAGATCGAACAGGCCGACGCGATCGTCTAGGAGCTCCTCCGTGTAGCTCGCCTGATCGCCTGGCGGCACATGCAGGTGGGCCTCCACTTCGGCGACGTCAAGCACGATCTCCATGCCGGCCTTGCGCGCGATGTGCATCATCGCCTTGTTTTCCTTCAGGCAATGCACGAACAGGGTATCGATGCCGTGGTTGCGGCTGTACTCGTAGGCGCGTCGGTAGAGCGCCGTGCCGACGCCCTTGCCGCGATGCCCGGGCGCCACGCTGACGCCAAACTCGGCCACCTCGCCGCGCAGGCCGAGATGCGCCACGCCGCCCAACCTGAGTTTGTCGTCGAAGACGCCGAAGACGGCATCTGCCTCGAAATCGATCGCATCGACGTAGCGCAACAGGGCGGACTCGCTGATGACATGCTCGAAGCGCAGGCGCAGATCTTCCGGCGACAGGGCGAGGAAGTGTTGCCGCAGCGCAGCCCGGTTGTGCTCGGACAGCCGCAGGACGGGGGTGGTGGTCATTGTTGCCGATGCTCGCTGTTGTACCGGACGTCAGCCTAGCGCCATCCTTATCGGCAAAACAACCTAAAGACTGGAGAAGATCTCGTCGGCCGCCGCGCAGGTGGCGGCGAGGTCGGCCTCGGAATGTGCCGCCGAAACGAAGCCGGCCTCGAAGGCCGAGGGGGCGAAATACATACCCATTTCCAGCATGCGGTGGAAGAAGCGGTTGAAGGCTTCCTTGTCGCATTCCATCACTTCGGCATAGCTGGCGGGTGGCGTCGCGCGGAAATACAGGCCGAACATGCCGCCGACGGACTGGGCGCTGAAAGCAGTGCCATGTTTTCGCGCCGCTTCCTGCAGGCCGTCCGTGAGCCGCTGCGTTTTGGCGGACAACTGCTCGTAGAAGCCCGGCTGCGAAACGAGCTTGAGCGTGGCCAGGCCCGCCGCCACCGCTACCGGGCTGCCGGAGAGCGTGCCGGCCTGATATACGGGGCCGAGCGGGGCGATTTTTTCCATGATGTCGCGGCGGCCGCCGAAGGCGCCCACCGGCATGCCGCCGCCGATGACCTTGCCCAGGGTGGTGAGGTCGGGCTGGATGCCATAACGTCCCTGTGCCCCGCCCAGACCGACACGGAAGCCGGTCATCACCTCGTCAAAGATGAGCACCGCGCCATACTGTGTACACACGCGGCGCATGGCCTCGAGGAACTCGGGTTTCGGCACAATCAGGTTCATGTTGCCGGCGACCGGCTCGACGATGACGGCGGCGATGCGATCGCCGGCCTTGCTGAAGGCGTCTTCCAGCTGCTGCGCGTCGTTGTAGTCCAGCACCAGGGTGTGCTTGGCGAAATCTGCGGGCACGCCGCTCGAGGAGGGGTTGCCGAAGGTGAGGGCGCCGGAGCCGGCCTTCACCAGCAGGCTGTCGGCATGGCCGTGGTAGCAGCCCTCGAACTTGACGATGGCGTCGCGGCCGGTGAAGCCGCGCGCGAGGCGAATGGCGCTCATCGTCGCTTCGGTGCCGGAGGACACCAGGCGCACCATCTCTAGGCCGGGCAGCAAGCCCGTCAGTAGTTCGGCCATCTCGATTTCGCCTTCCGTCGGCGCGCCGAAAGTCAGTCCCCGCGACACGGCGTCGTGCACGGCCTGCAGCACCTCGGGGTGGGCGTGACCGAGCACCAGCGGGCCCCAGGAGCCGACATAGTCGATGAAACGCTTGCCATCTGCGTCCCAGACGTAGGGGCCTTCCCCGCGTGTGAAGAAACGTGGCGTGCCGCCGACCGAGCGGAAGGCGCGCACGGGTGAGTTGACGCCGCCGGGGATGGTTTTCTGGGCGCGGGCGAAGAGTTGCTCGTTCTGGCTCATGAGGTGACTCGCTCTTGAAACAAATGGGTATAGGCGGCGGCCCGGGCCTGAATGTCGGGCGCCTCGAACAGGTCGCTAATCACTGCCAGCAGGTCGGCGCCGGCGGCGATCAGGTCGGTGGCGTTGCGCAGGGTGATGCCGCCGATGGCGCACACCGGCAGGCCGCACTCGGCCTTCGCCTGGGTCAGCAAAGTCAGCGGCGCCGACACGGCGCCGGGCTTGGTCGTTGAGGGGAAAACACTGCCGAAGGCGACATAGTCGGCGCCGAGGTGGCTGGCCTCACGCGCCCGTTCCATTTCGTTGTAGCAGGAGACACCGAGCATTTTCTGCGGACCCAGCGCGGCGCGGGCCGTGGCCAGCCCGCCGTCTTCGCGGCCGAGATGGATGCCGTCGGCACCGATGTCCAGCGCCAGTGCGAGATCGTCGTTCACGATCAGGCGGGCTGCGTGTACATGGCACAGCTTGAGCAGGGCGGCGGCCTGCGCGTGCCGCAGGGCTGGCGCTGCCTGCTTGTTGCGGTATTGCACCAGCCGCGTACCGCCGCGCAGGGCAAGTTCGACACGGCGCAACAAATCGCCTGTGTCGTGAATCTCGGGCGTGACGGCGTAGAGCCCCCCATATTTAGCGACCATCTTCGGCTTTCGGCTCACGCGCCCAGAAAAAGCGGTCGGGCAGGTACTGGCCCATGCCGGGTCGAAAGCCGTTGGCGAGCGCCTGCCAGGTGTAGTCTTGCGCATCCCGCACAGCCTCCGCGATATCCAGGCCATTGGCCAAATTGGCGGCAATAGCCGAGGCCAGAGTGCAGCCCGAGCCGTGGTAGCTGCCGGGCAGGCGGTCCCAGGCATCGGCACGGATCAGCCCGCTTTCCCCATAGAGGGAATTGACCACCTGCGGACTGTGTTCGTGGGTGCCCGTGATCAGCACGAATTCGGCGCCGAGCCCCACCAGCCGGTGTGCACACTCCGCCAGGTCGGGATCATCCTCGTCGTCGGCTTCATCGAGGGCGAGCCGGCGCGCCTCGAGACTGTTTGGCGTGAGTAGCGTAGTTTGCGGCAGCAGCAATTCGCGCATGGCAGCGATCATGTCCTCGCTTGCCAGTTCTTCGCCGCGCCCGGACGCCAGCACCGGGTCCAGCACGAGCGGGATGTCCGGATAGTCGGAAATGATCTCGGCGATGGTGGCGATATTCTCGATGCTGCCCAGCATGCCGATCTTGAAGGCCGCTACGGACATGTCCTCGAGCAGTGCCCGCGCCTGGTCGGATACCCAATCAGCATCGATCGCCAGAGCATCCTCGACACCGGCCGTGTCCTGCACTGTTATTGCAGTGAGCACGGAGAGCGGGTGGCACCCCATGCTGGAGAGAGTCATGATGTCGGCCTGGAGGCCGGCGCCGCCGGATGGATCGGAAGCGGCGAACACCATCACGACGGGAGGCAGCAGGTCCTGGGGCATGGCTGGATGTCGGCTGGCGTGGCCGGAAGCGAATGGGGTAGACTGCCCCGATTCTAACCTAACGAGTATGTTCGAATGACGCACCCCGCCCCCTATCGCACCTGGATGTGCCTGATTTGCGGCTTCATCTACGACGAGGCGGCGGGTCTGCCTGACGAGGGCATCCCCCCTGATACCCGCTGGGAAGATGTGCCACCCAACTGGGCCTGCCCGGAGTGTGGCGCGCGCAAGGAAGATTTCGAACTGGTTGAAATCTGAGCCAATGGGTCAAAGTCGGCATGGAAATCACTGTTTTTAGGTTATAGTCGCACACTATGCTTGGCCGCGAAGTCAATTCAAGCGCTATGTCGAAAGTAGCAAGCAGCGGTCATGTGGGAGGAGGCGGAGGAGCGTGACAGAAGCAGTCAATCTGAACGGCGCCAAGGTGATGGTGATTGATGACAGCAACACCATCCGCCGCAGCGCCGAAATTTTTCTGGTGCAGGCCGGCTGCCAAGTCGTGTTGGCGGAAGACGGCTTCGATGCGCTGGCGAAGATTGCCGACCACCATCCCGACATCATTTTCTGCGACATCATGATGCCGCGCCTCGACGGCTACCAGACGTGCGCACTCATCAAGAAGAACCTGCGCTTCGGCGCGACGCCAGTCATCATGCTCTCTTCCAAGGACGGCCTGTTCGATCGGGCGCGTGGCCGCATGGTCGGTTCCGACGAGTACCTGACCAAACCGTTCACCAAGGACAGCCTGCTTAAGGCGGTTGCTGCGCACATGCCGCAGCGTGTTTCATAAATTGCATCCGGAACGAGGTAAGGACATGCCCATCAAGAAAATTCTCATTGTCGACGACTCGCCGACCGAGCGCCACGCATTGAGCGAACTGCTGGCCAAGAACGGCTACGTCGTAGTCACCGCCGAAAGCGGCGAGGAAGCCATCAGCAAGTCGAAATCCGACATGCCCGACCTGATCCTCATGGATGTCGTCATGCCGGGCATGAACGGCTACCAGGCCACGCGTACCATCACGCGCGAGGAGGCCACCAAGCACATTCCCGTCGTCATGTGCACCAGCAAGGGGCAGGAGACGGACAAGATATGGGGCATGCGCCAGGGCGCCAACGATTACCTGGTCAAGCCGATCGACCCGAAGGTACTGCTGGAGAAGATCGCCGCGCTGGGCTGAGATGAACAACCCCCACGCTCACGTCGTTCGCTGTTCCCCGAGGGGGTGCTTATCACCCTTCGGGCGGCTGTGCGTGCGCTGAGGGCCATAGCCGATGGCAAGAAAAAAAATCAGCCTGCGGGAGTTCCAGGAAAGCCTGGGCCAGCGCCTCATCAGCGCCCGGGCTGGCCAAGGTACGCGCGCCCTGCTCGGCGTGCAGGCGGGACGGGATTACTGGCTGCTTAATCTGGCCGATTCGGGCGAGATCGTGCCCCTGCCGCCGCTGACCGGCGTGCCGCTAACCAGGCCGTGGTTTTGCGGCATGGCGAATATTCGTGGCACGTTATACAGCGTGGTGGATTTTTCCGCCTTTCAGGGAGGCGAACCGACGCCCCAGAATGCCGACAGCCGGCTGCTTATTGTTGGCGGGCGCTTCGGCATTAACAGCGCGCTGCTGGTGAATCGCACCCTGGGCTTGCGCAACATCGAACAAATGACGCCGCGGACGGCCGAAACCGACCCGCGACCATGGGTGGGCGAGCAGTACGCCGATCCGCAAGGCGGTGTATGGAAGCGGTTGAAGTTGAGAAACCTTCTTGGGTTGCCGGATTTTCTCGAGATCGGGCTGTCGTGAGCAGGGCAATGACCAGTTATCACTAGACGCTGCATAACGGAGACATCGGCATGGCATTCAAGTTCAAGCTACCCACCCTGAAATCGCCGGAGGGCACGGAGATTTCCGCGGAGAACGCGCAGAGCACGATCATGGACGAGCTGCAGCAGGCCGCAGTACGCGGCGGCCGCTTCAAACTGCCCGGGATCGGCGACAAGCCAGTCGGCACGCAGTTGCAGCTGCTGGGCGGCTTCTTCGTCTTTTTCCTGTTTATCGTTGCCGTGGCGGCCTGGCTCGACAACCGCGCCGCCACACATGGCACGGCCTATACCTCGGCGGCAGGACAGATGCGCATGCTCTCGCAGGCCATCGCCAAGTCCGCCCAGCTGGCTCTGCAGGGCGACGCGGCGGCATTCGCCGAACTGAAGGACGGTCGCAGCAATTTCGCCGTCCTCCTGGAACGCGTCACGCAAGGCGGCCCGATCGACGACATTACGGTGCCGCCCAGCCCGGATACCACGCAACCCGCTCTGCAGGCGCTGACGATCGAGTGGGCGAAAACCGAGAAGAATGCCGCCGTGGTGCTGGAACAAGAGAAAAATCTGCAGCAGCTCGGCAAGTCGGTGTCGACCATCAATGCGAAGAATCCGCAACTGCTGGAACTGGCCGAACAGGTAGCTGCGCTCAAATTGCAGATCGGCGCCTCGGCGCGCGAAATCGCGGCCGCCAACCAGTTGGTCATGCTGACGCAGCGTCTGGCGAAAAACGCTAACGCGCTGCTGGTCGCCACTGCCATCGACCCCGAGGTGGCCTTCCTGCTAGGCAAGGACACCAACACCTTCCGCGATGTGCTGGCCGCGCTGACCAAGGGTTCGGAGGCGATGCGCATCAACGCCGCCGGCGACCCCGAGACCAAAGAAAAACTGACTGAACTGGATACCGCGTTCAAGGAATATCAGGAGGCCGTTGCCGGCATTCTCGGCAACATGCAGCGCTTGGTGCAGGCGAAGCAGGCGGGTAGCAACATCTTCCGCGATAGCGTGCCGTTGTTGAAGGCGACGACGGACCTGTCCAACGCCTACGCGGCCGACATTGCCGCCCGCGTTACCAATATCTGGGTCATCTCGATCTTTGCTCTGCTCGCAGTGGCCATGCTGGCCCTCATGGCCAAGGTCTTTAACGACGATTCCGCCACGCGCCGGGAGCAGGCCGAGCGCCAGCGCCAGGAGGCGGAGATCTCCAAGAACGCCAGCCAGGAAGCCATTTTGCGGCTGATGAACGAAATGGGCGACCTCGCCGACGGCGACCTGACGGTGCGCGCCACCGTCACCGAGGACATCACCGGCGCCATCGCCGACTCCGTGAACTACACGATTGAAGAACTCGGCGTGCTGGTGCGGCGAATCAACGATGCCGCCGGGCGCGTGGCAGCGGCATCCGCGGCCGCGCAGAAGACCTCGAATGAGCTCCTGGTCGCCACCGAGCGCCAGTCGCAGGAGATCCAGCAGGCCGGCAGCAACGTGCTTGACATGGCGAAATCGATGAACCAGGTGTCTGGCGAGGCCATGGAGTCCGCGCAGGTGGCGCGCCAATCGCTGGACGCTGCGCAAAAGGGTGCCGAGGCGGTGGAAAACTCTATCAAGGGCATGAACGAGATCCGCGATCAGATCCAGGAGACCTCCAAGCGGATCAAGCGCCTGGGTGAGTCCTCGCAGGAGATCGGCGAAATCGTGGAACTGATCTCGGACATTACCGAGCAGACAAACGTGCTGGCATTGAATGCCGCCATCCAGGCCGCCTCCGCAGGCGAAGCGGGCCGCGGCTTCACGGTAGTTGCGGAAGAAGTGCAGCGCCTCGCCGAACGCTCTGGCGAGGCGACGAAGCAGATTGCGGCGATCGTGAAGACGATTCAGACCGATACGCAGGATGCCGTTTCCGCCATGGAGAACTCGACGCGGGGCGTGGTAGATGGCGCCAGGCTGTCGGATGCTGCTGGTCAGGCGCTGCAAGAAATCTCGTCGGTATCGACCAACCTTGCCTCCCTCATCACATCGATCTCCTCAGCCACCCAGCAGCAAGCCGAGAACGCGACTCGCGTGGCGCAGAACATGCAAGGCATTCTGCAGGTCACCGAGCAGACAACCGTCGGCACCAAGCAGACTGCTGTATCGATCGGCCAGCTCGCCGAACTCGCCGTTGAACTGAAAGGTTCGGTGTCGGGTTTCAAGGTCTGAGGCGAGCGAAGCGCGGACGAAACCATGGCTGCCACTACCGATCTTGATCTGGGTCCGCTGTCCTGGGTCAAGGGCGAGATTGATCTCGCCCTTGGGCGCGCCCACGATGCGCTCGGCAAGTTCGTGGAAAATTCTGGTGATTCCGCCCAGCTCAAGTTCGCCCGCACCCATCTTCACCAAGCACATGGCGCGCTCTCGATTGTCGGCCTGGACGGCGTAACACAACTTTCCGAGGCGATCGAGCAGTTGTTGTCTGATGCCGAATGCGGTCAGGTCGCTGCCACGGCGGCGGTGAGCGAGTTAGCGCAGAGGGCGATTACCGCAATCCGCCAATACCTTGACGAGGTGGCGGGCGGCATGCCGAGCCAGCCGCTCAAGTTCCTGGAGATCTATCACGACCTGCTTGCGGCGCGCGGTGTTGAGCGCGTCGCACCAAGCGACTTGTTCTTTCCCGACCTTTCCTTGCGTCCGCCTAAGCGGACGGAGGAGCCCTCCTCGCTGCCCGCCAGCGAAGTTGCCACACGTTTGAAAGCCGAGCGTGCCCGATTCGAACGCGGTTTCCTGCGCTGGCTGCGCAACGCCGAGGATATCTCTGGCGTTGCTGAAATGCGCATGGCTGTTACTGCCATCGAAGCCACGCAGGCACTGCCCGCCGCACGGGCCTTCTGGTGGATCACGCTCGCCCTGCTCGATGCCTTGGCGGCACAACAGGTGCCCGGTGACTTCCATGTCAAGAAGCTCTGCGCCCGCATCGACCTGCAGATGCGCCGGTTACTGGAGGGCTCGAAGACTGTGTCCGAGCGACTGGTGCGCGATGCCTTATATTTTGTCGCCGTCGCCAAGGGGGGCGGCGCACTGGTGCGGCAGGTCAAGGAGACCTATCAACTCGATGCGCTGGTGCCGGTGCAAACGGCAGACATCGAGCCGCTCAAGCCGGTGCTGCGCGCCATGCGGGATTCGCTGGCGGCGGCTAAGGAAGCCTGGACTAAATTCTGTGTCGGTGCGGCGGCGGCATTGCCGCAGTTCCACGACCATGCCGTTACGTTGGCGAGCAAGGGTGGCGGACTGATCAACGATCATCTGGCACGTCTGGTAGCCAGCATCGCTGAAGCGGCGCAGTGGCTGCGCAAGGACCCGCTCAAACAGAATGACATGATCGCGATGGAAATCGCGACCGCCCTGCTGTTGGCTGATAACGCCCTGGAGAACTACGAACAGTTGGGCACGGATTTTCCGCAACAGGCGGGAATCGTCACCGACAGACTGGGCGCCTTGATGCGGGGCGAAACCCTGACCGGTATGTCGGCGCCCGCCCTCGATGAAATGTCGCAGCGCGCCCAAGAGCGCCTGATGCTCGGCCAGGTGGCGCGGGAAATACTCACCAATCTGGCCCAGGTCGAGCAGGCGCTCGACGCCTTCTTCCGCGACACGAGCCGCCGGGAAGAGCTGTCGACGCTGGGGGGGGCACTGAAACAGATCGAAGGGGCGCTGGTAATTCTGGGGCAGGACAAGGCGGTATCCCTCGTGCGCGACTGCGCTGCACGCATCAGGACTTTTGCCGATCCGGACAACTTGCCGCAACAACCGGAATTCGAAGCCGTGGCGCACAGCCTGTCCGGACTGGGCTTTTTTGTCGAGGCCTTGCAGCATGGACCGGCTGACCTAGATGAGATTCTCAAGCCGGTGCAGCCCAAGATCAGGCCTGTCGAAGAGGAGGACGCGGAAACCGCAACCGCCTCGGTCGAAGATGAACTGGAACGGCAGAGACACGAAACCCGGGCTCTCGTCACGGCGCTGCGCGAAAAACCGCAGGATGAAGGGGCACGAGCCGACCTGAAACAGCATCTGGAAATCATTCGCCAGGATGCCAGCCTGGTGGCAGATGCCAGACTCGAGGATGAAGCGAGAGCGGCGCTGGCGGCGCTGGACAGCGCTTCTGGCGACACCGCGGGCCACGTTGAGGAGGCCATGGCGCGCGTTTCGCCCACGGGCTCCATCAGCATGGCGGCACCCTCGGCTGAAACTCTGCGGCTGGCAGAAGCGCCTAGCGAAGAAGTCGATGCCGAACTGCTTGCCATCTTCCTTGAAGAGGCGCATGAGGTGCTGGCCACCATAGGCGAGCACCTGGAATTATCGCGTGGCCAACCGCACAACCACGAGCATCTGACGACTATTCGTCGCGGTTTTCATACCCTGAAGGGCAGCGGTCGCATGGTCGGATTGGCTGACTTGGGTGAGACCGCCTGGGCGATCGAGCAGGTGATGAACAAATGGCTGCAGGCCGAACAGGATGCCACGCCCCCCCTGTACCACTTGGTGGAGGAGGCACACGCACTGTTCAGTGCTTGGGTCGTGCAGCTGGAAGCTGGAGGTGGAACGCACAAGGACGCCGCAACCCTGGTGGCGCTGGCCGAGCGGGTCAAAGCCGGTGAAGAGGTTCCGGGCCAGGCAGACGAGACAGGCCAACAGGCCGGCGAGTTGCCGGAAGTGGAAGCGCGCATAGAGGAAGCCGTGGCGGTGGAGGCGGAGGAAATCCCGCCGAATCAGCCCGGGGATAGCGATACTCAACCGCAGTCCGAGGAGGCTGTCTCCGAGGCGGACTTCCAGGAGCAGGTCGAGGTGCCGGCCGCCGACGATACCGTCGCGTTGGGCGAGTTGATCGTATCCCGCTCGCTCTACGACATGTACGTCGGCGAAGCACGTGGCCATCTTGCCGTCTTGCGCCTTGATCTGAATTCGCTCAAGCTGACGCCGCAAGTGCCACCGGAAGAAATGGTGCGTGCCGCGCATACCCTGGCTGGCATTTCCGGCACGGTCGGTATCGACCCGGTCAACCGCTTGGCATTGTCGCTTGAGCACGCACTGCTGAGGCTGGCGCGTGGCAGCCAGAGTTGCAACAGCGGGCAGATCGGTCTGCTCGGCACGGCCATTTCCACCCTCGATGCCATGATTGCCTCGGTCGCCGAACAGGACGTACCGCACGGTGCGGATGGGCTCGCCGCCGAACTCGACGAGGTGGCGCGAGCGACACAGCCGGCCGCGCTCGAATTAAGCGTGGTACCGCCGGTCGAGCCGGAACCTGCTTCGACAGAGGCAGCACCTACCCCTGATGCGTCGGTCGACATGCTGGAAGTGGGGGAAGCCCTTCACGAGGCGCCTGACACGGCGATTCCGTCCCTGGAGGAAGCCTCGATAACGCCTGCACCCGAGCGGGAGGAGCTGCTGACCGAGCGGGCGTCCGCAGTTCCCACGCTGTCGGAGGAGACTGCGGAAACAGCCGAGGAGCGGCGCAAGCTGCGCCTGCGCGACGACCTCGATGAGCAGTTGCTGCCGATATTCCTGGAGGAGGCGGTCGATCTCATCAACGAGATCGGTGTCGAGCTGCGTAACTGGCATGAGAGCCCGCAGAATATGGAAGCGGCCGGTGCGCTGGCGCGGCTGCTGCACACCTTGAAGGGCAGTGCCCGCATGGCCGGTGCCATGGGCATGGGCGAGCTGGTGCACAGCATGGAAACGCGTCTTGAGAACGCCTTGGCGGCGGAAGCGGTGACGCCCCAATTCCTGGATGAACTCGATACCTCCTTCGACCGTGCCAACTTCCTCCTCGACGGTCTGCGCACACGCGCGGCAGGAGTTGTCGAGGACGAGGCTGGGGTCTTGGCTGTTGTCACAGGTGTTGCGCCCCAAGTCGAACGTGCCGCCGCAGAGGAAATCGAGGCAGAAACAATTGCTGCGCGTACCATGCTGCGCGTGCGTGCCGACCAGGTCGATCGACTGGTCAACGAGGCGGGTGAATTGTCGATTGCCCGCTCACGCATCGAGGGAGAGATGCGTGCCCTGCGCGGATCGCTGCTCGATTTGACGGAAAACGTCATCCGCCTGCGCAACCAGCTGCGCGAGATCGAGATCCAGGCTGAATCTCAGATGCAGTCGCGCATGGCGCAGGCGCACGAGGAGCAGGCGGACTTCGATCCCCTCGAATTCGACCGCTTTACGCGCTTCCAGGAAATCACTCGCATGATGGCTGAGAGCGTGAACGACGTCACCACCGTGCAGCATGCGCTGTTGCGCAACCTCGACCATGCCGATGCTGCCATCGTCAGCCAGGCGCGGCAGAACAAGGAACTGACGCAGTCCCTGATGGGCGTGCGCATGATCCCCTTCAACGCCGTTGCCGACCGCCTCTACCGGGTCGTGCGGCTGACGGCGAAGGAGCTGGGCAAGAAGGCCAACCTCGACATACGCGGCGGCCAGGTGGAACTGGATCGCTCCGTGCTGGAAAAAATGACTGGCCCGATCGAACACCTGCTACGCAATGCCATCACCCATGGCCTCGAAGGAGGCGCACAAAGGCAGGCGGCAGGCAAGGCGGAGATCGGCGAGATCGGCCTGACGCTTTCCCAGGAAGGCAACGAGATCGTCATCGACATGGCTGATGACGGCGCCGGTTTAGACTTCGAGCGCATCCGCAGCAAAGCCGTCGAACAGGGATTGCTGGCGGCGGATGCTTATCCGGATGAAGCATCCCTGACGGATTACATTTTCCATGCCGGCTTTTCGACGGCCAGAGAACTGACAGAAATTGCCGGCCGCGGCGTCGGCATGGACGTGGTGAAATCAGAGACCGCGCAGCTGGGCGGGCGCATCGAAGTCAGTTCGGCGCCCAGGAAAGGTGCGCGATTCCGCATTTACCTGCCGCTGACACTGGCGGTAACGCAAGCCTTGCTCGTGCGGGCAGGAGGGCGCAAGTACGCCATTCCCTCCGTGATGGTCGAGCAGGTCATGGAACTCAAAGAGGCGGCGATCGAAAAAATCCGTGCCGAAGGCGCGGCGGAATGGCTGGGCAACCGCTTTCCGTATCATTTTCTGCCGCGCCTGCTGGGCGATGCGCAGGCTATGCCGGAGCAGCAGCGTCGTTATTCGCTGCTCCTGCTGCGCGCTGGTGCGCAGCGTGTTTCGGTACAGGTGGACGAGTTGCGCGGCAACCAGGAAATGGTCATCAAGAACATCGGGCCGCAGCTGGCGCGGGTTATCGGCATTGCCGGCGCCACCGTGCTTGGTGACGGAGAGGTGGTGCTGATCCTCAACCCCATTGCACTCGCCAGCCGCGAAATCAGGCCGCTGGCCCAAGAAGCGGCGCAGCCCGTCGTGCCGAGGGAGAAGGCATACGCGGCACCGCGCTTGCCGACGGTGATGATCGTCGATGATTCCCTCACGGTACGCAAGATTGCGGGTCGGCTCCTCTCGCGAGAGGGCTATCATGTTCTCACGGCGAAAGACGGCGTCGACGCCCTGGAACAGTTGCTGGATGTCGTTCCGGACGTGATGCTGGTCGATATCGAGATGCCACGCATGGACGGCTTCGACCTGACGCGCAACGTGCGCGCTGATACACGCCTGAAAAATGTGCCCATCATCATGATTACTTCCCGTACGGCGGACAAGCACCGCAACTACGCCAGGGAGATCGGCGTCAACCACTACCTAGGCAAGCCCTACCAGGAAGACGAACTGCTGGGACTGGTCGCCGGCTATACCCGCCAGACGACTTTCGCGCCAGCGTGACATGGGCCGGCTTGGACGCCGGCGGTTGCGCGGATTACAATGCGGACGTGGTTCATCAAGACGTCAACTTCACGCACCATTTCCTGATCGCCATGCCTGCCATGGTCGACCCGAATTTTGCACGCACACTGACCTACATCTGCGAACATAACGAGCAGGGGGCGCTCGGCATCGTCATCAACCGCCCGCTCGACATGACGGTGGAGGCGCTATTCGAGCGCATTGACATCCCCCTGGAGGTCAAGCACTTTGGCGCACTGCCGGTGATGTTCGGAGGGCCGGTGCAGACCGACAGGGGCTTCGTCCTGCACCGGCCCGTGGGCCAATGGCAAGCAACGCTACCGGTGAAGGATGAATTGGGTCTGACCAGTTCAAGAGACATCCTCCAGGCGGTTGGCAGTGCCGGAAAACCAGACGAATTCATCGTTTCACTCGGTTATGCTGGCTGGGCTGCCGGCCAGCTGGAACATGAGCTGGCGCAAAATGCCTGGCTCACAGTGGCGGCCGATGCGCAGATCCTTTTCGGCTTGCCTCCCGAGGAGCGCCTGCCGGCGGCGATGCAGTTGCTTGGCTTCGATCTGGCCAACCTGTCCGATGTGGCGGGGCATGCCTGAAAAGGTGAGTGCGGTGGCATTCAAGAGTAGAATGCCGTTTTTGATGGTATCCCCTCCCTCCCTCCCCTGCCTCCGGCGCGCAGACGACGGCACCGTTCTGGCATTCGATTTCGGCTTGAAGCGCATCGGCGTTGCCATCGGTGAAACCCTCCTCGGGCGAGCCAATGCCCTCGCCACCATCGAAGCCGAGACCAATGAAGCGCGCTTCACTGCGATTACCCGCCTCATCCAGGAATGGCAGCCGACCCTGCTGGTCGTCGGATTGCCGCTTGCGCTGGATGGTACTGTACACGGGATGACCGCCCGCTGCCGCCGCTTTGCCAATCAGCTGCAAGGCCGCTTTGGCCTTCCTGTGGCACTGACCGACGAGCGGCTCACTTCAGCCGCGGCCGATGCCGAACTGCGCGAAGCCGGCCTTGACTGGCGGCGGCGCAAAGGCAAGGTTGATGCGCTCGCCGCGCAGCACATCCTGCAGGACTATTTCGATGCTGCTGCCTGACGCAGAACGACTTTGCGCCGCATTGGCGGACAGCGTGCGCCCGGACGTGCATCCGGATACGGCGCTGATCGGCATCCACACCGGGGGTGTCTGGGTGGCCGACCGCCTGCATGCCGCGCTCGGTCTGAAAACGCCCCTTGGCAGCCTCGATGTCTCGTTCTATCGCGACGACTTCAGCCGCAGCGGACTGCATGCCCAGCTCAAGAAATCGGATATGCCCTTTGCAGTGGAAGACTGTCCGATCATCATTGTCGATGACGTGCTTTACACCGGCCGCACCATCCGCGCCGCCATGAACGAGATATTCGATTACGGCCGCCCGGCGCGCATCGATCTCGCCGTGCTGATCGACCGGGGCGGACGTGAGCTGCCGGTCTGTCCGCGCTGGACCGCGCAGACTTTGGAGGTCGGAGCGGGCAAGAATCTGCAACTGGAGCGCAGCGAAGCGGGGGTACTGACACTAAGGTTGGTCGATGCTTAACCCGCAGTTGAACAAGCATGGAGCCCTGCAGCACCTGCTGACCATCGACGGTCTGCCGCGTGAAATCCTCAGCACTATCCTGGACACCGCTGCCCCTTTCACGGAAGTGGCGGAGCGTGAAGTGAAGAAACTGCCGCTGCTGCGCGGCAAGAGCGTGTTCAACCTGTTCTTCGAGAATTCGACGCGCACGCGCACCACCTTCGAGATCGCCGCGAAGCGGCTCTCGGCCGACGTCATCAATCTGAATATCAGCACCTCCTCCGCATCCAAGGGGGAATCCCTGCTCGATACGGTGGATAACTTGTGCGCCATGCAGGCGGACATGTTCGTCGTGCGCCATGCCATGAGCGGTGCCCCCTTCCTCATGGCCAAGCATCTGGCGGACACGGGCCAGGAGCACATCCATGTGATCAACGCCGGCGACGGGCGGCATGCCCATCCGACGCAGGGCCTGCTCGACATGTATACCATCCGCCACTACAAGAAAGACTTCACCCGGCTGGTCGTGGCCATCGTCGGCGACGTGCTGCACTCGCGGGTGGCACGCTCGCAGATCAGTGCCTTGACCACGCTGGGCGTGCCCGAGGTGCGGGTGATCGGACCCAAGACGCTGATCCCAGCCGCTGTCGATAGGCTAGGCGTGCGCGTCTTCCACGATATGCGCGCGGGCCTCAAGGATGTCGATGTGGTGATGATGCTGCGGCTGCAGAACGAGCGCATGAAAGGTGCGTTGCTGCCCAGTCCCCAGGAATTCTTCAAATACTACGGACTGACTGCAGACAAGCTCGCCTGCGCTCGCGCCGACGCCATCGTCATGCATCCCGGGCCGATGAACCGCGGCGTGGAAATCGACTCGGCCGTGGCCGACGGCCGGCATGCGGTCATCCTGCCGCAGGTGACGTTCGGCATCGCCGTGCGCATGGCCGTCATGAGCATGCTGGCGGGATCATGACGCGATGAAGATCCATATCAAGAACGGCCGCCTGATCGATCCGGCCAACCGAGTCGACGGGCAGCAGGACGTGTTCATCGCTGCCGGCAGGATCGTTGGCGTGGGCGCGGCTCCGGAGGGTTTTGCCGCCAACCGCATCATCGACGCGACGGGCCTGGTGGTCTGCCCCGGACTCATTGATCTCTCCGCACGCCTGCGCGAACCGGGCTACGAGTACAAGGCAACCCTAGAGTCGGAAATGGCGGCGGCGCTGGCCGGTGGCGTCACCAGCCTCGTCTGTCCGCCGGATACCGACCCGGTTCTCGATGAACCTGGCCTGGTCGAGATGCTCAAGCATCGCGCCCGCAGCCTGGCATCGGCGCATGTTTATCCGCTGGGTGCACTGACGGTCGGGTTGGCGGGCGAACGACTGACGGAGATGGCAGAACTGTTCGAGGCGGGCTGTATCGCCTTCAGTCAGGCTAACGCACAGGTCACCGATACCCGCGTGCTCCTGCGCGCTATGCAATACGCAGCGACGTTTGGCTACCAGGTCTGGCTGCAGCCCGAGGATCCCTATCTCGCGCGTGACGGGGTGGCCCACGAAGGCGAGGTGGCGACGCGACTGGGTTTGCCCGGCATTCCGGTCTGCGCAGAGACGATTGCGCTGTCACGGCTGCTGGCGCTGGTTCGCGAAACCGGGGTGGCCCTGCACGTCCGGCGCATTTCGAGCGCTGCCGGCCTGGAAGGCGTTGTCCGCGCCAAGGCCGAAGGCTTGGCGGTGACGTGTGACATATCCATCAATCACCTGCACCTTTGCGAGCAGGACATCGGCTACTTCAATCCTCACGCCCGGCTGATTCCGCCCCTGCGTACTTCGACAGACCGCGAGGCGCTGCGCCGGGGCCTGGCCGACGGCACGGTCGACGCACTGTGTTCCGACCACACGCCGGTTGACGACGATGCCAAGCAGCTTCCGTTCGGCGAGGCCGAGTCCGGCGCCACCGGCCTTGAACTGCTCTTGCCCCTGACATTGAAATGGGCCGATGAAATGCAATTGCCGCTCGCCACGGCTCTCGCCCGCATCACTGCCGACGCGGCACGGGTGCTGGCTATCGAGGCTGGCTGTCTGACAGTCGGCAGCGCCGCCGACGTTTGCATCTTCGACCCGCGCGGCAGCTTCAAGGTGTCTCCCGCCTCGATCAGGAGCCAGGGCAAGAACACGCCATTTCTCGGCACCGAACTGCCCGGCCGCGTGCGCTACACACTGATCGACGGCCATGTCGCCTTCGACAACGGTCGATAGGCTGCTAGCTAGCTGGTCAGCCTATCGATAGCTTCCCGCGCCGCCGCGCCACGCACCCTCACACGCTTGCGACGCGAAGTCGCACCGCTCACCAGCTCGACCTGTACTCGCGGTACCTTGAGCACCTTGGCAATGAATTCGATCAGGCAGTCGTTGGCCTTGCCGTCTACCGGCGGCGCTGCGAGGCGAATTTTCAGTGTTTCACCGTGCTGACCGG
This sequence comes from Rhodocyclaceae bacterium, assembly GCA_018262775.1. Lineage (GTDB taxonomy): Bacteria > Pseudomonadota > Gammaproteobacteria > Burkholderiales > Rhodocyclaceae > Desulfobacillus. Next base: position 29,848 of record JADFDU010000054.1, read on the forward strand.
CAATTTCTGTTCTTTTCGCACCCGGCTGGATATGCAGAGCGAGGGTGAAGCTTCCGCCCACTTCCTGCTTCAGCCAAGGCACAGTCATGCGATCAACGGCACCAGCAGGGCGCGCAGCCAGGCCAGCAGCAACAGTGCGACTTGCAGCAACAGCAACAGAACGAGTGGCGTGAGGTCCACGTTCGCGATGGGAGGGATCAGGCGCTGGAAAGGCCGCAGGAACGGGCGGGACAGGCTGTTGAACAACGGCGCCAGCGGCGCATGAGGATTGACCCAGGAAAGCACCGCGGATATGAGGACGATGCCGATAAGCAGAAATACGGAGAAGCGCATCAACTCGAGCATGGCTATGGCGAGGACGACGGGGATGGCTACGCCGGGGTGGCTACCGAAGGAGAAACGCTTCAGCCAGAAGGAAATGGTCAGATAGCTGCTGTGCAGAACTAACGCGCCGAGCAAACTCGGCATATCCAGGCCAAACAGGCTTGGCACGATCCGCCGGACGGGGCGCACCAGCCAGTCCGTGACGGTGACGACGAACTGGCCGAGTTGGTTGCGGAAGGAAACTCGCAGCCATTGCATGAAGAAACGGACCAGCAGGAGAAAAACGAAGAAACCCGTTACGGCCTCGAGAATCAGCAGCAGAAGGTTGGTCAGCACGGCTCAGTCCTTTCCCAACAGTTCGCCCAGTGCCTTGCCGCGCGTATTGGCTGCTTCGATTGCGCGCACGAAAGCGGCCTTTACCTGGTCGGCATCGAGGGAGTTCAGCGCCGCTTCCGTAGTGCCGCCCTTGGAGGTGACGCGTTGTCTGAGCACGGCCACGTCCTCCTCGCTGTTTGCGGCCAGCGCGGCGGCGCCGACGACGGTCTCGATGGCCAGCATCCGCGATTGCTCTTCGGACAAACCTAGGGCACGCGCCGCGTCGCGCAGCGACTCGATGAAATAGAACACGTAGGCCGGCCCGCTGCCGGATACGGCCGTTACGGCATCCATCATGGCCTCCTCGGCTATCCACAGCGTCTTGCCAACGGCGCCCAGTACCTGTTCGGCCTGCCGCCGGCCCTCGCCATCAACGTCGGGATCGGCATACAGGCCGGTTATGCCTGCGCCGATCAAGGCGGGCGTGTTGGGCATGGTGCGCACCAGCCTCCCATATCCGCCCAGCCAGCGCGATATGTCGGCAAGACGCGTGCCGGCAGCGATGCTGATGACCAGTTGGCCGCTGAGCTTGCCCGACAGGGGCGCCAGCGCCTCGCGCATCTGCTGCGGTTTGACCGACAGCAGCAGCACTTCGCATTCCGGCACTGAGGGATCGTCTACGGACAGGCAGGCAATGCCGAAGGCGGCGGCCAGCCGCTGCCGGTTCTCCACAAGCGGCTCGACGACCCTGAGATCGGCAGGGGCAAAGCCCTGCTTGAGCAGGCCGGCTATGAGGGCGCTGGCCATGTTGCCGCCGCCGATGAAGGTGATTCTCATGTTCACGCTCTTTCACCAAAAATGGCCGTGCCTACCCGCACGATGGTGGCTCCTTCGAGGATGGCTGCCTCCAGGTCCAGCGACATGCCCATGGACAACGTATCCAGCGCCAGCCCTGTTTTGTTGAGCGCATCGCGCAATTCACGCAGCGCGGCGAAACGGCGGCGCGCCAAAGCGGTGTCTGCGGTCGGTTCCGGAATCGCCATCAGGCCGCGTAGCCGCAGATTCGGCAGTACGGCCACGGCATGCGCCAGTGCCGCCGTCTCGCCGGGGCTGACTCCGCTCTTGCTGGCTTCACCGCTGATATTCACCTGCACGCAGACTTGCAGGGGCGGCCGCTGTGCGCCGCGCGCCTGGGAGAGGCGTTCGGCGATCTTCAGGCGCTCGATGCCATGTACCCAGGCGAAATGTTCTGCGACCGGGCGCGTCTTGTTGCTCTGCAGTGGGCCAATGAAATGCCATTCCAGATCGAGCCCCTCCAACGCGGCGATTTTCGCCAGACCCTCCTGCACATAGTTCTCGCCGAAGGCGCATTGACCTGCCTGGGCGGCCTCGCGCAACCGCTCCGGTGGGAGGGTCTTGCTGGCCGCCAGCAGCCTGATGTCATCGGCCGCTCTTCCCGCCAAATCCGCCGCTGCGGCGATGCGCGCCCTGACAGCTTGCAAGTTGGTGGAAATTGTTGTCATAATGCCCTGAAAAATCGAGGCAAGTATATCATCGCGCCACCGCCTCCTTTTCAATTTGGCACCACGGAAACGCACAATGGATATTACCGAGCTGCTCGCTTTCTCCGTCAAGAACAAGGCTTCCGACCTGCACCTGTCATCCGGCTTGCCGCCCATGATTCGCGTGCATGGCGACGTGCGGCGCATCAACCTGCCGCCGATGGAGCACAAGGACGTACACAGCATGGTGTACGACATCATGAACGACGGCCAGCGCAAGCACTATGAAGAAAATCTGGAGTGCGACTTCTCCTTCGCCATTCCGAACCTCGCGCGCTTTCGCGTCAACGCCTTCGTGCAACAGCGCGGCGCCGGCGCCGTGTTCCGCACCATTCCCTCGAAGGTGCTGTCGCTGGAGGAACTCAACTGTCCGAAGATCTTCCAGGAAATCTCCGAGTTTCCGCGTGGTGTCGTGCTGGTGACGGGACCGACCGGTTCCGGCAAGTCGACCACCCTGGCGGCGATGGTCAACTACATCAATGAGAACGAACATGGCCATATCCTCACCGTCGAGGATCCGATCGAATTCGTGCATGAATCGAAAAAGTGCCTGATCAACCAGCGCGAAGTCGGCCCGCACACGCTGTCGTTCAACAATGCCCTGCGCAGTGCCTTGCGCGAGGACCCGGACGTCATCCTCGTGGGCGAGCTGCGCGACCTGGAGACCATCCGCCTGGCGCTGACTGCAGCGGAAACCGGCCACCTGGTGTTCGGTACGCTGCATACCAGTTCTGCCGCCAAGACCATCGACCGCGTCATCGACGTTTTCCCGGCAGCGGAGAAAGAAATGGTGCGTGCCATGCTGTCCGAGTCGCTGCGCGCCGTCATATCGCAGACGCTACTGAAGACCAAGGACGGCCAGGGCCGTGTTGCGGCGCACGAAATCATGATCGGTACGCCGGCCATCCGCAACCTGATCCGTGAAGCCAAGATCGCCCAGATGTACTCCGCCATCCAGACCGGTCAGGCCCTCGGCATGCAGACTCTGGACCAGAATCTGGTCGATCTCGTCCGCCGCAACATCGTGTCTGCGGCCGAGGCGAGGACCAAGGCCGCAAACAAAGATAACTTTGCGGGCTAGGCAGATTAGCCTGCCCCACAGGAGAAGGCCATGGAAAGAGATCAGGCACTCAAGTTCATGTACGATCTGCTGCGCCTCATGGCGCAGAAGAAAGGCTCCGACCTGTTCATCACGGCCGGCTTCCCGCCGGCCATCAAGGTGGACGGCAAGATCACACCACAGTCCAACCAGAGCCTGACGCCGCAGCACACCGCCGAACTGGCACGCGCCATCATGAACGACAAGCAGGCCGCCGAGTTCGAAGCCACCAAGGAATGCAACTTCGCCATCAGCCCCGCCGGCATTGGCCGCTTCCGCGTGAACGCCTTCGTGCAGCAGGCGCGCATCGGCGTGGTACTGCGCACCATCGCGACGACCATCCCGACTTTCGAAAGTCTGCAGCTGCCGCCGGTGCTGAAGGATATCTCCATGACCAAGCGCGGCCTGGTCATTCTTGTCGGTGGCACCGGCACGGGCAAGTCGACCTCGCTGGCGGCGATGGTGGACTACCGCAACGAAAATAGCTACGGCCACATCATCACCGTTGAGGACCCGATCGAGTACGTGCATGAACACAAGAAATGCATTGTCACGCAGCGCGAGATCGGCATCGATACCGATACCTGGGAAGCGGCGCTGAAGAACACCCTGCGCCAGGCGCCGGATGTCATCCTCATGGGCGAGATTCGTGACCGCGAGACGATGGACCACGCCATTGCATTTGCCGAGACAGGACACCTGTGCATGGCCACGCTGCATGCCAACAGCACCAACCAGGCGCTCGACCGTATCATCAACTTCTTTCCCGAGGAACGGCGCCAGCAGCTGCTGATGGACCTCTCGCTCAACGTGCGGGCGTTCGTCTCACAACGCCTGATCCCGATGAAGGACGGCAAGGGGCGCGCAGCGGCCTTCGAGGTCATGCTCAACTCGCCGCTGATTTCCGACCTCATCTTCAAGGGCGAGGTGCACGAGATCAAGGAGATCATGAAGAAATCGCGCGAACTGGGCATGCAGACCTTTGACCAGTCCCTCTTCGACCTCTACGAGGCGGGCAAGATCAGCTACGAGGATGCGCTGCGCAACGCCGACTCGGTGAACGACCTGCGCCTGACCATCAAGCTGTACGGCAAGGAATCGAAGGACCGCGACCTGACCGCCGGCATCCAGCACCTGGATATTGTCTGACCCATCCTCCGTCTCCTGCTCTTCAGGAAGGAGACGAGACTGATCAGGTCTTGCCGCGCATCTGCCCGCTGACCATCCTGTATTCCAGCAGGCGGCACTCCAGCGCACCGTTGAACAGGGGCGTGCGTTTCGAGGCTTTTAGGCCGATCAGCTTGGGCATCTGCGGGTCGGCGGAGATGAAATAACAGCGCCAGCCGGCAAAGCGCTGCTTGAGGGCGTCGCCCAGCCTGGGATAGAAGGCCGCCAGCCATTCCGCTTCCTCCAGCCGCACGCCGTAGGGCGGGTTGGCGACGAGCACGCCTGCAGCTGCTGGCGGGTTGCGCTGGAGCAGGTCGGCGCACTCAAGTTGCACGCTCTCGTGCATTCCCGCTGCCGCCAGATTCTGCCGCGCCCGCTCGACCTGGTCCTGGCTGATGTCGCTGCCAAAGATCGGTTGCAGTGTGGCAGGCAGCCTGCGCCCTTCCGCTTCCGTCAGTAGTTTCTGCCAGAGTGCCGCATCGAAGTTGGCCAGGCGGAAAAAGCCGAACTTGCGCACCAGTCCCGGTGCGATGTCGTGGGCCATCAAGGCTGCCTCGAGCAGAAAGGTGCCCGAGCCGCACATGGGATCGAGCAACGGCGTGCCGGGTTGCCAGCCGGCAAGGTGAAGAATCCCGGCAGCGAGGTTCTCCTTCAGTGGCGCCTCGACCGAGGCGTACTTGAAGCCGCGCTTGTAGAGCGGCTCGCCAGACGTGTCGAGATAGAGCGTGGCCTCGCGGTCGCTGAGGAAGGCATGGATGCGCACGTTCGGTTCGGCGGTGTCCACACTGGGCCGTTCGCTGGTCTCTGCACGAAAGCGGTCGCATATCGCATCCTTGATGCGCAATGTAATGAAATCCAGGCTCTTCAACGGGCAGCGGATGGCCGTCATGTGGACGCGCAACGTGCGGCGTACGGTGAAGTGCTCGTGCCATGGCACATCATGAGCCATGCGATAGATATCTTCTTCGCGCAGATACGGACTGTGGGCGACGCGCCAGAGAATACGCGTGGCAAAACGGCTCCACAGGTTGGCGCGATAGCAGGTTTCCCCGTTGCCAGAGAAGCTGACCCCACCGGCGACCGCTTCGGTTTGCTTTGCGCCAACGGCGGTCAGTTCCTCGACGAGTGGAGCTTCCAGTCCGCGCGGACAAGTGGCGAAGAAGCGCTCCATCAGAACGGCTTGAACAGCGCCAGCCACACCGCGACGAAAAGGATCAACACCGGGAATTCATTGAACCAGCGGAACCAGCCATGGCTTTTCGTGTTGCGATCCTGTGCGAAATCCTTGAGCAGTTTGCCGCACCACAGGTGGTAGACGCCGAGAATGCCCACCAGCAGCAGCTTGGCGTGCACCCAGTAGCCCCAGGGCCCGAAGCCCAGCCAGAGCCAGGTGCCGAAGAGCACGGTGAAAATGGCGCCGGGTGCCATGATGCCGTAATAGAGTTTACGTTCCATGACCTTGAAGCGATCACGGCTTGCCGCGTCCTCGCTCATGGCGTGGTAGACGAACAGCCGCGGCAGGTAGAACAGGCCGGCGAACCAGGTCACCATGAACACGATATGCAGCCACTTCACCCACAGCATGTCGGGCGATCCCCTTGTTTAATGGCGTCGAGCGCAGCCGAAACATCGGGATGCCTTAAGCGCACGCCAAGTTCGCGTTTGATGCGGTCGTTCGTCAGTCGTCGCGACTCACCCATGAAGGACAGCATGGCGGGGGACAGGCGCCGTTCGACCTCGTCGCGCGGTAGCCGGGGTGCGCGTGGCAGGCCGAGGCGATCCGCGATCAAATCGAAGTACGCCCCCATTTTCAGCACTGAATCATCCGTCGCATTGTAAATCCTGCCCGGTCGGCCGCATGCGAGAGCAATCCGGGCGATCGTGGCCAGGTCGTCGGCGTGGATGTGATTGGTATAGATGTCCTCCTCATCTCGCAGCAGCGGCAGGGCGCGCTCGAGCCGCGCCAGCGGCAGGCGGTCGCCGGCATAAATGCCCGGCGTACGCAGGATAGCGACGGAGACGCGCCGGTTGCGGCCGAAGCGGCGCAGTCGGGATTCCGCATCGGCACGGCGCTTGGCGCGAGTCGTTTGCGGATGAATTGGCCGCGCTTCCGATACCCACGCCCCATGGCAGTTGCCATAGACGCCGCTGGTGCTGATATAGACGAGGCGGCGTGGTAAAATTTTTCCAGTTGACAGCGCCGCTAGCAGTGCGCGCATACGCTTGTCGTCCAGGCCGTTGTCCTGCGGTGGCGCAAAATGCAGGATCAGGTTGCCGATGCCGGCCAAGCGCTGCAGTGTGCGCGGATTGTCCAGGTCTGCACGAAGCGGCGTGACACCCATTTCGCGCAGTTCGCGATAGCGCGCATCGGAGCGTACCGCGGCATAGACGCGGTAATGTTTGACCAGCCAGGGGAGCGCGCGCCGGGCGATGTCGCCGCAGCCGATGATGAGCAAGCGTTGCACCCGCGCATTCTAGCGGAATTCCCCTTTTTCACCCCGGACGCCATGCACCCCAAAGCCAAAGGCGAGCACTCGCCCCATCGCATCACGATCGAATCCAGCCTGCACCAGTTCGATGTCGAACCCGGCAACACCCTTCTGCGCGCTGCGCTGGATGCCGGCATCAACCTGCCCTACGGTTGTCGCAACGGTGCCTGTGGCGCCTGCAAGGGTCGGATCATCTGCGGACAGGTCGACCGCGGCGATTATTCGGAGGACGCGCTGAGCGCAGCCGAAGCCGCCGGGGGATATGCCCTGTTCTGTTGTGCACGGCCGCTGTCCGATCTCACCATCGCCTGTCGCGAGGTGAGCGCGATACGTGACATCCCCGTGAAGACACTGCCCAGTCGGGTGCAGAAGATGGCTCTTCTCGCGCCTGACGTGATGCTGTTGCAGCTCAAGCTGCCCGCCAGCGAGCGCCTGCAGTTTCTGGCCGGCCAGTACATCGACATCCTGCTGCGGGACGGCCGCCGGCGCAGCTTTTCCATCGCCAACGCGCCACAGGATGACGACTGCCTGGAACTGCATGTTCGCCAGGTGCCGGGTGGGCATTTCACGCGCCATGTCTTCGAAACCATGCAAGAACGGGATATCTTGCGCATCGACGGACCGCATGGCTGCTTCTACCTGCGCGAAGAGAGCGCCAAGCCGATCATCCTCCTGGCCGGCGGCACCGGCTTTGCCCCGATCAAGGCCCTCGTCGAGCATGCCGCGCACCAGAATAACCTGCGGCCGATGGCGCTTTACTGGGGTGCACGCGACCGCGCCGGCCTCTACCTGCATGAACTGGCGGCAGCCTGGGCTACCGAGCAGGCCGGTTTCAGCTATGTGCCGGTGTTGTCCGAGGCGCAGCCTGCCGATGGCTGGCAGGGCCGCAGCGGCTGGGTGCATCAGGCAGTCATCGACGATTTCCCCGATCTTTCCGGACATCAGGTCTATGCTTGCGGCGCACCGGCCATGATCGAGGCAGCGCAGCGCGATTTTATTTCCCGTTGCGGCCTAAAGGAAGAGGATTTTTTTGCCGATGCCTTTACTTTCGCAGCCGAATCCGCAAACCCATGAGTCAATCCATCCTCATCAGCCGCGAGCCGGTGCTCAACCGCGGCCGCGCCATTACCGCTACCCGGCTGACGATCCAGGCGGAGGCCGGGGCGGTCGCCTGTGCCCGGATTGCCGCCGAACTGAACCGGCTGGCCGAAGCGTGGCCAGCTTCGCGCACGGTGTTTGTCGGCCTGGGCGGGTTGGCACCGGATGCCGGTTTGCTCGACTGGCAGGTGCCGCAAAACGCCATGATCGAGATTCCGGCAGCCGCTCTGGACAATCCCGCAACCCTTGATCTGCTGCAGCAGTTGCAGCAGGCCGGCGTGCCGGTGTGCCTGGACGGCTTCAGCGCCGGCATGGCGCTGCCGGCCGGTAGCGATTTCCGTTTCATGCTTGCCGATGCCACGACGAATACGGCGGGTGCGCCGGGGCTGCTGCTCGCCAAAAACCTGGTCGACAACGCCCAGTTCGACGCCTGCATGCAAAAAGGCTTCGGCGGCGCGACCGGCTGGTTCTTCCTGAAAGGCGTCACGCCGGCGAAGAAACTCAACCCCGGCCAGGCGCAGACCATCCGCCTGCTCAACCTGGTGCGTGCCAACGCCGACGTCAAGGAAATCGAGGCGGCGCTGAAGCAGGACGTGGCGCTGTCGGTGAAGCTGCTGCGCTACATCAATTCCGCCGGCTTCGGCCTCACCGTGGAAATCCAGTCCTTCCGCCATGCCGTGACCATGCTCGGCTACGACAAGCTGAACAAGTGGCTGTCGCTGCTGCTGGTGACTTCCAGCAAGGATGCGGCGGCGCCGGCGTTGATGCAGGCAGCCATTGCCCGTGGCCGCTTCATGGAGCTGGCGGCGCAGGGTTATGTCGACAAAAACGAGCTGGACAATCTGTTCATCACCGGCGCCTTCTCGCTGCTGGATATTCTGCTTGGTGTCCTCATGGAGACCGCGCTGGCCGACATGCACCTGCCCGACACCATCAATGACGCGCTGATTTCCGGTAGCGGACCGTATGCGCCCTTCCTGGCATTGGCCCAGGCAGGCGAGCAGGCGGATTACGCCCGCTTCTCCGCCAAGGCCGCGGAGCTGCAGCTCTCAACCGAAACGGTCAACCAGGCGCAGCTGGAAGCACTCGTCTTCGCCGACAGCCTGCAGCTTAGCTAGATTTCTTCAGGCGGCCGCGGGCCACCGCGACAATCGTATTCAGGATGAAGGCCAGCAGCGCCAGTGCGTTGAGCACACCGCCGGCGCTGCGCCAGTCGTGCAGCGCCGCGGCGTCGCCGCTGAGGCGCACGATGAGTGAAAAATGCAACAGCGCCAGCGGCGCGTAGAACAGCGGATGGTAGGGCACTGCCACACGCAGCACGGAAGGGAAAATGATGGGTGCGTGGCCAAAGACCATGGAGAAAACGAAGCCCAGCATGAGTGCGTGCACGGCTGCATCGTAAGCCAGGGTGCCTGGTGCCAGCCCCTTGATAAGCATGATCGCGCCCGACAGCGCCAGCCAGGCGTAGCCCGAGAGCAGGCAGACGGCGATGAAGCGCGTCAGTCCCTTGTCCTTGATCGTGCGCCGTGCGATGTCCTGGCGTAGCAGCCACAGCGCCAGCGCCAGCAGCGCCGCGCCGAACACCTGCACCTGAAAGATCATTCCAAAAGTCAGTCCCGCCAGCACGGCGACAAAGACGCGCTGCGCCATCGGCGAGGGCGGCAGGAAGCGCGACAGTTCCAGGCGCTCGCCGGCGATGGTTAGCACGAGAAAGCCGGCCCACCACGGCACTACGGCAAACACCGACGCACCGGCCAGCCACAGCAAGTTGCCGAGCAGCCAGCTGGCCGCGCCCGCTGCCAGGGTGAACGTGAACAGGGCGCGCTGACGTTGAAACACCCAGAGCGAAGCAAGGGTCAGTACGGCGCTGCCCGCCGTGAGCAACGCCTGGCCCGCCATCACGGGGGCGCCGAGGATCAGCAGTAATCCGCCCGCGCCCGACGCGAGCGGGCCGATGTAGGCCCAGCGGCGCGCCAGCGCCACGGCGCGCTCGAGACTGATTACCGTGCCGAAGAAGCCGCTGACCATGAGTGGGCCATGAAGGGCGGCCAGATCGGTTGCCGGCAGCGGCACTGCCCACCCCAGCCGCAGCAGGCCGACGCCCACGCCGATGATGAGGCTGACGAAACCCAGCACCAGCAACGGAATGCGGTACGGGGGGCGGACGTCTGCCACGTGCGGGTCTCAGGCGGACTTGGTGATGCGTACCTTCCAGACTTCCGGCCCGGTTTCGAGGTAATCCCACGCGAAGATTGGGCCGAGTTCGGCCTGGAACTGGTAGTAGAGCGGCTTTGGATCGTGGTCGTTCACCAGCAGGAAGGCTTCGCCTATCGCGAGTTTTTTGAAGGCGTCGAAGATCATCGGATGGCGTTCACGCGGAATGATGGTGCGCACGTCAATGGTGGTTTCGGCAGTTTGCGTGGTCATGGTGGTTTCTCCAGTCAAGGTTGAGGTGCTTGGCGGCTGTTCAAGACCAGCCGAAGCGCTGCTTGGCATGCTCCGACATCAGGTCCGAGCTCCACGGCGGATCCCACACCAGTCGCACGTCGACTTCGGCGTTTTCCGGTGCGATATCGCGAATTGCCGCGCGTGCATCCTCGGTAATCATGTCACCCATGGGACAGGCCGGCGTTGTCATGGTCATGGCAACGCGCACCTGGTTAGGTGCGATCTCGATGTCATACACCAGGCCCAGGTCGACGACGTTCATGCCTACCTCGGGATCGATGACGCCGCGCAAGGCGGCACGCACCGTTTCCTCGGTAGGCATGTCGGCTGACGAATCTGTTTTCATGGCTTCCTTATAAGGAGTACCGAAGATACACCTTCAATATACCACTGGTTTCAGGGATAATCAATATATCAGATACATCTTTTAATGGCGAGGCCTTGATACCCCATGCGGCTGACCACTTTTTCCGACTACACTCTGCGCGTGCTGATGTACCTGGGCGTGCGGCGTGGCGAACTCGTCACCATTGCCGAGATCGCCAGAGCCTATGGCATCTCGGAAAATCATCTCATGAAGGTGGTGCATTTTCTCGGCCGTCAGGGCTACGTAGAAACGGTACGCGGCAAGGGCGGTGGCCTGCGCCTGGTGCTGGATCCGGAGAAAATCGGCGTCGGCGAAGTGGTGCGTGGCACTGAGGAGAGCCTGGCCCTGGTCGAATGCTTCGACGCGGAACAGAACCAGTGCAATATCGAACCGGCCTGCCTGCTCAAGGGCGTGTTCAAGAAGGCGGCCCATGCCTTCTTCGCGGAACTGGATCGTTACACGCTGGCCGATCTGCTGCGGCCTGCGCCGAAGCTGGTGCGCATCCTGCGCCCGGCGAAATAAGCTACCGCAAACTACTCGCCCAGATAGGCTTCGCGCACTTTCGGGTTGGCCAGCAGTGCCGGCGCGGCATCCGTCAGCGTGATGCGGCCGCTTTCCATGACGTAGCCGCGCGCAGCGACGGACAGCGCCAGGCGGGCGTTCTGCTCCACGAGCAGAATCGTGACGCCCTGCGCGGCGACGGAGCGGATCACCTCGAACACTTTCTGCACCATCATCGGCGCCAGGCCCATCGACGGTTCGTCAAGCAGCAGCAGGCGGGGCCGGCTCATCAGCGCACGACCGATGGCCAGCATCTGCTGCTCACCGCCGGAGAGGGTACCGGCTACTTGCTTCGCCCGCTCCTTGAGGCGCGGCAGGAGACCAAAAATGCGCTCGCGGTCGACGGTGATGCCGACCTTGTCGCGGCGGCAGTAGGCGCCCATGTTGAGGTTCTCGGCAACCGTCAGTCGCGCGAAGACGCCGCGCCCCTCTGGCACCAGGGTCATGCCGGCGCCGATCAGTTCATGCGGCGGGCGCTGCAGCAGGCTCTGCCCGTCATAGTGCAATGTGCCGCGTGCGGGTAGCAGGCGCGTCAGCGCCTTCAGCGTGGTAGTCTTGCCAGCACCATTGGCGCCGATCAGGCAGACCGTCTCGCCGTTCGCCACCTCGAAACTGACGCCTTTGACGGCGACAATGCCGCCATAGGCGACGTGCAGGTCGCGCACCTCGAGGATCGGGCCGGCGGCGCTCATGTGATGCTCATGCCACTGCACCGCCGAGATAGGCCTCGATCACCTTTGCGTCGCGCTGCACTTCGGTCGGTGGCCCCTCGGCGATCTTCTCGCCGTAGTCGAGCACGGCGACGCGGTCGCACAGCCCCATCACCAGTTTCACGTCGTGTTCGATGAGCAGAATGGTGTTGCCGTCCGCGCGCAGGGCCTCGATCAGCCGCTTCAGCGATGCGGTTTCCGTCGCGTTCATGCCAGCTGCCGGCTCGTCCAGCGCCAGGAGTTTCGGCTCGGTGGCGAGTGCCCGCGCGATCTCCAGCCGGCGCTGGTCACCGTAGGCGAGGTTGCGCGCGAGGATGTTGCTGTGACGCTGGATGCCGACATACCTGAGCAGTTCCTGGGCGCGCTGCGCGATGGCGTCCTCTTCCTCGCGGGTGGCGCGGTTACGCAGGATGGCGCCGAAGATGCCGGCGCCGGTGCGCAGGTGCCGGCCGACCATGACGTTCTCCAGCGCCGTCATGTTGCTGAACAGGCGGATGTTCTGGAAGGTACGTGCGATGCCGGCCGCGGCGACTTCATGCGGCGCGCTGATTTTCAACGGCACGCCGTCGAAGACGAAGCGGCCTTCGTCAGCCGTATACAAACCGGTGAGGACATTGAAAAAGGTGGTCTTGCCGGCACCGTTGGGGCCGATCAGGCCGTAGATCTCGCCGCGCTGGATGGAGAGCGAGACCTTGTTCAGCGCTTGTACGCCACCAAAGTGTTTCGAGATGTCCTGTGCCTCGAGCAACACCTCGCTCATGTGCGATGTTCCCCCGAAAATTCTTGCCGGTGGCGGCTTTCCGGCCAGAGGCCGGCGGGCCGGAAGCGCATGGTGAGCACGAGGGCGGCGCCGAAGATCAACATGCGCAGCACCTCGGGGTCGATCAGCATCCTGCCGAAGAGCGCCTGTTGCGCCGGCTGCACGGTGTAGCGCAGCAGTTCCGGCACGAACGACAGCAGCAGCGCACCGGCGATCACGCCCCAGACATTGCCCATGCCGCCGAGCACTACCATCGACAGCACCATGATGGATTCTTGCAGGATGAAGCTCTCGGGGCTGACGAAACCCTGGATGGCGGAGAACATGCCGCCTGCGATGCCGCCGAAGGAAGCGCCCATGGCGAAGGCCAGCAGCTTGATATTGCGGGTGTTGATGCCGCACGACTTGGCGGCAACCTCGTCCTCGCGAATGGCGACCCAGGCGCGGCCGATGCGCGATTGCTGCAGGCGCAGGTTGATGACGATGACGGCCATGAGGATGAGCAGCAGGATGTAGTAGTACTTGGCCGGCCCGGTAAACAGAATACCCAGCCAGGTGTCGCTGTTGTAGAACTCGACGCTCCCGATCTGGAGCGGATCGATGCGGGTGATGCCCTTGGGCCCGTTCGTGATGTTGAACGGCGAGGACAGGTTGTTGATGAGGATGCGCACGATCTCGCCGAACCCCAGGGTGACGATGGCCAGATAGTCTCCGCGCAAGCGCAGCGTCGGCGCGCCGAGCAGGGCGCCGGCAACACAGGCGCAGAAGGCGCCGATGGGCAGGATGATCCAGAAAGGCAGATGCAGGCCGAAATGTGGCGAGGCCAGCAGGGCATAGACGTAGGCACCGACGGCGTAGAAGGCGATATAGCCCAGGTCGAGCAGGCCGGCGAAGCCGACGACGATGTTCAGGCCCAGCGCGAGGAAAGTGAACAGGATCGCCAGATTAGTGATGCGCACCCAGGCCGTGCCGACCAGGGTGAGCACCAGCGGCAGCGCAATGAGGGCGATGGCTACCAGCGCCACGCCGCACCAGTAGAGAGCCGGCTGCGTATTGCGAAGCTTCGTCATGCCCGCTCCGCTACGCGCTCGCCGAGCAGACCCGAGGGCCTGAACACCAGCACTGCGATCAGCACCAGGAAGGCGAACACATCCTGATAGTTGCTGCCCATCAGCACGAGGTGGCCGTCGGCGGCGCAGCGTTCCGCGAAGACTTGATTCATCAGTGGCCATTTGCACATATCGGTCAGTTCGCCGATATAACCCGCGCCGAGGGCCTCGACAAGGCCGAGCAGGATGCCGCCGAGCATGGCGCCGGCAAGGTTGCCGATGCCGCCCAGCACCGCCGCCGAGAAGGCCTTCAGGCCGAGCATGAAGCCCATGGTGTAATGCGTGATGCCGTAGTAAGTGCCGACCATGACGCCTGCGACGGCCGCCAGGGCGGCGGCGATGATGAAGGTGGCGGCGATGACGCGATTGGCGTCCACCCCCATCAGGCTGGCGACATGCACGTTTTCAGCAGTGGCGCGAATGGCGATGCCAAAGCGCGTCCGATAGACGAACCAGGTCAGCATAGCCATCAGCGCCACGGAGAGCAGGATGATCGCGATCTGCACGCCGGTGATGGCTGCGCCGCCGATGGAGAACACCGGGTTGTCGATGATCTGCGGGAAGGCGAGCGGGTTGCGGCTCCACACCAGCAGCGCCAGGTGCTGCAGGATGATGGACATGCCGATGGCGGTGATCAGCGGCGCGAGGCGCGGCGCGTGGCGCAGGGGACGGTAGGCGATGCGCTCGAGCAGATAGCCGATCGCCATGCAGGCCGGAATGGCTGCGGCGACCCCGGCGAGGAGAATCACCGCCGGCGGTAGCGGCGAGGCTGTCCCGGCGAGTGCGGTGATCACCGAGAAGGCGACCATGGCGCCGATCATTACCACCTCACCGTGGGCGAAATTGATCAGCTGGATGATGCCGTACACCATCGTGTAGCCGAGTGCCACCAGGGCATACACGCTGCCGGTGGTGAGCCCGTTGATGATTTGCTGGATGAATATATCCACGGCCTGTTCCTATGGAGGAACGGCACCCTTGGGTGCCGTTCAGATCGCTTCAGGAGGATGATACAGGTTCAGGCTATTTCTTTTCTGCCGGCGCGCCGTCCATGCCACCCATGCCGGACACGGCGGCCGGTTGCGCGGCTGGCGTCCCAACCGGCTGCGCAAGCGCCGGCTGCGCAGCGGCACCGGCGCTTGCGTATTCGTCGAGCGTCATCGACCTGCCACCCTTGATGATGGCGATCGGCACGATCTTGCCGCCCTTCATGGTGAAAATCGTCATTTCGGCATCCTTGCGGTCGCCCTTGTCGTCAAACTGGATGTTGCCGCTGGCGCCGTCATAACTGATGGCCGCCAGCGCCGGCAGGTACTTTGCGGGATCGGGCGAATCGGCCTTCTGCATGGCGGCGATCAGCAGGTGCGTGGCGTCGTAGGTGAAGGGCGCGTAGAGGATCGGGTCGATTTTGAACGCTGCCTTGTAGCCGTCGAGAAACTTCTTGCCCGCCGCCTGCACCGGAATGCCGGCCTGGGAGCAAATCATGCCTTCCGCCGCGGTGCCGGCGAGTTCGGCCATCTTGTCGGTGCAGCCGCCGTCGCCGAAGGAGAAGGTCGCGGCGATTTTCAGTTCACGTGCCTGCTTCAGCAGCGGCCCGCCGGTGGCATCCATGCCGCCGTAGAACACCACATCCGGCTTCTTGCCCTTGATCTTGGTGAGCACGGCCTTCCAGTCGAAGGTCTTGTCGGTGCCCTTCTCGCGCGGCAGTACCTTGACGCCGGCTTCCTTGAGCTTCTTCTCGACCTCGTTGGCGAGGCCTTCGCCATAGGGCGTGGCGTCGTCGATGACGGCTGCGGTCTTCGGCTTGAACTGGCCGACGAGGTAATCTGCCACGGCCGGCCCCTGCTGGTCGTCGCGGCCGACGACGCGGAAGACGTTCTTGAAGCCCTGCTCCGTCAGCGCCGGATTGGTGGCGGAGCCGGAGATCATCGGGATGCCCGCCTGATGGTAGATGGACGAGGCGGGGATGGTCGTGCCCGAGTTGAGGTGGCCGACGACGCCGGCCACCTTGGCATCGACCAGTTTCTGCGCGACGGTGTTGCCGATCTTCGGGTCGGCCTGATCATCTTCGCTTACCAGTTCGAAAGTGACCTTTCTGCCGCCCAGGCTGATGCCGGCTGCGTTGGCTTCGCCGATGGCGAGGAGCGCGCCGTTTTCATTGTCCTTGCCGAGGTGGGCGATGCCGCCGGTGAGCGGGGCCACGCTGCCGATCTTGACGACCATGGCCGGAGGCGGTGCTGTCGGCGCCTGCGGCGCGGCGGTCTGCTGCTGCGGCGATTCCTTGCCGCAGCCGAACACGAGGAAGGCGGAAGCGACGGCAAGGCTGGCGGTCTTGGCAGGGAATCGCATGGTGATCGTCTCCAGGAAAAATTGGCTTGTTGTTTGTTATTGACGAAAGCGTGCGCGGGGATTGTGCTGCTCGCTGCCGGTGGTGTCAATAAAAAAGCCAGCCCGCGGGCTGGCTTTTCGAGCGATCTGGATTCGCTTATTTGGTCGCGAGAACCCAGGCGACGAGCTTCTTGATGTCGGCGTCGGACACGGCCGCATTCGGCGGCATCGGGATCGTGCCCCAGACGCCGGAGCCGCCCTTCTTCACCTTGGCTTCCAGCTTGGCTGCAGCATCGGCCTGGCCGGCGTATTTCTTGGCGACATCCTTGTAGGAGGGGCCGACGATTTTCTTGTCGATGGAGTGGCAGCTCATGCAGTTCTTGGCTTTTGCCAGGGCTTCATCGGCAGAGGCCTGGCCGGCGATCAGCAGGCCGGCGCCAGCGAGCAGCAGGGTCTTGATCAGTTTCATTTCTCGAATTCCTCTTTAGCGTGGTTTAAAAAAGCGTCATTACTCTAAATCAAATCCGGTGTCTTGCAAACCCGTTCAAGACAAGTGTAGTCATTGATTGGCTCCAGACACTTAACGCCCGAGCAGACCCATGCGTTGACATTGTCTTTCAGGGGCTTGTCGAGTGCGGCGGGCAGCTTGCCCTGTGGCACGTCCGGCAACCCGAGCGTAATGGTCCAGGGCCAGTAACACGCGGCGATTTTTCTTTGCCAGTCAGTAAGTTGATCTGTTTTACCGCGTAATACCACCATGGTGGGTGGGGTTACAGCCTCCTCCAGCGCCATGAGCAGAGAAGCAAAACCACCCGGCTGGCGCGCCATGTCGGGGTAGTACAGGCGCAGGGTGCGATCCGCCGCATCGAGGAAGCGGTTTTCCCCTGCCACATGGCCCAGGCGCTGCAAGGCATAGGCCGCGACGCCGTTGCCCGAAGGGGTAGCGTTGTCATGACCGGTCTTGACGCGATGGATCAGCGCTTCGTGATCGTGGCTAGTGAAATAGAAACCGCCGACCGTGTCCTGAAAGTGCGCCAGCAGGGCGTCGCCGAGGGCTTCCGCGAAAGCAAGCAGATCCGCATCGAATTCCGCCTGCAGCAGTTCCAGCACGGCCTTGAGCAGATAGGCGTAATCGTCCAGATAGGCGTTCAGATGGGCGCGACCGTCCTTGCTGGTTGCCAGCAGGCGGCCGTTCTGCCACATGTCCTGTCGGATGAAATCGAGCGCGCGACGTGCCGACTTCAGCCAGTCGTCGCAGCCGAGCACCCGGCCGGCGTGGGCCATGGCCTCGATCATGAGGGCATTCCAGCTGGTGAGGACCTTGTCGTCGCGGCCGGGGCGGATGCGCTTCTCGCGTAACGCGAAGAGCTTCTCGCGCGCCGCTTGCAGCAGGCGCTCACACTCTGCGATCGGCCTGCCGAGCACTGCTGCAACCTCGTCGAGCGGCCGTGCGACGAGCAGGTGCCAGTGCGCGCCTTCGAAATTCGCCGGCCGATCCAGACCGTAGTGCGCGGCGACGACGGCGTATTCCTCCGCCGTGGTGTGGCGACTGACTTCTGCCGGCGTCCACACGTAGAACTTGCCTTCCTCGTGCTCGGAGTCGGCGTCCAGCGAGGAGTAGTAGCCGCCTTGCGGCGACTGCATTTCACGCATGACCCAGGTGGCGGTTTCCTCGGCGACATGCTTGAACAGCGGCTCCCCCGACACCCGCCAGGCGTCGGCATAGAGACGCAGCAGCGGCCCGTTGTCGTAGAGCATCTTCTCGAAATGCGGAATCGCCCAGCGCTCGTCTACGCTGTAGCGGCAGAAGCCGCCGCCGAGCTGGTCATAGAGCCCGCCTTCGGCCATGCAGCGGAGTGTGTGCAGGGCCATCTCGCCGCAGTGCGCCTCGCCTGTTGCGGCATGGCGGCGCAGCAGCAGTTCCAGCTCGGCCGGATGGGGAAATTTTGGCGCGCCACCGAAGCCGCCGAAATCGGCATCGTAGGATTGGGCGGCGCGTTCGACGGCCAGTTTCAGGGGTGCGGCCGAGAGTTCACCGCTCAACGGTTGGGTGGCGGCACCCGCCGAAAGTGCCTTGAGCAATTCGCCGTTCTGCTGCTCGATGTCGCTGCGCCGATCGCGCCAGGCCTCCGCCACGCGCTGGCACAACTCGGGGAAACCAGCCAAGCCATAGCGCGGCGTCTTGGGGAAATAGGTGCCGCCGAAGAAGGGTGCCCCCTCCGGCGTGAGGAACATGGTCAGCGGCCAGCCGCCGGCGCGGCCGGTGAGCATCTGGTGGGCAGTTTGGTAGATCTGGTCGAGGTCGGGACGCTCCTCGCGATCCACCTTGATATTCACGAACAGGCCGTTCATGACCGCCGCCACCTCCGCATCCTCGAAGGATTCATGCGCCATGACATGGCACCAGTGGCAGGCGGAATAACCGATGGAGAGCAGGATCGGCCGGCCCCCCTGCTTTGCAAGAGTGAGCGCTTCCTCTCCCCATGGACGCCAATCCACTGGGTTGTCGGCGTGCTGCTGCAGGTAGGGCGAGGTTTCGCCGGCAAGACGGTTGGACATTGCAAACCCTTAATCCCGAGTAATTTTGTCGGAATTATGGGCCGGCAAAAGCTAAAGGGCAAGTCAGGTCAGACGCTGAAGAGGGCCTGCCACCAGCGGCGGCGATTCGCCGGCAAGGGCCCGGCGCGTTGCTGCTCGACCGGCGGCACGCGGCTCATGACCCAGCCGGGCGGCGGCGGGTTCTTGCTGAAGCCGCAGGAAACGCCGAGATTGTTGGGATCGTAGATCTTCACCATGCGCGGTGCCTCAACATCGTCGGCGTAAACGATGCCGCAGTAGTCGTGATGATGCTCCTTGTGCAACAGCGCATCGGTTTCCGCGATGAAGCGTTCGACCTCGGCGGCTGTGGCTGGCGCCGTAGGCGGCGGCTCGCCGACGGCGTAGAGATACCAGCCGCCGTCGCGGTCGATGCGCGCCCAGAAATCGCTGAGCTGCTGCCAGGACAGCAGGCTCCACAGCCGCCCCGAATAGAGTTGCTCGAACTCGCTCACAGGCCGTGTTTCGCCATTTACGGAGATTCAGTCGAACTTGAGCTGCGACACATCACGCACGGCACCGTGGGCGGCGGACGTCGTCAAGGCAGCGTAGGCCTGCAGGGCGACGGACACCTGGCGCTGGCGATTGGTCGGCTTCCAGGCCTGCTTGCCCTTCGCTTCCATGTTCTTTCGCCGTGCTGCGAGGACTGACTCTTCCACAGCGAGGTGGATGCGCCGGTTTGGGATATCGATCTCGATGGTGTCGCCCTCTTCGACCAGGCCAATGGCGCCGCCTTGCGCCGCCTCGGGCGAACAGTGGCCGATGGACAGGCCGGAGGTGCCGCCGGAGAAGCGGCCGTCGGTGAGCAGCGCACACACCGTGCCGAGGTCCTTCGATTTGATGTACGAGGTCGGGTAGAGCATCTCCTGCATGCCGGGTCCGCCCTTTGGCCCTTCGTAGATCACGACGACGACGTCGCCGGCGACGATCTGGTCGCCGAGGATTTTCTCCACCGCTTCCTCCTGGCTTTCGCAGACGCGGGCGCGGCCGGTGAACTTGAGGATGCTGTCGTCGACGCCGGCCGTCTTGACGATGCAGCCATCGAGGGCGATGTTGCCGTAGAGCACGGCCAGGCCGCCGTCCTTGCTGTAGGCGTTATCGATAGAACGGATGCAGCCGCCCTTGCGGTCGGTGTCCGCCTTCGGGTAGCGCCGCTCCTGCGAGAAGGCGGTTTGCGACGGCACGCCGCCCGGCGCGGCGCGGAAGAATTCGCTGACTTTCGCATCGCTCGTCGTCACCAGATCCCAATGGCGGAGCGCATCGGCCAGGGTCTTGCTGTGGATCGTCGGCAGGTCTTTGTTGATCAGGCCGCCGCGATCCAGTTCGGCGAGGATGCCCATCACGCCGCCGGCACGGTGCACGTCCTCCATGTGGTATTGCGGCGTCGCTGGCGCGACCTTGCAGATGCAGGGCGTGCCGCGCGAGATGCGGTCGATGTCCTGCATGGTGAAGTTGACACCACCCTCACGCGCGATGGCAAGCAGGTGTAGCACGGTGTTGGTCGAGCCGCCCATGGCCACGTCCAGGCGCATGGCATTCTCGAAGGCGGCGAAGGAGGCGATCGAGCGTGGCAGCACCGAGGCATCGTCGCGCTCGTACCAGGCGCGTGCCTGGGCGACGATGAGCCGGCCGGCCTCGAGGAACAGGCGCTTGCGGTCGACGTGGGTGGCTAGCACCGAGCCGTTGCCCGGCAAGGCGAGGCCGAGCGCCTCGGCCAGGCAGTTCATCGAGTTGGCGGTAAACATGCCCGAGCAGGAACCGCAGGTGGGGCAGGCCGAGCGTTCCATGTCGGTGACTTCGGCATCGGTATTTTTGCTGTCGCCGGCCTCGATCATGGCGTCGATGAGGTCCACCATGCGGTACTCGCCGTGCCACTTCACCTTGCCGGCCTCCATCGGCCCACCGGAGACGAACACCGCGGGGATGTTGAGGCGCATCGCCGCCATCAGCATGCCGGGGGTGATCTTGTCGCAGTTGGAGATGCACACCATGGCATCCGCCGTGTGCGCGTTGCACATGTATTCGACCGAGTCGGCGATGAGTTCGCGCGAGGGCAGCGAGTACAACATGCCGCCGTGGCCCATGGCGATGCCGTCGTCGACGGCGATGGTGTTGAATTCCTTGGCGACGCCGCCGGCCGCCTCGATCTCGCGCGCCACCATCTGGCCGAGATCCTTGAGGTGCACGTGACCGGGCACGAACTGCGTGAAAGAATTCACCACGGCGATGATCGGCTTGTCGAAGTCGCCATCCTTCATGCCGGTGGCGCGCCACAAGGCGCGCGCGCCGGCCATGTTGCGGCCGTGGGTGGAAGTGCGGGAACGATATACGGGCATGGTGCTGCTCCTGTTGAAGCCGGCGCCTGCCGGCCAGTTGCTAGAATACCGATTTTAGCCCATAGCTCCATCCATGCTGACCTATCCCCATATCGATCCTGTGGCCATCAGCCTCGGCCCGCTGGCCGTGCGCTGGTACGGGCTGATGTATCTGGCGGGCTTCGTCGCCTTCGTTGCGCTCGGTCGCTGGCGCATCGCCCGCCGGCCAGACCTGAAGTGGACGGCTAAGGACATCGACGACCTGCTCTTCTACGGCGTGCTCGGCGTGGTGATTGGCGGGCGGCTGGGGGAGGTGCTCTTCTATCAGCCGGGTTACTACCTGGCGCATCCTCTCGAAATTCTCGCTGTGTGGAAGGGCGGCATGAGCTTCCATGGCGGCTTCCTCGGCGTGTTGGGGGCACTGACTTTGTACGCGCGCAAGAAGAACCTGTCCTGGCTGGCGGTGATGGACTTCATCGCGCCGCTGGTGCCGCCGGGGCTGGGCTTTGGCCGCCTCGGCAACTTCATCAACGGCGAGTTGTGGGGGCGCGCCGCCGACCCGTCGCTGCCCTGGGCGATGGTGTTTCCCCATGTCGACAACATTGCCCGCCATCCTTCGCAGTTGTATCAGGCGTTTCTCGAAGGGATCGTGCTGTTCGGCGTGCTGTGGGTGTTTTCCGCCAAGCCGCGCGCCTCAGGCGCGGTGTCGGGCCTGTTCCTCATCGGCTACGGCGTGGTGCGTTTCGTCGCGGAATTTTTCCGTGAACCGGACGCCGGCATCTTCGGACTGAGTTACACGGTGAGCATGGGCCAGTGGCTCAGCCTGCCGATGATCGCCGCCGGCGTGGCGATGATGCTCTGGGCAAATCGCGCCAGACAAACGCGCTAGATAGTCTTCACCTCGAAGGTTTCGCCTGCCTCGTCGGTCAGGTGCACCGCGCAGGCGATGCACGGGTCGAAGCTGTGGATGGTGCGCAGCACTTCGATCGGCTGTTGCGGGTCGTGCAGCGCGTGGCCCTTCAGCGCTGCCTCGTAGGCGCCGGCCTGGCCGTCCGGATCGCGCGGGCCGGCGTTCCAGGTGCTCGGCACGACGCACTGGTAGTTGGCGATCTTCTCGTCCTCGATGACCACCCAGTGGGCAAGGCCGCCGCGCGGCGCTTCCATGAAGCCGACGCCGCGGCTCGACTGCGGCCAGGTGGTCGGCTCCCACTTCTCCTCGTTGAAGGTGCGCACATCGCCGGCCTTGATGTTGGCGACGAGCTGGTCGTACCAGCCTTGCATGGCGTCGGCCAGCAGCTTGGTTTCCAGCGTGCGCGCCGCGGTGCGCCCGAGCGTGGAGAACAGCGCCTGTACCGGCAGGTCGAGTTTCTTCAGCACCATGCCAACCAGTTCCTGCGTCGGCTTGTGGCCCTTGGCGTGCAGCATCAGCACGCGCGCCAGCGGGCCGACTTCCATGGCCTTGCCCTTCCAGCGCGGCGACTTCATCCAGGAGTAGGCTTGTTCCACCGGCAGGTGCTCGAAGGGCGGCTTGGGGCCGCTGTAGTTCAGCTTCGTCTCGCCTGCGTAGGGATGCAACCCCTTGGTCTTGCCGCCGGCGTAGTCGTACCAGGAATGGGCGATGAACTCCTGCACCTGGTCGTCGGCATTCAGGTCGACTTCGTGTACTTTCGAAAGGTCACGGTCGAGGATGACGCCGCGCGGGAAGAAGAAGCCGGAGGGGTCGCCGATGCCGTTTGACGACAGGTCGCCGAAGGTCATGAAGTTACCCAGCCCCTCGCCTTGCTTGAACCAGTCCTTGTAGAAGCCGGCGATGGCCAGCGTG
Organism: Rhodocyclaceae bacterium; assembly: GCA_018262775.1. GTDB lineage: Bacteria > Pseudomonadota > Gammaproteobacteria > Burkholderiales > Rhodocyclaceae > Desulfobacillus. Next base: position 52,917 of record JADFDU010000054.1, read on the forward strand.
TCGGGCACGTAGACCTGGTCGGTGAAGGCCTGCATCGAATGGATCACTTCCTGGATGCGCTGCAGGCCGGTGACGTCGAGCGCCGTGCCCCCCTGGCCGCCGCGGTAATGCGGCCCCTTGCCGCGGCCGGGATGATCCGGCCAGATGCTGATAGCGATGGGCGTGCCGCCGACGACGAAATTCGGATGCGGGTTCTTGCCGCCGAGAATCGTGTGCAGCGCTACTACGTTGCGCTGCCATGCCAGCGCATCGAGGTAATGCGCGACGGCCATGAGGTTGGCCTCCGGCGGCAGCTTGTACGCCGGGTGTCCCCAGTAGCCGTTGCGAAAGAGGCCGAGCTGGCCGCTGTCGACCTGCTTTTTCAGCTTGGCCTGCACGTCGGCGAAATAGCCCGGCGAGGATTTGGCGTAATTCGAGAGGGACTGCGCCAGTGCCGAGGTCGCCTTCGGGTCGGCCTTCAGCGCGGAGACGACATCCACCCAGTCCAAGGCATGCAGGTGGTAGAAATGCATGATGTGGTCGTGAATGTACTGCGCGCCGATCATTAGGTTGCGGATCAGCTCGGCGTTGGGCGGGATGCGGATCTTCAGCGCGTCCTCGACGGCGCGGATCGAGGCGATGGCATGCACCAGGGTGCACACGCCGCAGATGCGCTGGGCGAAGGCCCAGGCGTCGCGCGGATCGCGCCCGCGCAGGATGACCTCGATGCCGCGCACCATGGTGCCGGAAGAGTAGGCCTGCTCGATGACCCCGCCGTTCATCTGCGCCTCGATGCGCAGGTGGCCCTCGATACGGGTGATGGGGTCGATGACGACGCGCTGGTTCATTTGTGTTTCCTTTGGCTTGTAGGTCGGCCTTCAGGCCGACTTCGGCGCTGTTGTCGGGCTGAAGCCCGACCTACAACCCGACCTACGATTCATCCAGGTGCGCGGCGACCAGTTCGGTCAGGCCGAGAATCTCGACATCCATGTGATAGTGCTCCAGGGCTTCTTCCATGACGACACGGCAGTTGGCGCAGGCCGTCACCATCGTCTTGACGCCGACCTCCTCGATCTGCGCTTTCTTGCGCTTGAAGACGGCCATGCGCAACGGTTCGGCGCGTTCGATGGCGGAGACGCCACCGCCACCGCCGCAACACCAGTTCATGACGCCGTTGTCGCTCATCTCCCTGAACTGCGGCGCCAGCTGGTTGAGCAGCGTCCGCGGCTGCTCGTAGACGCCGCCGCGGCGCGAGAGCTGGCAGGGGTCGTGGTAGGTGAGCGGCGTGTCCAGCGTGCCCTTCAGTTTCAGTTTGCCGGCGCGGCGCAGGTCATCAAGCACTTCGAGGATGTGCTTCACCTCGAAGCCGAAGGGGCGGCCCATCAGGTTCGGCCCTTCCCAGCGGATGGCGGTGTAAGCGTGGCCACATTCCGGGCTGATGACGCATTTCACCTTGAGGCGTTCGGCGGCGCCGACGATGCGCCCGACCAGTTCGCGGGCAAGGTCGGAGACGCCGATCTGGATGCCGCTGTTGGTCGCCTCGTAGGCATCCTCCGCCAGCGTCCAGGTGGCGCCGGCGCGATTGAGGATGCGGCCGACGGCGCCGAGATATTCCGGATAGTTGAGGATTTCCCAGGAAGACATCAGCACGAGATAGTCGACGTTCTCGCGGTTGACTGGCACTTCGGAGCCGTAATCGGCCTGCACGTGCTTGATCTGCGCCTGCACCGTCACCCATTTCACGCCGGCCGGGCTGCCGCTCTGGATGGCGCGTGTGGTGGCCGTCACCAGGCCCTCGGGGGCGTGGCCGGCCGCCGACATGCCCTCGCGCATCTTGCGCACCATGTAGGCGATGTCGTTGCCGACCGGGCAGACCATCGAGCAGCGGCCGCACAGGGTGCAACTGTCGTAGACCAGCGGCGCCCACTCGGCAAGTTCTTCATCGGTGACGGGCTTGGCCAGGCCGGTCAGCTTCGCCAGCTTGCCGAGCAGGGTGTATTCCTGCTGCCATACGCGGCGTAGCGGTTCCAGCTTGTGGATGGGCGTGTATTTCGGATCGCCGGTCTCGGTGTAGAAGAGGCAGGCTTCGGCGCACAGGCCGCAATGCACGCAGCTGGAGAAGAAGCTGGCGATGGGCGCGTCCAGCACTTCCTTGAAGGCGTTCATGCCGCGTTCGAAGGTGGCGCTCATGGCAATTCTCCAGCCTTGCCCCGGCGCATCGTCATTCCCGCGAAAGCGGGAATCCAGTGCCTTTCGTGCTCACCCTCCTGGATTCCCGCTTTCGCGGGAATGACGGGTACCTGAGCATCACTGGTGCCGAGATTGAGTGTAGCCCGTCTCATGACGCCACCCCTTTTCTACCGAAAATATCTCCGTTGTACCAGCGCGAGACGAACACGCTGACCGTGTGGAACAGCTTGGTGAAGGGCAGCGCCACCAGCAGCAGTTCCACCGAGAGGATGTGCAGCGCCAGCATCAGCGTGTAATCGACGATGACGTGATGGAAGGCCAGGTAGCCGGTCAGCAGCGGCAGCAGCGTCAACAGCCAGGCGAAGTAGTCCTGCGCGCCGGAAAGAAAGCGTTTCACCGGATTCGTCAGCCGGCTCGCCAGCACGACAAACAGAGCGAGAATGGCGGCCACGGCGGCGATGTCCACCACCTGCATCGGCAGTCCGGGCCAGCTCAGCCCGGTGAGTCCGCGCACCAGTTCGATGTGCGGCACGAAGAAGAGCAGCGTGATGGCGAAGCCGATGTGGAAGACGTAGCCGCCGATGTAAGTGACCGGCGAGCGCTTGAACAGTCCCGGCGGCGGCAGCGAGCGGCGCACGATCGTGCGCCAGCCGCTACCCGGGCTGGTGTCGCGCGCGCGGGACAGATCCGCCTTGCGGCCGAGGGAAAAAATTTCGAACAGTCGCAGCAGGATGCCGAAGACGAAGATGACCAGGGCCAGGGATAGACCGGTGCCGCGTGCCCAGGTGAGGAGCTCCAATGCGCTCATTTGCTTTTCTCCAGGTCGGCAACGGTGACCTTCTGGTGCGCCGCCTGCGCCGACTTCTTCGCCGAGCGGTTGCGCAGGGCGACGGCCGAGCCGGCAGCGAGTCCGGCCACGACGGCCGCGCCGACCGCCGCCTTGGCTGGGCCGATGGGCATGGACAGCGCCTTGTAAAACGGACCGGCGTCCCAGAAGCCCGGTTCCGAACAGCCGATGCAGCCGTGGCCGGACTGGATGGGAAAGCTCACGCCCTGGTTCCACTTGGTGGTGGCGCAGGCGTTGTAGGTGACCGGCCCCTTGCAGCCGAGCTTGAACAGGCACCAGCCCTTGCGTGCGCCCTCGTCGTCGAAGGTCTCGGCGAACTTGCCCTGGTCGTAGAAGGGGCGGCGGTAGCAGCGGTCGTGGATGGTCTCGCCGTAGAAGGTTTTCGGCCGGCCCAGGGCATCGAGTTCCGGCAGGCTGCCGAAGGTGAGGAAGTGCGCCAGCACGCCGGTGATGACCACCGGAATCGGCGGGCAGCCCGGCACGTTCAGTACCGGCTTGTCCTTGATGATGGCGCTCACCGGCACGGCGCCAGTCGGATTCGGCTGCGCCGCCGGGATGCCGCCGTAGGCCGCGCAGGTGCCGACGGCGATCACCGCTGCGGCACCGGCGGCGGTTTCCTTGAGCATGTCGAGGTTGCTGATGCCGGCGATGGTCGAAAAGCCGGCATTACCCAGCGGGATCGAGCCGTCCACCACCAGCAGGTACTTGCCGGCGTTCTCCTGCATGGCGGCTTTGCGTGCGGCCTCGGCGGCGGTGCCGGAGGCGGCCTGCAGGGTGTGGTGGTAGTCGAGGGAAATCTGCTCGAGGATGAGCGCTTCGATCGAGGGCGAATGCGAGCGTGTCAGCGACTCGGTGCAGCCGGTGCATTCCTGGAAGGAGAGCCAGATGACCGAAGGCCGCCGCGCATTTTCAAGCGCTGCGGCGATGGCGGGCACCATCGAAGGCGGCAGCGCCATGAGCGAAGCGGTGGTGGCGCAGAATTTGAGGAAGCCGCGGCGGCTGATGCCTTGCTGTCGCAGCACCTCGGCGATGGTCGGACCGTCAATTGCCATGGCGCCCCCTGAGATTTCATTGAGGGTTCAAGCTCAATGATTATTTCCGAATATTCTGCTCCACTCCGAGCCTTTTTGACAAGGCATTGCTCGAATCTGTCACATCCTCGCGCTGGCTCATGAGCAATTCAGGCACGAAGGCGATTTCGATGAAGCGCGCCTGGGTTTCGCCCGCTTCATTGCGATGCGTCACCCGCCAGACGCCGTGGAAGGCGGTTTCGCGCACGCTGCTCGGGCCGCCGGCATCGACCGTGGCGTCCACTTCACCCGTGCCGAGCGCATCGAGCAGTTCCGCCTCGTCCTGCGCACCCATCGGCAGGGCGCCGAGATCGATGACCGTCGTCTCGCCCGTGGCGAGCAGCCGCTCGAGGGCGTGGCGGATTTCATTCAGCAGCGGCAGCGCGTTGCCGCGCCACACGTTATCGTCGGCAGGCGTTGATGGCATCGCGGGTCTCCTCGGCGGCCTGGCGTGCGGCGTTGGCGAAGTCCTCGCCCGCGCCGGCGTAGAGGATGGCGCGCGAGGAATTGATCATCATGCCGGTGCCGGCCGCCGTCCTGCCGGCACTGACTATTGCGGCGATGTCACCGCCCTGCGCGCCGATGCCCGGCACCAGCAGCGGCATGTCGCCGACGATGCGCCGCACCTCGGCCAGTTCGGCGGGGAAGGTGGCGCCAACCACCAGTGCGCACTGGCCGTTGGTATTCCATTTCGTCGCCACCAGTTCGGCGACATGCTGATACAACTTGCGCCCGCCGGACTCGAGGAATTGCAGGTCGGAACCGCCGGCGTTCGACGTGCGACAAAGAATGATGACGCCGCGCCCTTTGTGCACGAGATAGGGCTCGACCGAGTCGAAGCCCATGTAGGGGTTCACCGTCAGCGCGTCGGCGTCGTAGCGCTCGAAGGCTTCGCGCGCATACTGCACGGCGGTCGAGCCGATGTCGCCGCGCTTGGCGTCGAGGATGACCGGGATGCCGGGATGCGTGTCGTGGATGTGGCGGATCAACGCTTCGAGCTGGTCCTCGGCGCGCTCTGCGGCAAAGTAGGCAATCTGTGGCTTGAAGGCGCAGACGAGGTCGGCGGTGGCATCGACGATGGCGCGGCAGAACTCCAAGACGGCATCGCCGCGGTCCTTGAGCGCGGCCGGAAATTTCGCCGGATCGGGATCGAGGCCGACGCAGAGCAGCGAGTCGTTCTTCTTCCAGGCGGCCTGGAGCGCGGTGGTGAAATCCATGCCGGCATTGTAGCCCGGGCGGCTTTGCCCCGCGCCGGGGCGCAGTAAAATGGCGCTTTCACGGGAGAACGAGATGGCTTCCAGACCCTTCAAAGTGCTCGGCATCCAGCAGATCGCCATCGGCGGCCCGTCCAAGGAGCGGCTCAAGACCCTGTGGGTCGACAAGCTCGGCCTGGCGGTGACGGGCAACTACGTCAGCGAGCGGGAGAATGTCGACGAAGACATCTGCGCCATGGGCAACGGCCCCTTAAAGGTGGAAGTCGACTTGATGCAGCCGCTCGACGCGGAGAAGAAGCCGGCGGTGCACGCCACGCCGCTCAACCATGTCGGCCTGTGGATCGACGATCTGCCCAAGGCCGTGGCGTGGCTGACGGCGCAGGGTGTGCGCTTCGCGCCGGGCGGCATCCGCAAGGGCGCGGCGGGCTTCGACATCTGCTTCCTGCACCCGAAGTCCAGCGAGGAATTTCCCATCGCCGGCGAAGGCGCGCTCATCGAACTGGTGCAGGCGCCGCCGGAAGTGATCGAGGCTTTTGCGAAACTCGGATAATGATAAGGTAACAAGATAACAAGGAGGAGGAACGCATGAAGAGAAGACTGTTCATGGCCGGCCTCGCCGTGCTACCGGCACTGACTTTCACCGGCTGTGCGACGACATCCGACGCGCAGGCTGATCGCGGCAAGGGCGTCATCGTCAGTTACGCCGCGCCTTTCGACAAGGTGTGGGCGGCGCTGCCGGAGATCCTCAAGGACCTCGGCCTGCACGTCGGCAGCGCCAACGAGAAAGACGGCGTCATTCTCGTCGACAATGGTGTCTCGGCCTTCAGCTGGGGTGAGCGTGTCGCCATTTTTGTCGAGCGCATCGGCACCCAGGGCAACAGCCGCGTCGAGGTGGTCTCCAAGGACGCGCTCGGCACGAACCTCACGGCGACCGACTGGGCGCCGCAGATCCACGCCAGACTGGCGAGCCGTTTCAAGCGTTACTAGTCGATCTCGATCAGCCCGGCGGGTGTCTTAAGGTAGGCCATCAGGCCGGGCGGTGCGTCCTCCTCGCAGGGGAAAATAGCCAGCGCCTTTTCCAGCCCGAGTGCGGCGAGGGTACGGCGTGCTCGTTGTGCGTCGGCATGAAAGCCTTCCAGCTTCATCAGACTGCAAGCGGCATCGGGCAGGTTTGCGGCGGGATGCTTGCTCACTTTCCACTCGATCAGTGCCGGCAGCAGGCCGTCCAGCGGCGGCAGGCCGTCGGCCGGCACGCTGATGCGCCAGCGCAGGTTGTCGCGCGCCATCTCGAGGCTGTCGCCCAGCGCTTCGGGACAGGCGGCGAGCGCCGCATCGAGATCGGGCACCCGTGCCACCCAGTGCAGCAGGCGCGGGCGTGCGGCGATGCGCGCGCGGCTGGCGGCATCGTCCAGGCCGAACCAGCGCGGCCTGTTTGGCGCCGCGGCCGCCGGATCGATGGCAATGAGTTCGAGATACAGCGACGGCCCGAGTTTGAGCAGGCGGTTGTGCGTGCCCATGGCGGCATGTTTTCCGCCTGCAACCGGCGCTGCGCCGAGCCGTTCCTCCAGCCAGGCCGCGCCGCTTTCGAGGTCGGCGGCGGCGATGACCAGATGATCGATTGCGGCTTGGCCCAACCTGGCCAAATCAGGCGATCCGCTCAAGCGCCGCTTCGAGACGCTGCACGGTGCGATCGATGTGCTGCAGTTTGTCCAGGCCGAACAGGCCGATGCGGAAGGTGCGGAAATCGGCCGGCTCGTCGCACATCAGCGGCACGCCCGCCGCCGTCTGCAAACCCTGCTCGGTGAATTTCCTGCCCGACTGGATATCCGCATCCTCGGTGTAGCTGACCACCACGCCCGGCGCCTCGAAACCAGCCGCAGCGACGCTGTGAAAGCCCTTGCTGGCGAGCAAAGCGCGCACTCTGCTGCCCAGTTCCGCCTGCGCGGTGCGTGCACGCTCGAAGCCCCAGTCCCGCGTCTCCTGCATTGCGCGGACGACGGTCGCCAGCGCGTCGGTGGGCAGGGTGGCGTGGTAGGCGTGGCCGCCTTTCTCGTAGGTTTCCATGATCTGCAGCCATTTGCGCAGATCGGCGGAGAAGCTGCTGCTGGTGGTGGCGTCGATGCATGTGCGGGCACGCTCGCTGAGCATCACCAGCGCGCCGCAGGGCTGGGCACTCCAGCTTTTCTGCGGGGCGCTGATGAGAATGTCCACGCCTTGCGCAGCCATATCCACCCAGATCGCGCCGGAGGCGATGCAATCGAGGACGAAGAGGCCGCCCACGGCATGCACGGCTTCGGCTACCGCGGCGAGGTAGCTGTCAGGCAGGATCATGCCGGAGGCGGTTTCCACATGCGGCGCGAACACCACATCGGGTTTTTGCTCACGGATGGCCTGCACGACTTCCTCGATCGGCGGCGGCACGAAGGCCGCCTGTCTTCCCGTCCCCAGCGGCCGTGCCGGCTGTGCCTTGAGCACGCGAGTTTCAGCGGGGATTTGCCCCATCTCGAGAATCTGGCTCCAGCGATAGCTGAACCAGCCGTTGCGGATCACCAGACACTTGCAGCCGCTGGCGAATTGCCGCGCCACGGCCTCCATGCCGAAGGTGCCGCTGCCGGGCACGATGATGGCGGAGTGCGCCCGGTAGGCTTCCTTGAGAATGGTGGAGATGTCTTGCATGACGCCCTGGAAGGCGGGCGACATATGGTTGAGGGCACGGTCCGTATAGACGACCGAGTACTCGAACAGCGCCGGGGAAACGGCTTTCGGCGGCAAGCTGGGCACGGCGAACTCCTGCAAAGTGTGAAGTGTGATCGGCGCGCAGCTTAACACGCTGCGTGCGCCGGCTTCGAGGGTAGCACTGCCCGCAGGTGTACCCCGGGAGTACCTTTTCGGGCTGGGTTTCCCAGCCCTCAGGCGCACCCCAGGAGTACTTCATCGGGCTGGGTTTCCCAGCCCTCAGGCGAAGCGCGCGATGGGCTGGTCTACGGCGAGGCTGTCGCCCTTCTTCGCCATCACCTCGGCGACGACGCAGTCCTGGTCGGCCTTGAGGATGTTTTCCATCTTCATGGCCTCGATCGCCGCCAGTTTTTCGCCTGCCTTCACTTCCTGACCTGGTTTGAGCGCCATGTCGGTGAGCAGGCCCGGCATGGGCGAGAGCAGGAACTTCGACAGGTCGGGCTTGGGCTTGTGCGGCATCAGCGAGAGCAGGTGCGCGGCATGCGCCGTCATTACCATCATGTCGGCCTGCGTGCCCCAGTGCGTGACGCGGTACTTGAGGCCGAGGCGCTCGACCTGAAGGGAGACCGGCGCACCCTTCCAGGTGCCGCGGAAAATCAGGTCGCCCAGCCGCCAATTCGAGCGTAGCTCGTGGGCCTGGCCGCCATGCGTGGTTGGCGTGGTCGACGTGACAGAGTAGCCGCCGCCGATGGGGGTGAGGATGAGCGAATACTTGTCGTCGCCCATCAGCACCGTCCACTCGTCGCCGACCTTGCGCTCGTGGCCGCGCAGCTGGCCACTAGTGCGCACCGCGCGATCGATGTAGCGGCGGCGCGCGAAGGCTGCCACCGCCGCCAGCAATAATGGGTCTTCGTGCGCCAGACTTTCCGCACTGAAGCCCTTGGGGAACTCCTCGGCGATGAAACCGGTGTTGAACTTGCCGGACTGAAAGCGCGGGTGCTGCATCAGCGCCGACTGGAAGGCGATGTTCGACGACACGCCGCGGATGACGAAGGCGTTGAGCGCGTCGCGCATCCTGGCGATGGCCTGGTCGCGGTTGGCGCCGTGCACGATCAGCTTGGCGATCATCGAGTCGTAGTACATGGAAATCTCGCCGCCCTCATACACCCCGGTGTCCACGCGCACGCCGTCGGCTTCCACCGGCGGCGAATAGCGCGTCAGGCGTCCGGTCGACGGCAGGAAGTTGCGGAACGGGTCCTCGGCGTTGATGCGGCATTCCATGGCCCAGCCGTCGAGCTTGACGTCTTTCTGCGCGAAGGGCAGCTTCTCGCCGGCGGCGACGCGGATCATCAGCTCGACCAGATCCAGCCCTGTGATGCATTCGGTGACCGGATGCTCGACCTGCAGGCGCGTGTTCATCTCGAGGAAGTAGAAGCTCTTGTCCTTGCCGACGACGAATTCCACCGTGCCGGCAGACTGGTACTTCACCGCCTTGGCCAGCGCCACGGCCTGCTCGCCCATGGCCTTGCGCGTCTTCTCGTCGAGGAAGGGGCTGGGCGCCTCTTCGATGACCTTCTGGTGGCGGCGCTGGATGGAGCACTCGCGCTCTTGCAGGTAGATGCAGTTGCCGTGCGCGTCGCCGATCAGCTGGATCTCGATGTGGCGCGGCTCCTCGACGTATTTCTCGATGAAGACGCGGTCGTCGCCGAAGGCGTTCTTCGCCTCGGTGCGGCAGGAGGAGAAGCCCTCGTGTGCCTCCTTGTCGTCGTGCGCGACGCGTAGCCCCTTGCCGCCGCCGCCGGCGGAGGCCTTGATCATCACCGGGTAGCCGATCTTCTTCGCGATCTCGACCGCCTGCTCGGGCGTGTCGATGGCCTCGTTGAAGCCGGGGATGGTGTTGACCTTGGCCTCCAGCGCCAGCTTCTTCGAGGCGATCTTGTCGCCCATGGCGGCGATGGAGTAGTGCTTCGGCCCGATGAAGACGATGCCCTCTTTCTCCAGTCGCTTGGCGAAAGCCTCGTTCTCGGAGAGGAAGCCGTAGCCCGGATGCACCGCCTGGGCGCCTGTTTCCTTGCAGGCGGCGATGATGCGGTCGGCGACGAGATAGGATTCCTTCGAGGGCGGCGGGCCGATGCAGACGGCCTCGTCGGCCAGCTCGACATGGCGTGAATCCACGTCGGCCTCGGAATAGACGGCGACGGTCTGGATGCCCATCTTGCGGGCGGTCTTGATGACGCGGCAGGCGATCTCGCCGCGGTTGGCAATCAGGATTTTCTTGAACATGATTTTCTCCCCTGTGCTCAGAGCGGAATGTTGCCGTGCTTGCGCCACGGGTTTTCCAGCTTCTTTTCTTTCAGCATCGCCAGCGAGCGGCAGATGCGCTTGCGCGTCTCGTGCGGCAGGATGACGTCGTCGATGAAGCCGCGCGCGCCGGCGACGAAGGGGTTGGCGAACTTGGCCTTGTATTCTTCGGTGCGCGCGGCGATTTTCGTCGGATCGCTCTTCTCTTCGCGGAAGATGATTTCCACAGCGCCCTTCGGCCCCATCACCGCGATCTCTGCCGAGGGCCAGGCGAAGTTCACATCGCCGCGCAGGTGCTTCGAGCTCATCACGTCGTAGGCGCCGCCGTAGGCCTTGCGCGTGATCACCGTCACCTTCGGCACGGTGCACTCGGCATAGGCGTAGAGCAGTTTGGCGCCATGCTTGATGATGCCGCCGTATTCCTGTGCCGTGCCGGGCATGAAGCCGGGCACGTCAACGAAGGTCACCACCGGGATGTTGAAGGCGTCGCAGAAACGCACGAAGCGCGCGCCCTTGATCGAGCTTTTGATGTCGAGGCAGCCGGCCAGCACCAGCGGCTGATTGGCGACGATGCCCACCGTCTGCCCGGCCATGCGGCCGAAGCCGATGACGATGTTCCTGGCGTACTCCGGCTGCAGCTCGAAGAAGTCGCCCTCGTCCACCGTCTTGACGATGAGCTCCTTGATGTCGTAAGGCTTGTTCGGATTGTCCGGCACCAAGGTGTCGAGCGACATCTCGAGGCGCTCGGAGGGGTCTTCGGTCGGCACCAGCGGCGGCTTCTCGCGGTTGTTCGAAGGCAGGAAGGAGACCAGCCGGCGCAACATCATCAGCGCCTCGACGTCGTTCTCGAAGGCGAGGTCGGCGACGCCGGACTTGCTGCTGTGGGTGACAGCGCCACCGAGCTCCTCGGCGGTGACTTCCTCGTGCGTCACGGTCTTCACCACCTCCGGGCCGGTGACGAACATGTAGGAGGAATCCTTCACCATGAAGATGAAATCGGTCATGGCCGGGCTGTACACCGCGCCGCCGGCGCAGGGGCCCATGATCATCGAGATCTGCGGCACCACACCCGAGGCCAGCACGTTGCGCTGGAACACGTCGGCATAGCCACCGAGCGACGCGACGCCCTCCTGGATGCGCGCGCCGCCGGAATCGTTGAGCCCGATCACCGGTGCGCCGGCCTTCATGGCGTGGTCCATCACCTTGCAGATCTTCTCGGCGTGCGCTTCGGACAGCGCGCCGCCGAAGACCGTGAAGTCCTGGCTGAAAATGAACACCAGGCGCCCGTTGATGGTGCCGTAGCCGGTCACCACGCCGTCGCCCGGCACCGTCTGCTTCTCCATGCCGAAGTCGGTGCAGCGGTGCTCCTTGAACATGTCCCATTCCTCGAAGGAATCCGGGTCGAGCAGCAGTTCGATGCGCTCGCGCGCGGTGAGCTTGCCCTTGGCGTGCTGCGCGTCGATGCGCTTCTGTCCGCCGCCGAGGCGGGCCGCCGCGCGTTTCTCGTCCAGCTGTCGAATGATGTCGTGCATAGAGCCTCCGGTGAAAACTAATGCTTGTCCTGCAGATGATCGAGCAATCGGTGCGCCGCCGCGGCCGCGGTCATGCTCCCCGCCGTCACGGCGCGACTGACTTTGTCCAGATCGTGCTTCACGCCTTCGTGGTGCCTGAAACGGTTGCGCAGTTCGCCGTCGATCAGCGTCCACATCCAGTCGATGGCCTGGTGCCGGCGCTTCTGCGCCCGTTCGCCGCTGGCTTCCATTGCCTGGCGATGGCGCTCGATCTCGCGCCAGAATGCCTCGATGCCCTCGCCGGTTTGCGCACTGATCGCTAGCACCGTCGGCCGCCAGGCGGCTGTCGTGGTGCGCAGCAGGGAGAGCGCGCCCTCGAAGTGGTGCTTGGCGAACGATGCCGCCTTGGGGTCGATGTCGGCCTTGTTGATGACGACGAGGTCGGCAAGCTCGACGATGCCCTTCTTGATCGCCTGCAGGTCGTCGCCGGCGTTCGGCAGCTGTAGCAGGACGAAGGCGTCCACCATGCCGGCAACGGTCGTCTCGCTCTGGCCGACGCCCACCGTCTCGACGATGATGACGTCGAAGCCGGCCGCCTCGCACACCAGCATCGCCTCGCGCGTCTTCTCCGCCACCCCGCCCAGGTTGCCGCCCGAGGGCGACGGGCGGATGAAAGCATGCGCATGGGTCGACAGCTTTTCCATGCGCGTCTTGTCGCCGAGGATGGAGCCGCCGGAAATCGTGCTGGAAGGATCGACTGCCAGAACTGCGAGGCGATGGCCGCGTTCGATCAGATAAATGCCCAATGCCTCGATGAAGGTGGACTTGCCAGCCCCCGGCGCGCCGGAAATGCCGACGCGTATGGCTGCGCCAGTGTGCGGCAGTAGCGCCGCCAGCACCGCTTCCGCCCGCGCCTGATGATCGCGCCGCGACGACTCGACCAGCGTGATGGCTTTCGCCAGCGCTCGCGGTTGACGTGCCAGCACGCCGTCGACCAGTTGCTGATCGGCGGTTTGCAACGCATGGAATTTCCGCGCTGGTTGATTCATCGCGCGCCTCTCCCCCCTTTGAAAAAGGGGGGCTGGGGGGGGGTTATCACCGGCTGGCGAGAGGTGGACGCCCGCAAAATTCCCCTCGATCCCCCTTTTTCAAAGGGGGAGGTGGGAGCCGTGAGCCTCTTGCGCCACTGGGCAATCATGTGGCCGCATGCGTCTTGCGGATCGCCGCCAGCACCTGCTTCGCGCAGGCCGGGATCGGCGTGCCGGGGCCGAAGATGCCCGCCGCGCCGGCCTGGTACAGGAAGTCGTAGTCCTGTGCCGGGATGACGCCGCCGACGAAGACGATGATGTCGTCTGCGCCCTGGTCCTTGAGCGCCTGCACCAGCGCCGGCACCAGCGTCTTGTGGCCGGCGGCGAGCGTTGACACGCCGACGGCGTGGCAGTCGTTCTCGATGGCTTGGCGTGCGGCTTCCTCCGGCGTCTGGAAGAGTGGGCCGATGTCGATGTCGAAGCCGAGGTCGGCCAGTGCCGTGGCGACGACCTTGGCGCCGCGGTCGTGGCCGTCCTGGCCGAGCTTGGCGATCATGACGCGCGGGCGGCGCCCCTCGGCGGCATCGAAGGCCTCGATGTCCTGCTTGATTTCCTGCCATTCCCCGTCGTGCTCGAAGGCGGCGCCGTAGACACCGGAGATGGCCTGGTTGGTGGCGCGGAAGCGGCCCCATTCCTTTTCCAGCGCGTCGGAGATCTCGCCGACGGTGGCGCGCAGGCGCACCGCCCTGACGGCGAGGTCGAGCACGTTGCCCTTGCCGCTGTGCGCGGCTTCGGTCAGCGCGTCGAGCGCCTGTTGCACGGCCGCGCCGTCGCGGCTGGCGCGGATCTGTTTCAGCCGCGCGATCTGCGACTCGCGCACGGCGCTGTTGTCGATCTCGCGGATGTCGACCGGGTCTTCCTTGTCGAGGCGGTACTTGTTGACGCCGACGATGACGTCCTTGCCGGCGTCGATGCGCGCCTGCTTCTCGGCGGCGCAGGATTCGATCTTCAGCTTGGCCCAGCCGGACTCGACGGCCTGGGTCATGCCGCCCATGGCTTCCACTTCCTCGATGATGGCCCAGGCGGTGTCGGCCATGTCCTGCGTCAGCTTCTCCATCATGTAGGAGCCGGCCCAGGGGTCGACCACATTGGTGATGTGCGTCTCCTCCTGGATGATGAGCTGGGTGTTGCGGGCGATGCGCGCCGAGAAATCGGTGGGCAGGGCGATGGCTTCATCGAGTGAATTGGTATGCAGCGACTGCGTGCCGCCGAACACCGCCGCCATGGCCTCGATGGTGGTGCGCACGACGTTGTTGTAGGGATCCTGCTCGGTGAGCGACCAGCCGGAAGTCTGGCAGTGGGTGCGCAGCATCAACGACTTCGGATTCTTCGGCGCGAACTTCTTCATGATGCGCCACCACAGCAGGCGTGCTGCGCGCAGCTTTGCCACTTCGAGGTAGAAGTTCATGCCGATGGCGAAAAAGAAGGACAGCCGTCCGGCAAAGGCGTCCACGTCCATGCCCTTGGCAATCGCCGTCTTCACGTATTCCGCGCCGTCGGCGAGGGTGAAGGCCAGTTCCAGTGCCTGCGTCGCGCCGGCTTCCTGCATGTGGTAGCCGGAGATGGAGATCGAGTTGAACTTCGGCATGTGCGTTGCCGTGTACTCGATGATGTCGGCGATGATGCGCATCGACGGCGCCGGCGGGTAGATGTAGGTGTTGCGCACCATGAATTCTTTGAGGATGTCGTTCTGGATCGTGCCGGAGAGTTTCTCCTGCGCCACGCCTTGCTCCTCGGCGGCGACGATGTAGCCGGCCAGCACCGGCAGCACGGCGCCGTTCATGGTCATCGAGACAGAAATCTTGTCGAGCGGGATGCCGTCGAAGAGGATTTTCATGTCCTCGACGGAATCGATCGCCACGCCGGCCTTGCCGACGTCGCCGGTGACGCGCGGGTGGTCGGAGTCGTAGCCGCGGTGGGTGGCGAGATCGAAGGCCACCGAGATGCCCTGGCCGCCGCCGGCCAGCGCGCGGCGGTAGAAGGCGTTGGATTCCTCGGCGGTGGAGAAGCCGGCGTACTGGCGGATGGTCCACGGCCGCACGGCGTACATGGTGGCCTGCGGCCCGCGCAGGAAAGGCTCCAGTCCGGGCAGGGTGTCGGCGTGCGGCAGGCTCTCCGTGTCGCGCTTCGTATACAGCGGCTTGACGGTAATGCCTTCCGGCGTGACCCAGTTGAGGGCGGAGATGTCGCCGTTCGGCGCCGACTTGGCAGCGGCCTTTTCCCAGGCGGTGAGGTTGGACGAATCGGGCAGCTTGGCGTCGCTCATGGCGTGACCTTTCGAATGACTGGAGCCTGCTAGCGGGAGGATAGTCCGCCCCCGGGCAGGAATACAGCCTGGGCTTGACATCCTACAGCTTGTATAATACTGTATCTATAATTATGAATGCAAGAGATCGAATCACAATTCGAATCGCAATCGCCCTGGCGACAATTCAATGAGTCCGGGCAACATTACCCAGCCCGCCCTCTACCAGGAGGTCGCCGAACGCCTGCGCCAGCGCATCTTCTCGCATGAACTGGAACCTGGCGCCTGGGTTGACGAGCAGGCGCTGGCCGAGCAGTACGGCATCAGCCGCACGCCGTTGCGCGAAGCGCTCAAGGTACTAGCGTCCGAAGGACTGGTGACGCTGAAGCCCCGCCGCGGTTGCTATGTCACCCAGTTGGCAGAACATGATCTGGACGACATTTTTCCGCTGATGGCCCTGCTCGAGGGGCGCTGCGCCTTCGAGGCGACGCAGAAAGCACAGCCGGCCGACCTGAAGCGGCTGGAAGCGCTGCACGAGAAGCTCGAGCGTCAGGCGGCGAAGGGCGACATCAATGGCTTCTTCGAGGCCAACCACGCCTTCCACGAAGCCGTGCAGGAACTCTCCGGCAACCGCTGGCTGAAGCAGGTCATCGACGACCTGCGCAAGGTGCTGAAGCTGACGCGGCGCGATTCGCTGCTGCTGGATGGGCGCTTGAAGCAGTCACTGGAGGAGCATCGAAATATCCTGGCCGCCATACGCGAACGCGATGCGGCTTCGGCCGAGGCTTTGATGCATGCGCACTTGCTCTCCGGCCGCGCCGCGCTGACGAAAATGCATGCAGCGAAAGCTTATGCCTGAAGACATCTTGCTTGCGCGCGACAGGGCCATCGCTACCGTCACGCTGAACAATCCAACCAAGCTCAACGCCGTCAATGCTGCGATGTGGCAGCGACTGCGCGAAGTGATGGAAGGGCTTTCCGCGGATGAAGGCCTGCGCTGCGTGGTATTGCGCGGCGCCGGCGAAAAGGCCTTTGCTGCCGGCGGCGACATCGAGGAGTTCCTCACGCAGCGTGACACGCTGGAGAAGGCGCTGATCTATCACGAGGACTGGGTGGCCGGCGCGCTCAATGCCGTGCGCGACTGCCGCCAGCCGACGGTGGCGCTGATCCAGGGCGCGTGCATCGGCGGCGGCCTGGAGATTGCCGGCCAGTGCGACCTGCGCATCTGCGGCCGCTCGGCGCGCTTCGGTGCCCCCATCAACAAGCTGGGTTTCTCCATGGCGCCGGCGGAACTGACCGGCCTGTTGGCGCTGGTCGGTCCGGCGGTGGTGCTGGAACTGTTGCTGGAAGGCCGCATCCTCGGCGCGGACGAGGCGTACGAGAAAGGTCTGGTGACGCGCGTCGTCGCCGATGACGAGGTGGCGGAGGAAACCTATGCGGCGGCGCGGCGCATCGCTGCCGGCGCGCCGCTGGTGGCGCGCGCGCACAAACGGCTGGTGCGCAGGCTGGCCGCCGTGTCGCAGGGACTGACTTTCGAGGAGGTGAAGGCCAGCTTCGCCTTCCTCGACAGCGAGGACTACCGCGAAGGGCTCTCCGCCTTCCTGGAGAAGCGCAGTCCGCAGTTTCGCGGCAGGTAGAATTTCATTTTCATTGCGGACGACGAAAAAATGGTCGAGAGCATCGTGGCGCGCATGAAATCCCTGGTCGGCGGCAAGCGCGGCCGGCAGCCATTGACGCCGAAGCTGCTGGCGCAGTTGCGCCAGCAGCTGCTTGATTGCGCCGCCGGCACCGGTGGCGAAGTCTCGGCGCGTGGCCGCGCGGCAAAGCTGGGCGAGACCTATCTCGGCCTGAACGATGCCGGCCGCCATGAATTCCTGCGTCGCATCGCCCTCGATTTCGGCCCCGTGCCGACAGCCGTGGAGGCCGCGCACCGCGACTACCAGTCCGCTGTCGGCACGCCCGGCCAGTGGGATGCGGAAGCCGCATTGCGCGCCGCCCTGCGTTCCTCGCGCATCCGCATCCTCACTCAGTTCAACGCCCTGCCCCAGGGTGTCAAATTCCTCGTCGAATTGCGCGCCGACCTGCTGCGCTATCTGGAGAAGGATGACGAGCTTGCCGTGCTCGACCGCGAACTGGAGTCGCGCCTGACGGCCTGGTTCGATGTCGGCTTCCTCGAATTGCAGCGCATCACCTGGCACTCGCCCGCCTCCCTGCTGGAGAAGCTTATCCAGTACGAGGCGGTGCACGAGATCCGCTCCTGGAGCGATTTGCAGAACCGCCTCGATTCGGACCGCCGGCTCTATGCCTTCTTCCATCCGCGCATGCCGATGGAGCCGCTGATCTTCGTCGAGGTGGCGCTGACGCGGACGCTGTCCGGCAATATCCAGGAACTGCTCGACGAATCGGCGCCGGTGCTGGATACCGGCCGCGCCGACACGGCGATCTTCTACTCGATCTCCAACACCCAGCCGGGTCTGCGCGGCGTGACTTTCGGCAACTTCCTGCTGAAGCGCGTCATCGACGACCTCAAGCGCGATTTCCCGCAACTGAAGACTTTCGCCACCCTGTCGCCGCTGCCGCTGTTCGCGGACTGGCTCAAGCGCTCGCCGGATGCGCTCGCCGCCGCCGGGCTCGCCATCGCGCAATTGACGGCGGGCGACTGGGCACGGGACAAGGCGCTGGCGCGCCGCCTGCGCGACCCGCTGGAGCGCCTCGCCGCACGCTACCTGTACCGGGAGCAGCGGCATGGCCGCCCCCTCGATCCGGTAGCGCGCTTTCATCTGGGAAACGGCGCGCGCATCGAGCGCATCAACTTCCTCGCCGACACCTCGTCCAAGGGTTTCAGGCAGTCCTGCGCGCTGATGGTGAACTATCTGTACGACCCCGACGAGATCGAGGGCAACGTCGAGGCGTTCGTCGGCGAAGGGCGCATTGCCGCCACGGCGGCCGTCCGCCGGCTGGCGAAACAATGAACGGGATATAAGTAGTAAGACGCGCAAGGCGCGGAAAAGCCGGCTCTGCTCAGATTTTGAGGTAAGTCCAGCCTTGGCGCATGCGTTCGACCACATGCTCGACGGCGGTGCTTGCCACCTGCGCTTCCGGCACCAGCGTGACATCCAGGCCGGCGTTGCGATAGCGCGCAATGGCGTTGCCGCAGGCGACGAAGGTCAGCATTTCGTAATGTGACGCGAGCGAGGCGATGCGCGCCGCATAGGGCGTGGACTGTTCGCGCAACAAGTCGAGGCCGGCGTTGTTCACCACGATTTCCACCCGTGCATTGCCCGCTTTGGCGAGATAGGCCTCGGCCAGGTCGAGCGCCTCTTCCATGCGCTCGGGTTGCGAACTGTCCAGATGCAGCAGCACGCGCGCCGGCTGGGGCGCGAACAAGCCGCCCGCCCAGGCCAGCAGCGACCCGGATGGTGAAACCACCGCCGCACGATGCCCCTGCCAGCCGATGAGCACGCCCGCGACCAGCGCCACGCTGGCCGCCAGCGCACCGCCCCACAGGGAGGCGCGGCCGTTGCGCTTGCGGCGGCCCGCCGGAATGTGGCCATAGGCATGGCGCACCAGTTCCTTGGTGGAGCGCAGGACGCAAAGGCGCTGGCCGAGTTCTGCATCTTCGACGATGGCCGCGAGAATCTCGTCGCACTCCTGTGCGCCGAGCTCGTTGTCGATGTACGCGTTCAGGTGCTCGTCGGAAAAATTCCTTGCATCGTTCATTTCACACTCCTCAGGCGCGTCTGCGCCGCGGCCGGCTCGAGCAGACCGCGCAGCGCTGAACGCGCGCGGCATAAGCGGCTCATGACCGTGCCGATCGGTATCGCCAGGGCTTCGGCGACTTCCGCATAGGTGCATCCTTCCAGGTCGACCAGGGTGACCACCTGGCGCTGCCCGAGCGGCAGCGCCGCCACGGCGGCCCGCACCCGGCTCACCGTTTCCTGCGATTCCGCGTGGCTGTCCGGCCCCGGCAGGGGCGAGGGCAGCTCGACCAGCATTTCGTCATCGAGGTCGTCGCGCCGGCCGCGCAGGTGATCGATCCAGCAACGGTTGAGAATGGCAAACAGCCAGCTCATCAGCCGTTCGGCTTCGCGCAACTGCTCGATGCGGGCGAGGCCATGCGCCAGGGCTTCCTGCGCGAGGTCGTCGGCGAGCACCGCGTCGTGGCACCAGGCGAACGCTAGGCGATACAGCTGCCCGCGGCTTGCCTCGATCTTGTCGGCAAGCTCGCGCTGCGCCCTCGATTGCAGCAACCTCATCGTAATTTCCTCCTGTTCCAGTATGACGCATTGCGCGGAGGATTTATTCCCTCGGCGATTCCTTCGGCACAACATGTGTCCATGGGCAAGGCAGGGTTTTGCGCTGCCGCCGATACCGCACATGCCGCGCCGGGGAATAAACGAACATGCGGCACCGTCACACAGATACCGCTGCCGGATTCCAAATACCAAATTACAACGGGGGCGGCCTGACGCAAGCCGTCCATACCCAAAGAGAGAGGAGACATCATCATGATTCGTAGAGCATTCATACAACTTGTTGTTGCAAGCGCAATCCTCGCCGCTGGCGCCCCTGCGGCGCTGGCCGGGCCAGCCAAGCAGGGCGTCGTCATTCAGGTCAGCGACGGCGATCCCAAGACCTGGAATCAGGCGCTGAACGTCGTCAAGAACGTCCAGGCTGAATATGGCAAGGATAAAGTTGATGTCGAACTCGTTGTTTTCGGCTTCGGCTCGGGCCTGCTCAAGTTCGACTCGCCGCTGGCGAACCGCATCGACGACACGTTGGCGAACGGCGCGCAGGTGGTCATGTGCCAGAACACCATGAAGGGCCAGAAACTCACCAATGCCGACATGCATCCGAAGATCGGCTACGTGCAGGCCGGTGTCATCGAAATCATCGAGAAGAGCAAGCAGGGCTGGACCGTGGTGCGGCCGTAACAGGCCGCAGTCATTCTTTGCTATGCAACCTGACATTGGAGACAAAATGAGGCTGATCAAGTGGTTCGTATTCGCCCTTTTCGCCGCCTTGATGGTCACCGGTTCGGCCTTTGCGGTCGAGCAGGTCAAGGCTGTCTATCACATCAACGAAGGCACCGACAAAGCCGTCGACGTACTGCGCAACGTGCGCAATCATATGAATGCCGACCCGAAGGCAAAGATCGTCGTCGTCGGTCATGGCAAAGGCATCGATTTCATGCTGGAGGGTGCCGAGGACGCGAACAAGAACCCGTTCAATGTGACGATGGAGGGTCTAGCGGCCAAGGGGGTCGAATTCCGTGTCTGCAACAACACCCTCGTCTCGCGCAAGATCGACAAGAGCAAGGTGGTACCGCCCGCGACCATCGTGCTCTCCGGCGTGGCGGAGATCGCCCGCCTCCAGCGGCAGGAAGGCTACGGCTACATTAAGCCCTGAACGGCCCTACATCAGGAGGCTGTGCAACATCTTCGTCCCCAGCAAGGCGAGGAGACCGCCGAAGGCGCGTTTGAGCTGCTTGACAGGCAGTTTGTGCGCCGTCTTCGCACCCAGCGGTGCCACCAGCATCGACACTGCCACCACCCCGATCAGCCCCGGCAAATATATGTAGCCGAACGAGTAGGCCGGCAGGCCGGTGCTGTTCCAGCCGGCCAGCACATAGCCGAGGGTGCCCGCCACGGCGATGGGAAAGCCGAGTGCGGCCGACGTGCCCACCGCCTGATGGATCGCCACGTTGCAGAACATCATGAACGGGATCGACATGAAGCCGCCGCCGGCCGACACCAGGCTGGAGAGCACGCCGATCGCCCCGCCCGCCACGAGCATGCCGGCCGTGCCCGGTATCTGCCGGTGCGGCTTCGGCTTGAAGTCGAGCATCATCTGTACCGAGGCGTAATACACGATGCAGACGAAGATGACCGCCAGCGGCCGCGTCGGGATGAGGCTGGCGAGGGTGGCGCCGCCGAGCGTACCGGCGACCAGACCGGGGGCGAGGCCGCGCACGATTTCCCAGCGCACCGCGCCGTGCGCGTGGTGGGCGCGCAGGCTGGAGATCGAGGTGAACATGATGGTCGCCATGGACGTGCCCAGGGACAGGTGCATGATGTGCTCGAGCGGAAACTGCTGTGCCGTAAAGAGCATGAACAGCACCGGCACCAAAGTCAGTCCGCCGCCGACGCCGAAGAGGCCGGCGATGAAGCCGGCGAAGGCGCCCAGTAGCGGATAGCTCAGCCACCAGGGGTCGAAGCTCATTTTTCTTCCATCAGGCGCAGGGTGATGAATTTCCATTCCGCCGGGTCGACCGGGGTGATGGACAGGCGATTGCCCTTGGTCAGGGTACGCATGTTGGCGAGCGGCTTGTGGCTGCGCAACTCGGCCAGACTGACCAGGCGTGTCTTCTTCACCAGCTTCACATCCACGTTCAGCCAGCGCGGGTTCTCCGGTGTGGATTTCGGCTCGAAGTACTTGTGTTTACGGTCGAACTGGGTGGTGTCGGGGTAGGCCGGGGCGCACACCTCGACAATGCCGACGATGCCCGGCTCGGCACAATTCGAGTGGTAGAAGAAGCCGAGGTCGCCGACGCGCATCTGGTCGCGCATGAAGTTGCGCGCCTGGTAGTTGCGCACGCCCCACCAGGCCGTGACACCGTCGCGCGCCAGGTCGTCGACGCTGTAGGCCTCGGGCTCGGACTTCATCAGCCAGTAACGCATGTTTGCCCTGAAAAAAAAGCGCGGAAGATTCCGCGCTTGCTTGTTGCCTGTGGGGATCCCCCGCCTGTGCCGCTAGGCCGGCATCCTGAACCTAGGGTCCAGAGTGGCCGCTTTCCGGTCACCGCAGGTGCGTCCGCGCAGTTTGCGTACAACTGGGGACGCTCACAAAGGTGACGCTTTGGTCCGCAGCCAATGCCAAGTCATTGGTTCAAGGAATGTATGGCCTTGGCGAACACTGCAGGGGAAATCTTGACGCCGGAGCGGGTGAGGCGAAGGTCGGTTAGAACAGTTGTTCCTGACTGGCCAGCGCTTCATCGAGCCGCGTCTGCATGGCACCGATTCTACGCCGTAACTCCTGCATGTCAAAGCCGCCCGGCAGCTTGATGGAGAGCAGTTCGTGCGCCAGGTTGAGCGCCGTCATGACGGCCAGGCGCTCGCCGCTGGACTTGGTCTTCTCGCCCAGTTCGCGCATCTTCTCGTCCACGAAGACCACCGCGCTTTGCAGCGCCTCGCGTTCTTCCGGCGCGCAGGCGACGCGGTATTCGCGTCCCATGAGGACGATGTCCAGGGTATTACCGTCTTTCTTGTTCATGATTCGGGGATCTGCTCCGCGAGGGATTCGAGGCGGGTGCAGGCGGTGTCGATTTTTTCGTTGAGGCGGTTGCGTTCGACCTCGAGGCCAGCGACGCGTGTGCGCAGTTCCTGGTTTTCCGTGCGCAGGTTCTGGCACAAGGCAATGAATTGCTCAATGCGTTCCTCGAGTGCGAACAGATCCCGGTCCATCGCGACAAATTATCGAAAAAGCGGTTTCTCGTCAAGTAATAACAGAGATTTCTGAATGTTATTTGTGATACCGCGCCGTCCTGTGAGGACTGACTTTGCTTTTTTATCGCTATAATTCTTCGCGCCGCGTGCTTAATTGCCCGCGGCATCCTGTTCAAGGTGCTCCGCCGGCTCTCCGCCGGCGGGTTAAACGGGAACGAGGTGCGCCGGAAGTCATTTATCCGGCAATGCCTCGGCTGCCCCCGCAACGGTAAGCGAGTGCGGGTCCGTCACACAGCCACTGGGCGAAAGCCCGGGAAGGCGGCGGATCAAGACTCGCGAGCCCGGATACCGGCCTCGGACAAACCAGTTCGGAATCGCCGCGGGGGTGCGGCCACCGGCTCCGGGTCCGCCCTGATCCGATCGAAGCTCCCCTCAGCGTTTCCGTTTTCGATATTGTCCGGCAGCGGGGACGCAGGCCGGCGCAGAGGGAGTCCTACATGTATCCAGCCATCCGGCGCGCGGCCTGCGCGCTAGCCGTTTCAAGCGTTTTTTCCGCATACGCGCAAAGCCACGACGAAGCGGAAGTCGTCGTTACCGCCAGCCGCATCGGCACGCCTGCGCTCGAGCAGCCCATTGCCATCCAGGTCATCAGTGCCGGGCAGATTCGCGAGAGCACTGCCGTCAACGTCTCCGAGGTGCTGTCCAAGCTGGGCGGCGTGCATACGCGCACCAACCTCCTCGGCTTGCCGGATTCGCCCGCCGATCTGAGGGGCTTCGGCGTGACCGGCGACCAGAACACCCTGGTGCTGGTCAACGGCCAGCGCCTGTCGGAGAGTGAGCTGGCCACGGCGCGCATCTCGGCGATCCCGCTCGACAGCATCGAGCGCATCGAGATCCTGCGCGGCGCCGGCGCCGTGCTCTACGGCGGTGGCGCCACCGGCGGCACCATCAACATCATCACACGCTCGCCGCTGGCGATGGCGCCGGGCGGCAGCGCCTCGGTTGCATTGGGCAGCCACGACATGGCCGACCTGCGCGGCCGCGTCAGCTTCGGCAGCGGCGCCTGGGGCGTGAATCTGAACGCCCAGCGCTGGCAGAGCGACAATTACCGCGACAACAACCGCGCCGAGCAGAGAACCGTTTCCGGCGAATGGCGTTATGCCGGCCGCGACAGCATCCTCGCGCTACGCTTCGGCGCTGACAACCAGCGCGCGCGCCTGCCCGGTCCACGCACGGAGGCGCAGTTGCAGACCGACCCGCGCGGCACGTCCACGCCGAACGATTACGCCAACTCACGCAGCCAGAACGTCGGTCTCTACGGCGAGCAGCGCCTGGGCGAGGTGACGCTGGCGGCGGACATCAGCCAGCGCCGCCGCGACGCGCGCTATTTCTACGACTTCGGCTTCGGCTTCACCAGTCGCCAGGATGCCAATGTGGATGTAACGATGGTCTCGCCGCGCCTGCATTGGAGCACGACCCTGGCGGGCATGCCGAACCGCCTCACGGCCGGCGTGGACTGGAGCGAGTGGTCTTACGGCAACGACACCCTGAGCGGCTTCGGCAACCGCGACGAGACGGGCCGCCAGCACAACCGCGCCGTCTACGTCCGCGACGAGATCGGCCTGACGCCGACGACGCGCCTGACCGTCGGCGCGCGCCGCGAACGCGTCGCGCAGTCGCAGAAGGAAAGCCTGACGCCCCTGCCGAAGCAGGATGCGGACGATTCGCTGACGGCGAGCGAACTGGCGCTGCAGCAGCAGCTGGGCGGCGGCTGGTCGGCCTATGGTCGCCTCGGCACCAGTTTCCGTGTCGCCAACATCGACGAGAACCGCTGCTTCTTCCCGCCCTGCGCCGTGATGCTCAAGCCGCAGACCTCGAAGGACCGCGAGCTTGGCGTGCAATGGCGGGCCGGCCGCGCCGCCTTTCGCGCCAGCCTGTTCGACATCCTGCTCGACAACGAGCTGTACTACAACGCCATCACCTTCACCAACATGAACCTGGAGCCGACGCGTCGCCGCGGCCTCGAACTGGAGGGCACGGTACCGCTTGGCCGCGACTTCGACCTGAGCGCCCGCTACGCCTACACCGACGCCACATTCCGCTCGGGCAACTACGGTGGTTTCGACGTCAGTGGCAACCAGGTGCCGCTGGTGCCGCGCGACCGTGCCGGACTGACCCTGGCGTGGAAGCTCGCCGTGTCCACGCGACTGACTTTCGCGCTCAACTATGTCGGCCCACAGCGCTACGACAACGACCAGCGCAACCTCTTTCGCCGCATGCCGTCCTACACCATCGCTGACATCAAACTGGCGCACGAGGTGGGCGACTGGCGCGTGGCGGCCGGCATCAACAACCTCTTCGACAAGGCGCACTACAGCTACGGCATCGTCAATGGCGCGTTCACCAGCTTCAACGCCTATCCGGAAGATCGCCGCAATGCCTACGTCAGCGCCGAGTTAAAGTTCTAATCGACGACCATGCCCACCCGCCGCCGCGCCCTGCTGGTGATCCTGCTGCTGGCCCTGCTCGGGCTGGCGAGCCTGGTCATCGCGCTGGCGGCGGGCAGCCTGCCGGTGTCTGTCGCCGACATCGGCCACGCCCTGCTGGGTGACACCATAGGCGACAGCGCAGGCAACATCGCGAGCGTGGCGGTGGAGGTGGTGCGCAGCCTGCGCCTGCCGCGCGCCCTCGCGGCCTTCGCCTGCGGCGCGCTGCTGGCGCTGGCCGGCGCCCTCATGCAGGTGCTACTGAGGAACCCGCTGGCCGATCCCTACGTGCTCGGCATTTCCGGCGGCGCCTCGGTCGGCGCACTCGGCGCCATGCTGTTTGGCCTGCCGGCACTGCTGGTGCATGGTGGTGCCTTCTCCGGCGCGCTCGCCGCCACTCTGCTGGTGTTCGGCCTGGCGCGCGGCGAAGGCTCGTGGACGCAGACGCGCCTGCTGCTCACCGGCGTCATCGTCGCCGCCGGCTGCGGCGCGGTGGTGGCGCTGATTCTTTCCATCGCCCCCGAGAACAGGTTGCGCGGCATGCTCTTCTGGCTCATGGGCGACCTGTCGCATGCTGCCTCGCCCGTGCCGGCGCTGCTCATGCTGGCGCTGGGCCTGCTCGCCGCGCTGCCGTTCTCGCGCGACCTCAATCTGCTGGCGCGCGGCGACCTCACGGCGCACACCCTCGGCGTGCCGGTGGCGCGGCTGCGCGGCGGCGTCTACGTGCTGGCGGCGCTGGCCACGGCGGTGGCGGTGACGACCACCGGCGCGGTCGGCTTCGTCGGCCTCGTCGTGCCGCACCTGGTGCGCCTGGCCATCGGCAACGACCAGCGCGTGCTGCTGCCGGCGGCGGCCCTGGCCGGCGGTGTCCTGCTGACCCTCGCCGACACCCTGGCGCGCACCCTCGTCGCACCGCAGCAGCTGCCGGTCGGCGTGCTCACGGCGTTGATCGGCGTGCCGGTGTTCCTCTATTTGCTGACGCGCAGTCCGAGGACATGACGACCTATCCCCCTTCCCCTTTCCCGAGGAAAGGGGTGACGACGGTTCAGTTGCGCGATGCGCAACTTCCGGGTGTTGGCTTGCCGCCTCCTTGGGGCGGCCCGGCGGAGGCGGCGTCATGACCGCCTTGCTTTCCGTCCGCGAGCTCGAAGTCAACATCGGCACGGTGCGCGTCGCCGCCGGGCTCGATTTTGAGCTGCAAGCAGGACAGCGCCTTGCCATCCTCGGCCGCAACGGCACCGGTAAGACCACGCTGCTGTCGACGCTCGCCGGCCTGCGCGAGCCCGAGGCCGGCACGCTCCTGCTCAGCGGCGAAAGCTATGCGGCGCTCGGCCTGCGCCGCGCCGCACAGTTGCGCGGCCTGCTGCCGCAGGGCCAGCTCGACGCCTTTCAGTCGACGGTGCTGGAGACGGCGCTGATCGGCCGCCATCCGCATCTCGACCGCTGGACCTGGGAGGGGCGTGAGGACGAGCACATCGCGCGCGAGGCGCTGGCGGCGGTGGATCTCGCCGGCTTCGGCGCGCGTGAGGTGCATACCCTGTCCGGCGGCGAGCGCCAGCGCTTGGCCATCGCCGCGCTGCTGACGCAACAGCCCAGGCTGTACCTGCTCGACGAGCCGCTCGCCCACCTCGATCTCAACCACCAGATCGCCGTGCTCGAGCTGCTGTCGCGGCGCGCGCGCGAAGACGGCGTCGGCATCGTCATGGTGCTGCACGACATCAACCTCGCCCTGCGCCATGCCGACCGCGCGCTGCTGCTGTTCGGCGAGGGACGCACGCTGGAGGGGCCGGTGGAGGCGGTGCTGACGGTGGACACGCTGTCGCGCCTGTACGGCCATCCGTTGCGCGAGGTGCGCGTGATGCACGATGGCGGGCAGCGCTACTTCGTTCCGGGCTGAGCGGGTCGACGCATGCGCGCCGTTTCGAGATGAACGCACAGCCGCTCGATGCCGTCGAGGATGCGCGGCGTGTTGCGTTGCAGGTGATCGGGCGGCACGAAGAACAGGTTGTCGCGGGCGACGGCGGTGAGCGCCGGCCAGCGGCGCCAGTCGTCCAGCCACTCGGGACGCGCATCGCCCATGCCGCTTGCGACGATGGCTTCCGGGTTGACGGCGAGCACCGCTTCCACCGACACCTGCGCCGCCATCTGCCGCAGGCCGCCGAAGACGTTGTCGCCGCCGCACAGGTGGAGCGCATCGGAAATGATCTGGCCGCCGCCGACGGTCATCAGCGGCTGGTTCCACACTTCGTAGAAGGTGGCGACCCTGGGGCGCGCCGAATAGCGGCTGCGCAACGCGGCGAGCCGATCGCGGAAAGCTGCCGCGACTGCTCGCGCGCGGTCGTGGGCGCCGGTTACTTCGCCGAGGCGTTCGAGGTCGGCCGGCACGTCCTCGATGCGCTTCGAGTCGGTGAGCAGCACCGGCAGGCCGATGGCTTTCAGCTTCGCCACATGGCTGGCGATGTTGCCGCTCTCCCAGGCGATGACGAGGTCGGGCCGCAGCGCTGCCACGGCCTCGAGGTCGACCTTCTCGTAGCCGCCGACGCGCGGGATGGCTTTGGCCGCCTCGGGGTAGTTGCTGAAATCCACGGTGCCGACGACGCGCTCGCCGGCACCGATGGCGAAAAGATTCTCGGTGATGTGCGGCGAGAGGCTGACGATGCGCCGCGCCGGCTGGACCAGGTGTACTGTCTGGCCGCTGTCGTCGCGAACGACGATGTCGGCCAATGCCGGTGCGGCCGGCGCGGCGGCGAGCAGGGCGATCAGGCAGAATGTGCGCATGGGAGAATTGTACGATGAGCCACGGAGATTTCCTGGAATGAAGGAACTGGTGCTCGGCGGCGCGCGCTCCGGCAAGAGCGCCTATGCGCAGCGACGCGCAGCGGCATCCGGCCTGCCGGTGACGGTCATTGTCACAGGCTCGGCCGGCGATGACGAAATGGCCGAACGCATCGCACATCATCGCGCGGCGCGGCCGGCCGAGTGGCGCGTGGTCGAGGCACCGCGCGCACTGGCGGCGGCACTGCGTGAAGCGGCGACGCCTGGGCGCTGTCTGCTCGTCGACTGCCTGACGCTGTGGCTGATGAACGTCATCGACGGAGATTTTGCCGCCGAACGCGAAGCGCTGCTCGACCTGCTGCCGCAATTGCCCGGCGAAGTGATTTTCGTCGCCAATGAAATCGGTCTCGGCATCGTGCCGCTGGGCGCCAAGACGCGCCGCTTCCGCGATGAGGCCGGTCGCCTCAACCAGGACCTCGCCGCCGCCTGCGAACGTGTGACCCTGATTGCCGCCGGGCTGCCCTTGTCGCTCAAGGCAGCGCAGGACCACTGAAAGGAAACACATGGAATTCAATATCGCCCCGCCGAATGACGCCCTGCGCGGCCCGCTGCAGCAGAAGATCGACGGCAAGACCAAGCCCCTCGGCGCGCTCGGCCGGCTGGAGGCGCTGGCGCTGCAGATCGGCCTGATCCAGCAGACGCTCACGCCCGAACTGCGGCAGCCGCACATCCTTGTCTGCGCCGGCGACCACGGTTCGCTTGCCGACCCCAACGGGGCCGGCCTCTCCGCCTTTCCGCAGGACGTCACCTGGCAGATGGTGGAGAATTTCCTCGCCGGCGGCGCAGCTATCAACGTCTTCGCCCGCGCCAACGGCATTGAGCTGGTCGTGGCCGATGCCGGCGTGGCGCACGACTTCGGTCCGCGCGAAAACCTTGTCGACGCGAAAGTCAGTCCCCACGGCACGGCGAGCTATCTGGAAGGTCCGGCCATGACGGCCGCACAGTGCGAAACGGCGATGGCGCGCGGCGCGCAGATCGTCGCCGGCATTCACGCGCGCGGCTGCAACGTCATCGGCTTCGGCGAGATGGGCATCGGCAACACCGCCTCGGCCTCGCTCATTACCCACTTCCTCGCCGGCATCCCGCTCGGCGACTGCGTCGGCCGCGGCACCGGCCTGGACGATGCCGGCGTGTCGCGCAAGCTGACTTTGCTGCGGCAGGCGGCAGAGCTGTATCGCGGCGACCATATGCCGCTGTCTGTACTGGCCCGCTTCGGCGGTTTTGAAATCGCCATGCTGGCCGGCGGCATGCTCGCCGCTGCCGAGCGGAAAATGCTGCTGCTGATCGACGGCTTCATAGTCACTTCTGCGCTGCTGGTCGTCGCGACACTGCATCCGGCGACCTTGCAGTACTGCGCCTTCTCGCACCGTTCGCAGGAACGCGGCCACCGCCTGCAGCTCGAACACCTCGGCACGCGGCCGCTGCTCGACATGGACCTCCGTCTGGGTGAAGGCACCGGCGCGGCGCTGGCCTGGCCGCTGGTGCGCGCGGCAGCGGCCTTCCTCGACGAGATGGCGAGCTTCGCCTCGGCCGGCGTGAGTGAAAGCAAAAAGTCCACGCATGCTCAGACAGGAAGCTGAAGCCTTCTTCGGCGCGCTGCGCTTCTTCACGCGCCTGCCGGTGCCGGCGTGGGTGGGGCATTCGCAGGAGGCGCTCGACCGCGCGGCGCGCTACTTCCCGCTCGTCGGCCTTCTCGTCGGCGTGCTGGGGGGACTGACTTTCGTGCTGGCAGCCTTCGTCCTGCCGGTGTCGATCGCTCTCCTCTTGAGCATGGCGGCGACGCTGCTGATTACCGGCGCCTTCCACGAGGACGGCCTCGCCGACGCGGTCGACGGCTTCGGCGGCGGCTGGGACAAGGCGCAGGTGCTGGCCATCATGAAGGACTCGCGCATCGGCAGCTACGGCGCCCTCGTCGTGGCGCTGATGCTGCTGGTGAAATTCAACGCCCTGTTCGAGTTGCCCGACGAGTGGATTGCGGTGTCCATCGTTGCCGCCCATGCCGCCTCGCGCTTCTGCTCGACGACGCTGATCTACGCGCTCGATTACGTCAGGGATGACGACTCGTCGCGTGCCAAGCCGCTCGCCACGCGCATGGGCGCGGGCAGCCTGGCTGCGGCAGCAGTGTTCGGTCTCGCACCGCTGGCCCTGCTGCCCTGGGAAGCTGCGCTCACCGGCCTGCTGCTGGCGGTGCTGACGACTATCCTTGCCGCACGCTATTTCGTCCGGCGCATCGGCGGTTACACCGGCGACTGCCTCGGTGCCGTACAGCAGGGAACTGAACTGGCGCTGTATGTCGGCATATTGGGCATCGCATGGAACTTTTCCTGATCCGCCACCCCGAGCCGGACGTGGCGGAGGGCACCTGCTACGGCCGCAGCGACATCGGCCTCGTCGAGGATGCCGGCGTCTCCGCCGCGCGGCTGCGCGCCCACCTGCCGGCGAACATCCCCGTCTACTCCAGTCCGCTGCGTCGCTGCCGCAGCGTCGCCGAGTATCTCTCGCCGGCGCCGACGCTCGACGAACGCCTGGTCGAGATGCATTTCGGCGAATGGGAGATGCGCCGCTGGGACGAGATAGACCGCGTGGTGTTCGACGCCTGGGTAGCCGACATTCTCAACTTCACGCCGCCGGGCGGCGAATCGGCGGTGCAGATGCTCGCACGCACCATGGCTTTCCTCGACGAGTTGCGTGCAGTCGAGGCGCCGGCCGCCGCCGTCGTCACCCACGGCGGCGTGCTGCGCGTGCTCTTCGCCCACTGGCTCGAAGTGCCGCCGCAACGCTGGCCGCGCCTCACCTTCGCCTTCGGCGGCGTCAGCAAGGTGAATTTGGAGCGCAAGGATTTGCGGGTGGAATATCTCAACCGCAAGTAAAATGCGGCCCATGAACGTCATCCAGACAGAAATCCACGATGCGCTGATCCTCGAGCCGAAGGTCTTCGGTGACACGCGTGGCTTCTTCCTCGAGAGTTACAACCAGCGCGTGCTGGCCGAGGTCGCCGGCATCCGTGTCGGTTTCGTGCAGGACAATCATTCCCGTTCCGTGCGCGGCGTACTGCGCGGCCTGCATTATCAATTGCAGCAGCCGCAGGGCAAGCTGGTGCGTGTGGCCAGCGGCGCAGTGTTCGATGTCGCCGTGGACATCCGCCGCAGTTCGCCCACCTTCGGCAAGGTGGCCTGCGTCGAGTTGTCGGATGAAAACCAGCGCATGTTCTGGCTGCCGCCCGGCCTCGCTCACGGCTTCCTCGTCGTCTCCGCGACGGCGGACTTCCTCTACAAGACCACCGACTATTACGCGCCGGAGCACGAGCGCTGCATCGCCTGGAACGATGCCGAGCTGGCCATCCCCTGGCCGCTCGAGGGCGCACCGGCGCTCTCCGCCAAGGACGGGCAGGGCGTGCCGTTCGCCGTGGCGGAGTTGTATCCGTGAGCGCTCCAGTCATTCTGCTCACGGGCAAGAACGGCCAGGTTGGCTGGGAACTGCAGCGGGCGCTGTTGCCGCTCGGCCGCATCCATGCTTGCGGCCATGCCGAGCTGGATCTCGTCGATGCCGAGGCCGTGCGGCGCAAGCTGGAGGCAGTGCGGCCCGACGTCATCGTCAATGCCGCCGCCTACACCGCAGTCGACAAGGCCGAGAACGAAGCGGCGCTCGCCCACGCCATCAATGCCGCCGCCCCCACCTTGCTGGCGGACGAGGCTGCACGGCGCGGCGCCCTGCTCATCCATTTTTCGACCGATTACGTGTTCGACGGGCGCAAGGCCGCGCCCTATGTCGAGAGCGATCCGGTCAACCCCCTCGGCGCCTACGGCCGCAGCAAGCTGGCAGGCGAGGCGGGCATCCAGTTGTCCGGCGTCGATCACCTGATCTTCCGCGCCTGCTGGGTGTATGCCGCGCGCGGTGCCAACTTCCTGTGCACCATCCTGCGCCTAGCTGCCGAGCGCGAGGAACTGCGCGTCGTCGCCGATCAGGTCGGCGTCCCCACCTGGGCACGGCTCATCGCCGAGGCGACCGCCCATGCGCTGAAGCAGGCCATGCAGGAACGGCGCGACGGCCAATTCGAGAGCGGCGTCTTTCACCTCGCTGCCGCCGGCGAGACGAGCTGGCACGGTTTTGCCAGTGCCATCGTCGCAGGCCGCAGCGGCCTGCGCGTGAAGACCGTGACGCCGATCACCACGGCCGAGTATCCGCTGCCCGCTGCGCGTCCGGCCAATTCGCGCCTCAACACCAACAGGTTCCAACATCGCTTCGGCCTCGTGCTGCCCGACTGGCGCGACGCCCTGCAACTCTGTCTCGAGGACATCCCGCAATGATTCTCGTCACCGGCGGCGCCGGCTTCATTGGTTCCAACTACGTCATCGACTGGCTGCGCGAGACCGGCGAGCCAGTCGTCAACCTCGACAAGCTCACCTACGCCGGCAATGCGGAGAACCTCGCCGGCCTCGCCGGCGATGCGCGCCATCATTTCGTCCAGGGCGACATCTGCGACGCCGACCTGATGGGCGAACTGCTCAGGCGGTATCAGCCGCGCGCCGTCGTGCACTTCGCCGCCGAGAGCCATGTCGACCGCTCCATCCACGGTCCGGCCGAGTTCATCCACACCAATATCAACGGCACCTTCACCTTGCTCGAGGCGGCGCGCGCCCACTGGGCGACGCTGCAGAGCGAAGAGAAGGCAGCCTTCCGCTTCCTCCACGTCTCCACCGACGAGGTGTACGGCTCGCTCGGCCTCGACGATCCAGCCTTCGCCGAGACGCATCCCTACCAGCCGAACAGCCCCTACTCGGCGTCGAAGGCGGCCTCTGACCACCTCGTGCGCGCCTACCACCACACCTACGGCCTGCCGACGCTGACGACCAACTGTTCCAACAACTACGGCCCCTATCAGTTTCCCGAGAAGCTGATTCCGCTCATCCTCCTCAACGCCATCGCCGGCAAGCCGCTGCCCATCTACGGCGACGGCCTCAACGTGCGCGACTGGCTCTACGTCGGTGACCACTGCACGGCCATCCGTGCGGTGCTGGCGCGCGGCCGCATCGGCGAGACCTACAACATCGGCGGCTGTGCCGAGATGACCAACCTCGCCGTGGTAAAGACGCTGTGCGGCCTGCTCGATCGATTGCACCCCGCCTCGCCGGTGGTGCCGCACGCGCAGCTCATCAGCTACGTCAAGGACCGCCCCGGCCACGACCGCCGCTACGCCATGAACGCCGACAAGCTCGAGCGCGAGCTCGGCTGGTTGCCGGCTGAGAGCTTCGCATCCGGCATCGAGAAGACCGTGCGCTGGTATCTCGACAACCGGGAATGGAGCGACCGCGTCACCAGCGGCGCCTATCGCGACTGGGTCGCGCAACACTATTCGGACTGACGATATGAATGCGAAACGGAAGGGCATCATCCTCGCTGGTGGCTCGGGCACCCGGCTCTATCCGGTGACGCTGGCGGTGTCAAAGCAGATGCTGCCCATCTACGACAAGCCGATGATCTACTACCCGTTGGCGACGCTGATGCTGGCGGGCATCCGCGACATCCTCGTCATCTCCACGCCGCAGGATCTGCCGCGCTTCGCGCAACTGCTCGGCGACGGTGCGCGCTGGGGTCTCTCGCTCTCCTATGCCGAGCAGCCAAAGCCGGAAGGTCTCGCCCAGGCCTTCCTCATCGGTCGCGACTTCATCGGCGGCGATCCCAGCGCGCTGGTGCTCGGTGACAACATCTTCCACGGCCACGACCTGCAGAAGGACCTGCAGGGTGCAGTCGCACGCACGCACGGCGCCTCCGTCTTTGCCTACCCCGTGCAGGATCCGCATCGCTACGGTGTCGTCGAGTTCGGCGCCGACGGGCGCGCCGTCAGCATCGAGGAAAAGCCGGCCAACCCGCGCTCGCGCTACGCTGTGACGGGACTTTACTTCTACGATGAAAAGGTCGCGGACATCGCCGCCAGTCTGAAGCCCTCGCCGCGCGGTGAACTGGAAATCACCGACGTCAACCGCCGCTACCTGGAGCAGGGTGATCTCAATGTGGTGATGATGGGCCGCGGCCATGCCTGGCTCGACACCGGCACCCACGAATCCCTCATCGAAGCCTCGCATTTCGTGCAGACCATCGAGAAGCGCCAGGGTCTGAAGATTGCCGCGCCCGAGGAGATCGCCTTCCGCATGGGCTACATCGACGCCGCCCAGCTGCGCCGCCTCGCCGAGCCGCTGCACAACAGCGGCTATGGCAAGTATTTGCTGAGCGTGCTGGAAGAGGACTGAGCCCAGCCGCTCGCTGCCGAGTGCCTTGACGGCGGCACTAGGCGACCTTGAACCGGTTTCCGACCAGGGTCGCCACGACAACCAGCGTCGTCGAAATGGCGATCATGACGATGCCCAGTGCCGACAGCTTGCCCCACAAGCCGTCTTCGGCAAATCTCAGGATCTGCACGGCCAGGACTTCGGTGCCAGGGCGCGACAGCACGACCGACAGTGTCAGTTCCCGCACGAACATCGACGCCATCAATATCCATCCCGAGACAATGCCTGGAATCAGCAGCGGCACGATGATGCGGCGCATGGTCGTCAGCGGGCTCGCCCCGCACACCAGCGACGATTCCTCCAGATGGCTGTGGATCTGGATGAAGGCACTGGACATCGGCCGGATGCCATACGGCAGGTAGGTGGCGATGTAGCCGAGGAGCAGCGCCCAGATCGTCGCGTACAGGGGTGTCTGCACGAAGAACCACATGAAACCGATGCCGATGACGATGCCGGGGAACGAGAAGGACAAATAGCTCAGCGACTCGAGCATTCCGGCGGCCCGTGTCTTCACCTTGACGATGACGTAGGCGACGAAGATCGACAGGATCACGCCAAGGGTGGCGCCGACCACCGCCAGGAAGAGGCTGTTCTTCAGCGCCAGCAGCGAAATCGGGTCGCCGAGCACGCCGATCCAGTGTCTCAGATCCATCATTGCGAACGCCCGCGCGCTGGGCACCATCGAATAGGGCACCAGTGACGTGTAGAGCAGCACCGCCACCGGCAACACGATCAGCGTGAAGGACAGCAAGCCCACAAGTCCGAATAGCGGCATCCTGGCCTTGCCGAGCTGGATCACGCTGGGGCGGAAGCCGCGGCTGGAGATGGTGACGAACCTTTCGCTTTCTGCGGTCAGCGCGCGATAAATGACGATCAGGGTGACAGAAGCTACCAGCACGCTCATGCCCACTGCAGCCGCCTTGCCGTAATCGGTGGCGAAACCCGTGGCGATCATTTCGTACAAATATGTCGCCAGCACATTTACGCGGCCGGGCATGCCGATCATCGACGGTACGGCGAAGGATGCCAGGCTGCGCACCATGCCGAGGGTAAAGGCCGCGAGGATGGCCGGCCGCAGCACCGGCAGCGTCACCCGAATCAGTGTGCGCCAGGTGCCTGCACCGCAGACGCGCGACGATTCTTCCAGGGCCACATCGAAGGAGGCCATCGCCGGCGCAATGATCAGGTAGGCGATGGGCAGTTCGAGCAGCCCCTCCACCAGGATCATGCCCCACAGCGAGTAGATGTTGAGCGGCGCATTGCCCAGTCCGAAGGCCTCCTTCAGGCCGAGGTTGATCAGTCCGTTCGAGGGATTGAGCAGCAGGGCCCAGCTCACCGCAAACAGCAGGTGCGGGATCATCATCGGGATGATGGAGATGACCTTGAACAGGAACTTGAAGGGAATGTCGGTGCGGGTGTTCAGATAGGCGAGGAACAGGGCCAGCAGCGTTGACAGCAGCGACGTGCCCAGGACGAAGACGGCCGTGTTGTAGATGACCTCCAAAAAAGCCGGATCGGTGTAGGCCTGGACGTACTTGTCGGTGGTGAAATGGCCGAAAGCGGTCAGCCCTTCGGAAAAGCTGCCGAGTACCAGCATCAGCACCGGGCATACGGTCAACGCGCCGACGATGGCAATCAACAGCCAGGTCAGCCTGGCGCGGGCAGGATCCATGTCAGAGTGCGACCAGCAGGCAGTGTGCGGGATCGAGGGTAAAGCTGACGTCGTCGCCTTCGTTCAGATGTGCGTCAGGATCTATCTTGGCGAGCAGTTGCTCGTCGCCGACGCGAATCTCCGCTTCATAGGCCTCGCCGACGAACACCAGCGATTCGATGCGGCCATTGAGGAGGTTGCTTCCCGCCTGCCCCGTGCCCTTGACGATGCGGATGAACTCCGGCCGGACGCAGAGCGTGGCCTCGCTGCCGATGGCCAGGTCGCGGTGCTGGCAGACGATTCTGCCCAGCCCCGATTCAACGACGGTATAGCCGCCTTCATCGGCGCGAACCGTGGCCTTGATCAGGTTGGCGCGGCCGATGAAGTCGGCGACGAAGCGATGGTCGGCATCGAAGTAGATTTTTTTCGGCGTGCCGATTTCGATGATCTGCCCGGCACGCATCACGGCAATCGAATCCGACAGCGCGAGCGCCTCGACGCGGTCATGGGTCACATAGACCGCGGTGATCTGCAGCTTGCCGAGGAAGGCGCGCAGCTCCTTGCGCGTTTCCTCGCGCAGCTTGGCATCGAGATTGCTCAGCGGCTCGTCGAAGAGGATGACCTTGGGCGCGGCCACCAGCGCTCGCGCCAGCGCGACGCGCTGCTGCTGGCCGCCCGAGAGCTTGGTTGCCGGCCGCCGCTCGAAACCCTCCATCTGCACGAAGCGCAGCGTTTCCGCGACGCGCTGGCGGATGACATCCTTGGGTACGTTGCGAACCTGTAGCGGGTAGGCCACGTTGTCGAAAACGTTCATGTGCGGCCAGATTGCATAAGTCTGGAACACCATGCCCAGGCCTCGCTTCTCCGGCGGTACGGAGATGTTTTTCTCCTTCGACCACACCACGTCGTTGCCGATGCGGATTTCTCCGGTATCCGGCATTTCAAGCCCGACGATGCAGCGCAAGAGCGTCGTCTTGCCGCTGCCGCTGGGGCCGAGCAGCGTAAATATCTCGTTGGCCGGGATGGTCAGGTTGACGTCATCCAGGGCCTTGATGGTCTTGCCCTCGGAGTAGTAATACTTGCTGACGCCGCAGATGCGGATTTCCATGGGGACTGTCCCGGAAGGCCTTCGTCACCGCCGGCCCGATCCCGCCCTGGCGCGCCGGCGGCGACGGCTAGTTCATCTCGAAGATTTTCTTGAACTCGGCGCCCCACTTCTTTATCTCGTCATCCGACAGTTCGCGGATGGCGATGACCTTGGCGCCGGCTATGCCGTCGATGGGTGGGTAGATACCGGGTGCCAGCACGTACTCGCCGACGTCCCTGGCGAGGATTTCCATGGATTTCTTCGAAAGCCAATAATCGATAAACGCCCGCGCTGCGGCCGGATGAGGCGCCTTGGAAGTGACGGCGATGGCCCGTGGCGTGCCCATCAGCGGTTGCGAAAGACGCGCCCAGTCGAGCGGCGCCGGCGCCTTGGTGACGATGTACTTGGGCATCGAAATGGCGATCAGCTTCTCGCCGCTTTCCACCGGTGCCGGGGTTGGTCCGAAGGAGGCGACGAACATCGGTTTGTTGGCAGCGAGCCCCTGCAGGAAGGCCCGCCATTCCGTATCGGTCTTGAAGACATTTTCCTTGAGGCCGATCAGCCAGGAAATGGTCGTGGCGTGGTTGGACGGATTGGCCATGACGATCTTGTCCTTCCACTTCGGCAGGGTCAGATCTTCGTAGCGCTTCGGCACATCCGCCGGCTTGACCCGCTCCTTGTTGTAGATCAGGCCTACATACTCGATGCCGAAGAGCTGGATGTAATCGTCTTTCCTTGACCAGTCCGGGTATCCGGCGGCAGCTGGCGAGCGGTATGCCGCAAGCACCCCCTTCTCCTTGAGCAGTTCCAGTACCGGCAGCGGCGCCTGAACCACGTCGGCCAGCAGCTTGCCGGCCTCGAATTCGGTAATCGCCGTGGCGACGAACTTGGACGTCGAGATCCGCGTGTATTCGCCCTTCACCCCGGTATCGGCGGCGAACGCCTTCATGATCGGTTCGACAGCGGTGATGTTGGCGTAAAACGACGCCTTGCCTTCGGCTCTGGCCCGGTCAAGCTGGACCTTGTCTTGCGCCTGGACCTGAATGGTCGCACACAGAACGAACAATGCAACGAGCAGCTTTTTCATCGTCTTTCCTCCGTTGAAATCACAGCATCCGGAGCACTGCAGCGACGCATGCGGCCAGATCTGCCAATCGATCGAAACAGAAAAAACAGTTGAATCCGGGAAACGCGGTGCAGCATGCATTCTGCAATATTTCCGCGGCGCCGTGTGGGCACTGAGTGGGCACCTTGGCATAAATTAGCCCATCGGGGCAGGGGGGCGGCAGCAGGCTCTAGTGCGCCTCGTCCCAGTTTGCGCCGACGCCGACTTCCGCCGCCAGCGGCACAGAGAGTTGCGCCACGCCGGCCATGAGCTGCGGCAGTGCTTGCCGCACCGATTCCAGTTCGCCTTGCGGCACTTCCAGCACCAGTTCGTCGTGCACCTGCAGGATGAGGAGGGTTTTTTTGTTCGTTTCGTCCAGCCAGCGCTGCACGGCAATCATTGCCAGTTTGATGAGGTCGGCGGCGGTGCCCTGCATCGGCGCGTTGATGGCGGCACGCTCGGCGGCCTGGCGCCGTCCCACAGCGGCTGACTTTATCTCCGGCAGCCAGAGGCGGCGGCCGAACACGGTTTCGACGTAGCCCTTGTCGCGGGCGAGCAGGCGCGTGGCTTCCATGTAGTTTGCCACGCCGGGATAGCGGGCGAAGTAGCGGTCGATGTAGGCCTGCGCCGCGCTGCGTTCGAGGCCAAGCTCGCGCGCCAGGCCGAAGGCCGACATGCCGTAGATGAGGCCGAAGTTGATCACCTTGGCGTAGCGGCGCTGCTCGCTCGTCACCTCCGTCGGCTTGGTGCCGAAGACCTCGGCGGCGGTGGCGCGATGAATGTCCTCGCCCCGGGCGAAGGCGTCGAGCAGGCCTGTGTCGCCGGAGAGGTGCGCCATGATGCGCAGCTCGATCTGCGAGTAGTCGGCGGAGACGATCTTCGCACCCGCTGGTGCGACGAAGGCCTGGCGGATGCGCCGGCCTTCCTCGCTGCGGATGGGAATGTTCTGCAGGTTGGGGTCGGAGCTGGCGAGCCGCCCGGTGACTGCCACAGCCTGGGCATAGTTGGTGTGCACGCGGCCGGTGGCAGGGTCGAGGGCGCGCGGCAGCTTGTCGGCGTAGGTGCTCTTGAGTTTCGCCAGGCTGCGATAGTCGAGGATCAGCTTCGGCAGGGGATAGTCGAGCGCCAGCTGCGCCAGCACCTCTTCGTCGGTGGACGGCGCACCCGACGGCGTCTTCTTCAGTACCGGCAGCTTCTCGCGCTCGAAGAGGAGCTCCTGGATCTGCTTGGGCGAGTTGAGGTTGAAGGGCTGCTTCGCCACAGCATGCGCCTGCTGCTCGATCTCCATCATGCGCAGGCCGAGCTGCTGGCCCTGCCGCTCCAGCAGCGGCGCATCGATGAGCACGCCGTTGCGCTCCATGCGGAAGAGGATCTGCATCACCGGCATCTCGATGTCGCGGTAGAGCGCCTCGAGCCGCGGCTCTTCCGCGAGCTGCGGCTGCAGTGCCTGGTGCAGGCGCAGGGTGATGTCGGCGTCCTCGGCGGCGTATTCGGCGGCGCGCGCGATGTCCACCTGGTCGAAGCCGATGCGCGCGGCGCCCTTGCCGGTGACCTCGTCGTACTTGATGGTGGTGATGCCGAGGTGGCGCGCCGCGAGCGAATCCATGTCGTGGCTCCTGTCGGACTCGACGACGTAGGATTCGAGCAGCGTGTCGTGCGCCACGCCGCCGAGGCGGATATCGTGGTTGGCCAGCACGTGCATGTCGTACTTGAGGTTCTGCCCGACCTTGGCGTGGCGCGGCGATTCCAGCCAGGGCTTGAGCTTCGCCAGCGTCGCCGCGAAAGTCAGCTGCTGCGGCACGCCGGCATAGCGGTGTGCGAGCGGCAGGTAGGCCGCCGTGCCGGGGACGACGGCGAAGGACAAACCGACCAGGCGCGCCTGCATCGGATCGAGACTGGTGGTCTCGGTGTCGAAGGCGGTGAGCGGGGCGGCGTCGAGGATCGCCAGCCAGGCGTCGAGATGGTCTGCAGTCAGCAGGGTTTCGTAGGTGGCGCGGTGGGCGCCTGGCGGCTGCGGGTCGATGGTGGGTACGGGCTGCCCCCTCACCCCAACCCTCTCCCCCGCAGGAGGAGGGGGAGTATCGCCTTGCACTTCCCTGAGCCAGGTCTTGAACTCCAGCTGCGCGAAGAGTTCGGCGAGTTTCGTCTTGTCGGGCGCTTGCGGCGCGAGTTCGGCGACCTTCACCGGCAGGTCGAGGTCGCAGACGACGGTGACGAGCTTCTTTCCCAGCGGCAGAAACTCCAGGTGCTTGCGCAGGTTCTCCCCGACCTTGCCACCGATTTCTTCGGCGTGGGCGACGATTGCGTCGAGGCTGCCGTACTGCTGCAGCCATTTTGCTGCCGTCTTCGGCCCGACTTTCTCCACGCCCGGCACGTTGTCCACGCTGTCGCCGACCAGGGCGAAGTAGTCGACGATCTGCGCGGGGGCGACGCCGAACTTGGCCAGCACGCCGGCCTCGTCGAGCGTCTCGTTGCTCATGGTGTTGACCAGCGTGACGTGCGCATTGACGAGCTGCGCCAGGTCCTTGTCGCCGGTGGACACGACGCAGGCGAAGCCCTGCTCGCTGGCCTCGCGCGCCAGCGTGCCGATGACGTCGTCGGCCTCCACGCCCTCGATGCACAGCAGCGGCCAGCCCAGCGCGCGGATGCAGGCGTGCAGCGGTTCGATCTGGCGCACGAGATCGTCCGGCATGGGTGGCCGCTGCGCCTTGTAGTCGGCATACCAGTCGTCGCGGAAGGTCTTGCCCTTGGCGTCGAAGACGCAGGCGAGGTAGTCTGCCTTGAAGTCGCTACCCAGGCGGCGTAGCATGTTGATGACACCGTACACCGCACCCGTCGGCTCGCCCGCCTTGTTGCGCAGGTCGGGCAGGGCGTGGAAGGCGCGGTAGAGGTAGGACGAGCCGTCGACCAGCAGCAGTGTGGGCATAATGAACTTGGCGAACTTGGGCTTATCACCTGGCGCCGCGCTTTCAGCGCGCTTGCCGGCAACGGAAACTTGAACAATGAGCGCTCAGGACAAACTTCGCCATCTTACCGACGCACAAACCGAGGGCGCTTCATCCGCGGCGCGCGAGTCGTGGCGCATGCTCGGCATTATGTCAGAGTTCGTCGAGGCGACCGAGCGCCTCGCGCCGATCCGCCCCGCCGTTTCCATCTTCGGTAGCGCCCGGCTTGCACTCGACCATCCCTACTACATTCAGGCGGAAAAAGTGGCGCGCCTGCTCTCCGACGCCGGCTTCGCGGTGATCTCCGGCGGCGGGCCGGGCATCATGGAGGCGGCGAGCAAGGGCGCCTTCCATGGCAAGAGCCCCAGCGTCGGTCTCAACATCCGCCTGCCGCAGGAGCAGCAGAGCAACGTCTTCCAGGACATCTCGCTCACCTTTCGTCATTTCTTCGCACGCAAGGTGATGTTCGTCAGGTTCACCGCCGCCTACGTGGTGCTGCCGGGCGGCTTTGGCACGCTCGATGAACTGATGGAAGCGCTCACCCTGATCCAGACCGGCAAGAGCCGGCGCATCCCCATCATCCTGATGCACTCGACCTACTGGCAGGGGTTGCTCGACTGGTTCCGTGAGCGCCTTGTGGCGGAGGGCATGATCACCACTGCAGATATCGACCTGCTGCAAGTGATTGACGCGCCCGAACAGGTGGTCGACGCCATCTTCAAGCACTATGAAGGGCGCGGCTTCGAGCCCTTGCCGCATGAGCACGAGCTGCTCCTGAACCTCTGATACAATCCCCACGGATTTCTCTGGTCCCCAAGACATGATCATGCGCCGCATCCTTCTTGCCTGCCTCCTCGCCATTGCGTTGCCCATTGCGTTGCCCCTCGCCGCGCAGGAACGCCCCGCCAATCTGCAACCGGTGCCCGAACCGCCGCCACCGCCACCGGGCTACCAGCCCGATCCGGCCCTGGAGCCACAGGTGACCATCATCAAGCGCGGCGCGGACAAGGTGGAGGAATACCGCATCAATGGCCGGCTCTACATGGTCAAGGTAACGCCGCCGCACGGCGTGCCCTACTATCTGGTCGACGACAAGGGCGATGGCCGCATGACGCGCCAGGAGCCGCTGGACTCGGGTCTGCGCGTACCGATGTGGGTGATCGGCACCTTCTGATACGAGGTACAGCAAGCGCCGGCGCAGACGATATCAATAAGAAGGGGAGGCAGCCATGAGCGAAGAAAATCCGTTTCTCGTTCCAGGGGGAAGTTCGGGCCAGGCCGGTGGCAACTTCGACCCGGCCGGCCGCAGCGTCGATGCCGGCCGCGGCATCGAGTGGCTGAAGCAGGGCTGGCAGCTGTTTACCAAAAACCCCGGTATGTGGATCGCCATCACCGTCATCCTGATGGTGATCGCCGTCGTCCTCAACTTCATCCCCGTCGCCGGTTCGCTGCTGCTGAACTTCCTCATGCCGGTGTTCGCCGGCGGCATCCTGCTCGGCTGCAAATCGCTAGCTGAAGGCGGCGACATCGCCATCGACACCCTCTTCGCCGGCTTCAAGCAGAATACCGGCAATCTCATCATGGTCGGCGTCTTCTACCTCGTCGGTGTGCTCATTATCACCGTGCTGGTCTTCATGATCGGCGGCGGTGCCGCCCTGACCGGCGGGATGATCGGTCATGGCCCGGGCATGGGCATGGCTTTCGGGGGTTTCCTCCTCGCCATGCTGGTCATGCTGGTACTGCTGGTGCCGTTGGCGATGGCCGTCTGGTTCGCCCCGGCGCTGGTGGTATTCCACAACGTCGCGCCGCTGGAAGCCATGAAAGCCAGTTTTTTCGTGTGCCTGAAGAACTTCGCCCCCTTTCTGGTCTATGGCGTGATCCTGTTGGTGCTCTGCATCATTGCGATGATTCCCTTCGGCCTCGGCATGCTGGTGATGGTGCCGGTGATGATGGGATCGATCTATGCGTCGTATGTGGAGATCTTTGAGTAATCGCGCCATGGTCACCATGGCGCCGACACGCCGCCGCATCCGCTGAATGCAGGCCCGCCAACTGCCCGCCATTCGCGGCTGGAGCTGGATCGTCGAAGGCTTCCGCTTGTTCCGTACCAATCCCGCGCTGCTGACCTTCCTGGTGTTCGGCTACTGGCTGACGCTGGTGTTCCTCAATTTGCTGCCGTTCATCGGCGTGGCACTCGCGCCCCTGTGCGTGCCGGCGCTGTCGGTCGGCGTCATGAATGGTTGCCGCTCGCTCGAGCGCGAGGATGGCAGTGGCAATGGCAACAGCAATGGCTTCGGGATGCTGTTCTCCGGCTTCCAGAACAACGGCCGAGTCCTGCTTGTCCTCGGCGCGGCCTACCTCGTCGGCTCGCTCGCGGTGTTTGCGGCGAGTGCCGTGGTCGACGGCGGGGCGCTGTTCAGCGTCATGATGACCGGACAGCCGCCGCCCGACGATCTCCTGCAAAACGAGCAGATGATGCTGGCCCTGCAGGTGGCCCTGATTCTCATGGTGCCGCTGCTCATGGCCTTCTGGTTCGCCCCTCTGCTGGCGGCCTGGGAGGGCATGCCAGCCATGAAGGCGCTGTTCTTCAGCTTCATCGCCTGCGCGCGCAACTGGCGCCCCTTCGTGCTCTATGGCCTCGGCGTAGCCTTCATCAGCGCCATCCTGCCCGGCGTCCTGCTCGGTATCGTCGGCGCCGCATCTGCGTCGCTGCTGAGAATGATCGCGGTGGCGATTTCCCTGCCGCTGTTGTTCGTCTTCGTGCCGACGCTGTTCGCCAGCTTCTACGTCAGCTACCGTGACGTCTTCGTCCGCGCCGACGACGTGGTTGCCACGGTTGATGCCTGAGGACCCCTTGTCTGGCCCACCTGGCCTGCCCGGTCCGCTCGGGCTGTTGGGCGGCACCTTCGATCCGATCCACTTCGGTCATCTGCGCCTCGCCGAGGAGGCACGCGAGGCGCTCGATCTGGCCGCAGTGCATTGGATTCCCGCCGGCCAGCCGCCGCACCGGCAGGCACCGCGCGTGGCGGCGACGCATCGCCTGGAAATGGTGCGGCGTGCGCTGGCCGGCAACCCCGCCTTCACGGTAGACGACGCCGAAATGCGTGCGACTGCACCCAGCTACACCGTGACCACGCTC
Source organism: Rhodocyclaceae bacterium (assembly GCA_018262775.1). Lineage (GTDB taxonomy): Bacteria > Pseudomonadota > Gammaproteobacteria > Burkholderiales > Rhodocyclaceae > Desulfobacillus. The sequence goes on from JADFDU010000054.1 coordinate 97,018, forward strand.
GAACGCCTGCGTGCAGCGTCGGACCGCCGCCCGCTGGTGCTGCTGATGGGGGCCGACGCCTTTCTCGAACTTGCCACCTGGCACCGCTGGCGCGACCTTTTCACGCTCGCACACATCGGCGTGGCGACGCGCCCGGGCTTCGAACTGTCTGCGGAGGCGTTCCCGGCAGAACTGGCCGAGGCCTGCGCGCAGCGGCTGGAGCGCAACCCTGATGCATTGCGCGAAGCGCCTGCCGGCCGCGTCGTCGCGTTCGCCATGACACCGCTGGCCATCTCCGCTTCGCTGCTGCGCACACGCCTGGCGGCAGGGCAGAGCGTGCGCTATTTGCTCCCCGATCCCGTGCGGGAGTATATTGATCAACATTACTTGTACAGAATGCCTGATGGACGTTAAAAAACTGCAGAAGGTCGCCGTCGGCGCGCTCGAAGACATCAAGGCGCGCGACATCGAAGTCATCAACACCACCAGGATATCTTCCCTCTTCGACCGCATCATCATTGCCAGCGCCGACTCGGCGCGGCAGACCAAATCGCTTGCTCGCAGTGTGCAGAACAGGGTGCTTGAAGCCGGCGGCCGCGTGCTCGGCATGGAAGGCGAGGGAACCGGCGACTGGATCGTCGTCGACCTCGGCGACATCGTCGTGCACATCATGCAGCCGGCGGTGCGCAGCTACTACAACCTCGAAGAGCTCTGGTCGGCCAGGCCGGCGGCGCGCAAGCCATCCGCCGCTGGCGGCGGATGAAGCTGCTCCTGGCCGCCGTTGGCACGCGCATGCCAACATGGGCGGACGCGGCCTTCGCGGAATTCGCCCGGCGCATGCCGCGCGAGCTGCCGCTCGAACTCAAGGAGATCAAGGCCGAGCCACGCAGCGGCGGCAAGCCGGTGGAGGCCCTGCAGTCCGCCGAAGCCGGCCGCATCAGGGCGGCGCTGCCGGCGCGTAGCCGACTCGTGGTGCTGGATGAACGTGGCGCGGATCTGACCACGCAACAGTTGGCCGCCCGCCTGCGCCAATGGATGGAAACGGGCGACGATGTGGCCTTCGCCATCGGCGGACCGGACGGCCTGGCGACGGACCTCAAGTCCACCGCGGATGAAACCATGCGCCTGTCGAGCCTGACGCTGCCGCATGCGCTGGCGCGCGTACTGCTGGCCGAGGCGCTGTATCGCGCCGCCAGCCTGCTGAAGAACCATCCCTACCATCGGGAATGATTCTGGAAACCGCATTAAACGCAGAGGACACAGAGGACACAGAGGACACAGAGAAAAACCGAGAGAACACAGAGGGTCGCAGGCAGGGAGTGACTCATCCGAAGAGTGAATTGGATTCATCTCTGTGTCCTCTGTGTTGAAAGAGGTAGGCAACTGAGGTTTTAAAGATGATTTCTCTTGAGCCCCGCATCTATCTCGCCTCGCGCAGCCCGCGCCGGCGCGAGCTGCTGACGCAGATCGGCGTGCGCTTTGAGCTGCTGATGTTCCGCGGCATCCCGCGCGAGGACCCCGATGTCGACGAGGCCGTGCTGCCGCAGGAAAGCCCGGAGGATTATGTCGCGCGCGTGACGCTGGCCAAGGCCGAGGCCGGCGCGCGGCGCATCCGCGAACGGCATCTGATCCCGCACCCCGTGCTCGCCGCCGACACCACCGTGGAAATCGACGGCCACGTCATCGGCAAGCCCGAGCACGAGGCGGACGCCATGGCGATCCTGCGGCGCCTGTCCGGCCGCAGCCATCGCGTGCTGACGGCCGTGGCGATCGCCGATTTCGAGCGGGTCGAATTCCTCCTCAATGTCAGCGAGGTACGTTTCCGCGCGCTGGAAAACGAGGAAATCCGCCGCTATGTCGCCAGCGGCGAGCCGCTCGACAAGGCCGGTGCCTATGGCATCCAGGGGCGCGCCGCGATCTTCATTGAAGAAATCAAGGGTTCCTATAGCGGCATTATGGGATTGCCCCTTTACGAAACTGCCCTTCTTCTGCGACGCTTCGGTTATCCAATATAAAAACGGGGACAAAAATGAGCGCAATGAACTGGTTCAAGCGCATTCTGGGACAGGATACCGGGGCGGCTTCCCAGCCGCCCGCCAATACTGCGACCGCGACTCCGGCCGCCCCGCCGCCCGCCGACCCCTCGGCGGAGGTTGCCGGCCTCAACTTCATGACGGCCATCGAGGCGCACATCAAGTGGAAGAGCCGTCTGGAGAGCTATGTCAACGGCACCAGCAACGAAGACCTCAAGGCCGAGGTGATTTACCGCGACGACCAGTGCCTGCTGGGCAAGTGGATCTACGGCACGGGCGGCGAGCGCTTCGGCACGATTGACGCCTTCGGCGACATGAAAGGCCAGCACACTCTTTTTCACCAATGCGCAGGGACAGTGGTCGAAACCGCCCAGGCCGGCAGGAAAGAGGAGGCGCTGCGCCTGCTGCAGTACGGTGACTACGTGCGTGCTTCGGAACAGGTCAAGCGCCAGCTCGCCAAGCTCTACGTGCGACTGAACACCAGCGCCTGATACACTCAACTCATAACCAACAGCACTGGGCCGCGCAGCGGCGAACACCCGTCACCCCCCTTCCGCGGGAAGGGGGCCGGGGGGATGGTACAAAACAATGAATGAGGAATTCCTCGTCAACTTCACCCCGCAGGAAACGCGCGTCGCCCTCATGCAGGGCGGCGTCGTGCAGGAACTGCACATCGAGCGCACCGCTTCCTGCGGCCTCGTCGGCAATGTCTATCTCGGCCGCGTCGTGCGCGTGCTGCCGGGTATGCAGTCGGCCTTCATCGACATCGGTCTGGAGCGTACCGCCTTCCTGCATGTGGCCGACATCTGGGAGCAACGCCAGAATGGCCAGGGCGGCCAGGGTGGCCAGGGTGGACATAACGGAGAGAAGGCCAACGGCGATGGCCCCAGGCCAATCGAGAAGATTCTCTCCGAGGGGCAGAACCTCATCGTGCAGGTGCTGAAGGACCCCATCGGCACCAAGGGCGCACGCCTGTCCACGCAGACCAGCATCGCTGGCCGCCTGCTCGTCTACCTGCCGCAGGAAAAGCACATCGGCATCTCGCAGCGCATCGAGAGCGAAGCCGAGCGCGTGCAGCTCCGGGAAAAGTTGCAGCAGCTCGTGCCGGCAGACGAGCCGGGCGGCTTCATCGTGCGCACCATGGCGGAAAAGGCCAGCGACGAGGAGCTGGCCGGCGACATCGTCTACCTGCGCAAGATGTGGGCCGAGGCGAAAAACGCCGCGGTCAGCGCCCACCCGCCCGCGCTGCTCTATCAGGATCTGACGCTGGGCCAGCGCCTGCTGCGCGACCTGGTGACGCCGGACACCGCGCGCATTCACATCGATTCGCGCGAGAACTTCCAGAAGCTGTCCGCCTTCGCGCAGGAATACATGCCGCAGCTGGTCGGACTGCTGGAGCACTACACCGGCGAGCGGCCGCTGTTCGACCTGCATGGCGTCGAGGACGAGATCGAGAAGGCGCTGGCGCGTCGCGTCGACCTCAAGTCCGGCGGCTACCTGATCATCGACCAGACCGAGGCGATGACCACCATCGACGTCAACACCGGCGGCTTCGTCGGCCTGCGCAATTTCGACGACACCATCTTCAAGACTAACCTGGAGGCGGCGCAGACCATCGCGCGGCAACTCCGGCTGCGCAACCTCGGCGGCATCATCATCCTCGACTTCATCGACATGGAGAACGAGGAGCACAAAGCCGCGGTGCTGGCGGAGCTGAACAAGACCCTCGGCCGCGATCACACGCGCATGTCGGTGAACGGCTTTACCGCGCTCGGCCTGGTGGAGATGACGCGTAAAAGAACGCGCGAATCGCTCGCCCATGTGCTGTGCGAGCCCTGCCCGACCTGTGGCGGGCGCGGTGAGGTGAGGACGGCGCGCACCATGTGCTACGAGGTGCTGCGCGAACTGCTGCGCGAGGCGCGCCAGTTCGACGCACGCGAGTACCGCGTGCTGGCTGCGCCGTCGGTCACCGACCTGTTTCTCGACGAGGAATCGCAGTCGCTGGCCATGCTCTCGGATTTCATCGGCAAGCCGATATCCCTGCAGGCCGAATCGGGCTACACTCAGGAGCAGTTCGACATCGTCCTGATGTAAGGAGGAACGCGTGGTCAGCACGATCAGTGTGCCGCTGTGGCTGTTCCTGATCATCGCGCTGCTGGCCGCCTGGGCTGTCGGCGTGCTGTTGCTGGCGCCGGGCATGCGCTGGTTCTTCCGCCGCCGCATCAATACCGTCATCGAAGAACTCAACACCCGCCTGAAGATCGAGCTGCCGTCGTTCAAGCTGACGCGGCGCGAGGTGCTCATCGACCGCCTCTTCCACGATCCACGCATCCAAGCGGCGGCCGAGGCGCATGTGCGCGAGACCGGCGAGCCGCTCGTCGACGTGCGCCGCCGCATCAACCGTTACGCGCGCGAAATCGTCCCGTCCTTCAACGCCTACCTCTACTTCCGCATCGGCTACTGGCTGGCGAAGAGCGTGGCGCGCCTGCTCTACCGCGTGCGCCTCGGCTATGCCGACGAGGCCGGGCTGGCGGCGGTCGATCCGAAATCCACCGTGGTGTTCGTCATGAACCACCGCAGCAACATGGACTACGTGCTGGTGGCCTTCCTCGCCGCCGAGCAGACGGCGCTGTCCTATGCGGTCGGCGAGTGGGCGCGGGTGTGGCCGCTGCAGGCGCTGATCCGCTCCATGGGTGCCTTCTTCGTGCGACGCAATTCCGGCGACCCGCTCTACCGCAACGTGCTGTCGTGCTATGTGGCTATGGCCACCGAGGCCGGCGTGCCGCAGGCATTGTTTCCCGAGGGCGGTCTCACCGTCGATGGCGCCCTGCGCCAGCCGCGCTTCGGCCTGCTCGACTACATGGTGAAATCCTTTCGCGCCGACGTCGGGCGCGACCTGGTGTTCATCCCCGTCGGCCTCAACTACGACCGCGTGCTCGAGGATCGCAGCCAGTTGCTCAAGCTGCAGGAAGACCGGCGGCGGCGCGGTGCGCTTTCCGCCGTGTCGGTGACACTGACTTTCGGCGCGCGCAACCTGTGGCAGATGTTGACCGGCAACTGGTACCGTTTCGGCTATGCCTGCGTGAATTTCGGCAGCCCAGTATCGATGCGGCGGTACGTTGCAAAGCGTGGTGTGGATTTTACGATGCTCGACGAAGACAGCCGCCGCCGCGAAGTGGAAGCGCTGGGCCGCCACCTGATGCAGGCCATCGGCAGCGTCATTCCGGTGGTGCCGGTGGCGCTGGTGGCGCAGGTGTTCCGCGTCGACCCGGACAAGGCACGCACGGAACTGGAGATCAAGTCGGCAGCGCTGGATCTGCTGCACGAATGGAAAGCGCGCGGCGCGCACATCTACATCCCGCGCCAGGACCAGGACTACGCCATCGGCGTCGGCCTGCGCATGCTGACGCTGCGCCATGTCGTCGAGGAACGCGACGGCCTCTTCCAGGCCGTGCCGGCGAACCTGCCGGTGCTGGCCTACTACGCCAACTCGATCGCCCACTTCACCGGCGAGATTGCGCATGCGGTGCCGGTGGCCGCTGCTGCGCCGGTCGTTACCTGATTTTTACAAATCGCGTGCGCTGCGAAAGCCGATGAAAATGTCATCGCGCTGCGGCTCGTAGAAATTGCGGAACACCGCATCGAGCAGGCGAGTCGGCGTGGCGAAGGAACCGCCGCGCACGGCACGGTGCGTATGGAACCACAGACGCGAGTAATCTTCGTAGGGGTCCGGCGAAAATCCGGCGTAGGGTGCGAACGGGCTGGCCGTCCATTGCCACACATGGCCCCATGGATTGAAGTCCTTGCCGAAGGTTTTCGCGGCGCACTCCCACTCGGCCTCCGTCGGCAGGCGCCGTTCGGCCCAGGCGCACCAGGCCTCGGCTTCGAAGGCGCTGACGTGAAAGACGGGCTCGGCCGGCGCAAGTGGAAGCCACGCATCGAAGGCCAGCCGCTCCCAGCCTTGCGCTCCGCGGCGCCAGGTGCGCGGCGCGCGGCGACCCGTTGCGGTGAGCCATTGACGCCCGGCCTCGCTCCACCACTGCGGTTGCGCATAGCCGCCGTCCTCGATGAATGCCCGATATTCCGCGTTGCTCACTGGCCGCCGGTCGATGGCGAAGGGCGCCAATCTTTCTGAGTGCGCCCATTTCTCGTTGTCGAAGACAAAGCCGGCGCCTTCATGCGAACCGATTTCAACCTCACCGCCGGGAAAGCACAATTCTCCGTCTTCGCCCAGCGTCGGTGGGCCCCGCCGGATGCCTGTGTCAGAGGGCAGCGCCACGCCCAGCGTCTGCAGCGTGTACTGCAGCGCCTCGCAATGCATGTCCTCGTGGTAGAGAGAGAGTTGAAAGAAATAGGCATCCACGGAACCGGCGTCGAGCGCCGCATGGGTGGCGTCGAGTACGCCGGCAAGATAGGCGCGGGTCGCATCCAGGTCCGGCAGGTCCAGCGTCCAGCGCGTCGAATGCTCGACGCGGCCGGAGTCGTACCAGCGGTCGCCGTCGGCGAGGAAGCGTGACGGTGCGAGATCGCCGTTGTGCTGGCGCAGGCACCAGCGCTCGGCGAACCAGGCGACATGGCCGATTTCCCAGCGCGGCGGGTTGATGATTTTCTCGTAGGGAACTGCTTGCCAGAGTGCCGGCCGCAGCTCGGCGTAGATCGCCAGCAGCCGTGCGCGAGTGTCGTCCAGTGCAGCATGCAATTCTGCGGTGGTGAAGTTGCGGCTCATGCCGCTTCCGCTGGGCCGCCCCGAGGAGGCGGCAAGTCATTACACGGAAGCCGCGCATGGCGCGGCTGAACTGCTGTCACCCCTTTCCTCGGGAAAGGAGTTGGGGGATAGGCTTTCATGCCGCTTCTGCCAGAAAGAGCGCAAAGCCGCCGTCGGCATCCTGCCACTGCTGCAGCCGGGCGAACCCCGCTTCGTTGAGCAGCGCCGCGAACCCCACCGCCGTCCATTTGTACGAATACTCCGTGAGGATGTGCGTGCCGGCGGCGAAACGGCGCGCTTGCGCATCCAGGCGTACCGTCACCTCGCGCCGCGCCTCCAGGCGCATCTCGATGCGGCTTGCGGCTGCATCGAAGAACGCCACGTGGCGCCAGTCGGCGACGGCGAAATCCGCAGGCAACAGGCGGTTCACCACATTCAGCACATTGAGGTTGAATGCGGCGGTGACGCCCAGTGCGTCGTCGTAGGCCGCATCGAGCGTGGCCTTGTCCTTGACGAGGTCGACGCCGATCAGCAGCGCGCCGCCGGGCGCATCAGTGCAGGCCCTGGCGATGCGTGCGAGGAATGCGCGGGCCTCGTCAGGAGTGAAGTTGCTGATGGACGAACCCGGATAGAACCACAGCCGCGGCGCTGCAGCTGGCGCGAGCAGCGACTCGGGCAAATCCAGCGAACGCGTGAAGTCGATGGCGACGCCGGTCATCGGCAGGGCGGGGAAGCGCCGCTTGAGACGCTCCAGCGCGTCGCGCAGGAAGTCGGCGGAGATGTCGAGCGCCACGTAGCCGGCCGGATCGAGCAGCGGGAACAGCCCGGCCGCCTTGCCGCAGTCACCCGCACCGAGGTCGACGAGCAATCGGCCCGGTCCCGCCGCGCGGGCGATGTCGCTGCCGTATTCGGCGAAGATGCATGCCTCGCTGCGTGTCAGTGCATATTCGGGCAGGCAGCAGATCGCGGCGAAAAGCCGCGAGCCGAGGTCGTCGTAGAAGTATTTCGGCGGAATCGAGGCGCGATCCGCCAGCAGGCCGGCGAGCAACGCGTCCTTGCCGTCGCTTTCCTGGCGCAGATCGGCAAAGCGGAAGGGGGCGAGGCTCATCGGGACGCCTACTTCTTCGGCGCCCGTCCGAGCAGGTAGAACTCGTCGTTCGGCCGCATGTTCGTCATGTTGGCCATGCGGTTGGACAGGCCGAAGAAGGCGGAGATGGCGCCGATATCCCAGATGTCTTCGTCGTCGAAGCCATGCCCGCGCAGGGTTTCGAAGTCGGCATCGTTGATCTTGCCCGACTCGAGGCAGACCTTCATGGCGAAGTCGAGCATGGCGCGCTGCTTCGGCGTGATGTCGGCCTTGCGGTAGTTCACCGCCACCTGGTCGGCGACGAGCGGATTCTTGGCGCGGATACGCAGGATCGCCCCGTGCGCCACGACGCAGTACTGGCACTGGTTGGCGTTGGAGGTGGCGACGACGATCATCTCGCGCTCGGCCTTGCTCAGGCCACCGCCTTTTTCCATGATGGCGTCGTGATAGGCGAAGAAGGCGCGGAACTCGTCCGGGCGGTGGGCGAGGGCGAGAAAAACATTCGGCACGAAGCCGGATTTCTCCTGCACGGCGAGGATGCGCGTGCGGACGTCCTCGGGGATGTCCTTCAGTTCGGGCACGGGGTAGCGGCTGATGTTGGGGGTGTTCATGGTTATTCCTTTATACTTGAAGAATGAAACGCCTAATGCATTTTAACGTTTCTCTGCACCCCACCCTGACAGAAGATAAGGAGAACACAATGAGCAAGGAAATTGCCGCCGACTTCGATAGCCTGATTCCGGAAATACCCTTCACGCGCCGCGGCTTCATCGTCACCGCGCTCGGCGCCGGTTTTGCGCTGGCCGTGCAACCGGTGATGGCGCAGACGGCGATCAAGACCGGCAGCGAGGGCCTCACCGCCGGCGAAATCAAGGTCAAGGTGAGCGACGGCGAGATGGCCGCCTACCGCGCCCAGCCGACGAGCGGCAACAACTTCCCGGTGATCCTCGTCATCTCGGAAATCTTCGGCGTGCACGAGTACATCGCCGACGTCTGCCGGCGCCTCGCCAAGCTCGGCTACATGGCCATCGCGCCGGAACTCTTCGCCCGCTACGGCGATCCGCGCAAGCTGACCAACATCCAGGAAATCCTCACCACCATCGTGGGCAAGGTGGCCGACGCGCAAGTGATGAGCGATCTCGACGCTTGCGTCGCCTGGGCGAAAGTCAGTGGCGGCGACACGGCGCGGCTGGGCATCACCGGCTTCTGCTGGGGCGGCCGCATCGTCTGGCTGTATGCCGCACACAACGCGCAATTGAAAGCCGCCGTCGCCTGGTACGGCCGTCTCGCCGGCGAGGCCAGCGAACTCATGCCGAAGCAGCCGACGGAACTTGCCGCCGCGCTGAAAGCGCCGGTGCTCGGCCTCTACGGCGGCGCCGACCAGGGCATTCCGCTCGACACCATCTGGGCCATGGAAGACAAGCTCAAGGCTGCCGGCGGCAAGTCGATGATCCACGTCTACGACGACGCGCCGCACGCCTTCCACGCCGACTACCGGCCGAGCTACCGCAAGGAGGCGGCCGAGGACGGCTGGAAGCGCATGCGCGAGTGGTTCAAGAAGAACGGCGTGTAGTAACACAGCCCGCATATCCCCTCTCCCCGTTAGCGCGGGAGAGGGCCAGGGCGAGGGGCGCCCGCCCGAGAAAGAACCACCCCAACGGAAAGCTTGTAGTTTGCCCATCAAGTGCATGACAATGCATGGGGAAACAACAAGAACATATTCCCTTGACGCCGAACCGCCACCGCACAGCCGCGCACCGAAAGTCAGTCCCCACAGGACGGCGTGATGTTTTTCGATTTTCCTCTTACCGACATCCTGGACCGAGTGAAGTCCAGAGTGCGCATTCACCTTCTCCACCAGCTTTCCCATGTGTCACCTCCACAGACATTTTGCCTACTTTCAAATCTGTCCGTGAAATCCGGGATACCTCAGGTTCGGATTGATTTCGACAAGGAAACCAACCTGCGGTCCTTCGCGTATCTGTTGTCCGGCTACTTCTTCAGGAACTGCTCGGGCTCGATGCTGGCCTGTTTAAGGATGGCGCGCAGCGTCCCTTCGGGCATATCGCCCGGGTGATTCGGGATGGTGGTGTAACGGCGGGTTTGCGGGTTGAACCACAGCTCATGGCTGCCGGCCGCCTGCCGGTCGAATTCGAAACCCAACTGCTTCAGGCGCTTGACGATCTCCCGGTAGCGGAAGCCGGCCAGGCGCCCCATCAGCCGTTGACGATCAGCGGATAGTCGAAAGATTCGGACGCTGGAGGCAGTGGGAATTCGCCGTCTCGCTCGGTCTGTGCTTCCAGGAGTTTCTTTGCCACATCCTGCGCGATCTCGATGGTCTCCTGAATCGTGCGCCCTTGGGCGATCAGACCCTGCACGTCATCCGACGTGGCCAGATAGACGCCCTCGGGCAGTTTCTCGATGTGCAGATTCACAATTCTTTCCATGAAAGCCCCTCCTTGGACCGACTGCTTGTGCTCCGTAAGCGCAGCATGTACTTCGTTCATAGTATCGTATAGCCCACCGCCGCGCCGAACAACATCCTTGATGAGTGTCTCAGGGCAGCGGAGGAGGCGCATCGCTCAGCGTACGCAGGTAGGCGATGACGTTGGCGCGGGTGGCGTCGTCGTCGATGCCCGTCAGGTTCATTTCGCGCCCCGGCACGGCGCGCTCCGTGTCGGCGAGATAGTAGTTCAGCGTGGCGTAGGTCCATGTCTTCTTCACCGCCTTCATGGCCGTCGAGAAGCGGAAGCCTTCGCGTGTGGCGGCCATGCGGCCCATCACGTTCCACAGATGCGGTCCCTTGAAGTTGCCGCCCTCTTTGTCGCCGTCGTGGCATTGCGAGCATTTGCGCTCGAAGTAGCGCGCGCCGGCGGCCAGGTCGGCATTGGCGATCAGCTTGGCGAAGGCCGGGTCGAGCGGCGGGTCGTAGCTCGCCAGCGGGCCCGGCTCGGCGCGCGCCGAATTGCCCATAACGCTCAGCATGCACAGCACGGCGGCGACGAGGATGCGGGTTTTGCGCGTCATGCTTGAAACTCCTTTCGTAGGGCTCATTGCACCGGAATCCGCCCGATCACCTTTACCTTGCCACCCTCCATGCGCACCACGATGAGTTCGGCGGTCGACGGCGAGATGCCGGTCAGCGCACGGATGTTGAAGTTGTGCGTCACCAGCGCCAGGTTCTGCGGCGGGCGCACCGTCTTGATGAGTTCGGTGACGGCGTGCGTGCGCTCGTCCGCTCGGTCGGGATCCAGGTGCAGCGAATTGAGCATCTCCCACGGGATGGGCGGGAAGCCGAAGGCCAGCTGGGCCGTCTCGAGCGTGCGGCACCATTGCGAGGAACGCGCCTCGCTCACCTTGATGGCGCGCCACTTCAGCATGCGGCCGATGCGGCGCGCCTCTTCGCGACCCGCCTCGGAAAGGTTGCGCTGCGTCTTGCAGTCGCCGATGAAGAAGTTCGCCGGGTCGCCCTGCCCCGGTTCGGTGGCGGCGTGGCGCAGCAACAGCACGTAGCCGCCTTCCTTCAGCTTGGCAAACAGCGCCTCGTCGGCGCAGGCCGCGAGCGGCAGGATCAGTCCGAGCAGCAGGGCAAGCAGTTGCTTCATTCGATCATTCCCAGTTTTCCATTGTGCGAACCCATGTACCAGTAGCGGCCCTGCGCGTCGATGATGGCCTTGCGGATGCCGGTGTTCTTCGATGGCAGGGCGATGACGCGGAAGGCCTCCGTCTTCGGCTCGAACAGCGCCACCGTGTCGGTGTCGATCTCGTTGGCCCAGACGCGGCCGGCGGCGTCCACCGTCACCGCGTAGGGGCCGCCGCCGCGGCCGGCCGGCATGGCGTATTCCTTGACGATTCGGCGCGCCTGCGGATCGACCTTGATCAGCTTGCCGTTGCCGTAGAGCGTCACCCACAGCATGCCGTCGGGTGCGGTGGCGATGCGGCGCGGGCGCGAGCCGCTGCCCGTCTCGAGGTGGGTGATCTGCCCGGTAGCCGGATCGAGCCGCCCCAGGCTTTCCTCGCCGAGGCGGCAGAACCACACGGCGCCGGACTTGTCGATGGACAGGCCGTAGGGATTGCCCGAGGTCTTGTACTCGGTGATCTTCCCCGTGGTGCGGTCGAGCCGGCCGATGCGCTGGCCGTTCTGCACGGTGAACCAGATGATGCCCGCTTTTCCTCCCGTATCGTCTATTACAAGCGTGTGCGGATCGCCGCCGGAGGGCGCGCGGAATTCAGTGACCTTGCCCGTCTTCGGATCGAGGCGGCCGATGGTGCCGTTGCCGTTGCCGGTGTACCAGACGATGCCCTCCGCATCGACCAGCAGGCCGTGCGGCTGCGCGCCGTCGGGCAGCGCCCACTCGTTGAAGGTTTTCGTCTTCGTGTCGAAGCGCGCGATGCGGTTGCCGGCCATGACGGCGATGTAGATGTTGCCGTCGGGGGCGGGCGCCGGGTCGCGCGCGAATTTCGGCGTCGGCACCGGCCATTCCGTCACCTTGCCCTGCACTTGCCGCAGGGCGCCGGGGACGGTGTTGTAGTTCGAGCCGCCGGCAAAGGTTGGAGCGGTAAGTGCGGGGCCGGCGCAGATGACCAGCAGCAAGAGGATATTTCTCATTTTTGGCTTGTCTCCGTCGGGGCGTTCCAGTCTATGCTCGGCCCGGTGGGCTGGCAACACGGGTTGCGCTTCACGCCGCACCCCGCCATAATCCACCAAGCAACTGCTTGGTTGGCATGCCTTCGAATCCCAATATAAGGAAGACCATGCAATACCGCTCCGTGTTCCGCGCCGGACTCTTTGCCGGCCAGGTTATCGTCGTCACCGGCGGCGGCAGCGGCATCGGCCGCTGCACCGCCCACGAACTGGCTGCCCTCGGCGCGCAGGTCGCGCTGGTTGGCCGCAAGCCGGAAAAGCTCGACAAGGTGCGCGCGGAGATCGCCGAGGCCGGCGGCAGCGCCACCACCCACCCCTGCGACATCCGCGATGAGGAACAGGTCTGCGCCGCGGTGGATGCCGTGCTGGCGGCGCACGGCCGCATCGACGGCCTGGTCAACAACGCTGGCGGGCAGTTTCCCGCGCCGCTGCGCGACATTTCGCTGAAGGGCTGGGAGGCGGTGGTGCGCACCAACCTCACCGGTGGCTTTCTCATGGCGCGCGAATGCTACCGGCGCTGGATGGAGCAGCACGGCGGCGCGGTGGTGAACATGATCGCCGACATGTGGGGCGGCATGCCCGGCATGGCGCACTCGGGCGCGGCGCGCGCCGGCATGCTCAACTTCACCGAGTCGGCCGCCTGCGAATGGGCGGCCTCCGGCGTGCGCGTGAATGCCGTCGCGCCGGGCTGGATCGCCTCCAGCGGCTTCGAGACCTATCCGCCGGAAGTGCAGGAGTGGGCAAAGACACTCAAGGCCAAGATTCCCCAGCAGCGCTTCGGCACCGAGGCGGAAGTCTCGGCGGCCATCGTCTTCCTGCTCTCCGAAGCGGCCTCCTTCATCACCGGCACGACGATCCGCATCGACGGCGGCGTGCTCAATGCGCGGCCGACCTGGCCGCTCGTGCCGCACAAGCGCGCGAAGGCCTACAACGGCTTCCCGCTCTATGCGCCACCCAAGTTCATGGTGGACGAATGAATATGAAGCGGCTAACTCCGTCATTCCCGCGAAAGCGGGAATCCAGAAAAACCCCTGGGTCCCCGCTTTCGCGGGGACGACGGCGTAGCGGCTGAGGACGCGCCATGCCCATCCTCGATTCCACGCTCGATACATCCTCCGCCGCCTTCGCCGCCAATCGCGCCGCCTGGCTGCAATTGATCGCCGACTTCCGCGCCCTCGAGCAGCGCGTGCGCGACGCTTCGGCCAAGGCCAAACCGATCTTCGACAAACGCAAGCAGTTGCTGCCGCGCGAACGCGTCGAGCGCGCGCTCGATGCCGGCTCGCCCTTTCTGGAACTCGCCACCGTTGCCGGCTGGTGCCTGGACAATCCCGATCCGACGAAGACCATTCCCGGCGGCGGCCTCGTCGCCGGCATCGGCTATGTGTCCGGTGTGCGCTGCATGATCGCCGCCTCGGATTCCGGCATCGACGCCGGCGCCATCCAGCCGATGGGCCTCGAGAAAATCCTGCGCGTGGTCGCCATCGCCCGCGAGAACAAGCTGCCCTTCCTGCACCTCGTCGAATCGGCCGGCGCCAACCTGCTCAAGTACCGCGTCGAAGATTTCATCCACGGCGGCGGCCTCTTCTGCGGCCTCACGCGCCTCTCCGCCGCGGGCATTCCGGTGGTGACGGTGGTGCATGGTTCCTCCACCGCCGGTGGCGCCTACATGCCGGGCATGTCGGATTACGTCGTGATGGTGCGCGGCCGCGCCAAAGCCTTTCTCGCCGGCCAGGCGCTGCTCAAGGCCGCCACCGGCGAAGATGCCAGCGAGGAGGAACTCGGCGGCGCCGAGATGCACGCCACCGTTTCCGGCCTGTGCGAATACCTCGCCGAGGACGACGCCGACGGCATCCGCCTCGCGCGCGAGGTGCTGGCGAAGCTGGACTGGAACCGCGATATCCGTCCCGCACAAAAGTCAGTTCCCACACCACGGCGCGACATCGACGAACTGCTCGGCCTGGTGCCGCTCGACACGAAAAAACCCTACGACGTGCGCGAGGTCATCGCCCGCATCGTCGACGCTTCCGACTTCCTCGACTTCAAGGCGGGCTATGGCGTGTCGACGGTGTGTGGCCACGCTGCCCTCGACGGCCACGCCGTGGGGATCATCGGCAACAACGGCCCCATCGACCCGGCCGGCGCCACCAAGGCCTCGCACTTCATCCAGGCCTGCTGCCAGTCCGGCACGCCGATCATTTACCTGCAGAACACCACCGGCTACATCGTCGGCAAGGCGAGCGAGCAGGCCGGCATGATCAAGCACGGCGCCAAGATGATCCAGGCGGTGGCCAACGCCACCGTGCCGCAGATCACCCTGCACATCGGCGCCTCCTTCGGCGCCGGCAACTACGGCATGTGCGGCCGCGCCTACGGCCCGCGCTTCGCCTTCTCCTGGCCCAACGCCAAGACTTCCGTGATGGGCGGCGAACAGGCGGCGATGACCATGCGCCTGGTGATGGAGGCGAAAATGAAACGTGGTGGCGGAGAAGCGGACAAAGCGCAAATGGAAGCGCTGGAAAAGCAGATCGTCGACACCTTCGAGCGGCAGTCCTCGGCGCTGTACACCAGCGGCCGCCTGCTCGACGACGGCATCATCGACCCGCGCGACACGCGCAAGGTATTGGCCTACGCGCTCGCCATCTGCCGCGAGGCCGATGCACGTACGCTGCGCCCGGTGCAGTTCGCGGTAGCGAGGCATTGATATGAGGCAATAACGTGCAACGTCATTCCCGCGGAAGCGGGAATCCAGAACTGGGCCCCCGCTTCCGCGAGGGCGACGACAGGAGAATCCATGCTCTACACACAAGAACACCTCGAACTGCAGCGCTCGGTGAAGAAGTTCATCGAGAGCGAAATCAACCCCCACGTCGACGCCTGGGAGGAAGCGGAAATCTTCCCCGCCCACGAACTCTTCAAGAAGATGGGCGATGCCGGCTTCCTCGGCATCAACAAGCCGCAGGAATACGGCGGCATGGGCCTCGACTATTCCTTCGCGCTGGCCTTCGCCGAGGCGCTCGGCGATGTGCGTTGCGGCGGCGTGCCGATGGCCATCGGCGTGCAGACCGACATGGCCACGCCCGCCTTGGCGCGCTTCGGCTCCGACGAGTTGCGCCGCGAGTTCCTCGCGCCGAGCATCGCCGGCGAGAGGGTGTGCAGCATCGGCGTCTCCGAGCCGGGCGCCGGCTCCGACGTCGCCTCGATCAAGACCTTCGCCAAAAAGGATGGCGACGATTACGTCATCAGCGGCACCAAGATGTGGATCACCAGCGGCACACAGTCCGACTGGATCTGCCTGCTTGCCAACACCTCCGAGGGCGCCGCGCACAAGAACAAGTCGCTCATCTGCGTGCCGATGAAAACGAAGGGCGTGTCGGTGGCGAAGAAGCTGAAGAAGCACGGCATGTGGTCCTCCGACACCGCGCAGCTCTACTTCGACGAGGTGCGCGTGCCGCAGCGCTATCGCATCGGCGAGGAGGGCATGGGCTTTACCTACCAGATGCAGCAGTTCCAGGAGGAGCGCCTCTTCGCCGCCGCGCAATGGACGGTGCTCGACCGCATCCTGCGCGAGACCATCGCCTACACGCGCGAGCGCCAGGCCTTCGGCCAGTCCATCCTCGACAACCAGTACGTGCATTTCCGCCTCGCCGAAATGAAGACCGAGGTCGAGGCGCTGCGCGCGCTGGTGCATGACGCCGCCGCGCGCCTCGTCGCCGGTGAGGACGTCACCCTGCTCGCCTCGATGGCCAAGCTGAAGGCCGGCCGCCTCGGCCGCGAGGTCGCCGACGGCTGCCTGCAGTTCTGGGGCGGCATGGGCTATATGTGGGAGAGCAACGTCTCGCGCGCCCTGCGCGACATCCGCCTCTCCTCCATCGGCGGCGGCGCCGACGAGGTGATGCTCGGCATCATCAGCAAGCACATGGGCATGCTGCCGAGAAAAGGCTAACCGCATTCAACACGAAGGACACAGAGACACAGAGAACACAGAGAAGAAACACGAGAATGGCTTTTCGCTTTTCTCTGTGCCCTCTGTGTCTCTGTGCCCTCTGTGTTAAAAGAGGTTTTTGAAAATGTTCGCCAAGATCCTCATCGCCAACCGCGGCGAGATCGCCTGCCGCGTCATCCGCAGCTGCCGCGCGCGCGGCATCCGCACGGTGGCAGTGGTGTCCGATGCCGACCGCCACGCCCTGCACGCGCGCCTGGCCGATGAGGCCTTCGAGATCGGTGCGGCGCCCCCGCGCGACTCCTACCTCAACATCGAGCGCCTCATTGCCGCCTGCAAGGCGACCGGCGCCGGAGCCGTGCACCCCGGCTACGGCTTCCTCTCCGAGAACGCCGACTTCGCCGAGGCCTGCACGCAGGCCGGCCTCGTTTTCATCGGCCCTCCCGCCGAAGCGATCCGCCTGATGGGCAACAAGGCCGAGGCCAAGCGCCGCATGCGCGAAGCCGGTGTGCCCTGCATTCCGGGGTATGACGGCACCGACCAGTCCGACGCCACGCTGATCAGGGAAGCGGAGAAAATCGGCCTGCCGCTGATGATCAAGGCGGCGGCGGGCGGCGGCGGGCGCGGCATGCGCCGCGTCGCCGACTTTGCCGATCTGCCGGCGGCGCTCGCCTCGGCGCGTTCCGAGGCGGAGTCGGCCTTCGGCTCCGGCGAGCTGATCCTCGAGTTCGCGCTGACGGCGCCGCGCCACGTCGAGGTCCAGGTTTTCGCCGACACGCAGGGGAACGTCATCCATCTCGGCGAGCGTGACTGTTCCATCCAGCGCCGCCACCAGAAGGTCATCGAGGAAGCGCCGTCTCCTGCGGTCGATGCAGCGCTGCGCGCGCGCATGGGCGAGGCGGCGGTGCGGGCAGCCAGGGCGATCGGCTACGTCGGCGCCGGCACCATCGAATTCCTGCTGGGCAGCGAAGGCGATTTCGTCTTCATGGAGATGAACACGCGCCTGCAGGTCGAGCATCCGGTGACGGAGCTGGTTACCGGGCTGGACCTGGTCGAGCTGCAACTGCGCGTCGCCGCGGGCGAGCCGCTGCCGCTGGCGCAAGCCGACATGCGTCTCGACGGCCACGCCATCGAGGCGCGCCTCTACGCCGAGAATCCCGACGCCGGCTTCCTGCCGCAGACCGGCACGCTGCTCGTCTGGCGCGAACCGGCAGGCGTGCGCGTCGACGCCGGCGTCGACAGCGGCACGGAAATCACCTCCCACTACGACCCGCTGCTGGCGAAGATTGTCGCCCGCGGCGCCACGCGCGGCGAGGCGCGGCAGAAACTCATCGCCGCCCTGCGCGAGACGACGGCATTGGGCCTTTTGACTAACAAGGCCTTCCTCGTCGGCTGCCTCGAACACCCCGAATTCTTCGCCGGCCGCGCCACGACGGATTTCATCGCCGCCCACTTCACGCCGCAGGCGGACGCCCCGCAGGAAGCACCCTTGGGGTGTGCCGATCCGCGCACCGAACTCCTCGCCGCTGCCGCGCTGATCTTCGCGCAACATAGCGCCGCCCGCCTGCCGCAGCCTGAACTGGCCTTCTGGCGTTCCAGCGGCGCGGCTACAACGCATTTCACGCTTGGCATCGGCAACCGCGCCGTGTCGCAGCGGCTGACTTTCGTGGAGGGCCGACGCTTCCAAGCCACTGTCGGCGAGACAAGCATCGAAGTCGAGCTGATCGAATCCGAAGGTGACACCTGGCGCTTCGCCTTCTCCGGCCTGATCTACGAAGTGCGCCACGCCTTCGACGCCGATGGCCGTCTGCACCTGGAAGTCGACGGCGCGCAGTCCGTCGTCACCGACCTCACCATGCAGCCCGCACAGGCCCGCGAGTCTTCGGCCGGCAGCGGCCGACTCACCCCGCCCATGAACGGACGCATCGTCGCCGTGCTGGCCGAAGCCGGCGCACAGGTGAAGCGCGGCCAGGGCCTCATCGTGCTGGAATCGATGAAAATGGAACACACCCTCACCGCGCCTTGCGACGGCGTGCTGGCGGAACTGACGTGCGCCGTGGGCGAGCAGGTGGCGCCTGGAAGATTGCTGGCGCGTGTGGAGGCGCACCCCGTCATTCCCGCGAAAGCGGGAATCCAGGGTTTTCGGGTTGCTCATGGATTCCCGCTTTCGCGGGAATGACGAAAAAATGCTGACGAAACCCAACCCCCGCCACTACAGCGCCGACCACGAAGCCTTCCGCGTCACCGTGCGGCGCTTCGTCGAGCGCGAAATCATTCCGCACGCCGCCGACTGGGACGAGGCCGGCGGCTTCCCGCGCGAGCTATATGTGAAAGCCGCCGCAGCGGGCCTGCTCGGCGTCGGCTTCCCCGAGGAATACGGCGGCACGCCGGCCGACCATTTCTACCGCATGATCCTCGCCGAGGAGATGGGCCGTTCCGGCAGCGGTGGCACCTGCGCCAGCCTGATGAGCCACACCATCGGCCTGCCGCCGCTGGTGGCGGGCGCTTCGCCGGATTTGAAGGCGCGCGTGCTGCCGGGCGTCATCGCCGGCGAAAAGATCAGTGCGCTGGCGGTGACCGAGCCGGGCGCCGGCTCCGATGTGGCGCAGCTCGCCACCACCGCAAAACGCGATGGCGACCACTACGTCGTCAACGGCAGCAAGATGTTCATCACTTCCGGCATGCGCGCGGACTGGTATACCGTCGCCGTGCGCACTGGCGGGCCGGGCGCTTCCGGCGTCTCGCTGCTTGCCATCGAACGCGACGCACCTGGCTTCACCCGCACGGAACTCAAGAAGATGGGCTGGTGGGCCTCCGACACCGCCGAGCTCTCTTTCAACGACTGCCGTGTGCCGGCGGCCAACCTCATCGGCGCTGAAGGCCAGGCGTTTCCGCTTATCATGAAGAACTTCAACGGCGAGCGCCTGACCCTGGCCGCCTCAGCCTGCGGCGCGGCACAAGCCTGCCTCGAAGACGCGGTGGACTGGGCGCGCGAGCGCAAGACCTTCGGCCAGCCACTCATCGGCCACCAGGTGATCCGCCACAAGCTGGTCGACATGGTCGAACGCATCGAGGCCACGCGGGCGCTGCTCGACGATCTGGCAGCGCGATTGGATGCCGGAGAGCAACCGGTCGCGCAAACCGCCATGGCCAAGAACTACGCCGCGCGCACCATGCAGTTCTGCGCCGACACCGCCGTGCAGATTCTCGGCGGCTCGGGCTACATGCGCGGCGTGCGCGTCGAGCGCATCTACCGCGAAGTGAAAGTGATGATGATCGGCGGCGGCGCCGAAGAAATCCTCAAGGACCTCGCCGCCAGACAACTGGGATTTTGATGTCGTCATTCCCGCTGTCATCCTCGGACTTGATCCGGGGAAAACGGGAATCCACGAAGACCACAAAAGAACTGGGTCCCCGCCTTCGCGAGGACGACGCCTGATCTGTCATTCCCGCGCAGGCGGGAATCCAGGCCAGCCGCAAAACTGATGGGTCCCCGCTTTCGCGAGGACGACGTGTAATAACCGAGAACGGAATGACAACATGAGCCAATACCCGCACCTCCTCGCCCCCCTCGACCTCGGCTTCACCACGCTGAAGAACCGCACGCTCATGGGCTCCATGCACACCGGCCTGGAGGAGGAGTCCAACGGCTTCCAGCGCATGGCGGCCTTCTTCGCCGAGCGCGCCAAGGGCGGCGTCGGCCTCATCGTCACTGGCGGCTTCGCACCCAACCTCGCCGGGCGCGGCGCGCCGAAGGCGTCGCAGCTCTCCTTTCCCTGGCAAGTGGGCAAGCACCGCCTCGTCACCGCCGCCGTGCACAAGGCCGGCGGAAAAATCTGTCTGCAGATCCTGCACACCGGGCGCTACGCCTACCACCCGCTGGCGGTGTCGGCCTCGAAGATGAAATCGCCCATCAGCCCCTTCGCGCCGCGCGCCCTCACCGAGCGGGGCGTGCGCAAAACCATCTCCGACTACGCCAACTGCGCGCGCCTCGCGCAGAAGGCCGGCTACGACGGCGTCGAGATCATGGGCTCCGAGGGCTACCTCATCAACCAGTTCATCGCGCCGAAGACCAACCACCGCACCGACGAATGGGGCGGCGCCTTCGAGAACCGCATCCGCTTCGCCGTGGAGATCGTGCGCCGCACGCGCGACAGGGTCGGCCCCAACTTCATCATCATCTTCCGCCTGTCGATGCTCGACCTCGTCGAGGACGGCAGCACCTGGGAAGAAGTCGTGCTGCTCGCCAAGGCCATCGAGGCAGCGGGCGCCACCATCATCAACACCGGCATCGGCTGGCACGAGGCGCGCATCCCGACCATCGCCACCATGGTGCCGCGCGCCGCCTTCACCTGGGTGACGCGGCGCATGAAGGGCGAGGTGAGCATCCCGCTCATCACCACCAACCGCATCAACACGCCGGAAGTGGCGGAAGAAGTGCTCGCGCGCGGCGACGCCGACATGGTGTCGATGGCGCGGCCCTTCCTCGCCGACGCCGAGTTCGTGAACAAAGCCGCCGCCGGGCGCGCCGACGAGATCAACACCTGCATCGCCTGTAACCAGGCCTGCCTCGACCACATCTTCCAGCGTCAGACCTGCTCCTGCCTCGTGAACCCCCGCGCCTGCCACGAGACCGAGCTGATCATTCGCCCCGCCACGGCGATGAAGAAGATCGCCGTCGTCGGCGCCGGCCCGGCCGGCCTCGCCTTCGCCACCACTGCAGCGGAGCGCGGCCACGACGTCACGCTGTTCGAGGCCTCCGACGTCATCGGCGGCCAGTTCAACCTGGCGAAGCGCATTCCCGGCAAGGAGGAATTCGCCGAGACGCTGCGCTACTTCCGCCGCCGCCTCGACGTCACTGGCGTGAAACTGAAAGTCAGTCACCGCGCCACGGCGGCCGAACTCGCCGCGGGCGGCTACGAACATGTCGCGCTCGCCACCGGCGTCAGTCCGCGCACGCCCGACCTGCCCGGAAGCGACCATCCGAAAGTGGCGCGCTACATCGATGTGATTGAAGGCCGCCGCGAAGCCGGCCGCAAGGTCGCCATCGTCGGCGCCGGTGGCATCGGCTTCGATGTCGCCGAACTGCTCAGCCACGGCGGCAGCGAGAGCAACGACATCGACCACTTCCGCAACGAATGGGGCATCGACGCCACCTACGCCGATCGCGGCGGCCTCAAGAAAGCCTCGGACGAACCGCCGCCGCGCCAGATCTGGCTGCTGCAGCGCAAGACCAGCAAGGTCGGCGACGGCCTCGCCAAGACCACCGGCTGGATCCGCCGCACGCTCCTCAAGCGCCGCAACGTCAAGATGCTCGCCGGCGTGAGCTACGAGAAGATCGACGACGCCGGCCTGCACATCCGCATGGGCGACGAAACGAAAGTGCTCGACGTCGACACCATCGTCATGTGCGCCGGCCAGGAACCGCGCCGCGACCTGCTCGAAGATTTGCAGAAAGCCGGCGTCGCGGTGAGCCTCATCGGCGGTGCGGATGTTGCTGCTGAATTGGACGCGAAGCGGGCGATCGATCAAGGGACGCGGTTGGCCGCAACGCTCTAACAACCCGTCATTCCCGCGAGCCCTCGTCATTCCCGCGAAAGCGGGAATCCACATCCAGAACCACCATGAAGAACCGCAAATTCGCGACGTGACCCCCGCTTTTAGTAGCGTTATGCTTTGGAGTCCGATTCCAACCAGAGGAGATCGGATTCATGAAGAAGCGGTTTACGGAAGGGCAGATCATTGGATTCCTGCGGGAGGCTGAAGCGGGGCTGGCGGTGAAGGATCTGTGCCGGCGGCACGGGTTCTCGGAGGCGAGCTACTACCTGTGGAGGTCCAAGTTCGGCGGGATGTCGGTGCCGGACGCGAAGCGCCTGAAGCAGCTTGAGGCGGAGAACACACGGCTGAAGAAGCTGCTCGCGGAGACGCTCCTGGAAGCGCAGGTGAGCCGCGAGGCGCTGCGCCGAAAGTGGTGACCGTACCAGCCAGGCGCGAGTTGGTACGGTTTGCTCAGGGGCGAGGCATGAGTGAGCGCAGGGCATTGAAGCTCGCGGGGATGAGTCCGAGCGTACTGCGCTATGAGCCGCGGGACGATGGCAATGCCGAACTGCGTGCTGAGCTCGTCGCGCTTGCCCATCGGCATCGGCGGCACGGCTACCGGATGCTGCATCTGCGGCTGTGTCAGAAGGGTTGGCGGGTGAACATCAAGCGGGTGAGGCGCCTGTACCGGGAGGAGCACTTGATG
>JADFDU010000055.1 GCA_018262775.1 Rhodocyclaceae bacterium
CTACCGGAGCTGCTGCTCAGTCTGATGGACGACACCCACGCTGAACATCCGCGCGTGCGCAACGTCATCCACGCCGTCAACCTCGCCCGGCATGCAGCCAACGGCTGGAACGACCCGGCGATTCCCGACGACATCGCCGGGATATGCAAGCTGCTCAGCATCTCCCAGACATCGCTGATGGAGCGCCTGCGGCGGCTGGTGGACATTCCGGACGAGGCGCCGGCACAAAGCGGGGAAGGCACATCGAAACCGTAGCGCGGGAAACCACAGCAGTCGTTTAAAATAAGCGCACGCATTTCAAACCGGGAGGAATCATGGGTATCGTTTCGCTGGTGGTGCTGGGGCTCATCCTCGTCGCCGTGGTCTACGGCGTCATGATCTACAACGGGCTGGTGCAGGTGAAACATGCAGTCGCCAAGGCCTGGGCCAACATCGACGTGCTGCTCAAGCAGCGCCATGACGAATTGCCCAAGCTGGTCGAGACCTGCAAGCAGTACAAGCAGTTCGAGCAGGAAACCCTGCAACGCGTGGTCGAGGCCCGCTCACGCGTGCAAACGGCACGTGAAAGCCAGAACATTTCCGCGCTGGGTCAGGCCGAGGGCGCTTTGCGCCTGGGCGTCGGCCAGATCTTCGCCGTCGCCGAGGCCTATCCAGAGTTGAAGGCCAACGAGAATTTCATGCAGCTGCAGGGTCGCATCACGGCCCTCGAGAACGGCATTGCCGACCGGCGCGAACTGTACAACGAGTCGGTCAACATCAACAACGTGCGCATCGAGCAGTTTCCCGATTTCATCATCGCCGGCATGTTCCACTTCGAGGCCAAGCCCTTGCTCGAGTTCGCCAGCGCGGAAAAGGCCGACGTCGACATGAAGGCCCTGTTCAGCTGAAACGCCCTGCGTAATGCTCGTTTCCCTGCGCCGGGGGTACGGTAATCTCGTCACCTCCGGCGGCCAGCTCATCCTGCTACTCATCGGGTTCCAGACCGAGTCGGCCTTCGGCATGTTCGTTTGCGTGGCCTTGATAGCACCGCTCAGCCTCATCGCCTGGACCTCCGCCTTCCGCCGTGCCCGCGCCGTCGCCGATACGCCGACCTCGAAGGTTGCCTCGGCGGCACAAGGCTATGCCGAGCTGATCGGCAGCGGCAGGGCACTCGCCGGCACGCCCCTGATCAGCCCGGTCTCGCAACTGCCCTGTCTGTGGTATCGCTACACGGTCGAACGCAAGACCAGCGACGACAAGTGGGTGCAGGAGGACAAGGGCGAGAGCGACGCCTCCTTCATCCTCGACGACGGCTCGGGCGAGTGCATCGTCGATCCGGAAGGCGCCGAGATGCTCGTGACCCGCAAGGATACCTGGAACCAGGGCGACCGCCGCTACACCCAATGGCTGCTCATCGAGCACCAGACTCTCTACGTCCTCGGCCAGTTCTCCACGCGTGGCAGCGTCGACCTCGACCTGAGCATCGCCGAGGACGTCAAGCAGTTGCTGGCTGAATGGAAGACCAGGCCGACAGAACTGCTCAATCGCTTCGACCTCGACAAAAACGGCCAGCTCGACCTGAGGGAATGGGAACTCGCCCGCACGCAGGCCAAACGCGAAGTTGCTACTAACCACCGCGAGCTGAGCGCCGCCGCCGAATTGCACGTCATGCACCTGCCGGGGGACGGGCGCCTTTATCTCATCTCCGACCTGGCGCCTAAAAAGCTCGCCGGCAGGTACCGTTTGTGGTCATGGTTCCACATCGTGATTTTTTTTGGTGCGCTGGTCGCCCTGCCCTTTCTCCGGGGCATGGAGGGCGGTTTCTAGCAGCCTGTCGGCGTGTTGTGGCGACTGACTTTCGTCAAAGGCCAGCAGCGCGCGCTTCCAGTTCTTCCCAGCGTTGCATGGCCTGGGCAATTTCTGCCTCCAGCACGGCCAGTCGCGACTGCATCGTCCGCAACTCATCCGGCGCACCGCGGTAGAAGTCAGGATCAGTCAGACTCGCATTGAGCGCGGCCTGCTCGGTCTCCAGCAGGTTGATGCGCTCCGGCAGTACCTCCAGTTCGCGCGTCTCTTTGAAGGACATCTTTGGCTTGGGGCGTGCATCGCGCGCCTCCGTTTTCTTGCCAGTGGCCTCGCGTTTCGTCGGCGCAGACGTTGCAGCGGAAGGCTGGGCGCACCGCAGCTGCGATTCCCTCAGCCAGTCCTCGTAGCCGCCGACCGTTTCGCGCCAGGCGCCGCCGCCCTCGGCCGCGATCACCTGCGTGACGATGTTGTCGAGAAAGCTGCGGTCGTGGCTGACGAGAAACACCGTGCCAGCGTAATCGGCGAGCAGTGTTTCCAGCAGTTCCAGCGTTTCGATGTCGAGATCGTTGGTCGGCTCGTCGAGCACGATCACGTTGGCTGGCTGGCTGAACAGCCGCGCCAGCAGCAGGCGGTTGCGCTCGCCGCCGGAGAGTGACTTCACCGGCGAGCGCGCCCGCGCCGAGGGAAAAAGAAAATCCTCGAGATAGCTGATGACGTGCTTGCGCGAGTCGCCGAGTTGCACATAATCCGAACCCGGGCTGATCACATCAACCAGCGTCGCCTCGTCGTCGAGCGCGGCGCGGAACTGATCGAAGTAGGCCACCGCCAGTTTCGTGCCGAGGCGCACGCTGCCCGCATCCGGCGCGATCTCACCGAGGATCAGGCGGATCAGCGTGGTCTTGCCGGCGCCATTGGGGCCGATGATGCCGACGCGGTCGCCGCGCAGGATGCGGCAGGAGAAATCGCTCACGATGTCGCGCTCGCCGTAGCGCTTCGAGACATGCTCCAGCTCCGCCACCAGCTTGCCGGAAGCCTCACCACGCGAGAGTTGGAAGCTGACGCCGCCAAGCTGCTCGCGGCGCGCACTGCGCTCGTGGCGCAACTGCTCCAGTTGCCGCACGCGGCCCTCGTTGCGCGTGCGCCGTGCCTCGATGCCCTTGCGGATCCACACTTCCTCCTGCGCCAGCAGCTTGTCGAACTTGGCGTTCTGCTGCGCTTCCGCCGACAGCATCTCGGCTTTGCGGCTCTGGTACTCTGCGAAGCTGCCGGGAAAGCTCGTGAGTCGTCCCCGGTCGAGTTCGACGATGCGCGTGGCGACGGCATCGAGAAAGCGTCGGTCGTGTGTGATCAGCACCACCGCACCGTCGAAACCGGCGATGAGCTGTTCCAGCCAGAGAATACCGTCGAGGTCGAGGTGGTTGGTCGGCTCGTCGAGAAATAACAGCTCCGGATCGCCGGCCAGGGCGCGCGCCAGCGCCACGCGCTTGAGGCCGCCGCCGGAGAGCTCGCCCAGACGCGCCTCGCCCGACAGGCCCAATTGCGACAGCGCCTGTTCGACGCGTGTACCGAGCCGCCAGCCGTCGCTTGCCTCCAGTTGCACTTGCAGTTCGTGGAGATGCATCAGCGCGGCCTCGCTGTGGTCGTGCGTCAGGCGCTGGGCAGCGGCATGGTAGTCGACGAGCAGGCGGCTGGCTTCGCCGACGCCAGAGGCGACGGCTTCATACGCCGTCTGCTCCGGCGGGAAATCCGGCTCCTGCGGCACATAGGCCACACGCAGGCCGTCGCGACGCCACACCGTGCCGTCGTCAAGCACTCCCGTCCCGACCAGCGCGCGCAGCAGGCTCGACTTGCCGCTGCCGTTGCGGCCGATCAGCGCGATGCGTTCGCCGGCATCCACCTGAAAATCGGCGTGGTCGAGCAACGCGACATGCCCGAAGGCCAGGCAGCCCTTGTCCAGCGTGAGAAGCGGCATGAATGATCCGATGCGGATGAGAAAGCGTCTATCTTCGACGCGCGACTGAACTGGTATCTTGTCCGGGATTATAACGGCGTAGCTGCGAAGAACTGCTGATAAAATATGCTCCCGCTCTCCTCGTAGTTCAATGGATAGAACGGCCGCCTCCTAAGCGGCAGATACAGGTTCGATTCCTGTCGAGGGGACCAGCAGGCCATCTTCCCCAAAATTCCCTAAAAGTCAGTACCATAAAAACAAGGGCTGGCACTAGTCCTCGCAACACGGCGACACACCGCCTACTTCTGCCGCGGTGCCATTTTCTGTTCGACGGCGAAGACCGCCGCCTCGACGCGCGAGGTAAGGTTGAGCTTGGAAAGGATGTGGCGCACGTGCAGCTTGACGGTGTCGTGCGAGATCTCGAGAGCGCGGGCGATGGCCTTGTTGGACTGGCCTCGCGCCAGGTGGTCGAGTATCTCGCGCTCGCGCGCGGTGAGCTGGGCGAGCAGGTTCTCTCGCGCCGTGTTCTTGCTACCACCGCTCTGCAGCAGGTCCACCAGCTTCAGTGTCATGGCCGGTGCCACCACCGTCTCGCCGCGCACGGCGCGCTGGATGGCGTCGACGACGTCGTCGGGCTCCATGTCCTTGAGCAGGT
This sequence comes from Rhodocyclaceae bacterium, assembly GCA_018262775.1. Lineage (GTDB taxonomy): Bacteria > Pseudomonadota > Gammaproteobacteria > Burkholderiales > Rhodocyclaceae > Desulfobacillus. The sequence goes on from JADFDU010000055.1 coordinate 4,392, forward strand.
AACCACGGGCGCCGGCGCGCATGGCGTTGGCGAGATCGTCCTCGGCATCGCTGACGGTAAGGATCAGTGTCGGTCCGTTCCAGGCGCCGGCCTGCAGTTCGCGCAGCAGCGCCAGCCCGCCGTGCGGCGGCATGTTGAGGTCGAGCACCAGCGCATCGGGCCGGGCCGCGTCGATCAGGCCCGCCGCCTCGTCCGGGTTGCCGGTGGCGGCGACGACGCGGATGTTATCGCGACCGTCGAGCAATTCGGCCAAGCCTTTGCGGAACAGGGTGTGGTCGTCCACCAGCATGACCTTGATGGCGTCTTCGTTCATGGCGCTTTTTCGGGTTGGATCGGCACGAGCAGGCGCAGGCGCGCCCCGCCCTGCGGCCGGTTGGAGATTTCGATGTTGCCGCCGAGGCGCTGGGCACGCTCGCTCATGATGCTGATGCCGAAGTGGTGGCGCAGGTCGGGCTGGGCGCCCACGACGAAGACGCCGCGGCCGTCGTCCTCGACAGTGAAGGCGTAGTGCCCGTCGGCAACGTCGAGCGTGAGCCTGGCATCCTTGGCGCCGGAGTGGCGGGCGACGTTGGAAAGGGCCTCTTGCAGGATGTGGAACACCTGCACTTCCTGGTCCACCGTCAGATCGAGGTCGGGGATGCGATTCTCGAATTCGAGGCGCACGCCGGTGCGGTCGAAGTAGCCGGCGGCGAGCGCATCGAGGGCGTGCTCTAGGCCGAGCGGATCCATGCGGTTGCGGAACTGTGTGAGCAACTCGCGCAGGCTGGCATAGGCCTCGTCGAGCGCCTGCTGGATGTCGCCGGAATACTTAAGGGCCTTGCCGCTCTCGTATTGCAAGAGCGCCTCGCGCAGCAGTTCGATGCGCATCTTCATGTAGGCCATGGTCTGCGCCAGCGAGTCGTGCACCTCATTGGCCATCATCTGCCGTTCGCTCATCAGCGTCATGCGCAGATTCTCGCGCAGCAGGCGGGTGTTCTCGACGGCCATGGAGAGGTGCTCGCTGATGGTGCTGAAGAGCAGCGACACCTCCTCCGGAATCGGCCGCTCCTCGGTCATGTAGAGGTTGTAGACACCGAGCAGGCGACCGTTGTGCTCCAGCGGCACGACGACCATGGAACTGCAACCCCCGAAATAGGGCTGGCCGGTGCGCTCGACGCAGGGCCGCATATCTCGCGTCTGCTTGATTTCCTCGTTGCGCAGGGCGGTCCCGCAAATGCCGCAGTTGATATCGACCAGTCGCTCGGTTTCAATCAGCTCTGCGGGCAGGCCGAGCGAAGCGGCAAGCCGCAGATGTCGGCCATCGCTGGTGACCACGCGCACGACGCCAGCGGATGCGCCGGAGAGGCGCACCATCATATCTAGAAAGCGATCAAGCAGCGTCTCGAGGTCGTATTCCGAAGTGAGCGTAGCCGTGACCTCGGAGAGGACGCGCAGCGCCTGAAAGCGGTTGCCCTCTTCCGCGAGCGGTTCTGCGCCAACCTGCTGCAACGTGTGGCTGCTGTGCGTCATGCCTCGTCTCCACCGTGTCCGTTCACCCGCTCGTCGCGGGTCGATACGGTCATTTTACACACCATCAGTATTTGCTGAAATTCTGATTATTTTGCCGCCGGCCACGGCCAGCGGCCATCAAGCATGCGTTCGGTCCAAAGCAAGGCGGCAACGCTCTTGCCGTCTGTCAGGCGGCCGTCGCGCACCGCATCGAACGCCTCTTCCAGTTTCATCTCGTGCACTTCGAGGAATTCGCCGTCGTCGAGGGCATGCCCGACATGAGACAAGCCGCGCGCGAAGAAAATCTCGATGCGCTCGTCGGAGTAGCCGATGCAGGGGTGGATCACGCCGAGGTGATGCCAGCGTTCGGCCACATAACCGGTTTCCTCCTGCAACTCGCGCCGCGCGGTGAGCAGGATGTCCTCGCCGGGGTGGATCTTGCCGGCCGGCAGTTCAAGAAAGATGCGGTCGAGCGGGTAACGGAACTGGCGCTCGAAGAGCAGCTTGCCGTTGGGCAACTCGGCGATCATCACCACCGCGCCAGGATGGGTGACAAACTCCCGAGTGGCCTGCTTGCCGTCCGGTAGCCGGACAGTATCCCGCTTGACACACAGCAGCTTGCCCACAAATACTTCTTCGCTACCCACTTTAGATTCTATTAAGTGACTGTCTTTGCGGGATATTTCATGCTTATTCATAAACCGGGCCTATATCCGACTAATTTAGTCTATTATAAGGGTTCTCTAATTAACTGAATGGAGGCACACCATGTCCGGATTCATTCCCGGTTTCAACGAAGAAGGCATCGTGACGGTCAACCGCGTGCTACTGAAGCCCGAGTATAGCGTCGACGATCTGGAGGAACGGGTCGCCCTGCTCTGTGAAAACGTGAAGACCTACCACTCCGACACAGGCTTTGTCGGCGGCTTCGTCACCCTCAATTCCGGCATGATTTCCAACGAGGGCAGTACCATCGGCCAGGCGGTGGCGAGTCCGCTCAAGGATCGCGAAGCGCTGATCATCACCTTCTGGCGCTCCTTCACGGAGCACGAGGCCTCACATCGCAGCGAGACCTTCCAGCCGCTGTTCAAGGAGACGCTGGCGTTATGCGAAAACGGCAATGAGGAAACCGTCTACCGCATGCTGTGGTCTGGCAAGGCCTACTCGCCGGAGGAAGCACAGGCTGCGCGCACAGCCAAGGCGGAATACGCCAAGGTGGACTGATCGGGCACTGCACCGGAGCGTCGCCGCCCTGCCCGCGCTGCATCAATGCCCGGCGAGGAAGGCGTAGGTTGCGTAAATCGAGTATTCAAGAGCACCCTGGGGCAGCAAGCCGAGCAGCGCCACGGCCAGACAGTTGACCGAAATGAGGAAGCGCATGTCGCGCGGCGCCTCGATTGGTGCAGTATCGGTCGGCGCATCGAAGTACATCACCTTCACTACGCGCAGGTAGTAGAAGGCGCCAATCACCGAGAAGAGAACGGCGTAAACTGCCAGCCACACCATTTTTGCGGCAACCACCGCCTGCAGCACGGCGAACTTGGCGAAGAAGCCGACGAAGAATGGCATGCCGGCCATGGAGAACATGAGGATCAACATCATAGCCGCAAACCACGGGCTGCGCTTGTTGAGGCCCTTGAAGTCCTCGATGTTCTCGGCTTCGAAACTGGCGCGCGACAGCAGCAGGATCATGCCGAAAGCACCCAGGCTCATGAGCACATAGGTGATGGCGTAGAACATCGCCGAGCTGTAGGCATTCAGTGCGAAGCGTGGATCACCACCAACGATGCCCGACAGAATACCGAGCAGCATGAAGCCCATGTGCGAAATGGTCGAGTAGGCGAGCATGCGCTTGAGGTTGGTCTGCGCGATCGCCGCCAGGTTGCCCAGCGCAATCGACAGTGCTGCGAGGATCGTCAGCATCACCTGCCAGTGCTCGGCCAATTCGGCCAGGCCGGTAACCAGCACGCGCATGGCGATGGCGAAGGCGGCAAGCTTGGGCGCCGAGCCGATGAACAGGGTCACTGCCGTCGGCGCGCCGTGGTACACATCCGGAATCCACATGTGGAAGGGCACTACACCCAGTTTGAAGGCAAGTCCGGCGATAACGAAGACCAGGCCGAACACCAGCACCGTCTTGTTGCCGCTACCGGTGGCGATGCGCTGGCCGACCTCGACGATGTCCAGGCTACCGGTGGCGCCATACACCATCGAGAAGCCGTAGAGTAGCAGGCCGGAGGCCATGGCGCCGAGGACGAAATACTTCATCGCTGCCTCGGTGGCGCGTGCGGAATCGCGGTCGAGCGCGACGAGGGCGTAGAGCGACAGCGCCAGCAGCTCGAGGCCGAGATAGATGGTGAGGAAGTGGCTGGCCGAGATCATCACCATCATGCCCAGCGTGGCGAACAGCACCAGCAGGTAGAACTCGCTCTTGTCGAGGTTACGCGCCGCAAGATACTCGCGGCTGTAGACCAGCATGACGGCCACCGTCGGATAGAGCACCAGCTTGAGAAAATCGGCGAACAGGTCGTCGACAAACATGTTACTGAAGGTCGTCACCGCCTGTCCGTCGAGCGTGACGAAGGTGATGGCGAAGCAGCCGGTTAACGTCAGCTGGGTCAGCAGATAGACCAGCCAGTGGCGGCCCTTGCCGGCAAAGAGGCCGACCAGCAGAACCACGCAGGTCATCAGCAGGAGAAATATCTCCGCCGAGGCGGGGTAGAGATCGGGCATCACGAAATTCATGTCTTGATCGTCCGCTCAGAACTTGGGCACGGCAACGTGCTTCAGCAAATTTTCTACCGAAGCGTGCATGACTTCCGTGAACGGAAATGGATATAAGCCCATCCACAGCACGCACAGCGCTAGCAACCCGAGGATGGCGAACTCGCGCATGTCGATGTCGGCGAGTTCAGCAACGCGAGGGTTGGCAACTGCGCCGAATACCACGCGCTTGTACAACCACAAGGTATAGGCAGCGCTGGTGATCAACGTCGTCGCAGCGATAAAGGCGACCCAGAAATCGAATTGCATGGCACCGAGGATGACCATGAATTCGCCGACGAAACCGCTGGTGGCCGGCAGACCGGTATTGGCCATGGCAAAGAACATGAACAGCGCGGCAAATTTCGGCATGGTGTTGACCACCCCGCCGTAGTCGGCGATCTGCCGGCTGTGCAGGCGATCGTAGAGAACACCGACGCAGAGGAACATGGCCCCCGAGATGAAGCCGTGCGAAATCATCTGCACCAGAGCGCCCTCGACACCGAGTGAATTGAAGATGAAGAAGCCGAGCGTGACGAAACCCATGTGCGCGACTGACGAATAAGCAATCAGTTTCTTCATGTCGGCCTGCACCAGGGCGACGAAGCCGATGTACACCACGGCGGTAAGCGACAGCGCGATTATCAACCAGGCCAACTCACGCGAGGCGTCCGGCACGATGGGCAACGAGAAACGCAGGAAGCCATAGGCGCCCAGCTTCAGCATGATGGCCGCCAGCACCACGGAACCGCCGGTCGGTGCCTCGACGTGGGCATCCGGCAGCCAGGTGTGCACCGGCCACATCGGCACCTTGACGGCGAAGGCCACGAGAAAGGCGAGGAACAGGTAAATCTGCGCTGTCAGGGGGATCCTCACCTCGTGCCAGTCGAGCAGGTTGAAGCTGAATCCGGACTGGAAAAAAAGGTAGATCAGCGCAACCAGCATCAGCAGCGAACCAAGCACCGTGTAGAGAAAGAACTTGAATGCCGCATAAACCCGGTTTGGCCCGCCCCAGACGCCGATGATGAGGTACATCGGGATCAGCGAGGCTTCGAAGAAGACGTAGAACAGCACGGCGTCGAGCGCCGCGAAGATGCCGTTCATGAGGCCGGACATGACAAGGAAGGCTGCCATGTACTGCGCCACCTTCTCCCCGATGACTTTCCAGCCGGCCAGCACCACCAGCGGCGTGATGAAGCTGTTGAGGAGGATAAACAATACCGAGATACCGTCCACGCCGAGCTGGTAATGGATGTTGAAGCGTGGAACCCACGGCAGCAATTCGGTGAACTGCATGTCGCTGGTCGTCACATCGAAACCGATGTAGAGCGGCAGGGTGACGAGGAAGCCGGCCACGGCGACGATCAGGGCAATCAGCCGCGCCTGACCCGCGTTGCGGTCGGGACCTGTTGCGAGCACCAGCAACCCGCCTACGATGGGCAGCCAGATCGCGATACTGAGCAAGGGAAGACCCGTCATGTCCTGTTTCCTAGGCGCGATTCATCCAGAGCGTCAGCAGCACGAACACGCCGATGATCATGGAAAACGCATACTGGTAAATGTAGCCCGACTGGAACAACCGCACGATGGAAGCCACCCAGCCGACCAACTTGGCCGAGCCGTTGACCGCCAGGCCGTCGATGAGGGTCTGGTCGCCACCCTTCCACAGGCCGCGACCGAGCAGGCGCGCGCCGCCGGCGAAAAACCATTCGTTGAACTCGTCGAAGCCGTATTTCTTTTCGAGGATGCGCGCCAGCACACCCGATTTCTCCTTGATCACCGCCGGCAGGTCGGGCCGCACGATATAGAGGTACCAGGCGCTCGCCGCACCGCCCAGCGCCAGCCAGAACGGCGGCGCCATCAGGCCATGCAGGACCATGCCCATCGCCCCGTGGAACTCCTCCGCCATCCGGGCAATGGCCGGATGCTCGGGAGCGATGAAGATCGCACCGCCGAAATAGTTGCCGAACAGAGCCGGCCCGACCATGGCCCAGCCGGCAATGACGGAGGGAATGGCCAGCAGGATCAGCGGCACGGTGACCACCCAGGGCGACTCATGCGGCTCGACCGGGCCATGGTGGCTATGCTGGCCGTAGTCGTCATGGCCCTGCGCAGCTTGGCCGTGCGGCGGCGCCTCGCGAAAACGCTCCTTGCCGTGAAAGGTCATGAATACCAGCCGGAAGGAGTAGAAGCTGCCGACGAAGATGCCGGCGAGGAGCAGCGGGTACACAAAGCCGGCGCCCGAGGTGGTCGACAGGTGCACCGCCTCGATGATCGAGTCCTTGGAGAAGAAGCCGGCAAAGGGCGGAAAGCCGGCATTGGCCAGCGCGCCGATCAGCACCGTCAGATAGGTAATGGGCATGTACTTGCGCAAGCCGCCCATGCGGCGCATGTCCTGCTCGTGGTGCATGGCGATGATGACCGAGCCGGCACCGAGGAACAGCACCGCCTTGAAGAAGGCATGGGTGGCGAGGTGGAACATCGCCGCCGAGTAGGCCGACGCACCCAGCGCGGTGGTCATGTAGCCGAGCTGCGACAGCGTCGAGTAGGCAACGACGCGCTTGATGTCGGTCTGCACGATGGCTATCAGCGCCATGAAGAAGGCGGTAATGGCGCCGATGACGATAACGAAGGACAGCGCCGCATCGGACAGTTCGAACAGCGGCGACATGCGCGCGACCATGAAGATGCCGGCCGTCACCATGGTGGCGGCGTGGATCAGCGCGGAGATCGGTGTCGGGCCTTCCATCGAGTCGGGCAGCCAGACGTGCAGCGGAAATTGTGCCGACTTGCCCATGGCGCCGATGAAGAGGCAGATGCAGACGACGGAAACGAGCATCCAGGGCGAACCGGAAATCAGTTCGATGCTGGTGCCGGACAATTTCTGCGACAGGGCGAACACTTCCGTGTAGTTCAGCGTGCCGCAATAGGCGACGATGAGGCCAATGCCGAGGAGGAAACCGAAGTCGCCGACGCGGTTCACCAGAAAGGCCTTCAGGTTGGCATAGATGGCCGTCGGTCGGGTGGCCCAGAAGCCGATCAGCAGGTATGAGACGAGTCCCACCGCCTCCCAGCCAAAGAACAGCTGGAGGAAGTTGTTGCTCATCACCAGCATCAGCATCGAGAAGGTGAACAGCGAGATATAGGCGAAGAAGCGCTGATAGCTGTTGCGGCCGGCCAGACTGTCGGCCGGCCAGTTGTCCTCGTCGTGCGCCATGTAGCCGATGGTGTAGATGTGCACCATTAGAGATACGAAGGTGACGACCAGCATCATGGTCACCGTCAGCTTGTCGATGAGAAAGCCGATCTCGAAGTTGAGGTCGCCGCTGCTGGCCCAGGTGTAGACCGTGCCGTTGTAAGGATTGCCGCCGTCGACGTCCTGGTAGATGAACCAGGAGGCGACGAGCGAGGCAAAGACGCCAATGATGGTCACCCAGTGGGCGCCAGCGCGGCCGATGGTCCTGCCAAAGAAGCCGGCAATGATGGCACCGGCGAGGGGTGCCAGCGGCACCAGCAGGTAGAGTTGTTGCATGTCTGTCATGGCGTCTCGTTTATCCCTGCAGGCTGTCGAGGTCGTCCACGTGAATCGTGCGCAGATTGCGGAACAGCACGACGAGGATAGCGAGGCCGATGGCGGCCTCTGCCGCGGCGACCGTCAGGATGAAGAAGACAAACACCTGTCCGTCTATGTCACCGAGGAAGTGGGAAAAGGCGACGAAGTTCATGTTGACGGCCAGCAGCATCAGTTCGATGGCCATCAGCAGGACGATGAGATTTTTCCGGTTGAGGAACACGCCGACGATGCCGATGGAGAAAATGATGGCGCCAAGAATCAGGAAATAGGAGAGGCTTGGCATGGCTAATCCTTTTCCACGGGCATGGACACAATGCGCACGCGGTCCTTGGCCTTGACGGCGACCTGCTCGGCAGGGTTCATCTGCTTGGTGTCCTTGCGCTGGCGCAGGTTCAGGGCGACAGCGGCAATCAGCGCCACCAGCAGAATCACCGAGGCCAGTTCGAAGGGGTAGACGTATTCGGTATAGATGGCCACGCCCAGTGCTTTGGTGTTGGAATAGTCTGCCGCTGCCGCCGCGGGTGCCGGCAAGGCTTCGAGGCCGAAACTGCGCGTGGAAAGGACAGCGATCATCTCGACCACCATCAGCACGGCGATCGGGCCGCCAAGCCAGAGGTTGTTCCAGAAGCCCTGGCGCAGACGCTCCAGATTGATGTCGAGCATCATGACGACGAAAAGGAACAGCACCATGACCGCGCCGACATAAACCACGATCAGTGCGATGGCGAGGAATTCAGCCTGCAACAGCAGCCACAGACCGCTGGCATTGAAGAAGGCGAGCACCAGGAACAGGGCGGCATGCACCGGGTTGCGCGAAGTGACGACGCGCAGCGCCGCGATCACCAGGATCGCAGACAGGATGTAGAAAAGGGCGGTCTTGAAATCCATGGGCATCACCGGAACTTGGCGTCCTGCTTGCGATCGGCCGCGATCTGCGCTTCATATTTGTCGCCTACCGCCAGCAGCATCTGCTTGGTGTAGTAGAGGTCGCCGCGCTTCTCGCCGTGGTATTCCAGCACGCGCGTCTCGACGATGGCATCCACCGGGCAAGCCTCCTCGCAGAAGCCGCAGAAGATGCATTTGGTCAGGTCGATGTCGTAGCGTGTGGTGCGGCGTGACGTCTGGCCGTTCGCATCTTGCCTCTCGGTCGACTCGATGGTGATGGCCAGCGCCGGGCACACCGCCTCGCACAGCTTGCAGGCTATGCAACGCTCTTCCCCGTTCGGGTAGCGGCGCAGCGCATGCAGGCCGCGAAAGCGGTTGCTCTGCGGTGTCTTCTCCTCGGGGTACTGCACCGTGATTTTCGGCGAGAAGAAGTAGCGTCCCGTGACGTACATGCCCTTGAACAGTTCCTTCAGGAGCAGGCTGTTGAGGAAATCCTTGGCGCCCATAGCTCAGATCCTCACTTGAAGACGTTCCAGGGCGACACCATCCAGGTGCCGATGAAGGCGATCCAGACCAGGGTCAGCGGAATAAAGACCTTCCAGCCCAGGCGCATGATCTGGTCGTAGCGGTAGCGCGGAAAGGTGGCGCGGAACCACAGATACAGCAGCAGGAAGAACGAGATCTTGAGCGCCAGCCAGTGGAAGCCGTCCGGCAGGAAATCGACCGGCGACAGCCAGCCGCCGAGGAACAGGATCGAGGTGAGCGTCGCCACCAGGATCATGTTGGCGTATTCGGCGAGGAAGAACATGGCGAAGGCCATGCCGGAATACTCGACCATGTGGCCGGCGACGATCTCGGACTCGCCCTCGATCACGTCGAAGGGCGCGCGGCCGGTCTCCGCCACGCCGGAGATGAAATACACGACGAACATCGGCAGCAGCGGCAACCAGTTCCACGAGAGGACGCCGACACCATGGTCGGCGAACCAGCCGCGGCCCTGCGACTGGACGATATCCGTCAGATTCAGGCTGTTCGACACCATCAGGACACAGATCAGTGCCAGGCCCATGGCGATTTCGTAGGACACCATCTGCGCCGAGGAGCGCATGGCACCGAGGAATGGGTACTTCGAGTTCGAGGCCCAGCCGGCAATGATGATGCCGTAGATGCCCATCGAGGTCATGGCCAGAACGTAGAGCAGTCCGGCATCGATGTCGGCAAGTACGCCACCGTCGAAGAAGGGCACCACCGCCCAGACTGCCAGCGCCGGCGCGATAGCGAGGACCGGACCAAAGAAGAACAACTTCTTGTTCGCTCCGCTCGGCACCAGCACTTCCTTGAAAAACAGCTTCATGCCATCGGCAATCGGCTGCAGCAGCCCCATGGGACCGACGCGATTCGGTCCGATGCGCACCTGCATGTAACCAATGACCTTGCGCTCGGCCAGCGTCAGATAAGCCACCGTCAGCATCAGCGGCACGAGAATGGCGACAACCTTCATCAGCACCCAGACCAGCGGCCACACAGGTTCGACCAATGCCCAAAGCGCATCCCACAGGCCGAACAGATTCCAGAACCACTGGAAGAACTGGAGAACCGCGGCTTCCATCAGGCACGCTCCACGGTGATCTCGCCTTGCATCGGGCCGAGTCCGGCAGTCAGCTCATGGCCTGCGGCAATGCGCACACAGTTGTCGGGAAGGCCGGCTTCAAGTTGCGCGGTCAGGGTCGCCGTCCCGCCGGAACTGACTTTTACCTGCATGCCGGCGTCCAGCCCAAGCTTTGCCAGCGTGGCGGCATTCATGCGCGCGGCGGGCGGCGCCGCGTCGCGCGTCTTTTGCAGCGATGGTGCACGGCGTGCCAGCGGATCGGCAAAATAGATAGGCACGTCGGCCACCCGTTCCAGTCCCGCTTGCAGGACGGGCGTTGCTGCCATCAGATTGATGGCGGCGCCGTCGGCGCGATTGTTCAAGCGCTCGGCCACCGAGGCCGGCTTGCCGTCCAGCATCTCGGCGCGCACGGCTTCCGAGCTGTCCTGTTCGAAGCCAGGCAGGCCGAGCAGATTGCCCAGCACGCGCAACACCTTCCACGCCGGACGCGTCTCACCGAGCGGCTTGACGGCCGCATTGAAGCTCTGCACGCGGCCCTCGGTGTTGATGAAAGTGCCGGAAGTCTCCGTAAATGGGGCGATCGGCAGGATCACATGAGCGTAGTCAATGGCGCGCGTCTTGAACGGCGTCATGGCCACAACCAGATCGGCCCCCTTCAGCGCGGCCATGGCCTGGTGCGGATTGGCACAGTCGAGCTCCGGCTCGGCGTGCAGGACGAAATAGGCGTGGCGTGGCTCGGCCAGCATGCGTGCCGCATTGAGTCCCTGTGCTCCGGGCACTGCCTTGGCGATGTAGCCACCGACGGAGCTGGCCGCCTCGCCGAGGTAACCAAGGCGCGCACCAATGATATCGGCAAGCATCTGGGCCAGGGCATGCAGGGTCGCCGCTTGCGCATGTTGCTGGGCGAAGTTGCCAAGGAAAACCGCGGCATGCTCACCCGAGGCCAGGCTCCCCGCGATTTGTCTCGCCGCCACGGACGGTTGCACTTGGGCCAATGCTGCATCGACGGCCGCGCCCTTCGCCTCGGCCGCGGCCTTGACAATGCCGGCGAGTTCTGTGAGCAGCACCGAAGGCGCGACAATGGATTTGGCGTGGAGCGCGATCAATTGATCGTCGTCGGCGACATGCAGCAGGCTGACGCGGGTGGATTTCTTCGCCGCCTGGCGCAGGCGCTGCGCCAGTAGCGGATGGTCCTTGCGCAGGAAGCTGCCAACCACCAGCACACGGTCGAGCTTCGGGATGTCGGCAATGGGTATGCCCAACCAGGGCACGACCTTCTTGCCGTCGAGGGCAAAGTCCGTCTGGCGGAGACGGCAATCGACGTTCTCGCTGCCGGCGCCGCGCATGAATTTCTGCAACAGATAGAGCTCTTCCAGCGTAGCGTGCGGCGAGGCCAGCGTGCCGAACGACGCGGCGCCGTGCTCGCGGACGACACGCTTCAAATCGGTGCCGATGAACTCCAGCGCCGTCTGCCAGTCGACCTCGCGCCATTCGCCACACTGCTTGAGCATCGGCTGCGTCAGACGGCCATTGTCACCATCAGAATTGAGAGCCTCGTAGGAGAAGCGGTCCTTGTCCGACAGCCAGCACTCGTTGACATCCTCGTTCTCCAGCGGCAGGACGCGCAGTACCTTGCCCTGCTTGACCTGCACGATGAGGTTGGCGCCGAGGCCGTCGTGTGGACTGATCGACTTGCGCCGCGACAGCTCCCAGTTGCGGGCGTCGAAGCGGAAAGGCTTGGAGGTCAGCGCACCGACCGGGCAGAGGTCGATGACGTTGCCGGAGAGCTCGGAATCCACCGTCTTCTCGATGAAGGGCATGATCTCGGCGTGCTCGCCGCGGAAGGCCAGGCCGAGTTCCATCCACCCCGCGATCTCCTGCGTGAAGCGCACGCAGCGCGTGCAATGAATGCAGCGCGTCATGTCGGTGGCGATGAGCGCTCCGAGGTTCTTGTTCACCACCACGCGCTTCTCCTCCTGATAGCGCGCGGCGCTCTGGCCGTAGCCCACCGCAAGGTCCTGCAACTGGCACTCGCCGCCCTGGTCGCAGATTGGACAGTCAAGCGGATGGTTGATGAGGAGAAATTCCATCACGCCCTTCTGCGCCTTGACGGCGAGTTCTGAGTGCGTGAACACCTTCATGCCGTTGGTCACCGGGGTGGCGCAGGCCGGCAAGGGTTTCGGCGCCTTTTCTACCTGCACCAGGCACATGCGGCAGTTGGCGGCGATGGATAGCTTCTTGTGATAGCAAAAGTGCGGCACGAAGATGCCGAGCTTGTGGGCGGCATCCATCACGGTGCTGCCGTCGGCCACCTCGGTTGTCTTGCCGTCGATTTCGATTTCTAGCATGTTTAGCGCCCGCCCGGCCGCCCGAAGGGCGCTAAGCGCCCCCTCGGGGGGCAGCGAACGAAGTGAGCGTGGGGGTGGTTCATCCTACGCCGCCTTGAAGAAGCCGCTGCCCGTGCGCTGCACGTCCTCGGGCACGAGGCATTTCTTGTTCTGGATGTGGTATTCGAACTCTGCGCCGAAGTGCTTGATGAAGCTCTTCACCGGCATGGAGGCCGCATCGCCGAGGGCGCAGATGGTGCGGCCCATGATGTTGTCGGTGACGCTGTTGAGCAGGTCGAGGTCCTCCGGCCGCCCCTCGCCGTGCTCGATGCGGTGCACGACGCGATAGAGCCAGCCGGTGCCCTCGCGACAGGGCGTGCACTGGCCGCAGGACTCCTCGAAGTAGAAGTAGGACAGGCGTTCGAGCGCCCTCACCATGCAGGTGGTCTCGTCCATGACGATGACGGCGCCGGAGCCGAGCATCGAGCCGGCCTTGGCGATCGAGTCGAAGTCGAGCGTGCATTCCATCATGATGTCGGCTGGCAGCACCGGCGCAGAGGAGCCGCCGGGGATGACCGCCTTCAGCTTGCGCCCGCCGCGCATGCCGCCCGCCATCTCCAACAGATCCTTGAACGGCGTGCCCATCGGCACCTCGAAGTTGCCGGGGCGGTTGACGTGGCCCGATACGGAGAACAGCTTGGTGCCACCGTTGTTGGGCTTGCCCAGCTCGAGGAACTTGTCGCCGCCCTCATTGATGATGTACGGCACCGAGGCAAAGGTCTCGGTGTTGTTGATGGTCGTCGGCTTGCCGTAAAGACCGAAGCTTGCCGGGAACGGCGGCTTGAAGCGCGGCTGGCCCTTCTTGCCCTCGATGGACTCGAGCAGCGCGGTTTCCTCGCCGCAAATGTAGGCGCCGTAGCCGTGGTGGGCCTGCAGTTCGAAGCTGAAATCGGAGCCGAGGATGTTGTTGCCGAGCAGATTCGCGGCACGCGCTTCCTCGAGGGCCTCCTCGAAGCGCTTGTAGATCTCCCAGATCTCGCCGTGGATATAGTTGTAGCCGCGCTGGCAGCCCATGGCGTAGCCGGCGATGATCATGCCCTCGATCACCATGTGCGGGTTCCAGCGCAGGATGTCGCGGTCCTTGAAAGTGCCGGGCTCGCCCTCGTCGGAGTTGCAGACGACGTACTTGGCGCCGGGGAACTGGCGCGGCATGAAACTCCACTTGAGGCCGGTCGGAAAACCGGCGCCGCCGCGGCCGCGCAGCGACGATTTCTTCAATTCGCCGACGATCTGGTCAACCGGAATCTTCTCGTGGATGATCTTCTTCAGCGCGCCGTAACCGCCACGCTTGACGTACTCGGCAAGGCGCCAGCTGCGCTCGCCTTCCGTCGCATCGAGGATGAAGCCGAGGGCGCCCATCAGGTGCACTCCTCCAGTAGCCGGTCGATCTGCCCGGGCTGCATGAAGCTGCACATGCGCACGTTGTTCACCAGCATCACCGGCGCATCGCCGCAGGCGCCCATGCACTCGCCTTCCTTCAGGGTGAACTTGCCGTCGGTGGTGGTTTCGTTGAAATCCACGCCGAGCTTCTGCTTGAGGTAGTCCGCGGCATGCACGCCGCCGGACAGCGCGCACGGCAGGTTGGTGCATACGGTGATCTTGTATTTGCCGACTGGGGCGAGGTCGTACATGTTGTAGAAGCTCGCCACCTCGTAGACCGCCACCGGCGCCATGCCGAGGTAGGCGGCGACATCGCCGATGGTCTCGGTGCTCAGCCAGCCCCGCTCTGCCTGCATGATGGCCAACGCCGCCATCACCGCCGACTGCTTCTGCTCGGCGGGATACTTGGCGGTTTCGCGGTCGATCTGGTTCCGGGATTCTTGGCTCAGCATGGTGTTCTCGTTTATCGATCCGTGTCGCCCAGCACGAGGTCGATGGTGCCAATGATGGCCGTAGCGTCGGCAATCATGTGGCCCTTCGCCATCTCGTCGGTGGCGGCCAGATGGGGAAATCCCGGTGAGCGCAGCTTGATGCGATAGGGTTTGTTGCCACCGTCGGAAATGGCATAGACGCCGAACTCCCCCTTGGGGTGCTCGATGGCCGCATAGGCCTCTCCCGGCGGCACGTGCATACCCTCGGTGAACAGCTTGAAATGGTGAATCAGGTCTTCCATGCCGGTTTTCATCTTCTCGCGCGACGGCGGCGCCACTTTGCGGTTGTCGGTGATCACCGGGCCGGCGCCTTTTGCAGAATCGTTGCGCAGCCAGTCGATACACTGTTTGACAATGCGGTTGGCCTGGCGCATCTCCTCGATGCGCACCAGGTAGCGGTCATAACAGTCGCCGTTGACGCCGACAGGCACGTCGAAGTCGACGCGGTCATACACCTCGTAGGGCTGCTTCTTGCGCAGGTCCCATTCGACGCCAGAGCCGCGCAGCATGGGGCCGGTGAAGCCAAGGGCCAGTGCGCGTTCCGGGGAAACCACGCCGATGCCGACGGTGCGCTGCTTCCAGATGCGGTTGTCGGTGAGCAACGTTTCGTATTCATCGACGTACGTCGGGAAGCGGTTCGTGAAATCTTCGAGGAAATCCAGCAGGGAACCCTGGCGGGCTTCGTTGAGCCGGCGCACCGTTTCGGCATTCTTGAACTTGTTGACCTCGTACTGTGGCATGCGGTCGGGCAGGTCGCGATAGACGCCGCCGGGACGATAATAGGCCGCATGCAGGCGGGCGCCGGAGACGGCCTCGTACACATCCATCAGGTCTTCGCGTTCGCGGAAAGTGTACAGCACCATGGTCATGGCGCCGATGTCGAGGGCGTGCGTACCGATGTTGAGCAGGTGATTGAGGATGCGCGTCACCTCGTCCATCATGACGCGGATGTACTGGGCGCGAATCGGCACCTCGACGCTGAGCAGTTTCTCCACCGCCATGACATAAGCGTGCTCGTTGCACATCATGGAGACGTAATCGAGGCGGTCGAGATAGGGAACCGTCTGCAGCCAAGTGCGGGTCTCGGCCAGTTTCTCGGTGGCGCGGTGCAACAGTCCGATATGCGGATCGGCGCGTACGATCACCTCGCCATCCAGTTCTAGCACCAGGCGCAGCACACCATGCGCTGCCGGATGCTGCGGGCCAAAGTTGATCGTGTAATTGCGGATCTCAGCCATGTTCCGCGTCTCCGTAGTTTTCCTCGCGGATGATGCGGGGAGTCACTTCGCGCGGTTCGATGGTCACCGGCTGGTAGACCACGCGCCGCTGCTCGGGGTCGTAGCGCATCTCGACATGGCCGGAGATCGGAAAGTCCTTGCGGAAGGGATGGCCGACGAAGCCATAGTCGGTGAGGATGCGGCGCAGGTCAGGGTGGCCCTCGAAGAGGATGCCGTAGAGATCGAATGCTTCGCGTTCGTACCAGTTGGCACTGTTCCACAATTGGACCAGCGAGGGCAGCACGGGAAAACCGTCGTCCGCGGCAAAGGCGCGCAGACGCAAGCGCACGTTCCTGGACACGGAAAGCAGGTGGCACACTGCGGCAAAGCGCAGACCCTTCCAGGCGCCGTCGCCCCAGGTCGAATAATCGACGCCGGTCAGGTCAACCAGCTGCTCGAAGCGCAGATCGGGATGGTCGCGCAGGGTGCGGGCAACCTCGAGGTAGTGTTCGGCGGCGACTTCGAGGGTCACTTCGCCCAAGGCCGTATTGATGCCGGCAATGCGATCGCCTAGAACTGTTTGCAGGTTCTGGCAAAGCGATTCGAGCCTTGAGGCCATCCTTTATCGTCTTTCAGCGCGCGATCGTGCTGGTGCGCTTGATCTTGTTCTGCAACTGGATAAGCCCGTAGAGCAGCGCCTCGGCCGTTGGCGGGCAGCCCGGCACATAAACATCCACCGGCACGATGCGGTCGCAACCGCGCACGACCGAGTAGGAGTAATGGTAGTAGCCGCCGCCGTTGGCGCAGGAACCCATCGACACTACCCAGCGCGGCTCGGCCATCTGGTCGTACACCTTGCGCAGGGCAGGCGCCATCTTGTTGGTCAGCGTGCCGGCGACGATCATCACATCGGACTGGCGCGGACTGGGGCGGAAGACAATGCCGAAGCGGTCGAGGTCGTAGCGCGCACAGCCGGCGTGGATCATCTCGACGGCGCAACAGGCCAGACCGAAGGTCATCGGCCACATCGAGCCCGTGCGTGTCCAGTTGATGACGCTATCGAGGGTGGTGGTGACGAAGCCTTTTTCCAGGACGCCTTCGATGCTCATGGTCGGCTCACTCCCAGTCCAATGCGCCCTTGGCCCAGGCGTAGACATAGCCGATGGCCAGGATGCCGATGAAGATCATCATTTCGATGAAGCCGAACATCCGCATGGATTCGGAGGCGACGATATCCTTGAAGATCACCGACCAGGGGACCAGAAAGGCAATTTCCAGGTCGAAGAGGATGAAGATGATCGCAATCAGGTAGAAGCGCACGTCGAACTTCATGCGCGCGTCCTCGAAGGCCTCGAAGCCGCATTCGAAAGGAGAGAGCTTTTCGCTGTCGGGACGATTCGGCGCTACGAGCCAGCCGAGGAGGATGGGAACACACCCGAAGGCCAGGCCGACGAGGATGAATACGAGGACAGGAAAGTAGTTTTCCAACATAGTCTGCGCGACAGGTCTTTCCAACCATGCCGCCGAGCCCTTCACGTTCCCGCTGCAAGTCAAGCCTGATCAACCCAGGCCTGGGAGGAATTCTGGTGCCGACGGTGAGACTCGAACTCACACGGCTCTCGCCACTACCCCCTCAAGATAGCGTGTCTACCAATTTCACCACGTCGGCATTCGATCCATGGATCCGTCACACAGTTCCACACTGTCCATAACGGAGCCATCATTTCTTATGGCGACGAAAAAAGAAATTATACCTTCTTTTTTTGCGCCGCAACATCACTTACTTCGGTATTTCCTTCGCCTTTGAGTCCGCCTCGGCGGTCGGCTTGGCCGGCGACTGCTCGACCGGCGCGGCTGGCGGATTCTGCACCCGCTCCATCACGCTGGTCGGTTCCTGCGTTCGGTTGGTCGCGAGATAGCTCAGTCCCAAACTGGTCAGGAAGAACGCCGTCGCCAGAACCGCCGTCGTGCGGCTGAGAAAGTTGGCCGAACCCGAAGAGCCGAACAGGCTGCCTGAGGAACCGCCGCCAAAGGCCGCACCCATGTCGGCGCCCTTGCCATGCTGCAGCAATACCAGACCGATGATGGCCATCCCAAGCAGGATGTGCACCGTCAGCACCAGGGGGAAAAGCATTCCTTCCATTGCGAATCCGATCCTAAATTATTTGGCCGCAGCCGCACAAATCGCCAGGAAATCTTCAGCGACCAGCGCAGCACCGCCGATCAAGCCGCCGTCGATGTCGGCCATGCCAAACAGTTCGACGGCATTCTGCGGCTTGACGCTGCCGCCGTAGAGAATCTGCAGACGCTGCGCCAGCGCCACATCGCTTTCGGCCAGCCGCGCCCGGATGAAAGCGTGCACATCCTGCGCCTGCTGTGGCGTTGCCGTGCGCCCGGTGCCGATGGCCCATACTGGTTCGTAGGCGATGACCGCTTTGGCCAGGCCGTTCATGCCGGCCGCCTGCACGACCGCATCGAGTTGGGCGGCAATGACCTTTTCGGTGATTTCACCTTCGCGCTGCTCGAGCGTCTCGCCCAGGCAAAGAACCGGCGTCAGCCCACCCTGCACTGCCGCGACGAACTTCGCCGCCACCGTTTCATTGCCCTCGCCGTAGAGACTGCGGCGCTCGGAATGGCCGACGAGCACATAGCGACAACCGAAATCGGCCAGCATGGCCGCACTGACTTCGCCCGTATAGGCGCCCTGGGCATGCTCGGACAAGGTCTGCGCGCCCCAGGTGAGGGCCGTACCCTTCAGCAATTCCTGCGTCTGCGCCAAGTAGGGGAACGGCACGCAAACGGCACAGTCGGCGCTGCCACCCGTGCCAACCGCCTGCACCAAACTATCCAGAAGCGCACGGTTGCGGGCAAGGCCACCATGCATCTTCCAATTGCCAGCCACCAGTTTGCGCCGCATTTCCCAGTCTTCCCCAAATTCGTCAAAAGCCGAGGATTTTAGCGTCTGCGCCCCCTGCGGTCAAATGGAACGCCGCTCAAACGGCAGCGGGCGGCACGCGCAACCAGAAGGTGACCGGGCCGTCATTGGTCAGGCTGACCTGCATGTCCGCACCGAAGCGTCCACTCGCCGTATCGGCATGCAGGCCCGCCGCGCGGGTGATGATGAAATCGAAGAGCCGCCGTCCCGCCTCGGGTGGCGCGGCGGGCGTGAAGCTGGGGCGATTGCCGCTGTTGGTGTCCGCAGCGAGCGTGAATTGCGGTACGAGGAGGAGCCCTCCGCCCACATCGCGCAGGCTCAGGTTCATCTTGCCCAAGTCATCGGCAAACACGCGATAACCGAGCAGACGCTCGAGCAGGCGGGCGGCGCTCGCTTCGTCGTCGCCCTTTTCCGCGCAGACCAGCACGAGCAGGCCGCGCCCAATGGCGCCAACCGTTTCCCCGCCGACATCCACCCGTGCCGAGGCAACACGCTGCAGCAGTCCGATCACGCCGCTGCGCGTCGTACGGCGTCGGCGATACCCTCTGCCAGGATCGTCACCTGGCGGGCTTCGCGCCCTTCGACCATGACACGCAGCAGCGGCTCCGTGCCGGAAGCGCGTAGCAGAACGCGCCCGCTGTCCCCCAGTTCGCGCTCGGCGGCAATGCGCGCCGATTCGATTTCCGGCCGGCCCTGCCAGTCAAAACCGCTGGGCAGTTTCACGTTGAGCAGCGTTTGCGGATACAGCGTCAGGCCGTCACTGGCCTCCGCCAGGGTTTTCTCCTGCAATCGCAGCGCTGCCAGCACCTGCAGCGCCGAGACGATGCCGTCGCCCGTGGTATGGCGGTCGAGGCAGATGATGTGGCCGGAATTTTCGCCGCCGAGCTTCCAGCCACGCTCGATCAGCGTCTCCAAGACATAGCGGTCGCCCACCTTGGCACGCACGATGGGCACGCCGAGTTGCGCCAGGGCATGCTCCATGCCGAGGTTGGTCATGAGGGTGCCCACCACCCCAGCCAAGCCGCCGTTGGCCAAGCGCTGGCGGGCAATGACGTAGAGCAACTGGTCGCCGTCATAGAGCCGGCCCTGACCATCGGCCATGAGGACGCGGTCGCCATCGCCGTCGAGAGCAATGCCGAGATCGGCGTTCTGCTCCACCACGGTCTGCTGCAGGGCCTGCGGCGAAGTCGCCCCCACCCGATCGTTGATATTGAGGCCGTTCGGCTCGGCGCCGATGGCGACGACCTCGGCCCCCAGCTCATGGAAAACCTTGGGAGCGATGTGATAGGCCGCGCCATGCGCGCAGTCGACGACGAGGCGCATGCCGCGCAAGTCCAGTTCGGCCGGGAAAGTACTCTTGCAGAATTCGATGTAACGACCTGCCGCATCGTCGATGCGCTGCGCCTTGCCGAGCCGGGCCGGCTCGGCACAGCCCATCGGCTGTTCCAACCGCGCTTCGACCTCCGCCTCCACGGCATCCGGCAGTTTGGTGCCGCTGGCGGAGAAGAACTTGATGCCGTTGTCGGGATAGGGATTGTGCGAGGCCGAGATGACCACGCCCGCCTGCAACCTCAAGGCGCGCGTCAGATAGGCGATGGCCGGCGTCGGCAGCGGGCCGGTGAGCAGGACGTCCACGCCGGCCGCGGCGAATCCGGCTTCGAGGGCGGCCTCCAGCATGTAGCCGGAAATGCGCGTGTCCTTACCGATCAGCACCGCCGGATGGTCGCCGGCGGGAAGGTGCTCGCGCGCCACCAGAGTCATGCCGGCGGCGTAACCCAAGCGCATGACAAAGTCCGGCGTAATGGGCGCCTCGCCCACTCTGCCGCGCACGCCGTCCGTGCCAAAATATTTTCGTCTCATGCTGCCCCCTATCCTTCCACGGCTACCCACATTGCGAGGGCATCCTTGGTCGCCGCCACATCATGCACGCGCAGGATTCTAGCCCCATTCCGCGCGGCAAGGAGCGCCGCCACCACGCTCGCCGTACTGCGGTCGCTGACTTTCCGGCCGCTGATCTCGCCCAGCATGGACTTGCGCGACAGTCCGGCCAGGACGCAGGCACCAAGGCCGCGGAAGACATCGAGGTGCCGCAGCAGGGCCAGGTTGTGTGCAAGCCGTTTGCCGAAACCGAAGCCGGGATCGACGACGATGCGCTCGGTGGGGATACCCGCCGCCTGCGCCGCCGCCACGCGCGCGGCGAGGAAATCGTGCACCTCCCGCACCACGTCGCCATAGGCCGGATCGGACTGCATGGTGCGCGGCTCGCCCTGCATGTGCATCAGGCACACCGCGGCGTCTGACCTGGCTGCCATCTCCAGCGCGCCCGGCATCTGCAGCGCCGTAATGTCGTTGATGAGGACGGCGCCGGCATCCACAGCGCGACGCATCACCTCGGGCTTCACGGTATCGACCGAGAGCGGCACGCCGGCATCGGCCAGCGCCTCGATCACCGGCAGCACGCGGCGCAGTTCCTCCGTCACAGGGACAGCTTGTGCGCCAGGACGCGAGGATTCGCCACCGATGTCGAGCAGATCGGCGCCTTCCTCGATCAGCAGTCGACCATGCGCGACTGCGCGTGCCGCATCGAAATGGCGACCGCCATCGGCAAAGGAATCCGGCGTGATGTTGACGATGCCCATGACGAGCGGACGCTCGAGGGACAGGCGGAAATGACCGCAGACAAGTTGTGGTGCCATAAAAACAAGGCCGGATCGGTTTCCCGATCCGGCCGCTTGGAAATGTCAGGCCAGGTTAGGCTGGCGCGGCCGCGTTGGGTGCCGCGCCGGGGGAATTGTCCGCCGGCGTGCTGGCCGGCGGCGGGGCGCGCTTGGGCTCGCGCGGCGGCTTGCCGGCCATGATGTCGCCGATCTGCTCGGCATCCAGCGTCTCCCACTCGAGCAGGGCCTTGGCCATGGCTTCGATCTTGTCGCGGTTTTCCTCGATCAGGCGCCGTGCCAGGCTGTACTGCTGGTCGATGATGCGACGGATCTCGGCATCGACCCGTTGCATGGTCGCCTCGGACACGTTCTTGTGCGTGGTGACGGAACGTCCGAGGAACACCTCACCCTCGTTCTCACCATAGACCATCGGCCCCAGTGCGTCCGTCATGCCCCATTGCGTGACCATGCTTCGCGCAATGGACGTGGCACGCTCGAAATCGTTGGAGGCGCCGGTCGTCATCTGGTGCATGAAAATCTCTTCGGCGATGCGGCCACCGAAGAGCACGGCAATGTTCTCCAGTAGACGCTCGCGGTCCATGCTGTAGCGGTCGGCCACCGGCAGTTGCATGGTGAGGCCGAGTGCACGGCCGCGCGGGATGATGGTCACCTTGTGCACCGGGTCGGTCTTCGGTAGCAGGCGGGCGACGACGGTATGGCCCGACTCGTGGTAGGCCGTGTTGCGCCGTTCTTCCTCGGGCATCACCATCGAGCGCCGTTCGGCACCCATCATGATCTTGTCCTTGGCGCGCTCGAAGTCCTCCATGTCGACCAGGCGCTTGTTGCTGCGCGCGGCGAACAGTGCCGCCTCGTTCACCAGGTTGGCCAGATCGGCGCCGGAAAAGCCGGGCGTGCCGCGGGCGATGATGTCGGCCTTGACGTCCGGCGCCATCGGCACCTTGCGCATATGCACCAGGAGGATCTGCTCGCGGCCGCGGATATCGGGCAGGGGCACCACCACCTGGCGGTCGAAGCGGCCGGGGCGCAGCAGCGCCGGATCCAGCACGTCGGGGCGGTTGGTGGCGGCAATGACGATGACGCCCGACGTGCCCTCGAAACCGTCCATCTCGACCAGCAACTGGTTCAGCGTCTGCTCGCGCTCGTCGTTGCCGCCGCCCAGGCCAGCACCGCGCTGGCGGCCGACGGCGTCGATTTCGTCGATGAAGATGATGCAGGGCGCGCTTTTCTTGGCCTGCTCGAACATGTCGCGCACACGCGCCGCACCGACGCCGACGAACATCTCGACGAAATCGGAGCCGGAAATGCTGTAGAAGGGCACTTTGGCTTCGCCGGCGATAGCCTTCGCCAGCAGCGTCTTGCCGGTGCCGGGCGAACCGACCATGAGCACGCCGCGCGGGATGCGGCCGCCCAGTTTCTGGAACTTGCCGGGGTCGCGCAGGAATTCGACCAGTTCGGCCACCTCCTCCTTGGCCTCGTCGCAGCCGGCAACATCGGCGAAGGTGATGGCATTAGTCGATTCGTCGAGTATGCGCGCGCGCGATTTGCCGAACGAGAACGCACCGCCCTTGCCGCCACCTTGCATCTGGCGCATGAAGAAGACCCACACGCCGATTAGCAGCAGCATGGGGAACCAGGAGACGAAGATGTTCATGAGGAAGGACTGCTCCTCCTCAGGCTTGGCCACCACCTTGACGTTGTTCTTGAGCAGATCGCTCACCATCCACAGGTCGGGCGGCGCATACGTCGTGATGCGCTTGCCTTCATTGGTGGTCGCCTCAAGCGTGCGGCCCTGGATCACCACCTTGGCGACCCGCCCGGCCTTCACTTCATCGAGGAACTGGGAATACTCCAGCGTGTTCTGCGCTACCTGGCGCGTACTGAACTGGTTGAAGACGGTCATCAGCACGACGCCGATCACCAGCCAGATTGCGAGGTTCTTGAAATGATTGTTCAAGGGGTTCCTTTTCGGCCCGTCAGGGGCCACTCTGTTGCCGATACCACCCATGCCACCGATACCACAGATGCATGCCCATTCTAAGACCGTTCCCCGTGCGGCGCAAACCGGGGAATCGCCTGAAATTACCTTGCTGTGACAAGGGTTAACACCGGGGCAACCGCCGGGCTAACCGTCGGCTCGACAACCCTTGCCGAGCAGATACACCTCATTGCTGCGGCCACGCGAGGCCTGGGGCTTGCGCACGACCACCTTGTCGAACGCCGCGTTCATCGCCTTACGGAAAGCCTCGCTGCCCGCACCTTCAAATGTCTTGACCAGAAAATGCCCCCCCAGTTTCAAATGTCGGGTGGCGAATTCCAGGGCCAGTTCCGCCAGATGCATGGAACGCGCCTGATCGGAGATGGCGATACCCGAGATATTGGGGGCCATATCGGAAATAACAAGCTCGACCGACCTGTCGCCAAGGCGAAAAGTTAGTTCCGACAACACGGCGTCCTCACGAAAATCGCCCTGCAGGAATTCCACACCGGCCAGGGGCGCCATCTCCAGCAGGTCGAGGGCCAGCACCCTGCCACTTTTACCAACCCGTGCGGCCGCCACCTGCGACCAGCCGCCGGGCGTCGCGCCCAGGTCCACCACCACCATACCGGGTCTGAGCAGGCGGTCCTTGTCGTCGATTTCCATCAGCTTGAAGGAGGCGCGCGAACGCCAGCCTTCCGCCTTCGCCCGCTGGACGTAGGGGTCGTTGACATGCTCGCGCATCCAGGCCTTGCTGGTTTTATGCTTCTTCACTGCTAGAATTCACCCATGAATGAACTGACCCCGACAGAACGCCGCGCCCTGCGCGCACGTGTCCACAGTCTGCATCCCGTCGTCAGCATCAGCCAGAAGGGCCTCAGCGACAGCGTCCTTGCAGAAATCGAGCGCGGCCTGAAGGCGCATGAATTGATCAAGGTGCGCGTCTATGGCATCGAGCGTGATGCCCGCGAGGCAGCGCACGCCGAAATCTGTTCCCGCTTGGGCGCCGCGGCCATTCAGCATATCGGCAACGTCCTGGTCGTGTACCGTGCCAAGCCGGAGGCGCCGGCAGCACCCGTCAAGCCTGCGAAAAAACCCGTCTCGCGTTCCCGGCAAAAAACACCCGCTCCCCCGGCCGTTTCGCGCCAGCGCCTGCGCAAATAAGTCAGCGGCCCCGTTCCTGCAATAACACCAGCGCCGCCCCCAGCAGGCTTTGCAGGACATACAGGGCGGTGGCTGCGCCATGCCAGGCGACGAAGCGGTTTTTCATCGCGCTTTCCATGACGCTCAGCGGCAAGGCATCGGCCTTCAACTGAGCGAGGATCGGCTGGATGCCGAAATGCACCGCCAGCGTCAGCACCAGCATTCCCAGCACCAGTCGAAATGCCCATGATTTGCACAGACCCCCGCGTCGGCGCACGGCCAGATAGCCGAGCAGATAGGCCGCACACGCCATGCCTACCCAGGCCATCAGGCCGAAAAGGTTGCCTGCCAGTTCGCCCGCAAGCACACGATCCTTCAGGGCGGCAAACAGCGAAGGCGTCGCGATGAAGCCGATCGCCCAGAGGCTGCCGACCCAAAGGGTGATGGCAAGGGAATAGAGGCTATCCGCCAACCTTTGCATGCATGCCTGCCTTCGATGGTGGTGCGTTGCGCGTGGATCAGACGTACTTGACGTCGTGCAGTTCGTACTCACGCACCCCGCCGGGCGCCTTCACCTCGGCGATGTCTCCGGCGTACTTGCCGATGAGGGCGCGGGCGATGGGCGAGGCGATGGAAATCTTGTTGCTCTTCAGATCCGCCTCGTCCTCGCCGACGATCTGGTAGGTGACCCGGTCGCCGCTTTCCAGGTCTTCCAGATCAACCGTGGCGCCGAAAACACAGCGACCGTCGGCATCCAGCAGTTGCGGATCGATGATCTGGGCATTGCCCAGTTTGCCCTCGATCTCCTGGATGCGCCCCTCGATGAAGCTTTGCCGCTCGCGCGCAGCGGCATACTCGGCGTTCTCCGACAGGTCGCCGTGGGCGCGTGCTTCCGCAATGGCTGCAACGACGTTGGGCCGGTCGGCCGTCTTCAGGCGGTGCAGTTCCTGGCGCAGTTTCTCCGCGCCTTCCTTGGTGAGGGGGACTTTGCTCATGGGCTTATGTTAACTCAGCGTGCAAAGTCTGCAAGGCGTAGGTTTCCAACTCTTCGAGGTGGCGCATGCCGGCACAGGCCGCCCGCGCGCCCTCGATGGTCGTAAACAGCGTGACGCGCTGCGCCAGCGCGCTGGTGCGGATGGAGCGCGAGTCGAGGATGGCCTGGCGCTTTTCCTCGACCGTGGTGATGATGAGCGCGACCTCGTTATTCTTGATCATGTCCACGATGTGCGGCCGCCCTTCGGCCACCTTGTTCACCACCGCCACCTTGAGCCCGGCGGCTTCGATGGCGGCGCCGGTGCCACGCGTGGCGAGCAGGGAAAAGCCGAGTTCGTTCAGTTCCCTCGCCACGTCGACCGCCTTGGTGCGATCCTGATCCTTGACGCTGATGAATACCTTGCCCGACTTGGGCAGTCGGGTACCGCTTGCGAGCTGGGATTTGACGAAGGCTTCGGCAAACGTGCGGCCGACGCCCATGACTTCGCCGGTGGATTTCATCTCCGGACCGAGAATGGTGTCGACCCCGGGAAACTTGCCGAAGGGGAACACCGCCTCCTTCACCGAATAATAGGGCGGTACGATCTCGCGCGTGACGCCCTGCTCCGCCAGTGTGCGGCCGGCCATGCAGCGCGCCGCCACCTTCGCCAGCTGCAGCCCGGTGGCCTTGGAAACGAAAGGCACGGTGCGCGAGGCGCGGGGATTGACTTCCAGGACGTATACCGTGCCATTCTGGATGGCAAACTGGACGTTCATCAGGCCGCAGACGTTGAGCGCCTTCGCCATCTTCTCCGTCTGCCTGCGCAGTTCGTCCTGGACTTCCCGGGACAGCGTATAGGGCGGCAGGGAGCAGGCGGAATCGCCGGAATGCACTCCGGCCTGCTCGATGTGCTGCATGATGCCACCGATGATGACCTCCTTGCCATCGGACAAGGCATCCACGTCAACTTCGGTGGCATCGTTGAGGAAGTGGTCAAGCAACACCGGTGAATCGTTGGAAACCTTCACTGCCTCGCGCATGTAGCGCTCGAGATCCACCTGCTCGTGCACGATCTCCATGGCACGGCCGCCCAGCACGTAGCTCGGCCTGACCACCAGCGGGTAGCCGATTTCCGCGGCGAGGCGGATGGCGTCCTCCGGCGTGCGCGCCGTACGGTTGGGCGGCTGCTCGAGGCCCAGTTCCTGCAGCATCTGCTGGAAGCGTTCGCGATCCTCGGCGCAGTCAATCATGTCCGGGCTGGTACCGATGATGGGTACGCCGTTGGCTTCCAGGTCCTGCGCGCGTTTTAACGGTGTCTGGCCGCCGAACTGGACGATCACCCCTGTCGGCTGCTCAATGTTTACGATCTCGAGAATGTCTTCCAGCGTCAGCGGCTCGAAGTAGAGGCGGTCGGAGGTATCGTAGTCGGTGGATACCGTCTCCGGGTTGCAATTGACCATGATGGTCTCGTAACCATCTTCACGCATGGCCAGCGCGGCGTGCACGCAGCAATAGTCGAATTCGATGCCTTGGCCAATGCGGTTGGGACCGCCGCCCAGCACCATGATCTTCTTGCGTGCGGTCGGCTGCGCCTCGCATTCCTCCTCATAGGTGGAGTACATGTAGGCGGTGCGGGTGGCAAATTCGGCGGCACAGGTGTCGACGCGCTTGTATACGGGCCTGACATTGAGCGCATGGCGATGCATGCGCACTGCGGTCTCGGAGGTATCCAGCAGCCTCGCCAGGCGCCGATCGGAGAAGCCCTTGCGCTTCAGGCGCCGCATCTCGTCCGCATCCTGGTCGTGCAGTTTCTGCCCACACAGCGCCGCTTCCTCCTGCACGATGTCCTGGATCTGCACGAGAAACCACGGGTCGATTTTGGTCAGTTGGAACGCCCTGTCCAGATCCATGCCATTGCGGAAGGCCTGGCCGAGATACCAAAGGCGCTCTGCGCCGGGGTTGGCGAGTTCGCGATCGATGATGTCCTTGTCGGCCTCGATCTCGTCGAGGCCATATACGCCCACTTCAAGGCCGCGCAAGGCCTTTTGCAGGGACTCCTGGAAGGTGCGGCCGATGGCCATCACCTCGCCCACGGATTTCATCTGGGTGGTCAGGCGATCGTTGGCCAGCGGAAACTTCTCGAAGGCGAAGCGCGGCACCTTGGTGACGACGTAGTCGATCGACGGCTCGAAGGAGGCCGGGGTGGCGCCGCCGGTGATCTCGTTTCTCAGCTCGTCCAGCGTGAAGCCCACCGCCAGCTTGGCCGCCACCTTGGCGATGGGGAAGCCGGTCGCCTTCGAGGCCAGCGCTGAGGAGCGCGACACGCGCGGATTCATCTCGATGACGATCATGCGGCCGTCGGCCGGGTTGATGGCGAACTGCACGTTGGAGCCGCCGGTATCGACGCCGATCTCGCGCAGCACGGCGATCGAGGCGTTGCGCAGGATCTGGTACTCCTTGTCCGTCAGCGTCTGCGCCGGCGCCACGGTAATGGAGTCGCCGGTGTGCACCCCCATCGGATCGAGGTTCTCGATGGAGCAGACGATGATGCAATTGTCCTTGCGGTCGCGCACCACCTCCATCTCGAACTCTTTCCAGCCGATCAGCGATTCCTCGATCAGCAGTTCCCGGGTCGGGCTGGCCTCCAGGCCGCGCTCGCAGATGGTGACGAATTCTTCCTTGTTGTAGGCGATGCCGCCACCGCTGCCGCCCATGGTGAAGGACGGGCGGATGATGGACGGAAAGCCGAGTGCGGCCTGCACCTGCAGCGCCTCTTCCATGCTGTGGGCGATGGCGGAACGCGCCGAGCCCAGACCGATTTTCGTCATCGCCGCCTTGAACTTCTCGCGATCCTCGGCCTTGTCGATGGCTTCGCGCGAGGCGCCGATCATCTCCACCCCGTATTTTTCCAGGACGCCGTGCTTGGCCAGGTCGAGGGCGCAGTTGAGCGCCGTCTGTCCGCCCATGGTCGGCAGCAGGGCATCCGGCCGTTCCTTGGCGATGATCTTCTCGATCACCGTCCAGTGGATCGGTTCGATGTAGGTGACGTCGGCCATCTCCGGGTCGGTCATGATGGTCGCCGGATTGGAGTTGACCAGGACGACCTTGTAGCCCTCGTCGCGCAGCGACTTGCAGGCCTGGGCACCGGAATAGTCGAACTCGCAAGCCTGGCCGATGATGATCGGGCCGGCGCCGATGATGAGGATGCTGTGGATGTCGGTACGCTTAGGCATGGTGCCCCTGCCTGTCTTGCATCAGCTTGATGAAGCGGTCGAAGAGATACGCCACGTCATGCGGCCCCGGGCTTGCCTCGGGATGTCCCTGAAAACAGAAGGCCGGCACGTCGGTGCGCGCCAGACCCTGCAGGCTGCCGTCGAAGAGGGAAACGTGGGTCACGCGCAGATTGGCCGGCAGCGATTCGGCATCGACGGCGAAGCCGTGGTTCTGGCTGGTGATGAGCACCTGGCCGGTGTCGAGGTCCTTCACCGGGTGGTTGGCGCCGTGGTGGCCGAACTTCAGTTTTATCGTTCTGGCACCGGACGCCAGGCCCATCAACTGCTGGCCGAGGCAGATGCCGAAGGTCGGGATGCCACGCGCGAAAAATTCGCGGATGGCGGCAATGGCATAGTCGCAGGGTTCGGGATCGCCCGGCCCATTGGAGAGGAAGATGCCGTCCGGATTGAGTGCCAGCGCCTCCGCTGCCGGCGCCTGCGCCGGCAGCACGGTCACGCGGCAGCCGCGCGACGCCAGCATGCGCAGGATGTTGCGCTTGGTCCCGTAGTCGTAAGCGACAACGTGAAAAGGGGAGGATTCCGGCGTGACATGGCCCTTGCCAAGTTGCCACTCCCCCTCCTGCCATGCATAGGCCTTGTCGGTGCTGACCACCTTGGCCAGGTCCATGCCGGCCAGGCCGGGGAATCGCCGTGCTGCGGCGACTGACTTTTCCTCGTCAACCTCGCCGCTCATCAGACAGCCGTTCTGCGCGCCCTTCTCACGCAGGATGCGCGTCAGCTTGCGTGTGTCGATGCCGGCCAGGGCAACGACGTTCTCCGCCTTGAGGTAGTCCGACAGGGTTTGCTCGCTACGGAAATTCGAGACTGCCAGCGGCAGGTCTCGGATCACAAGACCGGCCGCCTGCACCTTGGCGGACTCGCAATCCTCGCGATTGATGCCCGTGTTGCCGATATGAGGATAGGTCAGGGTGACGATCTGCCGACAGTAGGAGGGGTCGGTGAGGATTTCCTGGTAGCCGGTCATGGAGGTGTTGAACACCACCTCGCCGACGCTGGAGCCCGTCGCCCCGATGCCGATTCCGCGAAATACCGTCCCATCCGCTAAGGCGAGGATGGCTTTCGGAAAATCAGGCACTTAGGTACTCCTGTCGGCACTGCGCAGGCATGCCGGGACATCGCTCGGACCATGCTGCGGTTTGTTGTAGGTATGCGAAGCGGACAGGCTACACGCCTATCCCGCTCGGGATAAAACTTTCGAATTTTACCTCAAGGACGACACGTCCTGCAAACGCCGCACCCTTGAAGCGGCGTCAGCGCAGCCCTAGGACGTCCTGCATGTCATAGAGTCCGCTCTTGCGCCCTTCAATGAATCGCGCCGCCCGCAGGCTGCCCAGCGCATAGGGCATGCGCGAGGCGGCCTTGTGGGTGATTTCAACGCGTTCGCCGGTACCGGCGAAGAGCACGGTATGGTCGCCGACGATGTCGCCGCCGCGTATCGTGGCAAAGCCGATGGTGGACGGATCGCGTTCTCCGGTGACGCCCTCACGGCCATAAACTGCACACTTGGACAGGTCACGGCCGAGCGCCTCGGCCACCACCTCGCCCATGCGCAGGGCCGTGCCGGAAGGGGCATCAACCTTGTGGCGATGATGCGCCTCGACGACCTCGATGTCGTAACCCTGGCTGAGCACGCGGGCGGCAGTATCGAGCAGCTTGAAGACCAGATTGACGCCCACGGCCATGTTCGGCGCGAAGACAATCGGAATGTCGCGTGAGGCATCCTGGATCTGCAGCTTGTGCTCCACCTCCATGCCGGTGGTGCCGATCACCATGGCCACGCCGCGCCGGCGACACGCCGCCATGTGGGCCAGAGTGCCCGCGGGGCGGGTGAAATCGATCAGGCAATCCACACCGGCCAGCGCTGCATCAAAATCCGCCGTAATCGCCACACCGCACGGAGCGCCGACGAGTTCGCCTGCATCCCTGCCGATGTGGGCGCTGTCCGCCTGTTCCAGCGCGGCGGCCAGGCTCATCCCGGCATCCTTCAACACGGCCTCGATCAGGGTCTGCCCCATGCGGCCGGCACTGCCAGCGATCGCGATCTTCATTGTTCGACTCCCCGTTTTAACTGCATCGGACAGAACGTCCGGCGAGGCTCACTTGGCTTCGGCAGGTGGCGCCGCGCTGTCCGGCTTCGCCTCGGATTCGGGCTTCTTTTCGCCTTCCTTGGCTTCTTCCTTGGCTTCTTCCTTCTTCGTCCCGCCTTCGGGCGCAATTTCAATCACCCTGGAACGCTCGCCGGCGGCGGCGGTGGCCGCAGCTTCGGCCTCGCCCGGCTCGGCGCCGACAACATCGCCGGCAACCCGCGCCAGCTTGTGGTCCACGAAGAAGACGGCGAAACGCCGCAATTGCATTTCGCCCCTGCCCGGCCTGAAACTGTAGATGTAGTCCCAGCGATCGGCATGAAAAATGTCCGCCACCAGGGGCGTGCCGAGAATGAAGCGCACTTGATCCCGACTCATGCCGGGTTTCAGCTGGGCCACCATCTCCTGGGTAATGTAATTCCCCTGGCGGATGTCGATGCGGTAAGGCGTGATGACGGATGCCACGTCGGGCATCTGCATATTCGAGCAGGCCGCGAGGGGCAACAGGAGAGGCAGGTAGCGCAGGAATCTCATGCGGAATCGAAGGCCGGTAATTCTCATTCTCAACGAACGCGCAAGACTATATCATACCCATCGTTCCCTTCTGAACGGCGGCGACCATGAGCAATTCACAAGACCTGAAGAGCATGGGCCTCAAGGCGACCTTCCCGCGCCTGAAGATTCTCGACCTCTTCCAGAAGGCCCAGTCCGATACCGGCAGCCGCCACATGACGGCGGAAGACGTCTATCGCGCCTTGATCGCCGAAGACATGGATATCGGCCTGGCGACGGTCTACCGCGTGCTGACTCAGTTCGAGCAGGCCGGGCTGCTGGAACGCCACTATTTCGAGTCGGGCAAAGCAGTGTTCGAACTGAACGAGGGCAAGCACCACGATCACCTCGTCTGCTTGCAGTGCGGCAAGGTGGAGGAATTCTACGATCCCGAGATCGAGAAGCGCCAGAACAAGGTTGCCAAGGATCGCGGCTTCGAGGTGAGCGAGCATGCGCTCTACCTCTACGCCGACTGCATCAAGCCCAACTGTCCCAACAAGAAAGGCTGAGTCCGTCCGGACTCCAGACTCCAGACTCAATAGCCGAGCATCTCCGCCGCATGCTTGCGGGTGGTCGACGTGATCTGCACGCCACCCAGCATGCGCGCAATCTCCTCGATGCGGCCTTCGCGGTCCAGCGGCGTGACGCGGCTGACGACGCTCTTGCCCGCGCCTTCCTTGGCGACGGTCCATTGCCGGTCGGCCTGTGCCGCCACCTGCGGCAGATGCGTCACACATAACACCTGGCGCTCGCCACCCAGTTGCTTGAGCAGGCGGCCGACGATCTCGGCGACGCCGCCGCCGATGCCGACATCGACTTCGTCGAACACCAGCGTCGGCACGTTACCCGCCGCCGAGGCGATAACCTGAATGGCCAGGCCGATGCGTGACAGTTCGCCGCCCGAGGCCACTTTCGCCATGGGCCCCGTCGGTTGCCCCGGGTGCGCGCTGACGCGGAACTCTACGTTTTCCAGCCCGTATGCGGCGCCTTCGGGGATATTTTCGAGTACCGCCTCGAAGCGGCCGCCCGGCATGGCCAGTTGCTGCATGGCCTCGGTGACCGCCTTGGCAAGCGCCGCAGCCGCCTTCTTGCGGCCCTTGCTGAGGACTTCCGCCCGCGCAAGGTAGTCCCGCTGCGCCTGCGCCTCTCGCTCAGCCAGGGCGGCGGCATCCTGCAGGGTTTCCAGCTCGATCAGTCGCGCACCCCAGCCGGCCAGCAGCTGCGGCAGCTCTTCCGGCGGAACGCGGTACTTGCGGGCTGCATCATGCACCGCCTGGATGCGGCTTTCGATCTCGGTCAGACGCGCGGGGTCGATCTCGAGTCGGTCGCGATAATGGCGCAGGACGTGAGCCGCTTCCTGCAACTGGATCTGGGCGCCTTCGATGGTTTCCAGCGCGCCCTTCAAGGAGGGGTCGTAGTCGATGAGCTGGCGCAGCTGCGCACCCATGCGCTCGACCTGCCACATGGCAGCCATTTCACCTTCGGAAAGCCCCTCCAGGGTCTCCTCCACCCCTGCCTGCAACGAGGCGGCGTGGGCCAGCCGCTTGTGCTCCCGCGTGGTCTCGGCCCAGCCGCCGGCAGCGAAGCCGAGTGCTGCAACCTCCTTGGCCTGCCAGGCAAGCATTTCGCGTTCGCGGATGTTTGCCTCGGTATTCTTTTCGGCGGCGAGGCGTGCCTCTTTCGCCTTGCGCCAGGCCGCATGCAATGCCGCTACCTCGCCGGCGAGGGGACGCTGTCCGGCCAGCCCATCGAGCAACTGGCGCTGCGCGTCGCTGCGCAGCAGACTGTGATGGGCATGCTGGCCATGGATATCGGCGAGGAAATCAGCCGCTTCGCGCAGCTGGGTCAGCGTCGCCGGGACGCCGTTGATGTAGCCGCGCGAGCGGCCGCTGGCTTCGATTACGCGCCGCAGCAGGCAGTTGTCCTCATCGAAATCGTTAACGCGCAACCAGCTTGCCAGCGGGCTCCCCGCAGGCACGGAAAACTCGGCGGAGATCTCTGCCTTCTCGCATCCTGTGCGCACCGAGGCCGCATCTGCCCGCTCGCCAAGCGCCAGGGACAGGGCATCGACCAGGATGGATTTTCCCGCGCCCGTTTCCCCGGTCAGCGCAACGAAGCCGGCAGCGAACTCCAGCTCTAGCTGATCGACGATGACATAGTCGCGGATAAAAAGGCGGCGCAACATCGGGCAGGGATCAATAGCTGCGCGGGCTTTCGCTCCAGTGCAGCTTCTCGCGCAGCATGGCGAAATAGCTGTAGCCGAGCGGATGCAGGAAGCGGATCGAACGGATCGAACGGGCCACGTCGACCCGATCCCCTGCTTCAAGCTCGAACTTTTCCTGCCCGTCGGCATGCACGCGGGCACGATGGGGGGGATGCAGGATGATCTCGATGCGACTATCGTCGCTTATGGTAATCGGCCGATTCGACAGCGCATGCGGACACAGCGGCACCAGCGCAATGCCGGGCACGGCAGGGTGCAAAATCGGGCCATTGGCGGAAAGTGCGTAGGCGGTGGAACCCGTCGGCGTGGCGATGATGAGGCCATCGGAACGCTGGTTGTAGATGAATTCGCCATCGATGGACACGGCAAATTCGATCATGCGGCCGAGGTCGCCCTTGTTGACCACTACATCATTGAGCGCCTGCGTCTGAAAGATGACGGCGTCGCCTCGCCGCACCGTGGCGTCGAGTAGGAAGCGCTGTTCGCTCTTGAATTTCCCTTCCAGCAGATCGGCGACGCCATCCAGCATGTCGTCCCGCGCAAGGTCGGTCATGAAGCCGAGGCGCCCCTGATTCACCCCCACCAGCGGCACGTCTGCCTCGGCCAGGTGTCGCGCGGCAGTCAGCATGGAGCCGTCGCCGCCGAGCACGATGGCCAGGTCGGCGCGTTCGCCGATATTGTCGTAGGATGCGACGGAGAAGCCATTGTCCCCCACCAGGGTGGCGGTTCCTTCCTCGACCAGGACTTCGATGCCGCGGCTCCTGAGGAACTCCGCCAGCGTCATCAGCGATTCGACGATCTCCGGGCTTTTGTACTTGCCGATCAGGGCGATAGTGCGGAAGGCTGGGCTCATGTGCGGAATTTAACCACAAAACCGTGCCCGCTTCCGGCCCGCAATCACTACAGGGCCGCCGTTTTTGTACAATGGTGCCGATGATGGACCAACGTTCCCAGATACTCCTCAAGACACTGATCGAACGCTATGTCGCTGAAGGTCAGCCGGTAGGGTCGCGCGCCCTGTCCAAATACTCCGGTCTGGAGCTTTCACCGGCCACGGTGCGCAACGTCATGTCCGACCTCGAGGAGATGGGCTTCATCACCAGTCCACACACTTCGTCCGGGCGCGTGCCGACGCCGCGCGGCTACCGCTTTTTCGTCGACAGCCTGCTCACCATGCAACCGCTCGGCGAAGCGCAGATCCACGAACTGGAGGAACAGTTGCAGCCCAACCAGCCGCAGCGGCTGATCAGCTCTGCCTCGCAGCTGCTGTCGGAACTGACGCGTTTCGCCGGTGTGGTGGTGGCACCCAGGCGCATCACGCCGAAAATCCGCCAGATCGAATTCCTCGGCCTGTCCGAGAAACGCATTCTGCTCATCATCGTGACGGCCGAAGGCGACGTGCAAAACCGCATCCTGTTTACGCAAAAAGCCTACTCCCCGGCCGAACTGGTCAGCGCAGCGAACTATCTCAACCAGAATTTCGCCGGACTGGACTTCGCCGAAATCCGCAGCCGCATGCATGAGGAACTTCGCCAACTGCGCGCCGACATGACCGAACTGATGACCGCTGCCATGGAAGCCGGCAACCAGGCGGCCGCGGACACCTCAGACCAATACGTCATCTCCGGCGAGAAGAACCTGCTGGAAGTGGAGGACATCTCTTCCAACATGCACCGCCTGCGCGAACTGTTCACCCTCTTCGAGCAGCGTACGGGACTGGTGCAACTGCTCGACTTGAGCAATCGCGCCGAGGGCGTACAGGTGTTCATCGGCGGCGAGTCGGGGCTGGCGCCGCTGGACGAGTGCAGCGTCATTACTGCCCCCTACGAGGTCAATGGGCGCATCGTCGGCTCGGTGGGCGTCATCGGACCGACGCGCATGGCCTACGAACGCGTCATTCCCATCGTCGATATCACCGCCAAGCTGCTGTCGAGCGCGCTCTCTGCGTCATGAGCAGCGGGGTCCTGCTCATCAATCTTGGCACCCCAGAGGCACCGACGGCCCCGGCGCTGCGCAAGTACCTCAAGCAGTTTCTCTGGGACCCGCGCGTCGTCGAACTGCCGCGGCTGCTTTGGTGGCTGATCCTCAACGGCATCATCCTCAATACGCGACCGCAGAAATCCGCTGAAAAGTACGCCAAGATCTGGATGCCGGAAGGCTCGCCGCTCAAGGTGCATACCGAACGCCAGGCCAAGCTCCTGCGCGGCTACCTGGGACAGTCTGGGCAGGGCAACATGGCCATCGCCTGGGCCATGCGCTACGGTGAGCCCTCGCTAGGCAACGCCCTGGACCGGCTGAAAGCGCTGGGATGCTCGCAGATCCTCATCCTGCCGCTCTACCCGCAGTATTCCTTCAGCACTACGGCCAGCGCCATGGATGCCGTATCCGCATGGGCGCGACGAAATCCAGGGGCTGCCGAGATCCGCACAATTGAAAGCTTCCACGACGACGCACGCTATATTGCCGCCTTGGCTGCCAGCATCAACGCCCACTGGATGGACTATGGCCGGCCCGAAAAACTGGTGATGAGCTTTCACGGCCTGCCCAAAGTCAGCATCGAGCGCGGCGATCCCTATTATGGCCAATGCTTGGAGAGCGGCCACTTGCTGGCGGCGGCGCTCGGCCTTGCAGAAACGGATTACGCGATCACCTTCCAGTCCCGTTTCGGCCCGGCCAAATGGCTGCAACCTTACACCCAGGCGACGCTCGAAGCCCTGGCGCGGGAAGGCATGAAGCGGGTAGACGTGGTCTGCCCGGGTTTCGTCTCGGATTGCCTGGAAACGCTGGAAGAGATCGCTCTTGAATGCAAGGCGGCTTTCCTCGCCGCCGGCGGCACGGAGTTTCGCTACATTCCCTGCCTGAACGAACGCCACGAATGGATCGAAGCGCTGGCGGGAATGGCCGGCAAGCACCCGCCTGCCTGACTTCCCGGGATTCAGCTACGCGACATGCGCCTCTTGCGCCGCGTCGCGCCAGGATCGAAATCGCCCGCCATCTGCCTGACCGCACCGCGACGGGCCTTGACGGCCATCTTGAAGGCGCCCTCCTCGCCGTATTTCTTTACGGAGAACTTGATGCGCTTGGCGCGGCCATCGGGCAGCACCCAGGATGCTACCCAGAACCAGCGTTTTTCCGCATGCGGCTTTTGGCTCGCCTCCGAAGCACAGTAACGACATACGCCGACCACTCCTGACTTATTGTTCTTCTTCACGATCTCGGCATGTTCGCGTTTGGAGAACGGCGGGTGCTTTTCCACGATTTCGTCGCGATACGCCTTGGCCGCCGCCAGCGACTTGCTCTTGCCGCCCAATATGCCATCGCTGAACTGTTTGCGGAAAATGACGCCCCGTCGCTGGATCGTCACCAGCCAGCCATGCGTGCGGCTGGTTTCATTATCGACGCGGGTCACGCCGTAAATCGGAGCCTTTGTCTTCACTTCATTCTCCAAACAGGGTTATCGAAGTGATTTTTCGGCAAATCAGGTCAATACTTTAGACATTTATGCGTCTTGAATTCCTCCAGAAGCGCCTTCATGTTGGAGCCGTACCCAGAAGGAGCCATGACGATGTCCGATCCGCTCACGATCGCCTGTCCCCATTGCCACGCTGCTAACCGCGTGCCCGCCGCTCGCCTGGCCGACCATCCGACGTGCGGCAAGTGCAAGCAGCGCCTGTTTACCGGCCATCCCGTGGAACTGGATGCCGCTTCTTTTGAAGGCCATATCGGCCGCAGCGACATCCCGGTGGTCGTGGATTGCTGGGCGCCCTGGTGCGGCCCCTGCCGCATGATGGCGCCGGCCTTCGCCCAGGCCGCCCATCAACTCGAACCGCGCTATCGTCTCGCCAAGCTGAATACCGAAGAGGCACAGGAAATCGCCGCCCGCCTCGGCATCCGCAGCATCCCTACCCTGATCATTTTCCGCAACGGCGAGGAGATCGCGCGCCAGTCCGGCGCCATGGACACAGGTAACCTGGTGCGCTGGATCACCGCCCACGCCTGAAAAATCGCCGTCCGTCACGGCGGCGATTCGCCTCTCAAGTTTTGGTCCGCCATGCCGATATGAAACCCTGAGACGCCCTGGCGCGCGAATCGCGCCGCGAACATCTACTTTCTGCGAAAGCTTCGTTCCCGGGCCAGCTTCTTTCATCGCGTCAGGCGCGTCTCACCACCGCCATCGCCGTCCTGTGGCGACTGACTTTCCGCAAGCCGCAGAAAACGTCGATGTCGGCGGGCGCATCATGCCTCCTTGCTGGGCTCGGCATCCGCCGGCGGCTCATCAAGCAGCTCCAGTTCGATTTCCAGCCTGTCCGTCGCCGACGGCTTGCGAGCCTCTTCGCCCAGGCTGGACAAGGCATGGTCCGCGGCGATCAGGCGCTTGATCGCGGTGGCGACCAGGTTCTTCTGGAAACGCTGGAAGCACTCCTCGGTCGCCAAGGCCAGAGCAGCCTTGTTCACATCCAGATAGACGATCGGCGTCAGTGTGACAACCGAGGCACTCCGGCGCGGCGCCTCCTGGTTGAGATAGGCCAGTTCGCCCACCACTTCGCCGACGCCGAGCCGGCAGATGACCCTGTCCCCGACCGATACCTCGACCTCGCCTTCGACGATGATGCCGAAATCCGATTCCTCGTCGCCCTCGCGCATGAGCAGGACATCCGCAGGAATCTCGCGCCAGGTACTGATGCGCAGCACTTCCCACAACTCCAGTTCCTCGAAGCCGCGGAAGAAATCCAGTTTTCTGAGTGCGTGCAGCCGCGTGGTGTCAAGTGCCACCCAGTTGTCGTCGACGACCTGATAACGCACGGCCGACAGGTCCTGCGCCATCTCCGCGCCGTTGCGATAGCGTGAGTAGAGATCCTTTTCCAGCGCCCGGCGGATGATCTTGTCCATCGACGCGGGCACATTCGGATTGATCTGGCTCGGCATCGGCGGCTCGGCATTGATGATCTTGTAGACCAGTTGGGCCGTGTTCACCGCGCGGAAGGGCAGGCGCCCGGTCAGCAGGTTGAACAGCACCACGCCTAGCGAATACAGGTCGGTCTTCTGGTTGAGCGGGTAGCCCTTGATCTGCTCCGGCGACATGTAGGCCGGCGAGCCGACGCCCATGATGAAGGTCGAATCGGTCTCGCTCTTCTTGGCGGTATTCAGCGCCAGGCCGAAATCCATGATCTTGACGTTGTCGGCTTCATCAACCAGGATGTTGGCCGGCTTGATGTCGCGGTGGATGACGCCCTGCTTGAAGGCATAGTCGAGCGCCAGGCAGCACTTGAAGACGATGCCGACGACGCGGTGCAGAGGCAGCAGCGTGTTGAAGGCGCAGAAGTTCGATAATTCCCTTCCCGCGACGTACTCCATCACGATATAGGCCTGATCCTCTTCGAGTACGGTATCGTGGATACGGATGATGTTGGGGTGATCGAGCTTTCTTGCCATCGCCCCTTCCGTGGCAAACAGTTTCTTCAGCCGGCGCGTCCACTGCGCCTCGTCCGCCCCCCCGCCGAAGCGCACCAGCTTGATGGCCACCGGCTCGGCCCGTCCGGGCGCCTCCGCCAGATACACGGCGGCCGTGGCGCCCTGTCCCAGCGCCCGGATGACGCGGTACTGGCCGATGTACTCGATCTCGTCCACCCTTTTCATCGGGCTATCCTAGGCCCGCCGGGGACGGGCGGCAAGGGTGTCGACCGGGTGTCGGCGGGAAAATATCCGGCCTTGCATTACAATCTGCCCCCTTGAAATAGCCAAATCTGCCATCAAATTCGTACGCATTGTCCCAGGGAGAAGGAGCATGCAAGACACCCCAAGCACCCCGCCGAATCTGGAATCGTCCGGAATCGACGCATCGGCAACGGCATCCGCACCCGGGCAGGAAGGCCAGGTCGAGACCTCGCCCAGCCCGGAAGAGTTGCTGCGTCAGATCGAACTGAAGGCCGCCGAACATCATGACGCCTGGCTTCGCGCCAAGGCCGAAACGGAGAACCTGCGCCGACGCGCCCAGGAAGACGTTGCCAAGGCGCACAAGTATGCCGCCGAAAAGTTCGCCGCTGAGATGCTGCCGGTCAAGGACAGCCTGGAGGCTGCGCTGCTCACGGCAAATGATACGGTCGACAACTTGAGAAACGGTGTCGGACTGACCCTGAAACAGCTCTCTGCCGCCTTCGAGAAATTCGGCCTGGCGGAGATCAACCCTGCAGGCGACAAGTTCGACCCGCACCAGCACCAG
Source organism: Rhodocyclaceae bacterium (assembly GCA_018262775.1). Taxonomy (GTDB): domain Bacteria; phylum Pseudomonadota; class Gammaproteobacteria; order Burkholderiales; family Rhodocyclaceae; genus Desulfobacillus. The sequence continues at coordinate 44,263 of JADFDU010000055.1, forward strand.
GCCATCAACACCCAGGAAGACGAGGGCGAACCCAACCGCGTGCTGACCGTATTGCAGAAAGGTTATAGCCTCAATGATCGGGTGATCCGGCCGGCGCTGGTCATCGTCTCCAAAGCCAGGGGGGCTTGAAAAAATCACCCGAAACCCCATATCGAACACAAGCTTAACAACGCAATCCAACGTATTCAAGGAACCATCATGGGAAAGATCATCGGCATCGACCTCGGCACCACCAACTCCTGCGTGGCCATCATGGAGGGCGGCAAGCCCAAGGTCATCGAGAACTCCGAGGGGGCGCGCACCACCCCCTCCATCGTCGCCTACACGGACGACGGCGAGATCCTGTGCGGGGCTTCGGCAAAACGCCAGGCGGTGACCAACGCCAAGAACACCCTTTTCGCGGTGAAACGCCTGATAGGCCGCCGTTTCGAAGAGAAGGAGGTGCAGAAGGACATCAACATGATGCCCTTCAAGATCGTCAAGGCGGACAACAACGACGCCTGGGTGGAGGTGCGCGACAAGAAAATGGCGCCGCCACAGGTCTCCGCCGAAGTGCTGCGCAAGATGAAGAAGACGGCGGAAGACTACCTCGGCGAGGAAGTCACTGAGGCCGTCATCACCGTGCCCGCCTACTTCAACGACAGCCAGCGCCAGGCCACCAAGGATGCCGGCAAGATCGCCGGCCTGGAGGTCAAACGCATCATCAACGAGCCGACCGCGGCTGCCATCTCCTTCGGCCTCGACAAGCGCGAAGGCGACCGCAAGATCGCTGTCTACGACCTCGGCGGCGGCACCTTCGACGTTTCCATCATCGACATTGCCGAGATCGAGGGCGAGCACCAGTTCGAGGTGATGTCCACCAACGGCGACACCTTCCTCGGCGGCGAGGACTTCGACCAGCGCCTGATCGACTACATCGTCACCGAATTCAAGAAGGATCAGGGTGTTGACCTCAAGGCCGACGTGCTGGCCCTGCAACGCCTCAAGGAAGCGGCGGAAAAGGCCAAGATCGAGTTGTCCAGTTCGCAGCAGACCGAGATCAACCTGCCCTACATCACGGCGGACGCCTCGGGTCCGAAGCACCTGACCATGAAGATCACCCGCGCCAAGTTCGAAAGCCTGGTGGAGGATCTCATCGCCCGCACCGTCGAACCCTGTCGTGTCGCCATCAAGGATGCGGGGATCAAGGTTTCCGATGTCGAGGACGTGATCCTCGTCGGCGGCATGACGCGCATGCCCAAGGTGCAGGACGCGGTCAAGGCTTTCTTCGGCAAGGAGCCGCGCAAGGACGTGAACCCGGACGAGGCCGTCGCCGTCGGTGCCGCCATCCAGGCCGGCGTACTCAAGGGTGAGGTCAAGGACGTGCTCCTGCTCGATGTCACCCCCCTGTCGCTCGGCATCGAGACGCTGGGCGGCGTGATGACCAAGCTCATCACCAAGAACACCACCATCCCGACCAAGCAGAGCCAGGTGTTCTCAACGGCCGACGACAACCAGTCGGCCGTGACCATCCATGTCCTGCAGGGCGAGCGCGACGTGGCGTCCGGCAACAAGAGCCTGGGACAGTTCAATTTGACCGACATTCCGCCGTCTCCGCGCGGCATGCCGCAGATCGAAGTGACGTTCGACATCGACGCCAACGGCATCCTGCACGTGTCGGCCAAGGACAAGGCCACCGGCAAGGAGAACAAGATCAAGATCCAGGCGAGTTCCGGCCTCAATGAGGAAGAGATCAACCGCATGGTGCAGGACGCCGAGGCGCATGCCGAGGAAGACAAGAAAGCGCTCGAGATCGTCGGCGCGCGCAACGCCTGCGACGCCATGATCCACTCGGTGAAGAAAGCGCTGGCGGATCACGGCGACAAGATCGACGCCGACGAAAAAGGCCAGATCGAGGCGGCACTGAAGGAGGCCGAAGAGGCCCTCAAGGGAAACGACAAGGAGGCCCTCGAGGCCAAGACCACTGCCCTCGCCCAGGTCAGCCAGAAACTCGGCGAGAAGGTCTACGCCGAGCAGCAGGCGGCGGCCGGTGCAGCAAGCGGCACACCTGGCGGCCACGATGCCGGCGGCAAGCAGGACGACGCCGACGTGGTGGATGCGGAGTTCACCGAAGTCAAGGGCAAGAAGGATTAGGGCGCCTATTTCCGTAGCAGTCCCGACTGGCCGGGCTCGAGACGTCACATGCGGTGACGCCGAACCCGGCCAGTGCGCACCTATGCCCGTCCGGTAAGCAGCCATGGCAAAAAAAGACTTTTACGAGATCCTCGGGCTCAATCGCGATGCTTCCGAGGAGGAAATCAAGAAGGCCTACCGCAAGCTGGCCATGAAGCACCATCCGGATCGCAATCCGGACACCCCCAAATCCGAGGAGTATTTCAAGGAGGCCAAGGAAGCCTACGAGATTCTGTCGGATGCACAGAAGCGCGCCGCCTACGACCAGTACGGCCATGCCGGCATTGACCCGCAGGCGGGGGGCTTCGGCCCGGGCGGGGCGGGCGGTTTCGCCGATGCATTCGGCGACATCTTCGGCGACATCTTCGGCGGCGGACGCGGCGGCGGGCGCAGCGGCGTTTATCGCGGCGCCGACCTACGCTACAACCTTGAAATTTCGTTGGAAGACGCCGCGCGCGGCGCGGAGACGCGTATCCGCATCCCGACCATGGAGCAATGCGAAGCCTGCGGCGGCAGCGGCGCAAAAAAGGGCACCTCGCCCACGACCTGCCCGACCTGTCACGGTCATGGCCAGGTGCGCATGCAGCAGGGCTTTTTCTCGATCCAGCAAACCTGTCCGAAATGCCACGGCAACGGGCGCTTCGTTGCCGACCCCTGTCAGACCTGCCACGGTGCCGGGCGTGTCAAGCAACACAAGACGCTGTCAGTGAAGATCCCGGCAGGGGTCGACGAAGGCGACCGCATCCGTCTCTCCGGCGAGGGTGAGCATGGCGTCAGTGGCGGCCCCTCAGGTGATCTCTATGTGCAGATCCACATCAAGCCGCACCAGGTTTTCCAGCGCGACCACGACGACCTGCATTGCGAAATGCCGGTAAGCTTCACCATTGCCGCGCTGGGCGGTGAAATCGAAATTCCTACCCTTGACGGCATGGCCAAGATCAAGATCCCGGCCGAAACACAGAGCGGCAAGGTCTTTCGCCTGCGCGGCAAGGGCATCAAGGGGGTGCGCAGTCATGGCCATGGCGACCTCATGTGCCATGTCGTGGTGGAAACGCCGGTCAATCTCACTGAGCGCCAGAAGGAACTCCTGCGCGAACTGGAGGCCATCAACATCACCGACGGCTCGCGCCACAATCCGCGCGCCAAGTCCTGGATGGATCGGGTCAAGGATTTCTTCGGCAGCTAACCGCGCGCTACTTCCTGCAGCCTCGGCAGTAAAGAGGACAGTTCTGCGCCCACCCCCACCCTTTGCTGCCCTCGCCACCCGGCACTTGCATATCGCGAACATGGCGCGTATAAATCGCCCTCAAATAACACATTAACTGCTGTTCGTCTTGCTGTTTTGTATCGCTTTATTCAACAGCACGATATTTGCTATCGCAATTGCTGATACTTCCAATATCAGGGAAACCACTAGCAGGTATCGAACAAGGCAGAACACACCGGCTGGGCGGCTCACCGGCAAAAAACTATTGATGGAGGAGGGCGGTTATGAAAAGGATTCTCTGGCGATTTCTCGTCTTTGTTTCATTCGGTCTGCTCTGTGCTGCCGGCGCCGGGGCGGAAACGGGGGTCACTCCGGACAGCATACTGTTCGGCCAGTCGGTGGTACTCAGCGGACCGATGGCTGAGAACGGTGTTCACTACACAAACGGCATCAAGCTCTATCTGAACCAGATCAACGCCAAGGGCGGTGTCCATGGCCGCAAACTCCATCTGGTCACGCTGGACGATGCCTACAATCCGAAACGCGCCGCCGAAAACACCGAGAAACTGATCAACGAGGACAAAGTCTTCGCGCTTTTCGGCTATGCCGGCACCGGCGCAACCCTCGCCACCCTGCCACTGGTGGCAAAGGCACAAATCCCATTCATCGCCCCCTACACGGGTGCCGACGGCTTGCGAAAACCCAACCACTGGCTGTTTCTCCTGCGCGCCAGCTATGGGGATGAAATGTTCAAGATGGTCGAACAATTGGTGACTGTCGGCGTCAAGGATATCGCCATCGCCTACCAGGATGACAATTTCGGCAAGGCGGGCCTCAAGAGTGCTGAAGACGCACTCGCCAAGTTCAAGCTGAAGGCGGTCGCCCTTGGGCCAATCAATGCGACCAGCTTCGATGGAAAGACGCCGGCCGAGACCATCGCCAAGGCCAAGCCCGGCGCCATCATCATGGCGACAGCCGGCAAGGCCTCTATCGTCTTCATCAAGGAATACATCAAGACCGGCGAACGCCCGCAGTTTTTCGGGCTGTCTGTCGTTAGCGCTACGCAACTACGTGAGGAACTGGGTGCCGACGCGACGGGCATGGGCATCGCCCAGGTCGTTCCTTCACCCTGGAGCAGCAAATACGTCGTGGTGCGCCAATACAGGGATGCACTGGCCAAGGCCAAGCAGCAGCAACAGGCCCACCACGCCGGGCTAGAGGGATATATCGCAGCCAAAGTGCTGGTTGAGGGCCTCAAGCGTGCGGGAAAGGATCTGACACGCGCGAAATTCGTCTCGGCACTCGAGACCCTGCACAACTTCGATTTGGGAGATTTCAGCGTTGACTATTCGACGGAGAGCCACATCGGCTCATCCTTCGTCGATCTGTCCATTGTCCGCAGCAGCGGACAATTTCTTCAGTAAGCGTTCAAGCGCGGCGCCACTCAGTGGCGCCGCCTGGCTTGTCTTCCAGGACGATCCCGCCCGCCAGTAGTTCTGCGCGAATGCGGTCTGCTTCGGCGAAATCTTTCAGCTTCTTTGCGGTACTTCGCGCCAGGATGCGTGCCTCGATCATCGCCGGATCAAATTCCCCTGTCGTGCCGGGAACCGCCTGCAAGAACACAACCGGATCGCGCTGCAACAGGCCGAGAACACCGGCCAGGGCTTTGAGCTGACCGGCCGCCGACGCAGACTGCGTGCGGTTCACTTCATTGGCCAGCTCGAACAAGGCAGCGATCGCCTCGGGCGTATTGAAGTCGTCGTCCATCGCCTCGCGGAATTTCGCCGCCTGCGGCAACCCCCAGTCGATGTCAGCCGACGTCGGGACAACATTTTTCAGCGCCGTATAGAAACGCATCAGTGCGGTGCGCGCATCGTCGAGGTGTACGTCCGAGTAGTTGAGCGGGCTACGATAGTGGGCACGCAGGATAAAGAAGCGCACCACCTCGGCATCGTACTTTTTCAACACCTCGCGAATGGTGAAGAAGTTGCCGAGCGATTTGGACATCTTCTCGTCATCCACCCGCACGAAGCCGTTATGCATCCAGTAGTTCACGAAACAGCAGCCATGTGCGCCCTCACTTTGCGCAATTTCGTTCTCGTGATGCGGGAACTGCAGATCCTGTCCGCCGCCATGGATATCGAAATGCGGCCCGAGCAATTCCGAACTCATGGCCGAACATTCTATGTGCCAGCCGGGGCGGCCGCTGCCCCAAGGCGATGCCCATTTCGCCTCATCGGGTTCATCTGCCTTGGCGTGCTTCCAGAGAACAAAGTCGAGGGGATCGTGCTTGTCTTGCATCACGTCGACACGCTCGCCTGCTCTTAAATCTTCCAGAGACTTGCCGGAGAGCCGGCCGTAACCTTCGAACTTGCGCACGCTGTAACAGACGTCACGGTTGGCGGCGACGTAGGCGTAGCCGTTCTTTTCCAACGCACCGATCAAGCGTTGCATGGCTGCCACATATTGCGTCGCACGTGGCTCATGGTCGGGCTTCTGCACACCCAGCGCGGCAGCATCCTCATGCATGAAGGCGATATAGCGGTCAGTCAGCGCCTGGATCGACTCACCATTCTCCTGCGCCCGACGAATGATCTTGTCGTCGATGTCGGTGATGTTGCGCACGTACACAACCTTGTAGCCGGAAGCACGCAGCCAGCGGGCCACGAGGTCAAACACCACCAGCACGCGAGCATGGCCGAGATGACAATAGTCATATACGGTCATGCCGCAGACGTACATGCGCACGAGTCCGGGCTCGATCGGGGCAAACACCTGCTTGCCGCGTAGCAGGGTATTGTAGATTTTCAGCATTGAGAGCAGGGCGTACTGGAAAACGGCGGATTGGCTGGAAAACGCAGTTCAGAGAAGGCCAGGGAAGGCTTATGCCCGCATGAGCGGGCGCATGCCGTAACTAAAAAGGCAATTATTGTTGATCCGGCGCCGTTCTTGTTAGAATGCCAGACTATTCAAACGCCTATAGCCGAAAAGTATAACATAATGACCCTCCACCGCTTTTCCGCTTTCCCGCACGCGTTCGCCAGCCTGATTTGCGCCGGCCTGATTGCCCTGATCCCGCTGGCCGCGTGCGCAGACACCCTCCAGGACGCTAACCGCCTCATGAAGCAGGGCCAACTCGGGCCCGCATTGGAGAAGACTGAGCAGGTACTGGTCGCCAAGCCGAAGGACGCCCAAGCACGCTTCCTGAAGGGGCTCATCCTGACGGAAATGAACCGCCAAAACGACGCTATTGCCGTCTTTACCAAACTGACTGAAGACTACCCGGAATTACCGGAACCCTATAACAATCTTGCCGTTCTCTATGCCCAGCAGCGCCAGTACGAGAAAGCAAAGAACGCACTCGAGATGGCCATCCGTACCCACCCCTCCTATGCCACGGCCCACGAGAATCTCGGCGACATCTATGCACGCATGGCTAGCCAGGCCTACGACAAGGCGCTGCAGATCGACTCCTCCAATACCAGCGCACAATCCAAACTGGCACTGATCCGGGACTTGATGGGCACATCCTCACGGCCGGCAACGCTCGCCTCGCGCAGCACATCCGGCAAGGTTCCACCGCCTGCACCCGCGACTCCAGCCGCGAAAGTCGAGGTCGCAACAGCCGCCAAATCTGAACCCGCCCCGGTCGTAAAATCCGAGCCTGCACCGGTTGCCCAACCGTCCGAAGCGAAACCAGCTCCAGCAGTCGAAAACCACAGTGCCGCCAGCGACAAGCAGGATGTGGAAAAAGCCATCCGTGACTGGGCTACGGCTTGGTCGAGAAAAGACATCAAGACTTATCTCGCCGCCTACGCGGCTGATTTCAAGACACCAGGAGGCGAACCGCGAAGCGCCTGGGAAGCCGAGCGCACACGCCGCATCGACAAACCCGCTTCGATACAGATCAGCATCGAAAAAATGCAGATTACGATCGAGGGCGATCGGGCCACCGCCAAGTTTCGCCAGTATTACACGTCCGGCAAATTCAAGTCCTCCACCACCAAGGCCATGGTATTGGTCAGCCGTAGCGGCAAGTGGCTGATCCAGCAGGAGCAGGTCTCCAACTGATGAACGGTTGCCGACGTATTCGACTCCTGGCGGCGGCGCTTTGCCTGGCTGCTGCCGGCGTGGCTTTCCCGGCCTTGCCCGAACCTGCATACTCTGACTCAGGGCTGGAGCCGATGCTGGCCCAGGTCTTCACTGATATCGAGCAGAACCAGCTCGATACGGCACTTGTTCAGACGGAAAAACTGCTCAAGCTCTATCCGAATTTTCGCCTGGGCTACCTCATCAAGGGCGATATTCTGCTGGCCCGCTCACGCCCGCTCGTCACGCTCGGCAACGTCGCCAATGCACCACAGGGCAAGCTGGCCGATTTGCGTGACGAAGCCATTGCCCGACTCAAGGCCTATCGCGACAAGCCGTCGACCGATTACGTGCCGCGCTACTTGCTGCAGATGCACCCTGAGCAGAAGTACGCCGTAGTGGTCGACACACAGAAGGCCCGACTCTATCTCTACCGGAATGTAGACGGTCGGCCGCGCTTCGTCGCCGACTACTACATCTCGCATGGCAAGGCCGGTACCGACAAGGTACGCGAAGGGGACAAGAAGACTCCAATCGGCGTTTATCACGTCACTGCCAGCCTGCCGCGACAGAAGCTGACCGACTTCTACGGCAACGGTGCCTTCCCTATCAACTATCCAAACGAGTGGGACAAGCGCCTGGGCCGTAACGGCCACGGCATCTGGCTTCACGGCACGCCTACCGACACCTTCTCGCGCCCGCCCAAGGCTTCCGACGGTTGCGTCGTGCTGGCCAACCAGGATCTCGACGCGCTGGCGAAAAACCTGCAGATCGGCACCACGCCGGTCATTATTTCCAACAGCATCGAATGGCTCTCTCTCGACGACTGGCAGACCGAGCGCGCCGCACTCTTAGACAGCATCGAGGACTGGCGCCGCGACTGGGAAAGCCTCGATACAGACAAATACCTGCACCACTACTCGAAGCGCTTCCGGGACGGAAACCATAACCTTGACCAGTGGGCAATGCAAAAGCGGCAGGTCAATGCGGGAAAACAGTGGCTCAAGGTCAGCACGCTCAACATCAGTATGTTCCGCGATCCTGGCAAGGAGGAATTGGTTGTCGTTACCTTCGATCAGGACTACAAGAGCAGCAATCTCAACAATGTCATGAAAAAGCGCCAGTACTGGATGAAGGAAGACGGCGCGTGGAAAATTGTCTACGAAGGGGGCGCGTAGCCCGCTTCTCTTTTTACGGGAATCCTGCAATGAAGAAGCTATGCACGCTGGCCATCGGCCTGCTTATGAGCCTGACCGTCCTCGCCGCCAACCCAATCGTCGAGATGAAGACGAACCAGGGACTCATCGTCATCGAACTGTATGCCGACAAGGCGCCGAAAACTGTCGAGAACTTTCTCCAGTACGTGAAGGACGGTTTCTACGATGGCACGATTTTCCACCGCGTCATCGACGGCTTCATGATCCAGGGCGGTGGCTTCGAATCGGGCATGAAGCAGAAGCCGACCCGCACACCAATCGAGAACGAGGCGAAGAACGGGCTGAAGAACGCGGCCGGCACGTTCGCCATGGCGCGTACACAGGATCCGCATTCCGCTTCGGCACAGTTCTTCATCAATCTCGCCGACAACCACCCGCTCGACTACCCGTCTCGCGACGGCTGGGGCTATGCGGTATTCGGCAAGGTCACGCAGGGCTTTGACATCGTGCAAAAAATCGCCAAAGTGAAGACCGGCAACGCAGGTTTTCACCAGAACGTGCCGGTCGATCCCATTGTGATCGAATCCGCCCGACTTCAGTCTGAAGCAAAATCCGCCAAATAATAGGAGAAAACATGGTCAAGCTGCACACCAACTTCGGCACCATCGTCCTGGAACTGGACGCCACCAAGGCCCCCGAGACGGTGAAGAACTTCCTCGCCTATGTCGAGGCCGGCCACTACGACAACACGGTATTCCACCGCGTCATCGGCGGCTTCATGATCCAGGGCGGTGGCTTCGAGCCGGGCATGAACCAGAAATCGACCCAGGCACCGATCCAGAACGAGGCCACTAACGGCCTGAAAAACGATCGCTACACCATCGCCATGGCGCGTACTGGCGATCCGCATTCGGCCACTGCGCAGTTCTTCATCAACGCCAAGGACAATGCCTTCCTCAACCATACTGCACCGAGCGGCCAGGGCTGGGGTTATTGCGTTTTCGGCAGAGTGGTCGAGGGCATGGACGTAGTAGACAAGATCGAAGGTGCCAAGACTGGCAGCAAAGGTTTCCATCAAGACGTCCCTGTCGACGACGTGGTGATCGAAAAGGCTGAAGTCGCCTGACGCGAACGGTCGGCGATGGCTACGCTCTTCATCTCCGACCTGCACCTCTGCTCGAGCCGGCCGCACATCAACCGGCTCTTCATTGAGTTTCTCGCCGGTCCGGCGCGACAGGCCGAGGCGCTTTACATACTCGGCGATCTGTTCGAGTACTGGGCGGGCGACGACAACCTCGACGACGCCTTCAACGCCGCTATTTGCGCCGCCCTGCGCACCTTGTCGGAATCCGGTGTGCGTCTTTATTTCATGGCAGGTAATCGAGATTTCCTCGCCGGTGCAGACTTTGCCCGTGCTGCCGGCCTGTCCCTGCTGCCCGAACCTGCCGTCATCGAACTTCACGGCACCCCCACCCTGCTCATGCATGGCGACACGCTATGTACTGACGACAACGCCTACCAGGCTTTTCGCACCGAAGTGCGCTCGCCTGAATGGCAGCAGACGTTTCTGGCCTTACCGCTCTCACGCCGCAAGCAGCAGATCGAGGCACTACGCTGTAAAAGCGAATCACAAAAGCGCAGCAAGCCAATAGAGATCATGGATACGAATTCGGACGCCGTCCTGCGGGCACTGACTTTGCACCAATGCACCCGCCTCATCCATGGCCATACGCATCGCCCGAACCACCACGCGCTGGTTATCGACAGCGTACCCTGCGAACGCTGGGTGCTGCCGGACTGGTACGAAACCGGTGGCTATCTCACCTGTGACGAAAGCGGCTGCCGGCAGATCATGCTCGCCTAAATCAACGCCAGCCCCCGCGCCAGATCGATCTTAAGGTCCGCCACGGATTCGAGGCCGACGGCCACGCGCAGCAGACTTTCACGAATGCCCGAGGTGGCACGCGCCTCCGCGCTGATGCGTCCATGCGTTGTACTCGCCGGATGAGTGATGGTGCTCTTGGTATCGCCCAGATTCGCCGTGATCGAGATCAGGCGCGTCGCATCAACCACCCGCCACGCCTGCTCGCGGCCGCCCCTCACATCGAAAGAGAGAATGGCGCCACCTGATTTCTGCTGGTGCATTGCCAGAGCATGCTGCGGATGCGAGGGTAGCCCGGGGTAATACACCCGTGCAACCTGCGGCTGTGCTTCTAGCCATTGCGCAAGTTCCAGCGCCGCGGCGGATTGTGCCTCCATGCGGATGTGCAGAGTTTCCAACCCCTTCAGGATCACCCAAGCATTGAACGGAGAGATGGACGGGCCGGCTGTGCGCAGGAATTTGAACACCTCTTCGGTCAGTTCCTTGCGGCCAACCACTGCCCCGCCCAGCACGCGACCCTGACCGTCAAGGTATTTGGTGGCGGAATGAATCACCAGATCGGCTCCCAGGTCCAGCGGGCGTTGCAGGGCCGGCGAACAGAAGCAGTTGTCGACCGCCAGCAACGCGCCACCGGCATGCGCGACCCGGGTCAGGGCGGCGATATCGAGCACTTCGGTCAGTGGGTTCGACGGCGTTTCGATGAAAACGAGCTTGGTCTGTGGCCGCAACGCGGCCCGAAACGCCTCCGGCTCGCCCGACTCGACAAATGTGGTGTCGATACCGAACTTCGGCAGGACGCCGCCGAACAACTGCTGTGTGGCGCCGAACATTCCACGGGAGGCAACGATATGCTCGCCGGCTCGCATGAGCGCCATGACGGTCGACAGGATGGCGGCCATGCCGCTCGCCATGGCGATACAGGCCTCGCCGCCTTCCAGCGCCGCCAGTCGCTCCTGCAGCATGCTGACGGTGGGATTGGAAAAGCGGCCATAAACAAACCCGGCTTCCTCCCCCGAGAAACGGGCTGCCGCCTGGGCGGCACTGTCGAAAACGAAGCTCGAGGTCAGGTAAAGCGCCTCGGCATGCTCGTTGAACTGGCTGCGCTGAATGCCCGCGCGCACCGCCAGTGTCTCCAGATCGAATTTCTTGTCCATGATCCAATCCCGCAATAAAAAACCCGGCGCAGCTGAGCGACCGGGTTTTCCCTTCGCTTTAGCCGCATTTATTAGGCGCCCGCAAGCTGATATCAAATCGGCGCAATCCGGAAACTACACGGGGTTGTGGCTCCTGTCAATCCGATACGACGAGATTGAGATCGAGTTGGGCCGCCTCGCCATCCTCACCGCTCAAGTTGCCGTCACTACGCTGGTTCTCGACACTGTTGAGATATTCGGCGGTGACATCCCCGGTGACATAACAGCCGTCAAAGCAGGACGTCTCGAACACCGTGATCGATGGATTGAGCGAATGCACTGCCGCCTTGAGTGCCTCGATGTCCTGGTAGATCAGGCCGTCGGCGCCGATCTCTCGACAGATTTCGTCGTCGTTGCGATCGCTGGCGATCAATTCGTGGCGTGACGGCATGTCGATGCCGTAGACGTTGGCGAAGCGCACCGGCGGCGCGGCCGAAGCGAAATACACCTTGCGTGCGCCGGCATCGCGCGCCATCTGCACGATCTCCCGGCTGGTGGTGCCGCGCACGATGGAGTCGTCCACCAGCAGCACGCTTTTCCCGCGGAACTCCTGGGCGATAGTATTGAGCTTCTGCCGAACCGATTTCCGCCGTTCCGCCTGGCCGGGCATGATGAATGTGCGGCCGATATAACGATTCTTGACGAAGCCTTCGCGATAGGGAAGATTCATCCGGGTGGCCAGTGCCATGGCCGACGGACGGCTGGAATCGGGAATCGGAATGACGGAATCGATGTCGATGTGCGGCAGCGTGTGGCGGATCTTCTCCGCCAGATGCTCCCCCATCTTGACACGGCTTTCATAGACGGAAATACCGTCAATCAGCGAGTCCGGCCGGGCTAGATAGACGAACTCGAAGATGCAGGGTGCGCGCAGGGTACGCTCGGCGCACTGCTTGCTGTGGAAATTGCCCTGGATGTCAACTAGCACAGCCTCGCCCGGCGCCACGTCGCGCATGATCTGGAAACCCAGCGTGTCCAGCGCAACACTCTCGGATGCAACCAGATACTCGTTGCCGGCCGGCGTAACATTGCGACCGACGATCAGGGGGCGGATGCCGTAGGGATCGCGAAACGCGAGCAGACCGTAGCCTGCAATCATGGCCACCACGGCATAGGCGCCGCGCACGCGCCGGTGCACCCCGGCGACTGCCTTGAAGATCGTTTCGGCATCGAGCTGGTACTTGGTCGCCGCCGCCTGCAGCTCGTGCGCCAGTACGTTGAGCAGCACTTCGGAGTCGGAATTGGTATTGATGTGGCGCAGATCCTGCAGGAACATCTCGCGCTTCAGTTCTTCGGCATTGGTCAGATTGCCGTTGTGCGCGAGCATCAGACCGAAGGGCGAATTCACATAGAAGGGCTGTGATTCGGCGGAGTTGTTAGCAGATCCGGCTGTCGGGTAGCGGCAATGGGCGATGCCCCAGTTGCCCTGCAGGCTGCGCATGTTGCGCGTGCGGAAGACGTCGCGCACGAATCCCGGCCCCTTGTGCATGTGGAATACACCGGTTTCGGCCGTGGCGATGCCTGCAGCATCCTGGCCGCGGTGCTGAAGAACCTGCAAGCCGTCATAGAGAAGCTGGTTTACCGGCGTCGTCGCGACGACACCCAGGATTCCGCACATGTCTCACCTATAGCGTATGCGCTTCGCCACAGTATCCGGCAACCAAGGCTTGGCCGCCAGTACTGCGGTTTCCAGCGGCGGCGCCAGCCAGGCCTGCCGCCACCAAGCCTGCTGCGGCAGCACCGTAAGGCCGCCGATCAGCACGCACAACCATACCACCAGCCCTCCGCGCGCGACACCGAATATTGCACCGAGAAAACGATCCAGCGGCCCCAGCCCGATCACCCGCAGCAGCTTCGACAGGGCAATGCGCAGCAAGGCAACCGTCACCAGCACCGTCACGGCAATCACGGCAAAGGCCGCAGCGTACTGCAATGCCGGCTCCTTGAGCCAGTCGCCGAACATCGGCGCCATGTCCGGCGCCAGGGCGCGCGCCGCCAGGAGCGCTGCTATCCATGCCGCCAGCGCAAGCACTTCGCTGATGAGCCCGCGCCAGACCCCCAGCAGGACCGATGCGGCAACAATGGCGAGTGCACCGTAATCGAAAACCGTCACTGCCGCTTACTTCTGCGCGACGACGCCATCCACGCCGATGCGCTTGATGCGCTCGCGCGCTGCTTCAGCCGCATCCTTGCTGGAAAAGGGGCCGGCACGCACACGGGTCTTGTTGGCGCCGTCAGTAGAGGGCAACTCTTCGGTATAGAAACTGTAACCCTGCTGCTTGAGCTTGGCCGTCAAGTTGCGCACGTTTGCCTGATCGCGGTAGGCGCCGAGTTGCACCACCCATTGCTCACCGCTGCCGGACGCCGGGCCGGGTTTTGCCTTGGCTTCCACGGGCTTCTTTGCCGGCGGCTTGTCATCGGCCGGAGACGCAGCGCGAGGCTCGGACGACTTGCCCGCCGTAACCACGGGTTTGACTTCAGCCTTCGCTGAAGCCGCCTTGTCCTGCTGTTCGGTTTTCGCTTCGGGCTTTAGTTCCGCCTTGATTTCAGTACCCGCCTGTGGCAACGGCGTGGGCGCCGTCCCAGGCTTGACGGGCAGTATGCGGGAGGTGAACGCACCGGCGTCTTGAGCCGGAATGCGAATCTGGATGTCCTGCACCGGTTGCTTGGGCGCTTGGTCCATGACCATCGGCAGGACAATCGCCGCGAGCATTGCCAGTGCTATGGCACCGACGAGGCGGCGGCGAGCACGTTTCTTCAGCTCAAGTTGTGCGTCGTTTTCGCTCATCGTCTATCGTGCGCAGCACATCGGCCACAGTGAGGAAGGAACCGAAGGCAACAATTCTATCATTTTCCCCTGCCTCTTCCCTTGCTGCACGGTAGGCATTTGCCGGCGAATCGAAGCACGCTTCGACATGCAGGCCGCAGTCCGCCAGTATCCGCGCCAACGCCTCTGCGGTCGCCCCGCGCGGCCCGGGCAGGCCTGCCACGAACCAGTGGTCGATGCGTCCCCTGACGCGCTCGGCGACCTTCGCGATATCCTTGTCTGCCAGCATGCCGATTACGGCCCACGTCTCGGGATGGAAAGCCATGCCGCCCAAATTATCCGCCAAGACGCCGGCCGCCTGAGGATTGTGGGCGACATCCAGCACCACGGTCGGCCGACCCGGCAGAACCTGAAAGCGGCCGGGCAATTCGACTTCGATCAGGCCGCGGCGAACATCCTGCATGGAGACCGGCAATCGATCTACCAGCGCTTCCAATCCGGCAATGGCCGTGCTGGCGTTCGCCAGCTGGACGGCACCACGCAACGCAGGATAAGCCAATCCCCCTCGTCTGCCGCGCCGTCCCCAATAGGCCCACTGTCCCCGCTCGGCCGTATAGCCGAAATCTTTACCCATCTCCTGCAGGTCGGCGTCGATGCTTCTGGCGTGGTCAAGCAGGCTGTGGGGGGGCTGGGCATCGCCGACGATGGCAGGCCGACCGGGGCGGAATATCCCCGCCTTCTCGAAGCCGATCGCCTCACGTGTTTCGCCAAGGTAGTCCATGTGGTCGAAATCAATCGAGGCAACAATGGCGCAATCCGCATCAAAGGTATTCACCGCATCCAGTCGCCCGCCCAGCCCTACCTCCATGATGACCACATCGGCGCCGGCCATCGAAAAAGCCTGCCAGGCAGCCAGGGTACCGAACTCGAAGTAGGTGAGATGCGTGTCTCCGCGCGCCTCTTCCACCCGTGCAAAGGATTCACACAGCTGCACATCGGAGGCTGGGTCGCCGTCGATGCGCACCCGTTCGTTGTAATCGAGCAGATGCGGAGAGGTGTAGAGGCCGACCCGGTAGCCAGCGCAGTGCAGAATACGCTCGAGCATGGCACAGATGGATCCCTTGCCATTGGTGCCGCCGACAATGATCACCGGCACGTCTTGCTTAATACCCAGCGTACGCTTGACCCATTGCACGCGTTCCAGTCCCAGTTCGATGGCCTGCGCGTGCGCACCCTCGATGTACTCGAGCCAGCCTTGCAACGGGGTGTGTCGGGTTGGGGAAATGGATTGCATTGCCGGGGCAGGCCCAAGCCTGCCGGAAATCAGACTGCCGGGATTCTCTGCAGCAAGGACAGCAACGACGCCAGCTTGTCGCGCATTTCACGCCGATCGACAATCATGTCGATGGCGCCCTTCTCCAGCAGGAACTCGGCGCGCTGGAAGCCGTCCGGCAGTTTCTCGCGCACCGTCTGTTCGATGACACGCGGGCCGGCAAAGCCGATCAGTGCGCCCGGCTCGGCCATGACTACATCGCCGACGAAGGCAAAGCTGGCCGAGACGCCTCCCATGGTCGGATCGGTAAGGATGGAAATGAAGGGCAGCCGGTTGGCCGAGAGCTGGGTGATGGCTGCCGTGGTCTTGGCCATCTGCATAAGGGAAAACAAGCCCTCTTGCATGCGAGCGCCTCCAGTGGCAGTGACGCAAACGAACGGCATCTGCTGCTCGATAGCCACTCGCACACCGCGCACGAAGCGCTCACCGACCACCGAGCCCATCGAACCACCCATGAAATCGAACTCGAACGCCGCGATGACCACCGGCAGCGTCTTGATGGCACCCTGCATCACCACCAGAGCATCGCCCTCTCCCGTATCGTCCGCCGCGGCATTGAGCCGCTCCGGATAGCGTTTGCTATCCTTGAACTTGAGCGGGTCGACCGGCAGGACTTCGGCACCGATTTCGAAGCGACCTTCCGGGTCGAGCAGTAGGTCGAGTCGGGCACGGGCATCGAGGCGGTGATGATGGGCGCACTTCGGGCAGACATTGAGGTTTTTCTCGAGATCCGAGATGTACAGCGTAGCTTCGCATTTCGGGCATTTGCACCAGAGGCCCTCTGGAATCGACTTCTTGACGCCCTCAGCACGCTTGATCTTGGGAGGGAGCAGTTTCTGCAGCCAACTCATCGCACCACCTCGTGGGGCACAACCGACTCATCCATGGCATTGCGGATGTCGCGGAGAAAATTCGAGACATTGGCGGCGACTTTCTCACGCGGACTGTTTTCGATCTCTTCGATGATACGACTGCCAATGACTACGGCATCGGCCACCGTCGCTATGCGTCTCGCGCTCTCGGCATCACGTATGCCGAAGCCCACGCCCACCGGCATACCAACCTTTTGCCGGATGACAGGGATGCGCCGCGCCACCTCGTCCAGGTCAAGATGCCCGGCCCCGGTCACGCCTTTCAGCGACACGTAGTAGATATAGCCGCTGCCGACCGCGGCCACCTGGTCGAAACGCCCATCCGTCGAAGTCGGCGCCAGCAGGAAGATGGGATCAATGCCGACCGTCTTGAGCTTGGACACGAACTCGCCGCATTCTTCCGGTGGGTAGTCCACCACCAGCACACCATCGACCCCGGCCTGCTTTGCCTCGGCGGCAAAGGCGCCCGCCCCCATCGCCTCGATCGGATTCGCATAGCCCATCAGCACCACCGGCGTAGAAGCATCGCCGGCGCGGAACTCGCGCACGATGGCCATCACCTGACGCAAAGACATACCGTGCTTGAGCGCACGTTCCGACGCGCGCTGGATGGTAGGCCCGTCGGCCATGGGATCGGAGAAGGGTACACCCAACTCGATGATGTCCGCGCCGCCCGCCACCAGGGCACGCATCAAGGGCAGGGTCATTGCCGGATCGGGATAACCAGCGGTAATGAAGGGGATCAGCGCCTTGCGTCCTTGGCCTGTAAGTTTCTCGAAAGTGCCCTTGATGCGTGACATCAGAATTCGATCCCTGATTTTTCGGCAACCGTATGCATGTCCTTGTCGCCGCGGCCGGAAAGATTGACCAGCAAAAGCTTGTCCTTCGGCAACGTCGGCGCCAACTGCGCGGCATAGGCCAGCGCATGCGCCGATTCCAGTGCCGGAATGATGCCCTCGTAGCGACACAGTGCGTGGAAAGCGGCCAAGGCTTCGTCGTCGGTCACCGCAACGTAGTCGGCACGGTGGCTGTCCTTCAGCCAGGCATGCTCCGGGCCGACGCCAGGATAATCGAGGCCAGCTGATATCGAGTGCGTCTCGCTGATCTGGCCGTCCTCGTCCTGCAACAGGTAGGTGCGGTTGCCATGCAGCACGCCGGGTCTGCCGGCGATAAGCGAAGCGGAATGATGACCGCTTTCGAGTCCGAAACCGGCCGCCTCGACGCCCACCAGTTTCACCGTCTCGTCCGGAATGTAGTCGAAGAAAATGCCCATGGCGTTGGAGCCGCCGCCGACGCAGGCGATCACATAGTCCGGCTGGCGCCCGGCTAGTTCCGGCATCTGCGCGCGACATTCTTCACCGATGACCGCCTGGAAGTCGCGCACCATCATCGGGTAGGGATGCGGGCCGGCCACCGTACCGATGATGTAGAAGGTGTCGCCGACATGGGTCACCCAGTCGCGCATGGCCTCGTTGAGGGCGTCCTTCAGGGTCTTCGAGCCGGACTTCACCGGCACCACGCTGGCGCCCAGCAGTTTCATGCGATAGACGTTGGCAGCCTGGCGCTTGACGTCCTCACTACCCATGTAGACCATGCATTCCATACCGTAGCGGGCGGCCACCGTGGCCGTGGCCACGCCGTGCTGTCCCGCGCCGGTTTCAGCGATAACGCGCGGCTTGCCCATGCGCCGCGCGAGCATCGCCTGGCCGATGCAGTTGTTCACCTTGTGCGCGCCGGTGTGATTCAGGTCCTCGCGCTTGAGGTAGATCTGCGCCCCGCCGAGCAGTTCCGACCAGCGCCTGGCATGGTAGATCGGGCTGGGGCGGCCGACGTAATGCTTCAGTTCGTACTCAAACTCGGCCTTGAAGGCGGGGTCCGCCTTGGCCACGGCATAGGCCGCACGCAGTTCGTCGAGCGCCTCGATCAGCGTCTCGGCAACGAAAGTGCCGCCGTAGGGGCCGAAGTGGCCGCGCGCGTCAGGCAGACTGTAGGGCAATTCCAGCTTCCCCATCTCTCACTCCTGAAATGAACGCCGCGATTTTCGCCGCGTCCTTGATTCCCTTGGCGGCTTCCACGCCGCTGCTAACATCCACCGCCCACGGCCGAACGGCACCCACCGCCCCCGCCACATTGCCGGCATCCAGACCGCCGGAGAGGATAAGCGGCTTGGGCAGACCAGGCGGAATCAACGACCAGTCGAATGTCCTGCCGCCGCCGCCAAAACCCTCGGTATAGGCATCGAGCAGCAGGCCCAGTGCGGAGGGATATGATGCGGCGTATTTTAGCAAATCGAGCCCCGGCCTTACCCGCGCCGCCTTTATGTAAGGAGCATGGAAGGAGCAACAGAAGGACTCCTCCTCGTCACCATGGAATTGCAGCAACTGGATCGGCACTGCTTCCATGACGCGCCGCACCGCGAGCTTCGATTCGTTCACGAACAAACCGACGAGCGTCACGAAGGGCGGCACGCTGCGCACGATTTCCCAAGCCTGTTCGATGCTGACATGGCGCGGACTGGCCGCGTAGAAAACCAGGCCGAGGGCGTCTGCACCGAGTTCGACCGCGGCGTGTGCGTCCTCAGGGCGAGTAATACCGCAGATCTTGATGCGGGTTCTATGCAAGCTGGAGGCCGAGCAGATCGAAAGGCGCGATGATACGGCCATTCATGGGCAACTGCCAGTGCGTTTCATACTCGACGCCTGACAGATACAAACCAGACGGAGAAAAGGTCGGCGCTGCCAGGCGACGGTCCCGGCCGTCGATCAGTTCGCCAATCCAGTCCGGCGGATGGGCGCCCTTGCCGACATAGACCAAGGCGCCCACCAAATTGCGCACCATGTGATGCAAAAAGGCGCTAGCACAGAAGTCGAAAGTAATGATATCACCCTGACGCGACACCTCAGCCCGATGCAGCCTCTTCACGGGAGACTTGGCCTGGCATGCGGCAGCACGAAACGCAGAGAAATCTTTCTCCCCCACGAGGAAAGCTGCGCCAGTGCGCATGGCCTCGGTGTCGAGCGGTAGGTGGAACCAGCCGACCATGCCATGCAGCAGCGCTGGGCGCACCGCATGGTTGAGGAGGGCATAGCGATAGCTGCGTGAGCGCGCGGAAAAACGCGCATGGAAATCATCCGCCACCGTGCGCGACCAGCGCACAGCGATGCTATCCGGCAGATGCGCATTCACGCCGCGTACCCAGGCGTTTTCTGGTCTGCACACAGGTGAATCGAAATGCACCACCTGTGCCGTCGCATGCACTCCGGTATCGGTGCGGCCGGCGCATACAACCCGCACCGGTGCACCGGCGACTTTCGCCAAAGCCTTCTCCAGCACATCCTGAACGGTATTGCCCGCAGGCTGTGTCTGCCAGCCGACAAACGGCGTGCCATCGTATTCCAGGCCAAGCGCAATTCTCACGGCATGGCTCCAAGGAAGGCAAGAATGCACAAAATCAGTCCCACCAGTACGGCGTAGTCAATCAGTGCGAGTCGGGCCTGGCGCAGATGGATCGGTCCCACGGCATGCTGGTCGTCACTACTCCCCAGCCACTCCCGCCAATGCCTGCTCGGTCCGGAATGCTCGGCGTATTGCATCACCAGCATCAGTCGCACGGCTACGCGGCCGCGATCCAATCCCAACCAGGCCAGGGGTAGTATCAGCCCATGAAGCCCGGCCACCAGACCTTCCACTCCGGTCGTTTGCAGCAGCACGGCCAGCGTCGCCAATACGAAGATTAGCCGCAACAAATGTGCGACGCCAAGCCGCAGCCCTTCCACCGTCGGGCCATAGCTGCCCAGCGCCGGCAGGAGGTAGACGCCTGGCGTGACCAGCGCGAAGAGCAGGACGAGCGAAGCAATCAGCCAGCGCGTGCGCCAGAGCAATGCTCCCAGGCGCTGCGGTGCAAGCCAGGCGCCTGCAGTCACTGCGACGGCACAGGCCAGCGATGAGCCAAGGGGGAGGAATCCCTGGACGAGTGCAACTGCCACGCCCCAGGCGATAAGACGAACAGTTGGATGCAACATCGGACGGTGGAAAAGACGGGGGCATTGCGCCCCCGTCAGGGAAATCAACTCAGTTTGGCGAGCATGCCTTGTGCCTTGGCCTGCTGTTCGGCGTTGCCTTCTTTCGCTACCTCGGTCAGCAACTCGCGTGCGCCTTCCTTGTCGCCCATCTCTTCGTAGGCCTTGGCTAGTTCCAACTTGGTTGCCACTTCGTCTCCGGCGGCAGATCCGGCAGCGGTTGCCTGTTCCCCGAGATCCAAGTTGATGGAACCGAGGTCGATATCGGCCCCCGCTTGCAAATCGGTTTGGGCCGCAGGTGGAGCGCCGATGTTGAAGTCGAAATCGAGGGCGCTGCCACCGGCAATCGTCTTCTCTAGATCAACCACTTCCGTGGCGGCAGGCGAGTCAGCTGTGGCTGACGCACCCAAATCAAGATCGAAATGCAGGCCCTTATCAACCGCTACTGCTGCAGGGTCATCAAGGCTAATGTCCAGCACCAGGTCCGCAGCAGGAGGCTGATCTACCTTCGCGGCATTCATGATCATGGTCGCTTCGGGGTTGTAACCGGCGGGTTTGCTCTCTGCCGGTTTGCTCCCAGCCGGTTTGAAATCCAGGCCGAGGTCGAAATCCAGTCCGGCCGCTTCGCCGACTGGCACCGCCTTGGCTGCGGGCGCCTGTGGTGCGGGCGACGCAGCGGTCGGTGCTGCAGGTGAGCCCAGGTCGAGATCGAAATCCAGCGTCGGCGCGGCCGATGGCACCTCGGCTGCACCCTCGACTGGCCTTTCCAGCACCACTGTGGCAGCGCCCTTTTCCACTGCCTCGGCAATCTGGCTCAACTCGCCCGGCATGGTCCAGGTATCGCGCAATTGCTTCTCGCCTGCCGGCACGATGACCGTCGTGTCGGTATGGATGGCCTGCCTATCTCCCGTAGCGGCACCGCCGTATAGCGGATTAGCCGCATCGAGTTTTAAACCCATTGCCGCAGCTTTTTCCCAATCCCCGCCAACCCCCCCCGTCTGTGCATACAAATCACTTGCCAGGGTCTCAAATTGCTTGTTGTTCTTGCGTCCGGCGTAGATCTCCAGCAGCTTCACATGGATGGCGGTGCGCGTCGGGTCGGTTTTCAGTGCGTCAAGCAGAATCTCTTCGGCTTGTGCGTCGCGGCCGTAGGCCATATACACATCGGCCTCGGCTACCGGGTCGACGCCTTCATCGGCATCGATGGCACCAATAGACGCTTGGCTGAAATCCGTCGCCATCGAACTGCCCGTGGTGTCGACGCTCTGGCCGCCGGTCGCGCCAAAGACGGAGTTCGCCGTCAGGTTGGCGGTCGTCGTCGGCTGGGCTTCCGCCCCCTCCAGTTGCTTCTTCTTGCGCTGGCGATAGGCTATGAAACCGAGCAGGCCCAGCACCAGCACACCACCACCGAGGATGGCAGGATTACCCATCAACTCATCGAGAAAATCCGGCTCTGGCGGAGGCGGCGGAGGCGGTGTCTTTTTCGACGACATTGCCGGCTTGGGCGGTGCCGCGGGCTTGCCTGTCTCCGCCGGCTTTACGTCTTCGGCGGGCTTAGCCGCCACAGGCTCAACAGGCTTGGCGGCTTCTGCCGGCTTTTTCTCGGCAGGTTTGATCGCAGCTGCCGGTGCTGGCGCTGCCACTGCAGGTGCGGCTTCAGGCTTGACCGGGAGTAGTACAGGAGGCGACTCGGGCGCTGACGGTGCTGCTTTGGCGGTAGCCTGCTTTTGCAAGTCAGCCAGATTCTGGTTTTTCAGTTCGAGGAGGTTTTGCAGTTCCTTGAGATTCTTCTCCAGATCAGCCTGGCGGGACTGCGCTTCTTTAAGCGCCTTCTCCTTGGCAACTAGGTCTTCCTCCAGCGCGGCGATCTTGCCCTGTGCGGTGCGCGTATCTTTGGCAGTATCAGCTTTCGAGACTTTCAACTGATCTTTTATCTCGGTCGGTGCAGGCGCCTTGTCTTCGACTTTCGCGGCGATCTTGCCCGTCACAGCTTGCCTGGTCGCCTCCTCTTTCGGCGCCTCCGCACCGGCGGCAGCCGCAGCAAGTTTCTGGCGATAGGCATTGAAATCCGTGGTTTGCACCGAGATAATTTTTCGCGCCTCGCGCGCATCCACTGCCGCAACGGCGTCACGGCCGGGAATGTCGAGAATCTTGCCCGCCTTCAGGCGATGCATGTTGTCATTTATAAAAGCATCCTTGTTGCTGCGGAAAATCGCGACCAGCATCTGATCCAGACTAACGCCTGGATATTGAGTCTCCGCTGCAATCTTGCGCAGGTATTCGCCCTTCTTGACTTCATGGCCCTGCGAATCGCCAGCGGGTTGGGTCCCCTCGGCTTTCTGCTGGCGGGATTTGTCATCCCCTGGAATCGCAGGACGGACTTCCGGCTGCTTGGGGGACACTACCGGCGAGGGCTGGGCAACTGCAGCGGTACCGCGTTTATCGACGGGGGCTGCAACCGGCTTGCGCGCCAGGACTTCGGGCGCCGGATCCAGAAGGAAGGTATATGCGCGTACCAGACGGCCAGCAGTCCAGTGCAATTCGATGAGGAGGTCAAGAAAAGGCTCGTTGACCGGCCGATCCGTCGTCATCCGGATCACCGGATGCCCACCCGTCCGTTTGTCGATCACCAGTTTGATTCCCGCCAGGGCAGGAACGAATTCAATGCCCGCCTGCTTGAAGGCGTCATGCGAACCCAGGCGTGCGGACAAAGATGAGAGTTCTTCGCGGGAGGCCGTCAGTTCGACCTCGGCACGCAAGGGTTGCCCCAATGCGGAAAGTACCGTAATCCTGCCTAGCCCTGCCGAGTGTGCGCCCATCGGCAGAATTGCCAGCGCTGTCGCCAATACCGACGCCTTGAATGAGAGTCTCATGATTTTTTTAGGCACCGCGTTCCCCTCGCGGAGAGTTTCCGAACAAGTAACATAACATCATGATGTTAGCTATGCAAGCTAAACTTCCTTATTACATTTTGGCCAAAGTCAGCGGGAAATCAACTCAACTGTTTTTTGCTGGCGCAACAAGCCCCCGCCTGACCCGTCAGCATATTAATGTTCTTGGAAGGACGGGGAGCGAATCCGACCTTGGTGAGGCTTAGGTTTCGAGCAGTATCCGCAGCATGCGGCGCAGAGGTTCAGCAGCGCCCCACAGCAACTGATCGCCGCAGGTAAAAGCCCCTAGGTAGCACGGCCCCATGTTGAGCTTGCGCAGGCGCCCCACCGGAACCGACAGCGTGCCGGTCACGGCGGTCGGCGTCAACTCTCGCACGCTGGCATCGCGGCGATTCGGCACCACTTTCACCCAGGCATTGGACTCGGCGATTATGCCCTCGATCTCGTCAAGTGGCACATCCTGCCTGAGCTTCAGGGTCAGTGCCTGGCTATGGCAGCGCATGGCGCCCACGCGTACGCAGATGCCGTCGATCGGCACCGGGTCGGCCTCGCGGCCGAGAATCTTGTTGGATTCGGCCTGCCCCTTCCATTCCTCGCGGCTCTGGCCATTCTCCAGTTCCTTGTCGATCCATGGAATCAGGCTGCCCGCCAGCGGCACGCCGAAATTCGCTGTAGGGAACTTCTCCTCGCGCAGGATGCCGGCCACCTCGCGGTCGATATCGAGGATCGCCGAGGCGGGATCATCGAGCAGTCCCTTCGCAACACGATGCACCTCACCCATCTGGGTGAGCAGCTCACGCATGTTTTGCGCGCCGGCACCTGAGGCCGCCTGATAGGTCATGGCGCTCATCCACTCGACGAGGTCACGCTGATAGAGCGCACCGACGGCCATCAGCATCAGGCTGACGGTGCAATTGCCGCCGATCCAGTTGCGGCCGCCGCGAACCAGGGCATCCTTGATGACATCGAGATTGACCGGGTCGAGGATGATGACCGCGCCTTCCTGCATGCGCAGAGCTGACGCAGCATCGATCCAGTGGCCGTTCCAGCCGGCCGTGCGCAGCTTCGGGAACACTTCGGCGGTATAGTCGCCACCCTGGCAGGAAATGATGATATCCATCGACCGCAGCGCATCGACGCTGCGCGCATCCTGCAGGATCGGCACATCACGGCCGACGGCAGGCCCCTTGCCGCCCACCTGCGAGGTCGTGAAGAACACCGGATCGATCAGGTCGAAATCCCGCTCTTCCACCATGCGTTGCATCAGCACGGAGCCGACCATGCCGCGCCAGCCCACCAGACCCACTCTTTTCATTTCAGTATCCCGAATGTCCGTTGCTTCCTACAGCGCCGTGATCACCGCGTCGCCCATTTCGCGGGTGCCGACCTTCTTCATGCCTGCCTCGAAGATGTCGTCTGTACGCAAGCCTTGCTGCAACACTTTTTTTACCGCAGCTTCGATGCGTCCGGCAACCTCCTCCTGGCCGAAGGTATAGCGCAACATCATCGCTACGGAAAGGATGGTCGCCAGCGGATTGGCCAGCCCCTTGCCGGCGATGTCCGGCGCCGAACCATGGATCGGCTCGTACAGACCCTTGCCCTTTTCGTCGAGCGAAGCCGAGGGCAGCATGCCGATGGAGCCAGTCAGCATCGAGGCTTCGTCGGAGAGGATGTCGCCGAACAGATTGCCCGTCACCATCACGTCGAACTGTTTCGGATTCCGCACCAGTTGCATGGCGGCGTTGTCCACCAGCATGTGCGACAGTTCGACATCGGGGTAGTTCTTCGCTTCGTCCGTCACCACATCGCGCCACAGCTGCGTGCACTCCAGTACGTTCATCTTATCCACCGAGCACAGCTTGCGGCTGCGCTTGCGCGCCGCCTCGAAGGAGACGCGCGCGATACGGCGGATCTCGTGCTCCGAGTAGATCATGGTATTGATGCCGACTCTCTCCCCGTCGCGCGTTTCGATGCCACGCGGTTCGCCGAAATAGATGTCGCCGGTCAGTTCGCGCACGATGAGGATATCCAGCCCGGCCACCACCTCGGCCTTAAGCGATGATGCGTTCGCCAGCTCGGGATAGAGCACCGCAGGACGCAGGTTGGCGAAGAGGCCCAAGTCCTTGCGGATACCCAACAGGCCGCGCTCCGGCCGCTGCTCGCGCGGCAATGTGTCGTATTGCGGACCGCCGACGGCGCCGAGCAGCACTGCGTCGGCCTCGCGCGCCAGTGTCCGGGTCGCTTTGGGATAGGGCTCGCCCGCCGCATCCACGGCGCAGCCGCCCAGGAGAGCCGTTTCCATCTCCAGCTTCATACCGTCCAGACGCAGCGCTTCCAGCACACGCACAGCCTCGGCGACAATTTCCGGCCCGATACCGTCACCAGGCAAAACACAGACTTTCATTCGATTCCTTTCTTCTTTTGAAGCATCAGCCGCACAACATGGATCGACGCCTGGCGCGAAGACCAGGCTTACTTGGCAACTTTTTCCACAGCCTTGCCGCCCGCCTGGATATCCTTGCCGACACCCTGGACCGTATTGCAGCCAGCCAAGAAGAGCATTGCGATCAGGGGCAACATCAGTCTAAGCCGCTTCATGATTACATCCTCCCTCAAAAAAATTCATGCTTTCCAGAAAACTGCCGATATACGTGCACAACTGAGGCAACTGGCACGTCCACCTGCCCTTGTGGCAGGTACCTGCCGCAGTGCACATTTGCTATGGAAAGCAATTGAATTATATCGAAATCAGGCCAGTGATGCCGCACTGCAGCAGACATTCTACAGAGAGGAATGATGAACACGACAACCCTGGCAATCGGTCCGGTCATTTTACTGGCGGCCGTTGCATCAGCGTGCGTTTATGTCGGCCGGCACAGACAGCGAGGAGCCAGAGCCGTGAAGGAGCATTTCGCCCATAGCAGCGCCGAGGTCAGCACCCAACGCCTTATCTGGTGCATGCCTGTGTTCTCTGCGACTTAACCCGGGGTTTCAAGGTTTAATTTCCGCTTGACGAAAATAGGAGATTCTCATGTTCTTCCGCACGTTGAAAAACAGTCTGGCCCGGAGCGAATCCGAGAACTGCCGTCTGCAGGCACACAACACCCAGTTATTGCAGCAAATTGAACAACTCGGAGTCGCTGCCGTGGAGAGGGAAAACGTAGCACAGGGACTGCGCGATGAGCGCAACAATCTCGGCGGGATGTTCTCCAGCCTCGGCAGTTTCAGCGATTCACTGGGCGGTATCAGTCAGGCCTTCCTCGGCTTGGCGAAGACGCTGAATCATGAGAAAGACTCGGCACACGAGGTTGCTGTCCAGTCCGATACCAGCCGCCGCACCTTCGAGAAAACCGCCGACAACCTGAACGCATTATTCGAGAAAATGACTAATGCCTCCCAGAACGTTGACCGGCTGAATCAGCGAGCCAGTCAAATTGGCGGCATTGTCAGCCTGATCAAGGAAATTGCCGACCAGACCAATCTGCTGGCGCTGAATGCGGCGATTGAAGCCGCGCGTGCCGGTGAAGCCGGCCGTGGCTTCGCGGTGGTGGCTGATGAAGTCCGCAAGCTGGCCGAGCGCACCGCCAAGGCCACTACTGAAATCTCCGGCCTGGTCGGTGCGATACAGGAAGAAACGAGTGCCGCCAAGGAAGTCATGGAAATCGGCGCCGGCGATGCCAGTCGCTATTCGACAGAAAGCCAGCAGGCCACCCACAGCATGCAGCAGTTGTTCGACCTCTCGCAGAGTACCGAACAGGCGGTGAGCTCGGCCGCCTTGATGTCGAACGTTGAACTGGCCAACCTGGAAGAGCTGATGCTGAAGCTGGAGGTCTACAAAGTGTTCCTCGGCATCTCGCAGCTCCAACCGGACGCACTGCCGGACGAACGCCATTGCCGTCTGGGGCAATGGTATTACGCCGGTGAAGGTCACGAACGCTTCGCCGGACTGTCTGGCTACGCGGAACTGGATGCGCCGCACCGTGCGGTACACCAGCACGCGCGTCGCGCCGTAGAGCTGTATTACACCAAAGGTCTGGGGGCCGGTTTACCCGAACTGAAGGCAATGGAATCATCGAACCATCAGGTGATGGACGGGATGGGCCGGATGCTCAGCAAGCTCACCGAATATCCATGAAGCGCATCGACAGTGCTCCCGGTCACGCCGGTCCACCAGACCCATTCCTTTCATCTTTAAACCTCGGTTGCCCACGTGCGCACCTGCCGTGAATCAGACAGGCTGGATATCTTGTGACCACTGAAGGAGTCACCCGATGGGTGAATTGGAACTGAGGCTGGCAAGGTGTGAAGAAAAAGCATGGGGCGACTGCTCATTTGCGAGTCGCCCCAGCCAGCGCCTGGCATCGCTTTTGCGCTCATCTCAAGCACGTTATCGCAGGCATCAACCCATCTCCAGCGTGCCAAGTCTTCGAAAATCATGCGAATGGAGTCGACTTAATGGGGTTTTAGGATGAACACAACAACCTTGGCAATCAGTCTGGTCATTTTGCTGGCGGCCGTTGCATCAGCGTGCGTATATGCTGGTCGACGTAGGCAGCAAGGGGCCGGAGCAGACGTCCTGCGCATTGCCGAAGCCGTGAATGAGTATTTCGCCCGTAGCAGTGCCGCGGTCAGCGCACAATGCCATCTGGTGCATGGCCGCTTCCTGATCCTGATTGAATCCGAGCCGCTCAAGCGCTTCCGTTACTCGCATATCGTCGAGGCCTCCCTCATCAGCCACGTCGACAAGGCGCTGGGCTTGCATGTCCACAGCGTTTTCTGGCGTTTCCCCCTTCCCACCGGCGACGCATCCTCGCGGGCTACGGCTGATACCAGGCAGGCACCACACGAAGACGAGTACGTCATTCAGGGCCTTCGCGAAGCCAAAACGAACCCCAGCTACCACGTCGCAGAAGACTCATGGGATCAGTTCGAGAAAGCCCAGCAAAGCAGAGCGGTCGGCCTCCCCTCTCCCGCCGAAGACGGCAAGGACGATCGGGGCCGGTAGCCTCCGATCCAGCCGAACTGCGGGACTTCACACCACGGCGCCTGCCGTGGTGGATCGCCAGCCTCGCCAGAGGATGATCATGCCTGCCAAGGCGAAGACCGAACTCAGGCTAAAGGTCAGTTCTGCGCCAAGGGATTCCCACGCCCAACCGCTGAGCAACCCGCCCAGCATGCCCCCGGCACCGAAGGAAATGCTGCCGTAGAGCGCCTGGCCGCGTGCCTGATGGAGGCCTGCAAACCAGCGGTTGACCGCCGCCACAGCGGGGCGGCATGATAGGCGCTGAACGTCGCCGCATGCAGCAGTTGCGCGGCCAGCACGACCCA
This sequence comes from Rhodocyclaceae bacterium, assembly GCA_018262775.1. GTDB lineage: Bacteria > Pseudomonadota > Gammaproteobacteria > Burkholderiales > Rhodocyclaceae > Desulfobacillus. The sequence goes on from JADFDU010000055.1 coordinate 73,173, forward strand.
TAGCCACTCGACACCCCAGCCGATCATGAGAAAGCGCGCCACTGTGCAAGCAAAGCTGAACAGCAGGATCGTGCGCAGGGGAAAAACGCGGAGCAGGCGCGACAGGTAAAGGAAGACAACAATCTCGGCTGCCACGCCCAGCGTCCACAGAAAACCGACCATCGTCGTGCCATAGCCATGGCTGACGAGATAGATCGAATAGAAAACGTACAGGGCGCCATGAAAAAACAGGCAACGAACAGGGTCTTCACTTCACGCCGGCGCAGGATATCTCCGATCGGTAGACGGTCGGCCTTGTGGCGTTCTTCGCTTTTTTCCGGCAGTGCCAATGCGCAGGCAAGGATGCCGCCGAGGACCCCCAGTGAAACCCACAGCGTCGCCGACTGCGGCAGGCGGTCGAGCAGCCAGCCGAGGCCCAGTACGGCCATGATAAAGCCGACAGAGCCCCAGAGACGGATCGATCCATAGCGGCCAGCCTACACGCCGAGATAGGAGAAGGTCAGCGCCTCGACCAGGGGCAATGCAGCACTCCAGAAGAAGGCTAGCACCGCCATGCCGAAGAAAAATCCGACGAAGCTCTGCATGAAGAAAAAGCAGGAGAAGCCGGCAATACTCATCAGTGCCGCACCGCGTACGATCGGGGTCTTGGCACCCAACCGGTCGGCCAGACAGCCCCACAGGTTCGGTGCCAGCAGGCGCATGACCTGCATCAGCGACATCAGCACGCCAATGTCCCAGGCCGAGAACTGCAGCGACTTGAGATAAAGGGTGAAGTAGGGTGAAAAGACGCCGATGAAGGCGAAATAGAAAAAGTAGTACGCCGACAAGCGCCTGTAGGGAACCATCGGTAGCGGGGCGAAACGGCGCCCCCGAAGATCCGTTGGGCCCGTTGGGCTCGTCAGGCCGCGTGGGCAAGCAGCATGGCGTGCAGTTCGTCCTTGAGTTTCAGACGCAGCTTCTTCATGTCCTCGATCGCGATGTCGGTCGCGGGTTCCTCGTTCTCCTCGATACGTCGGATGTCCTTGTTCATCCGATGGTATTCATCGAAGAGTTTGGCGAAATGATGATTACCGGTCTTCAACTGATGGATGGCATCCTTGAGTTCGGGAAACTCGTGATGCAGGTCGTGTTGCTGAAGTTCCATGATGTTCCTTGCTGTCAGGGTTGATGTGAAATGTAAATCCGAAACGTTCAGGCCTCGTCCGGTTCGGGATCCTCGACGATGGCGCCGCGCGGGCCATTCGCCTGCGGCGCACTGGCCGCGATCTGTGGGGTATCGCAGGTTACATCGCCGCACTGCGCGCGGTGACGCAGGGCATGGTCCATCAGTACCAGCGCCAGCATGGCCTCTGCAACCGGCGTGGCACGGATACCGACGCAGGGATCGTGGCGGCCGTGCGTCTCCACCAGCACCGGCCTGCCCTGCTTGTCGATGGAGCGACGCGGCAAGCGGATGCTCGATGTCGGCTTGACGGCAATGCTCACCACAATGTCCTGCCCGGTTGAGATGCCGCCTAGGATGCCGCCGGCATTATTGGAAAGAAAGCCCTCGGGCGTCAGCTCGTCGGAATGCTCGGTGCCTTTTTGCGTCACGGAAGCGAAGCCAGCGCCGATCTCGACACCCTTGACCGCATTGATGCCCATCATGGCATAGGCGATCTCGGCATCCAGCCGGTCATACACGGGTTCGCCCCAGCCCACCGGCACGCCTTCGGCCACCACGGCGATGCGGGCGCCGACCGAATCGCCCGACTTGCGCAGTTCGTCCATATAGGCTTCCAGAGCAGGCACGCTGTCTCCATTGGCGGCGAAAAAGGGGTTGCTGCGCACCGTTTCCCAGGACTTGAACGGAATGGCGAGCGGTCCCAACTGCAGCATGCAGCCGCGGATTTTTACGCCGTAGCGCTCTCCCAGCCATTTCTTTGCGATGGCACCCGCGGCCACACGCACCGCGGTTTCGCGTGCGGAGGCACGGCCGCCGCCGCGGTGGTCACGGAGGCCGTATTTCTGCCAATACGTGTAATCCGCATGCCCGGGGCGGAAAGTCTCGGCGATGTTGCCGTAGTCCTTGCTGCGCTGGTCTTCGTTGCGTATGAGTAACGCGATCGGCGTGCCTGTGGAGCGGCCCTCGAAGACACCGGAGAGAATCTCGACGGTGTCGGATTCCCGCCGCTGCGTGACGTGCCGCGACGTGCCGGGCTTGCGCCGGTCGAGTTCGACCTGGATGTCCGCCTCGCTGAGCGCCAGCCCCGGCGGGCAGCCGTCGACGACGCAGCCGATGGCCGGCCCGTGCGACTCGCCGAAAGAGGTGACGCAGAACAGTTTACCGAGGGTATTGCCGGACATGGATGCTGGAGAAGGCGCTGGAGTGAAATCAACTGCAAGTTTATCATAGGAGGATTACTTCCCTGTCCTGCCACGGATGCGCAAAAGTCAGTCTCGCCAGCACGGCGCCAAGGGACCGGAAAAGGGACCGAAAAGGCCCGCCTCCGCCACACCCGTGCCCAGTCCGCCCGAGCAGCCGACCGCCCACTGGCAGCGCACGCAGCGCTACATCTGGGATAAAGGCGGCAGCAAGGGCGGGCGAAAATAAAAAAAGCCGCAGAATACGGCCTTTTTTTGCGGCTGGATCGGTTACTGTTTGGCCACTGTCTCGTCGCGCAGGGCGCGGCGCAGGATCTTGCCAACGTTGGTCTTCGGTAACTCGTCGCGGAACTCGACCAGCTTGGGCACCTTGTAGCCGGTGAGGCTCACCTTGCAGTGGGCGATCACCGCCGCGGCGGTCAGGGCCGGGTCCTTCTTGACGATGAAGAGCTTCACCGCCTCGCCGGATTTCTCGTCCGGCACGCCGACCGCCGCCACCTCGAGCACGCCCGCATGCATGGCGACGACCGCCTCGATCTCGTTCGGATAGACGTTGAAACCGGAGACCAGGATCATGTCCTTCTTGCGGTCGACGATGCGCACGAAACCCTTCTCGTCCATCACGCCGATGTCCCCGGTGCGCAGATAGCCGTCCGCCATGATGACCTTGGCGGTTTCTTCCGGACGGTTGTAATAGCCGAGCATCACCTGCGGGCCGCGTACGCAGATCTCGCCGGCCTCGCCGATGGGCAGATCATTGCCGGCATCGTCGCGGATGACAACCTCCGTGGAGGGCACGGGTAGGCCGATGGCGCCGTTGTACTCCTTCAGGTCGAGCGGATTGATGGTCGCCGCGGGCGAGGTTTCGGTCAGGCCGTAGGCCTCGATCAGCGGCACGTTGGTGACCTGCTTCCACTTGTCCGCCACCGCTTTCTGCACCGCCATGCCGCCGCCCAGGGTGATGCTCAGTTTCGAGAAATCGAGCTTGGCGAAGTCCGCGTCGTTGAGCAGCGCATTGAACAGGGTGTTTACGCCGGTAATGGCCTCGAAGGGATGCTTGGACAGCTCCTTGACGAAGCCCGGAATGTCGCGCGGATTGGTGATGAGTAGGTTGCTCCAGCCGATCTTGAAGAAGGTCAGGCAGTTCGCCGTCAGGGCGAAGATGTGATACAGCGGCAGGGCCGTAACGATGGTGCCTTTCTCGGGCAGAAAGGGCTTCAGCCAGGCATGCGCCTGCTGCAGGTTGGCGATGATGTTGCGGTGGGTCAGCATGGCGCCCTTGGAAACGCCCGTCGTGCCGCCGGTGTACTGCAGAAAGGCAATATCCTCGTGGCCGACATCGACCTCCTTGAAATCCAGCCGCGCCCCACGCGCCAGGATGTCGTTGAAGCGCAGCGATCCGGGCAGGCTCCAGGCCGGCACCATTTTCTTGACGTGCTTGACGACGAAGTTGACGAGGGCACTCTTGGGGAAACCGAGCATGTCGCCGAGGCTGGTGACGATGACATGCTTCAACGGCGTCTTGGCGATGCACCCCTGCAGAACGCTGGCGAAGTTCTCGACGATGACGATCACCTCGGCGCCCGAATCCTTCAACTGGTGCTCCAGTTCGCGCGCCGTATAGAGGGGATTGCAGTTCACCACCGTAAAGCCGCCGCGCAAAATGCCGTAGATGCACAGCGGATCCTGCAGCAGGTTGGGCATCATCACGGCGACGCGCGCACCCTTCGCCAGGCCGAGCGACTGCAGATAGGCGGCAAAGTCGCGCGTATGGCCATCCAGCTCACCATAAGTGAGGGATTTGCCCATGTTGGTGTAGGCGACGCGGTCGCGGAATTTGCTCACGCTGCGCTCGAACAACTGGCCGATCGACTTGAATTCGTTGACGTCGATCTCCGCGGGCACGCCGGCAGGATAGCTCTTTACCCAGACTTTATCCATTTCCCCTCCAGAAGATTGGTGTTACGAAGGCAGCGAGAAACAACCACCCCACTCATGCCCGATGAGCGGGGAAAACCGTGTGCGATCAGGTACCGCCCGACTCTGCCGGCCAATCGCGGATATAGGCCTTGAGCATGCGGTTCTCGAAGCCCTGCTCATCGAGCACCGCACGTGCGACGTCGTGAAATGAAATCACACCCATCAGCGTACCGCCGTCCATTACCGGCAGGTAGCGCATGTGGTGTTCGACCATGAAGCCGCGTAGTTCGTCGACCTCCATGTCCGGTCCCGCGGACATGGGGTCGCGCACCATGACGCTCGACAAGGGCGTGGCACCCCAGGTCGCGCCGCCGGCATGTGCGGCTTTCAGCACCTCGCGGAACGTCAGCATGCCGACCATGCGTCCGGCATCGAAGACGACCAGGGAGCCGACATCCTGCTCCGTCATGATCGCCACTGCATCCGCCAGAGTCTTGTTCGGTACTATGGTGAACAGTACTTGGCCCTTGACCGCAAGAATTTCCCTGACTTGCATGCTGTCCTCTTTTATATGGCTACAGACTTCATTGATCTTAGTCGATTGCAAGAGCCGGTGAAAGAGTATTCGCCCCAACATTCTAAATATCGATGCTTTCCCCTTCGCCGAACACCAGCCGGCAATGCACCGCCTTGCCGGGAAAGATCGCCATGACTGCTGCCCGGTAGGTTTCCATCTGGGCACGATAGCTCTCCATCAGCTCCGCTGCCGGCCTGCCACTCTTGTAGTCCAGCACCCAATAACCGTCAGCCATCTCGACCAGACGATCGATTCGCCCCACGCTGCCGTCCGGCAGCACGAATTCAACCTCATTTAGCGCCCGTTTGTGGCTGGCTGGATCAAAGAAAGCCTGCAACCCCGGCGCCTGCAGGATGGCGTTGGCCGCCGCGCGAAAAACCGGCCAGTCAGCGACGGGCATCCCTATCGGTGCCCTGCTGGGATCCTCGCCTGCACTGAGCCACTCGAGGGCGGCATGCAAGCGGTTGCCATAGGTCATGCCGGAACTTGGTGCCTGCCGCCGGCGTCCTTCTGCAGAAACGGTCGCCTGTTGCACCTGCACGGCCGGGGGCGCCACGGCTGCAGGCGGCGCTGCGTCCAGTGCCGGCATGTCTCCATGGATGCCGTCGCCACGACCCAGCGCAACCAGCGCCGCTTGCATGCGCTCCCAGAAGCTGGTTTTCGTGCTGCTCCGCCCGGATACGACACCGCTGGCAAAAAAGAACTGCCTTGCACGCGTCATCGCCACATACAGCAGATTCAGATCCTCGCGCTCGGCGAAAGCGGCCTCGGCCTCGATCAGCGCCGCACGGCGCTCACCGCATGCCTCCTTGCGTCCGAGCAGGGACAAGTGCGTCGGTCGCGCCGATTCCGGCGGCCAGTCAAGCAACAGGGACCAGGCATCGGCAGGCTGATGCGTATTGTGGGCATCGATCAGCCAGACGATGGGTGCCTCCAGCCCCTTGGCGCCATGGATGGTGAGGATGCGCACGCGGTCGCCGGCTTCCGCCGCCTGGATCGTTCCTTCGTCGGGCGCCTCTTCGTCGCCGCCCTCGTCGAGCCGCGACAACTCGTCGAGAAAGCGCGGCAAACTGGGGTAGCGCCCGGCATCGAGACGCAGCGCCAGCGCAATATAGGCTTCGAGATTGGCGCCCACCCCCGGCCAGAGCGCAGCCGGCACGGCAGCGCGATAGCGCACGATGAGCTCGCCGTCATGATAGATGCGGTCGAGCAGATCGTGTACCGGCAGCTGCGCTGCCGCCTCGCGCCAGCCGGCCAGCAGGCGCGCGGCGCGTGTCAGTAGCGGCGATGCTGCCTCATCTTGTGCGCTGGCCTGCAGCCGCTGCCACCAGTTCGGCTCCATGCGCCCGGCCAGATGCAGCAAATCCTCGTCGCTCGCCCCCAAGGCGGGCGAGCGCAAGGAGTGGGCCAGGGCCAGATCGTCCGCCGGTGTCACCAGACAGCGCAGCAGCGCAGTCAGGTCGGCTGCCTCGATGGTACGCAACAGGCCACCGCGGCCGACGCTGAGATAGGGAATGCCCGCCGCACGCAGTGCCCGCTCGAATTCGGGTAGAGCGCTGCGCCGGCGCGTCAGCACCATGATGTCGCCATAGCGGGCCGGGCGCTCGCGTCCGCTGTCCTTGTCGTTCACCACCCAGCGGCCGACGATCTCCCCGATACGGGTCGCTAGCAGCAGCGCCTCTTCCCGCCGCCGTCCATCCTCCACCGGAGTCTGCGGTGCAAGCAGCGGGTCGCGCATCGGCGGCACCTCAGAACCCATCTCCTCCCGGGCGCACAACGGCAGCAATTCGAGGCGGCCGGGCAAGCCGGCGCAGGCGCTGTGGTGTGGACGGAAATGCGGGAACTGCGGCACCTCCGCGAAGACCTGGTTCACCACGTCGACGAGACACGGCGCATTGCGCCGGGTCGTATCGTTCGCCAGCATCAGCGCACCATGCTCCGCTTGCAAGAATTCGGCCGCGCAGTCGAAAACGCGTGGTTCGGCGCGGCGGAAGCGGTAGATGGATTGCTTCGGATCCCCCACCACGAAGACGCGCGGCCGCTCCATGTCCGGCGCCCCGTACGCAGCCAGCCAAGACAAGAGGATTTGCCACTGCAGGGGGTTGGTGTCCTGGAACTCGTCGAGCAAGATATGGCGGTAGCGCGCGTCCAGCCGTGCCTGCAGAAAGGCCGCGCGCGACTCGTCGGCCAGCATGCGCGAGACCTGCCACTCGAGATCGGCGAAATCCATCAGCCGGCGCTCGCGCTTGTACTGTTCGAGTGCATCCATCCAGGCCGCACCCGCGGTAAGGCCATGCACATTCAGTTCGTAGGCTTGTTCCTCGCGCCGGGCGGCCAGCGTTGACAGCACCCGTTCACCCAGTCGCACATGGAGCTCGGCGAAGCGTACCGCTGCCTCACCGAAACGCTCCTGGTCTTTCTTTACCGACTTGCGATGCCTAGGCGTGCCTTCCTTGGTCAGCAGCGCCGCGGTGATCTGGGCGAAGCGATCTGGATTGCCGGCCGCACGTGAAATCTCCCCGAGCTTGGCGGCAATCTGCTGGTCGCCCTCGGCAGCGCTGCACTTCAGGATCTCGGCATACTCGCGCAGCTTGTGCATGAACAACTCGTCGGCAAATAGGCCGTCGACGGCAGCAGGCGTCTCGCCGGTACCGAGGTGCTCACGCAGGATGGCCAGGGCCCGCGGCAGCGCATCGGCACCCCCGCCGGCATAGGTATGCCATTCGGCGCGGCGATCGGAGAGACGAAAAAGCATCTTGCGGGTCGCCTCCAGGCCGGCATGCTGCAACAGCCACAGCAGGGATGTCGTCTTGGCATCGTTGTCCCGCGCACAGGCTGCGGCGAACAGCTGCCACACCTCGTTCTTCAGGCGGGCGCCGGCTTCGTGCAGGACGAATCCGGCCATATCGCTGGCCAGCGGCGCGCCCTGCAACAGCCGCGCAAACCAGCCGTGGAAGGTGCTGACGGTGAGCGGCGGCTGGGCGGACAGTGCTCGCTCGTACAGGCCGCGTGCGCGCGCCATCGCGGCATCGAAGTCCGCCGCCGGTACAGCACGCTGGCGCAGGAAGTCGCGCACCGCCTCGTCGCTGCCGACGGCCAGTAGGCGCAACCAGTCCGCCAGTCGCTCCTCAATCTCGCGCGCCGCCTTGCGCGTATAGGTGATGGCGAGGATGTCCCCCGGCGCGACGCCGTCGAGGAGCAGGCGCAGGATGCGCGACACCAGCAACCAGGTCTTGCCGCTGCCCGCGCAGGCCTCGACGACCACCGAACGCTGTGGATCAAGTGCCTGCTGAATGAGGTGCGCGTCACTCATGGCTGCATTGCGTCCGTTTGGTCCACTTGGTCCGCATGGTAGTCGCGACGGCACAAGCCGCGCATCTCGCACCAGGCGCAGACCGCGTCCACGCCGTGCGCCGGCAGGGCGGCGCCGGCCTGCAGCGCAGTCACGAGTGTCGTCAGCCTTTCGCCTTGCGCACGGGCCATTCCCTGCACATCCGGCAAGAGCAATTCGACGGGTTTTTCCCCATCGAGGGCCACATACGCCGCCTCGCTCACCTGCTCGCCCTGCAACAGGACGTAGCACGCCAGCTGCACATCTTCTGCGGGTTCGGCAAGGCGTTGCTTCAATCCCTGCGCTGCCTGGGTCTTGTAATCGAGCACCGCCTCGCTGCCGTCGGCTCTGCGGTCCAGGCGGTCAAGGCGACCCTGCAGCAACAACTCGCCGCCGCCGGCCAGGGGCAGAGCGCGTTCCCGTACCAGTTCGCCGCCGGCGTAGCGCCAGCCACCCGCCTCGCGCGCCTTCTGCCATGCAATGTAGCCGGGCACGCATGCGAGCCAGCGCATCAGCCAGGCATGTTCGAGAAAGTTCGCCTCTATTTCGGACGCGAACACCTCGCGGCTGATCCTCTCCAGAGTGCCCGCCAGCGTCTCATCCGCCTGACCCGACAGCTGTGCATATGTGGCATGGAAGCGCTGCAGGATACGATGGACACGCTCGCCGTAATCGCGCTTTTCCAGCGCCTCACGCACTTCCTCCACTTCGCCCAGGCCGAGCATGCGGCGCGCAAAAAACTGGTACGGGCAGGCCATCAGGCTGGCGTAGGCGCTGGCAGACAGGCGCAGCGGCAGCCGCTGCGGTGCGGCAGGCCGCGGCATGGCCGTGCCGCGCCCGGAGTGCATGCCGGCAACGGCCGCGACCGGCCGGCGCACCAGGTCGTCGCCCCAGGCGCAGCCGTGCAGCACGGACAGGATATCGAGTTCCGGGCAAAGCAGGTTGGCCTCGTCACCGCGCATGATCTGCCAGGTGGCCACCACCTCGCCGCAGCAGGCGATCAGGCCAGCCAGGTCATCGCGCAGTCGCGCCGCCGTCTCCTCCGGCAGGGACAGCCCCAGTTCGCTGCGCACCGCCCGATTGCCGAAGATGGCGCCGGACAGCGCGGGCTTCAGGTTGTCGCGGTCTGCCCCCATCAGGACGGCAGCATCGAAGCAGCGCAACCGCGTCGCGGCCAGGTGGGTCATGACCAGCGGACTCTCGATGCCACGGTCAACAAAGGCCGCGCCTTCCAGTTCGCGATTGAGCCACTCGCGCCATTCACCGAAAGTCAGTCGCGCCGGTACGGCGAACAGTTCATCACGACGTGCGCGCAGCAGTTCGAGCAGGGTCTTCCCGGCCTCGTCGTTCTCCAACCCGGGCAGGGCACCCAGGTTGTCCAGTGCCTGCTCCAGTCGGGTCAGCCAATCTGCGGCGGGGGCGCTTCCCTGCGGCATGCAGCGGCGCGCTGCTGCCACATGCTTGAGCAGAATCACTGCTTCGCTGCAATCCGCTTCACGCGCCAGCACCGCCTCGTAGCGACCAAGTCCGGAGGACAGATTGTGGCGCGCCAGCCCGTTCTCCAACTGCAGCAGTCCTGCCTGGCGAACACCTTCCGACAGGTTGCCGAAGACGAAGGGGGACTTGAGCAAATCGAGCAGGTCTCGGTGATAGGCGTCGGCCGCCACCACTTCCAGCCAGGCATCGACGAGGGCGGCAGCACGCGTGGTGGAGAGTTTCCAGCCGGTCTCATCCTGCACCAGGATGCCGTCGCGCTCGAGCAGCGCCCGCGCGCGCCGCGCCGCGACGCGATCGGCCGCCACCAGGGCGATGCGTTTGCGTCCGTCACCCAGCCAGCGCCGCACCGCCGCCGCAACAGCCTCGGCCTCTTCCTCAAGGCTGGCAGCGGCAACCAGCCGCAGGCGGCCTGCCAGCGGACTCTGAGGCATATCGGCGCGCGCCATGTCGGCGCGGACTACCAGTGGCTGTGGCTCAGCCGCAGCAGACGGCCAGATGTAATTGAGCGCACGCAGCAGCGGCATGGCAGCTTCGTCACGCCGGGGCTGGAAAACCGTTACGGGCTGCCGCGCCGCCCAGGCCTCGCAGAAAGCCGCCTCGACCGGCCGCAACTCGCCCTCGCCTACCATGAACAGAGGTGCCTCCCCGTCTGCGGCAAGCCGCCCCAGGGCTAGGGCCATGGCGGCATGGCGGCCCGGCGGGCCGGAAGCCTCCGCCCGCCAGAGGCGGTGCACCACCTCGGCCTCGAAGCGCAGCAGTTGCGAGCCGCGCGCAGCGTAAGCCCGCTCAAGGCGGTCGAGCAGCTCCGCCTCGTCTTCCGGCAGGCCGAGGGCGCGCTCGTTCAATTCATCGAAGAGCGCGATCAGTTCGGTACAGATTTCCCACAGGGCGCTGTCGATGAACCAGCCGCGCTCACGCAATTGCCGGTAGAGCGCCAATTGGCGCTGGCTGTCCGGCTGACCACCGGCATTGGCGTCCGCCGCCAGTTGCGCCAGGGTGGCGATACGCGGCAGCAGTACGGCCCGGCCTGCCGCCAGCACCAGGGCCTGGCGCAGCCCGGGCGCCAGGGCCGGACTGGGCAGGACAATCAGCAGCGGGGAAAGATCGGGAAGCCGGGATCGGCAGGCGTCGACAATGTGCTGCGCGCAGCAGGCAAGGAAGTCCGCCGAACAGGGAATGCGATGCGTTATGAAATGGTGCGCAGCCTCGGGCATGACCGGGGCGGAATCATGAGGACACGGCGTACGTTAGCGTTCCAGCTGGTCCAGCTTGTCTTTCGTCTTGGCCCACTCGTCGGCATCCGGCAGGGGATCCTTGCGTTCGACAATGGTTTTCCAGACCTTGGACAGTTCGGCGTTCAGCGCCGTGAAGCTCTTCTGCGCTTCGGGCACATCGTCTTCTGCGAAGATGGCCTCGACCGGGCACTCGGCCACGCACAGAGTGCAGTCGATGCACTCATCCGGGTCGATGACGAGAAAATTGGGACCTTCGTGGAAGCAGTCGACCGGACAGACGTCGACGCAGTCGGTGTACTTGCATTGGATGCAGGATTCAGTCACCACATAAGCCATGGGCGGTGTTCCTTCGTTTTCTCAAGGGATGGCGGGATCAGACTTGCGTATGCGGATATTAGCATAGGGCAGGCTGCGCTTCAGCCCCCCTGACACACCCTGGGGCGCTTCTCCGCACTTCCCTTGCCGCAATTTTTTCGCTACGATAGACGGCATAAGCTCGGCACAAGCGCAAGCAGCCCACAGGCGAAGACGGGCGAAAGCGTCAGATCCCTGCCTCTATTTCCGCTTTACCGCATCACGACCCATGATTTTTACGGCGTAACGTAAGTAGTAAGCGCAGCCGGCCACACAACCCTTCTTTGCGAGGAAACGATGAGCGAGCACATTCACTACGTCACCGACGCCAACTTCGAGGCCGAAGTGCTGCAATCCGCCACTCCCGTCCTGGTGGACTACTGGGCGGAATGGTGCGGTCCGTGCAAGATGATCGCCCCGATCCTGGACGACGTCTCCAAGGAATACGCCGGCAAGCTCAAGGTGGCCAAGCTGAACATCGACGACAACCAGGAGACTCCGGCCAAGTTCGGCATCCGCGGCATCCCCACGCTGATGCTGTTCAAGAACGGCAATGTCGAGGCCACCAAGGTCGGCGCCCTCTCCAAATCCCAGCTTACGGCCTTTATTGACAGCAATCTCTGAAAGACTTACAGTCCCGACTGAATTCCCCCCGCGCCACGGCTGTAAACCAGAAAATCTCCGCCGGCGCGGGAGCGGGTCCGGCTGCAAACCCCATACAACTCCGACCATTTCCCTCGAACTTTCGAAGTTCTCTATTCCGCTTCACCACCTCACCTCTGGGTTTATATGCATTTATCGGAGCTCAAGACTCTCCACGTCAGCGAATTGCTCGACATGGCGATCGCCAGCGAAATCGACGGTGCCAACCGCCTGCGCAAGCAGGAACTGATCTTCGCCCTTCTCAAGAATCGCGCCAAGAAAGGCGAGAATATCTTCGGCGAAGGCACACTGGAGGTGTTGCCTGACGGTTTCGGCTTCCTCCGTTCGCCGGATACTTCCTATCTGGCTGGCACGGACGACATCTACGTCTCCCCCTCGCAGATTCGCCGCTTCAACCTGCATACGGGCGACTCGATCGAAGGCGAAATCCGCACGCCGAAGGACGGTGAGCGCTACTTCGCGCTGGTCAAGGTGGACAAGGTCAACTACGAGCCGCCGGAGAATTCCAAGCACAAGATCCTCTTTGAAAACCTGACGCCACTGCATCCGACCGAGGTCCTCAAACTGGAGCGGGAAATCAAGGCGGAAGAGAACATCACCTCGCGCGTCATCGATATGATCGCGCCCATCGGTAAGGGCCAGCGCGGCCTGCTGGTGGCCAGCCCGAAGAGCGGCAAGACGGTGATGATGCAGCACATCGCCCACGCCATCGCCACCAACCACCCCGACGTCGCGCTGATCGTCCTGCTCATTGACGAACGTCCCGAAGAAGTGACGGAAATGACGCGTTCGGTGAAGGGGGAGGTCGTCGCCTCGACCTTCGACGAGCCGGCCTCGCGCCACGTGCAGGTCGCCGAAATGGTCATCGAGAAAGCCAAGCGCCTGGTCGAGCACAAGAAGGACGTGGTCATCCTGCTCGATTCGATCACCCGCTTGGCACGCGCCTACAACACCGTGGTGCCTGCCTCCGGCAAAGTGCTCACCGGCGGCGTGGATGCCAACGCCCTGCAAAAGCCCAAGCGCTTCTTCGGCGCTGCGCGCAACATCGAGGAAGGCGGCTCGCTCACCATCATCGCCACCGCCCTGATCGACACCGGCAGCCGCATGGACGACGTCATCTACGAGGAGTTCAAGGGCACCGGCAACATGGAAATCCATCTCGAGCGGCGCATGGCGGAAAAGCGCGTCTATCCGGCCATCAACGTCAATCGTTCGGGCACGCGCCGTGAGGAACTGCTGCTCAAGCCAGAAATCCTGCAGAAGGTCTGGGTGCTGCGCAAGCTCCTCTACAACATGGACGACCTCGAAGCGATGGAATTCCTCCTCGACAAGATCCGTGCAACGAAGAACAACGCGGAGTTCTACGACGCCATGCGGCGCGGCTGATGCCTGGGCTGGTACCTGTAGTTTCCTGTTTGCAAGCCTCCTGTTTTTCATGGATAATGCGCCATTTCCCCGGGCAGCCACATTCGCTGTCCGACTGCCAGCCGAGGACACCCATGAAACCTGAAATTCATCCGAATTACGTCGAAATCGATGTCACCTGCAGTTGCGGCAACAAGTTCAAGACCCGCTCCACCCGCGGCAAGTCGCTGAACATTGAAGTCTGCTCCGATTGCCATCCGTTCTACACGGGCAAGCAGAAGATGGTCGACACGGCCGGCCGCGTCGAGCGCTTCCGCCAGAAATACGGCACGAAGAAACAGGCTGCCGTCTGAACGGCTGGCAGGCACTGGAAAGGCAGCTTCGGCTGCCTTTTTTGCTTTGTGGGAAAGCCTTTCTGTACAATCCCTCAGTCGGCATAACGCATGCGACGCGATGCCGATGCGATGCGAACCTGACGAATGATGCCCCTGCCGCGCCCGCCCATCACCTTTCCCATCACCCTCCCGCCACGCGGCGTCATGCTCGTCGCCTTCTGCTTCCTCTACCTCCTGCCCGGCCTCGTCGGCCATGACCCCTGGAAAGGCGACGACGCCACGCATTTCGGCGTGGTGTACTCCATGCTCGACGGCGGGCACTGGCTGCTGCCGCGCTTGGCGGGAGAAATCTGGCTGGATTCGCCCCCCTTCTACCACTGGGTAGCCGCCCTTCTGGCGAAAGTATTCGGTTTTCTGCTGCCCCTCCACGATGCCGCCCGCCTGGCCTCCGGCCTGTTTGCCGGCATCATGCTTGCAGGTGTGGCGGGGGCCGCCCGGCGCCTGGGCGGCAACGAGGCCGCACGTGGCGCGGTGCTGGTCGCCATCGGTTGCCTGGGGTTGCTGGTGCATGTTCACGAAGTCCAGCCTGCCACCGCCTTTCTCGCAGCCACCGCCACGCTTTATTACGGTCTGGCGCTGCTGGCGCAGCAGTCCCTGCGCGGCGGCGCCATCGTCGGTGCGGGGCTGGGCTTCGGCTTCCTGGCGGCCGGCCTGCCCGCGCTGATCACACTCGTACCACTGCTCGTGCTGCTGCCGCTGGTCTCGTCGCAGCTGCGCACGCGCAATGCGGCGCGCGGCATGCTTGTCGCACTGGCAGTCGCAGCGCCGCTGATCCTGTCCTGGCCTTTGGCGCTTTACTGGACCCACACTGCGGCCTTCGGCATCTGGTGGTCACGGGAGCTGGCCGAATTGGCAGTAAAGGTGACCGAAGTTCCACTCGCCGCATGGAGCTATCTCAAACTGTTGAGCTGGTTCGCCTGGCCGGCCCTGCCTCTGGCGCTGTGGACGCTCTGGAAAGAGCGGCGCCGGCTGCGCGAACCGCGCATTCTTATCCCCCTGTTTGCCTTCATTGTCCAGTTGGGCACACAAAGCGTGTTCCTGGAGCCACGCGGCATCAATGTCCTGCCGCTGTTGCCGCCGCTGGTGCTGCTCGCCGCCCCGGCCACGCTGACTTTGCGGCGTGGCGCAGCCAATGCCTTCGACTGGTTCGGCATGATGACCTTTACCCTCCTCGCCGGGCTCATCTGGCTGGGCTGGACGGCCATGGTCAGCGGCACGCCTTACCGCATTGCGCGTAACTTTGCCCGCATTGAGCCCGGTTTTATCGCCCAGTTCTCGTTGCCGGCCTTCGCCGCTTCGGTAGCACTCACGCTGGCCTGGCTCTGGCTCGTCTTTGGCAGTCCCCGCGCACCCCAGCGAGGAACGGTGCATTGGGCTGCGGGCGTGACGCTTTGCTGGGGTCTGATGATGGCGCTCTGGCTGCCCTGGATCGATCACGGCCGCAGCTACCGCCCCGTCGCGCTCTCCCTCAAGAATGCCCTGCCGGTCAACGCAGGGTGCATCGTCGGGCGCGGACTTTCCGATACGCATCGTGCCACCTTCCACTACTTCGCTGGCGTTGTCACCTTGCGCGAGGCTGGCCGGGGCGCGGCATCCTGCCGCCTCTTCCTGGCACAAGGAACGACGCAGAAGGAATTTTTGCCGACCGGCGGCGGCTGGCGCAAGATATGGGAAGACCATCGCCCTAATGACCGCAACGAACGTTTCCGTCTTTACATGAAGCCATGACACCTCTTACACGGACCTCTCAGTGGCAAGCCCTGTTAGCGCATCGTGACGCCCTGTCAGGACAGCATCTTAACGAACTCTTCGCCGCCGATCCGCAGCGCTACACACGGCTGTCGTGGCGCTGCGGCGATCTGCTGGCCGATTTTTCCAAGCAGCGCCTCACCAACGAGACGCTCGCCCTCCTCGTCCAGCTCGCCGAGGCGCGCGACCTGGCCGGTTTCCTGCGCCGCATGACCGCCGGCGAAGCCATCAACGCCACGGAGAACCGCGCCGCTCTGCACATCGCGCTGCGCGCCGAGAAACCCTACCGCGTTGCCGGCGAGGACGTGCTGCCCGGCATACGCGCCACCCGCGCGCGTATGCGCGCGCTGACTGACGCCATACGCTCCGGGGAATGGCGCGGCAGCAGCGGCGCGTCGATCAATGCCGTTGTCAACCTCGGCATTGGCGGCTCCGACCTAGGCCCGCGCATGGCCGTGCAGGCGCTTGGCGCGTACGCCGCCCCCAATCTTGCCGTGCGCTTCGTCGCGAATATCGACCCGGCAGAGGTCGCCGACACGGTGCGCGGCCTGGACCCGGCCCGCACGCTGTTCATCGTCTCCTCGAAAACGTTCACGACTCAGGAAACGCTGGCCAACGCCCACGCCGCCAAATCCTGGCTCGGCGGCGCCGATCCGTCACGGCATTTCATCGCCGTCAGCAACAACGTTGCCGCGGCGCAGGCCTTTGGCATCCCGGCCGGAAACTGCTTCGCCATGCCGGAATGGGTAGGCGGGCGCTTCTCGATGTGGTCGGCCATCGGCCTGCCACTCGCCTGCGCCATCGGCATGAGCGCTTTTGAGCAACTGCTCGCGGGCGCGCGCGAGATGGACGGGCATTTCCTCTCCGCCCCCTTAGCCGAAAACCTGCCCGTACTGATGGCGCTGGTTGGCCTGTGGAACATCGACTTCCTCGGCGCCGAATCGCTTGCCGTCATTCCCTACGCACACCGCCTCGGCCTGCTGCCAGCCTACCTGCAGCAACTGGAGATGGAAAGCAACGGCAAGCGCGTCACGCTCGACGGCCAGGACGTCGGTTGTGCCACCGCGCCCATCCTCTGGGGCATGTCCGGCTCGGTCGGTCAGCACGCCTTCCACCAACTGTTCTACCAAGGCACGCGTCTGACGCCGATCGATTTCATCGTGCCGGTTGGCGACACCGGCGCGGAGCAGGAGGCACTCGTCGCCAATGCCCTGGCGCAGAGCGCCGCGGTCATGAAGGGTAAAACGGTCGAAGAGGCGACCCGCCAGCTGCTGGCCGCCGGAAAAACACCGGCGGAGGCAGCGCGCCTGGCGCCGCATCTCGCCTGCCCGGGCAATCAGCCCAGCACGACCCTGCTCACGCCAAAGCTCACGCCACACACGCTCGGCAGCCTGATCGCCCTCTATGAGCACAAGGTGGCGGTGCAGGGCTGCCTGTGGGGGGTGAACAGCTTCGACCAGTGGGGGGTGGAGTACGGCAAACAGATGGCACGCGAGATCCTGCCCAAGATGCTCTCCGGCGAAGGCCAGTTCGACGCATCCACGACCGGCTTGTTGTCCGCCATCCGCGCGTGGCGAAAGGCGTGATTACATCTTGATGAAGTTGTCGCGGTAGTAGCGTAATTCCTCGATCGACTCATGGATGTCCGCCAGCGCCGTGTGCGCCCCCTTCTTCACCACGCCCTTGTAGACTTCCGGCTTCCAGCGCCGCGCCAGTTCCTTCAACGTGCTGACATCCAGGTTGCGGTAGTGGAAGTACGTCTCCAGGCCGGGCAGCCAGCGTGCCATGAAACGGCGATCCTGACAGATCGAGTTGCCGCACATCGGCGAGACGCGTTGCGGCACGTACTGGCGCATGAATTCGAGCATCTGCGCAGTCGCCACGATCTCGTCTGTGCGTGAGGCGCGCACCTTGTCGATCAGGCCCGACTTGCCGTGGGTATTCTTGTTCCACTCGTCCATGGCATCGAGTACAGCATCGGGCTGGTGCACTACCACCACCGGTGATTCGGCCAGGATTGTCAGGACGCTGTCCGTCGCCACCATGGCGATCTCGATGACACGGTCGCGGTCGGGATCGAGACCGGTCATTTCCATGTCCAGCCAGATGAGGTTGTTGATGTCTTGTGCCATAATTTCGCGAGAACTGGAAAGACTTCATTTTGTCACAGTTCATATTTCATGACTCTACGATGGCCACTGCTTTCACTACGCTCTTTCTCGCAGCACTGATCCTGACCACCCTGCTGCGCCTGTGGCTGGCACGGCGACACGCACGCCATGTCGCCGCACACCGAGACGCCGTGCCGGAGACCTTTCAGGAGACCATCTCGATAGAAGCCCACCAAAGGGCGGCTGACTATACCGTAGCCAAGGTGCACCTGGCCATGATCGAGGTCGTGGTCGGCGCGCTCTTCGTCCTGGCGCTCACTGTTGGCGGCGTCCTGCAAGACCTGCATGCGGCATGGACAGCACTCGGCCTCGACGGCCTGGCGCACGCCATGGCCTTCATGACCGGCCTCGTCGTGCTGAGTTCGATCGTCGACCTGCCTTTCTCGCTCTACCGCACCTTCGCCATCGAGGCGCATTTCGGTTTCAACAAGATGACCGCGCGCCTGTTCATCGCCGACCTTGCCAAAGGCGCCCTGCTCGGCGTCGTCATCGGACTGCCGGTGCTGCTGGCGATACTCTGGCTGATGGAGCGCATGGGCTCGCATTGGTGGCTCTACGTCTGGCTGTTCTGGCTCGGCTTCAACCTGCTGGCGCTGCTCATCTATCCCACCGTGATCGCCCCGCTCTTCAACAAGTTCACCCCCCTCGCCGATGCCTCCCTGAGGGAGCGCATCGAGGCCTTGATGGCGCGCTGCGGCTTTCGCGCCAGCGGCCTCTTCGTCATGGACGGCTCGAAACGCTCGGCCCACGGCAACGCCTATTTCACCGGCTTCGGCCAGGCCAAGCGCATCGTTTTCTTCGATACCCTGCTGGAAAAGCTGGCCCCCGAGGAAATCGAAGCTGTGCTGGCGCACGAACTCGGCCATTACCGCCTGCGCCACGTCTGGAAGCGCATCGGCGTGCTGGCACTGACGAGCCTCGGCTTCCTCTGGCTGCTCGGCGTGCTCATCGAGGCGCCTTGGTTCTACGCGGGGCTGGGCATGACCTCGCACGGTACCGCGCCGGCGCTGGTGCTCTTCTCGCTAGTCGCCCCGGTATTCACTTTCCCGCTGGCGCCGCTGATGAGCGCCTTCTCGCGCCGGCACGAATACGAGGCCGACGCCTATGCCGCGCAGCAGACCCGTGCCGGCGACCTCGTCGCTGCGCTGGTGAAGCTCTACCGCGACAATGCCGCGACGCTGACCCCCGACCCGCTGTACTCCACCTTCTACGATTCCCACCCGCCAGCGGCGGCGCGCATCGCGCAGCTGAAGGCAGTCTGAACATGCACACCGCCGTGTCGCAGAGACTGACTTTCAACGATCTGGCCGGCGGCACTTGCCAGCAACTCTCCGGAACCGGTCATCGCCTCGATACGTCGCGGCTGGCCGAACTGCTGACGCTGCTGCCGGGCTGGGAAAGCGATGGCAAAACCATCGCCAAGCCTTTTCCCTTCGCTGACTACGAGGCAACGCTAGCCTTCGTCAACGCCGTCGCCTGCATTGCGCGCGCGCAGGATCACCACCCGGACATCACCTTCGGCTTCAACCGCTGCCGCATCGCCTACACCACGCACTCCGCTGGCGGCATCTCCCTCAACGACCTCATCTGCGCGGCGAAGATCGAAGCGCTGCCCCGCCCTTGAACCAGGTCGGTACCGTCGTCGCCGCCTTCGGCCGGCAATATGAAATCGAGCTGGAAGATGGCAGCCTCGCCCGCTGCTACCCGCGCGGCAAGAAGAGCCATGTCGCCTGCGGCGACCGCGTCACGGTGGAACTCTCCGCCCCGGACCACGGCGTCATCGCCGCCGTGGCGCCGCGCAGCACACTGCTCTACCGCAGCGATGCCTACCGCAGCAAACTCTTCGCCGCCAACGCCACCCAGGCCGTCATCGTCGTCGCCGCCGAACCTGGATTCAGCGACGAACTGGTGACGCGCTGCATCGTCGCCGCCGAGCAGCAGCACATGCGCGTGGCGATCATCCTCAACAAGATCGACCTCGCCGACAAAGCCGAGGCGGCTCGGCGCCAGCTGGCGCCCTTTCACGCGCTCGGTTACCCTGTCGTCGAACTGTCGGCCACGACTGACGCCGAAGCCATTCGCCCGCTGCTCACCGGCCAGTGCAGCGTTCTGGTCGGACAAAGCGGTATGGGCAAGTCCACCCTCATCAACGCCCTGCTGCCGCACGCCCAGGCGGCCACGCGCGAGATCTCCGACGCCCTCGATTCAGGCAAGCACACCACCACCCACACACGACTCTACCGCCTCGACGCCGCCAGCAGCCTCATCGACAGCCCCGGCATGCAGGAATTCGGTCTCGCCCACCTGACGCGCGCCGAAATCGAACAGGGTTTCCGCGAATTCCATCCCTTCCTCGACAAATGCCGCTTCAGGGATTGCCGCCATGACCGCGAACCCGACTGCGCCCTGCGCGCCGCGGTGGCGGCCGGTCGCATCAGCGCACACCGGCTCGATCAGTTCCACGCTCTCTGCGCCGCCAGCGGCCAGTAGTTCGGGAAAGTCAGTCCCCACAATACGGCGAAGAAACCGATACACTCGGCCATTCATGTAGAACTGACGAAGCCGCATGGAAAACCTGCTCTACTGGGTCGGCCTGGCCGCCGTCGCGGTAAACGCCCTCACCGGCGTGCTCGATGCCGGCCGCAAGCACATGGACCTCGTCGGCGTGGTGATGGTGGGCAGCGCCACCGCGCTGGGCGGCGGCACGGTGCGCGACCTTCTGCTGGATCGCCCGGTGTTCTGGATCAGCGACCAGACCTATCTTCTCGTCGCGCTGGCGACGACCCTGGTCGTATTCTTCGCAGTACGCGGCCTGCGCTTGCCGCCGCGCCTGTTCCTGATTCCGGACGCGGTCGGCTTGGCGCTGTTCACCATTGTCGGCACCCAGGTCGCGCTTGAATGGAAGGCGCCCTGGCTGGCGGCCAGCCTGCTCGGCGTCATCACCGGCGTGGTCGGCGGCGTGCTGCGCGACGTGCTGTGCAACGACGTGCCGCTGGTATTCGTGCGCGGCGAACTCTACGCCTCCGCCGCCTGGACCGGCGCGCTGGCGCTGATCGGCCTGCAGGCGCTCGACGTTTCCCCGGTCACGGCCGCGTGGAGCGCAATGGCGGTCGTCCTCGCACTGCGTTTCCTCGCGATGGCCTTCCGCATCACTCTGCCCACCTATTCTGAGCGCCAATGACAATGATCGAAGAACGCCACCCCCTTGCCCCCGCTGCCGACAATCCCCTTTCCATAGGCGCCTGCCGTTCGATCACCGTGACCTCGGTCTCGGAAGTCGGCTGGTGGGACACGCCGCGCATGCTCGACGAGATGAAGGTCGGCGGTGGGCCAGCGGCCTGCCAGTGGGGCATCCGCTTCGACCCGGACAACGCCGCCGGCAGCTGCACGCTGATTGAGGTCGAGGGCCTGGATGGTGGAGCCCGGCGCATCCTGCTCGATGCCGGCTGGAATCCCGAGTACATGGCGGAGCGCTTCCGCGCCACCGGCGTCGACCGCCTATTGCAGGACGGTGAAATCGATTTCCTCTTTCTCAGCCACGAGCATCTCGATCACCTGTGGGGCATCGAAGCCGTGCTGCGGCTCGCCCCGGAAATCCCCATCCTGGTGCCGGGCACCCTGCGCGAGGAAGGCATTGCCTGGCTGCGCGGCGGGGCATTCCCCGCTGCCGGCATCGCCAACCCCGTGCCGCATCGCGGGCCCATCGTGCGCATGCTGCCTGGCGGCGTACACAAGCTGATGGACGGCGTCGCCTCGGTGACGTTCGATCTGCCGATCCTGCTCGACATCCGCGGTGAGCAATCGATTTACGCCAACGTGGCGGAGAAGGGCCTGGTCTGCATCACCGGCTGCTGTCACCAGGGCGTGCTCAACCTCGTCGACTTCGCGACGAATCACCTCGAGGCAGGCGGGCAAATCTTCGGCCTGTATGGCGGCCTGCACATCGCGCCCTTTGGGACGATGACGGAAGAGCAGGCTGACACCGTGCGCGCACTCGGCCGCTACGGCTTCCGCAAGATCGCCGCCAACCACTGCACCGGCAACGAGGCCGTAGCCTTGATGCACACGCTCGGCTACCCTGTGGTCGGCGGCAGCGGAAGTGCCGGCTCCACCGGTAACACCCATCTCGGCAACGGCGACACCGTGCGGTTCTGACACTCAATGAAAAACGGGCCGGTCATCCGGCCCGTTCGATCCGTCTTTCAGCAAAAAAGCGTTACACGCGTTCCCAGATCGTCGTGATGCCCTGGCCGCCGCCGATGCACATCGTGGCGATGCCGTAGCGGCCATTGACGCGGATCAGCTCGTGCAACAGCTTTGTGATGATCACCGCGCCCGTGGCGCCAACCGGGTGGCCGAGCGCGATGGCGCCGCCGTTGACGTTGGTCTTGGCCGCATCGAAGCCGAGCACCTTGGCCACGGTCAGCGACTGCGCCGCGAAGGCTTCGTTGGACTCGATCACGTCGATCTTGTCCAGCGTCAGGCCGGCCTTCTGCAGCGCGAATTTGGTCGAGGGGATCGGCCCCTCGCCCATCAGCTCGTTCGGCACGCCGGCGATGCCGTAGGCAACCAGGCGCGCGATTGGCTTGTGGCCGCCGGCCGCCGCCTTGGCCGCATCGGCCAGCACCAGAAAGGATGCCGCGTCGTTGATGCCGGAGGCGTTGCCGGCCGTCACCGTACCGTCCTTCTTGAAGGCCGGCTTCATCTTCGCCAGCGTTTCCATCGTTGTGCCGGCGCGCGGATGCTCGTCAGTGTCGAACACCACGTCGCCCTTGCGGGTCTTGAGGGTGATCGGCACGATCTGCGACTTGAAGCGGCCTTCGGCGATGGCTTTCGCCGCGCGCGTCTGCGACTCGACGGCGAAGGCATCCTGCTGCTCGCGCGTGAGGCCGTGCTTGACGGCCAGGTTCTCGGCAGTAATGCCCATGTGGCCGACGCCGAACGGGTCGGTCAGCACGGCCACCATGGCGTCGATCGCCTGCGTGTCGCCCATGCGCGCGCCCGCGCGCAGCGCCGGCAGCAGATAGGCGCCGCGTGACATCACCTCGACGCCGCCGCCGAGCGCAAAGTCGGCATCGCCCAGCAGAATCGCCTGGGCCGAATTGACGACGGCCTGCTGCGACGAGCCGCACAGGCGATTGACCGCAAAGGCCGTCGAACTCATCGGCATGCCGCCCTGAATGGTCGCCACACGCGCAACGTAGGCATAGCGCGATTCGGTCGGGATGCAGTTGCCGACGGTCGCTAATGTCACCTGGTTGGGATCGACGCCGGCGCGCGCGATCGCCTCCTTGATAACCAATCCACCGAGTTCGGCCGGCTCCATGCCGGCGAGCGCGCCATTGAAGGTACCCACCGCGCTGCGCACGGCACTCAGAACCACCACTTCTCTCTTGTCAGCCATTTCTTTAACTCCTGATAGGAAATCAACCCGCCCAACTGGCGACGCCCAGCAGCGTCAGCAGCAACAGGCAAAGCACCAAAGTGCGCCATACCAAACCGATTCCGCTTTGCATGAAATCGGCGTCGGCCTCCTCGCCCAGCCCCAGTTCGGGTCTCTCCGTCATTTCGCCCGATTCGATGATCGGCAGCCCCAGGCGCACACCCAATGCGCCAGCGCCGCTAGCCAGCAGTATACCCGTTGCCTCGTCCGGCCAGCGCGCCGCCTGGGTGCGCCAGCAGTAAACCGCATCCTCGAAATCGCCGACGATGGCAAAGGCGGCCGCGGTGATGCGCACCGGCAGCCAGTCGATGATGGCGAAGGCTTTTACTGAAAAACGACCGAAGGCGCCCGCTTCGGCGTCCCGGCGCCCGCCCCAGCCCTCGCCCCTGCCCCATTGGCGCTGGAAGTAATAGGCCAGCCGGTACATCAGGGCGCCCGTCGGCCCAGGCAGGAGCACGAACCAGATGACAACCGCGAAAACATGTCGATGGGCAGCAACCAGCGCCTCCTCCATCGCTAGGCGCGCGATCTCAGTGGCATTGAGTCCGTCGGCGGAGCGGCCGCGCCACTCGCCGAGCAGCGCGCGGGCGCGTTCCGTCTCGCCCATGCGCAGCGCCAGGTGGATGTCGGTGTAGTAGTGGCTGAACTGGCGGAAGCCCAGCGCCAGGTAAAGGATCGCCACATTCCACAGGAAACAGAGCAAGGGATTCATGGCCATCAGAGTGAAATACACGGCGGCGCAGGCGAGCGTCACGGGCAGCACGGCCAGTAGCCAGGCAATCGTGCCATGGCGCGCCTGGCCGTCGTCGAACTGCCTTTCGAAAAAGTGCGCATAGCGCAGCAGCGGCGCACCGACGGCTTCGCGTTCCGCCAGCGGGCGGATCTGTTCCAGCAACAGCACGACGATGAGGGAAATGACGGTCATGGGGAATATGGATGCCGAACCACAACAGCAGGATTGATTATCGCATTAGTACCCCAGAGGCAAAAGCGGGCACTCGTACCCCAGACGCAGCGGACACTCATATCCCTGATACCCGCGCAACAAAAACGGACACTAGTCGCCATGGAGCAGACGATGCAGACTCACCAACATGCCTGCCGTTGCGCCCCAGATGAAGTGGCCCTCATAGGGCATGGCATAGTAGTGGCGCAGCATGCCGCCGATCTCCATACTGTGGCGCTGGCGATTGGCAGGATCGAGCAGGAAGGCAAGCGGCGTCTCGAACACCTCGGCCACCTCGAAACGGTCGAGTGTCAGATCGAAGGGCGGATGCACCAGGCCGACCACCGGAATCACGCTGAAGCCAGTGCTGGTTCGGTACTCGGGAAGGGTACCGACGACCTCAACCCGTTCGCGGCCAAGGCCAATTTCCTCTTCGGTTTCACGCAGCGCCGTGAATACCGGGGAGATATCGCTATCCTCGCGGCGGCCACCGGGAAAGCTCACCTGGCCGGCATGGACGTTGAGGTGGGATGCCCGCTGGGTGAACAATACCGTGAGCCCTTGCGGCCGTTCGATGACCGGCACCAGCACGGCGGCAGGCGTCAGCCTCGGCGGAACACCGTCTTCCTCGACATGCTGCAACTGGTGCGGTCCCGCGAGGCGCCGCCGCAGCCAGTCGGCAGTCGGCGCGTTGATCTCCTGATGCAGATGGTGGGGCTTGCCGTTCAACTCAGCACCATAGAAACAAGGGCTGGCACTAGTAGCGCTTGCGCAGCGTCATGGTCTGCCCGTCGCGCCTCATTTCCATGCGGTTGAGAAAACTCATGCCCAGCAGCGCCATCGGCAGATCATGCTGGTGCACCATGCCTTCAACGCCGTTCAGGGTGACATCCCCCACCTGCACGCTATTCAGCGTAACGAGCCAGGCCTGGGTGAGGCCGTTTGCCGTCTGCACCATGACTGGCCGGCCATTGTCGACATTGATGTTGGCACGGCGGGCGTCGGCAGCACCGAGGGCGACACCGGTGGCACCGGTATCGACCATGAAGCGGATCGTCGTACCGTTGACCGTGCCGGTAGTGATGAAGTGGCCACGGCTGTCCGCCGTCAAACTGGTGGTCTGGCTGCCGCCGCCGTCGCCGCCGCCATGCGCGTGCTGGCCAATGGCAAGGTGCTGGCGCTTGCCACCGACCTCGACCGTGGCGCTCTCATGGTCAACCCCGACGAGCCTGACGCCGCCGACGCTCGTACCCACCGAAACGGTGCGCGGTGCACCGCCGTCGATGACCAGTACTGCCTTGCCGGGGAACAGACCGACCACGCCGACATCGGCAGCCCAGGCAGGAAATACGGCGAACGCGCAATACAGCATCGACAGGCTAAAATCCCTCATTCGCCGCACCCATTTACACATCATGAAACCGGTCGCCATCTTTCGTCATTTCTCCACTGAAGGTCCTGGCTATTTTGCCACATTCCTCGACCACCACTCGATCCCCTGGCGGCTCGTTCGCGTCGATGAACAGGAAGCCATTCCCGCCAGTATCGCGGCGTTTTCCGGCCTGGTCTTCATGGGCGGCCCCATGAGCGTCAATGACCCGCTGCCCTGGATCGCGCATTCCTGCGAGCTGATCCGTGCCGCCGTCGCTGACGGCCTGCCGGTACTCGGCCATTGTCTCGGCGGCCAGCTCATCGCCAAGGCGCTCGGCGGCATCATCAAGCAGGCTCCGGTCAAGGAAATCGGCTGGGGGCCGGTGCACGTGCTGGGCAACCCCGATGCGCAAGCCTGGTTCGGCGACCTGACCGGCTTCGACACCTTTCACTGGCACGGCGAAACTTTCAGCATTCCGCCCGGTGCCACGCGTGTTCTGGAAAGCGCTCATTGCGCCAACCAGGCCTACACGAAGGGCAAGGTGTTCGGCATGCAATGCCACGTCGAGATGACGGAAGAGATGATCCGCCAATGGTGCCGGGACGGCGCAGGAGAAATCGCCGCATCGGGCAGCCCGGCCGTGCAGTCGGCGGAGATCATGCGGGCCGGCATGGGGCCGCGCGTGGCGGCATTGAATGCCGTCGCCGACCGCATCTACAGCCGATGGATCGCCGGATTGGCGCGAGCCTGATCAGTCCCGAAAGTTGTTGAACTGCAGCGGCACGTCGGTGACGGACTTCTTCACCAGTGCAATGGCTTCCTGCAGGATGTCCCTCTTGGCACTGGTAATGCGCACCGCTTCGCCCTGGATGCTGGCCTGTGCCTTGAGCTTGCCGTCCTTGATGGCCTTGACGATCTTCTTCGCCAGTTCCCCGGCAACCCCCTCCTTTACCGTGGCAACCTGCTTGACCGTGTTGCCGCTGACCTTCTCCACTTCGCCGCGCTCGATGAAGCGCACATCGACGCCGCGCTTGGCGAACTTGGCGACGAGGACATCGTAGATCTGGTCGAGCTTGAAGTCATCGTCGGCGAACAGGGTCAGGGTGTCGTCGCCCTGCTCGATGCGGGCATCGGAGCCCTTGAAATCGAAGCGATTGGCGATTTCCTTGTTGGATTGCTCGACGGCATTGCGCAGCTCGACCTGATTGACCTCGGACACGATATCGAATGACGGCATGGCTTCCTCCGCAACGGGGTGACTCGATCAGGAAAAATGGCAGACGTAGTCCAGCAGCTCGAGTGTTTCGATGTCGAAGCTGCTGTTGCCCGGCACACTGAACTGCTCGCCGGCGCCGTATTCCCGCCACTGACTTTCGCCCATCAGGCGCACGCGGCAGCGGCCGGCGTTGATCTCCATGACTTCCGGCGCAGCGGTGTTGAAGAGGAGCTGCGACGGAAAAATGACGCCGACGGTCTTTTTCGTGCCGTCGGCAAAGAGTACGGTGTGACTGATGCACTTGCCGTCGAAATAGACATTGGCCTTTCTGACCACGGAAACATTGTCGAAGGCATTGCGCAACCCGGACATATCAGATTCCCCACATTTTCTTGATGATGGCCTTGGCGGCAAAACCGAGCATGCCGAAGGCCAATACGAAAAACAGAATAAACGTGCCCATCTTGCCGGCCTTCGACCGCCAGGCCAGCTCGCCGATGATGAACAGCATGTACAGGATGAACGCTGTCAGGCCGAATGTCAGCCCGAACTCGGCGATCTCCGCTTCGGTATAGCCGAAGATCGTCCCCGGCATTGCTGTCGCTACTCCTCAGCGCTTGCGCTTGGTGCGGTTCGCGGCGATGCGCATGCGCAGGGCATTGAGCTTGATGAAGCCGCCCGCGTCGCGCTGGTCGTAGGCACCGGCATCGTCCTCGAAGGTGGCGATGGTCGGGTCGAACAGCGAATCCGTCTTCGAGTCGCGGCCGACAAGGATGACATTGCCCTTGTAGAGCTTGAGCCGCACCCAGCCGTTCACGGTCTGCTGGGTGTGGTCGATCAACGCCTGCAGGGCGCGACGCTCGGGGCTCCACCAGTAGCCGTTGTAGATCAGGCTTGCGTAACGCGGCATGAGGTCGTCCTTGAGGTGCGCCACTTCGCGGTCGAGGCAAACCGACTCGATTCCCCTGTGCGCCTTGAGCAGGATGGTACCGCCGGGTGTCTCGTAGCAGCCGCGCGACTTCATGCCGACATAGCGGTTTTCGACCAAGTCGAGGCGGCCGATGCCGTGTCTGCCGCCGATCTGGTTGAGCGCGGCAAGCAGTTGGTGGGGCTTCATTATCTTGCCGTTGATGGCGACGAGATCGCCCTGCCTGAATTCGATGTCGAGGTACTCGGCCTTGTTCGGCGCCTTCTCGGGCGACACTGTCCAGCGCCACATTGACTCCTCGGCCTCCGCCGCCGGGTCTTCCAGGTGGCGGCCTTCGTAAGAGATATGCAGCAGATTGGCATCCATGGAATAGGGCGAACCGCCCTTCTTGTGCTTCATGTCTACGGGAATGCCGTGTGTCTCGGCATAGGCCATCAGCTTTTCACGCGACAGCAGGTCCCATTCGCGCCAGGGCGCGATAACCTTGACGTCCGGCATCAGCGCATAGGCACCCAGCTCGAAGCGCACCTGATCATTGCCCTTGCCGGTGGCGCCATGCGCAATGGCTTCGGCGCCGGTCATCCTGGCGATTTCCACCAACCGCTTGGCGATAAGCGGACGGGCGATCGAGGTGCCGAGCAGATACTCGCCCTCGTAAACCGTGTTGCAGCGGAACATGGGGAAGATGAAATCGCGTACGAACTCCTCGCGCAGGTCGTCGATGAAGATATTCTTCTTCTTGATGCCGAACTGCAGCGCCTTGGCGCGCGCCGGTTCGAGTTCCTCGCCCTGGCCGAGGTCGGCGGTGAAGGTCACCACTTCGCAGCCGTAGGTGTCCTGCAGCCACTTCAGGATGACCGAGGTATCGAGGCCGCCCGAGTAAGCGAGCACGACTTTCTTGACGCCGGATGTTTTTTTCTTCGCTGGGCTCATGTTCGTTCGCTTGGAAATCAGGGATTCACACGCCCCAGGAGCAGATACTCCATGAGGGCCTTCTGGGTATGCAGCCGGTTCTCCGCCTCGTCCCATACCACGCTCTGCGGACCGTCGATGACCTCGGCGGACACTTCCTCGCCGCGGTGGGCAGGCAGGCAGTGCATGAACAGCGCCTGCTCCCCTGCTGCACGCATCATCTCGGCATCCACCTGCCAGTCCTCGAAGTCGCGGCGACGCTCCTCGTTCTCCGCTTCGAAGCCCATCGAGGTCCACACGTCGGTGGTGACAAGATCGGCGCCGCGCACGGCATCTGCCGGATCGGCGAATTCCTCGTAATGGTCCGTGCCATAGAGGCCGGCACGCTCGGGCTCGACTTCATAACCCGGAGGAGTCGACACATGCACGTTGAAACCGAACACTTCGGCCGCCTGCAGCCAGGTGTTGCAGACATTGTTCGAATCGCCGATCCAGGCCACCGTCTTGCCCCTGATCGAGCCGCGATGCTCGATGAAAGTATAGATGTCGGCGAGAATCTGGCAGGGATGATACTCGTTGGTCAGCCCGTTGATCAGCGGCACGCGCGAATGCGCCGCGAAGCGCTCGATGATGTCCTGCTCGAAGGTGCGAATCATGACGATATCGCACATGCGGGAAATGACCTCGGCCGCATCCTCGACGGGTTCACCGCGGCCCAGCTGCGTGTCCCGCGTATTGAGGTAGATGGCGGTGCCGCCCAGTTGATGCATGCCGGCCTCGAAGGAAAGCCGGGTGCGCGTGCTCTGCTTCTCGAAAATCATCACCAGCGTACGGTCGAACAGCGGATGATGAGGCTCGTAGCGCTTGAACTTGTCCTTGATCCAGCGCGTGCGGGCGAAGACATATTCCAGCTCGTCGCGGGAAAAATCTTTCAACTGAAGGAAATGCTTCGGTGCGGCCATGGCGGACCGTCCTCAGGCCAGGAATTCGCGGATCAGCGGCGCAAGAATTGAAACCAGTTCCCGTGCATCTTCATCGGTGAAAACGAGCGCAGGCAGCAAGCGCACCACCTTGTCCGCCGTGACGTTGATGAGCAGCCCGCGCTCAAGCGCCCGTACCACCAGTTCGCCGCAGGGCCGCTCCAGTTCGATGCCGATCATGAGACCGTCGCCACGGATGGCGACGACGCCGGCCTGGCCGTCCAGTGCGCTGGCGAAATCGGCACGGAGTTTCTCGCCGAGCGCTGCAGCGCGCTTGAGCAGCCCATCCTCTTCGATCACCGCCAGCGTGGTCAGCGCCGCCGTGCTGGCAAGGGGATTGCCGCCGAAGGTAGAGCCGTGGTTGCCCGGCTTGAACACGCCGCCTGCCTTGCCGGCGGCCAGGCAGGCGCCGATCGGCACGCCCGAGCCGAGCCCCTTGGCCAGGGTCATCACGTCCGGCATCACGCCTGCATGCTGACAGGCGAACCAGAAGCCGGTACGGCCGATGCCGCACTGTACCTCGTCGAACATGAGCAGCCAGCCATTTTCGTCGCAAATGCGGCGCAGCCCCTGCAGGTATTCGGCATGGGCGATATTGATGCCGCCCTCGCCCTGGATCGGCTCGAGCAGCACGGCCACGACGTTCTGGTTGTTGGCAGCGACCTGCTCGACCGCTTCCA
This sequence comes from Rhodocyclaceae bacterium, assembly GCA_018262775.1. Classification (GTDB taxonomy): domain Bacteria; phylum Pseudomonadota; class Gammaproteobacteria; order Burkholderiales; family Rhodocyclaceae; genus Desulfobacillus. The sequence continues at coordinate 103,271 of JADFDU010000055.1, forward strand.
GATCATCGAAGGGCACGCGCACGAAGCCGCCGACCAGCGGTTCGAAGCCCGCCTGCACCTTGCGGTTGCCGGTGGCGGAGAGCGTGGCCAGCGTGCGCCCGTGGAAGGCTTTCTCCATGACGACGATTGCAGGCATGTCGACGCCCTTCTGGTGACCGAACAAGCGCGCCAGCTTGATGGCAGCCTCGTTGGCTTCGCAGCCGGAATTGCAGAGGAACACCTCATCCATGCCCGACAGCGCGGCGAGGCGATCGCCGAGCTGTTCCTGTTCGCGGATACGATAAATGTTCGAGGTATGCAAGAGACGCCCGGCCTGCTCGGCGATGGCCTTGACGAGGCGCGGGTGGGCATGGCCGAGCGTGGATACGGCGATGCCCGCCAGTGCGTCCAGATAGCCGCGGCCGGCTTCGTCGAAGACTCTGGCGCCCTGCCCATGCGTGAATGCCACGGGCAACCGGGTATAGGTGTTCATCAGGTGCGACATGATCGATTCAGCAAGTATCAAGTGCAAAAAGCGAAAGGCGGCTCGCGCCGCCTCGCTTACTTACTTACATTTCCATCTTAAGTGAAAAAGCCCTGTTTGTATATACTCACCCACATGCCTCGCATCGCTGTTTTCAATCAAAAGGGTGGGGTCGGCAAGACGACGACCGCGCTCAACCTCGCCGCCGCCATGGCACGGCAGGAACAGCGGGTGTTATTGATCGACCTCGACCCGCAGGCGCATCTGTCCGCAGTGCATGGACAGGTGCTTGGGGAAGTCGCCGACAGCATGTACGCCTTCTACCAGGGCGGCCGCCAGCTAGCGGAACTTGAGATCGACTGGCATGGCATCGGCCGCCTGATTCCCGCTCACGCCGAACTCATCAAGGTCGACTCGACTTTCGGCAAGGGACCGACCATCCTGAACCGCCTCAATCAGGGACTCAACGATCTCAACACCGCCCACGAGGATCGCAGCGTCGTCATCGACTGCTGCCCCTTCCTCGGCGTGCTGTCCCTCAACGCGATCTTTGCGGCCGACCGGCTGCTGGTACCGATTTCCTCCGACTTCCTCGCCCTGCGCGGTGCCCTGCAGGTGGAGCGCACCTTGCAGGCGCTCGAACCGGTGCTCAAGCGCCGCGTCGAGCGCCGCTACCTGCTAACCCGCTTCGATCGGCGTCGCAACATGGGTTTTGAAATACAAAAACGCCTCACCGACAGGTTCGGCGAAGAAGTCTGCGAGACGGTGATTTCGGAGAATGTGGCAATCGCCGAAGCGCCGTCATGCAACCGGGACATCTTCAGCCACGCCGCAACGTCACGCGGTGCACAGGACTATGCCGCGCTGGCGGAAGAACTCAAGCGGAAGGAATTTTTCTAGCAGCCGCTGGAACTGAAAGTGGCTTCAGCCATTCACCGCCGCTAACGCGTGATCAGGGCGATCACGTCTTCGTAGCTGGCAGGCACCGCCTTGGCGGCTGGCTTCTGGCAACTCCGGGCGAGAATTTCGCAGTCGCGATAAATCTGGCGTAGCTTGCGCTCCGCCTCGGCCGCATCACGTCCGGGTATCAACAGGTTATCCACAACGAGGCCTACTCGCGTTCTGATGCGGAAACCGTACTTCGTCAACAAAGGTGCCTGCATGTAAATCCCCATATAGGTCAATGGGATTCGTGCAGTATATGTACCGATTCCTAATAATGCAAGCTAGCGCTTTATTTTTCCTTGTATTTTTCTCTTTTGCCTATTTCTTAAGCAGAATCCACATTTTATACATGGTGATTTAAAACGGCTAATGCCTGCATAAGCAAATTGGGGATTTCTGATAAAATCGCGCCTTGGTTTCGGTAGGCGCTTCAGCGTACCGGTATACCAAAAATCCGCCTTCGCGTCGCCTGCCATAAACACACCGACGCACACTGACCGCAAGGCCCATGTCAGAGAAGCACCCGGAAAACTTCATCGTCGTCGGCATGACACTGGACGGAAAGAAGTTCCGCCCCAGCGACTGGGCCGAACGTCTGTGCGGCATCATGTCGGCCTTCGGTGCCGACCACCGCATGAGCTACTCTCCCTATGTGCGGCCCGGCCTCCATCTCGGCGAAAAGTGCGTGTATGTCGCGGCCCGCCTCTACGAAGTCGAACCGCTGGCCTACAACTTCCTCGCGGGTTTTGCCAAAGACAACGAGCTTCAGGTGATCAATACGGGCCGGCCGGACGCCATGGCGGACGACTGAAAAGAAAATGGCGGCCGGAACCGGCCGCCATTTGCAGGGACTTGCCTGGTCTTACAGCGCCTTGATGGCGGCAGACAGGCGGCTCTTGTGACGAGCCGCCTTGTTCTTGTGGATGATCCTCTTGTCCGCGATGCTGTCGATGGTGCTCATCGTCTCGCTGAGGACTTTCTGGGCGGCTACCTTGTCGCCGGCAGCAATCGCCTTGCGCACGCTCTTGATGGCGGTGCGCAGTTCGGAACGCTGGCTGAAATTGCGGGCGCGGCGCTTGATCGCCTGACGGGCACGCTTGCGGGCTTGTGCGGAATTGGCCATGTGAAAGTCTGCTAAGGCTTGGAAAAGGGGCGAATTTTATGCCCTTTCCAGCCCGAATGCAAGCTGCGCGGCAGACCATCAAAGCCGATACCATTGCGGCATGAATCTGCTCAAGGTCCTCGCCACGGTCAGCACCATGACCCTGCTGTCGCGCATTCTGGGCTTTGTGCGCGATTTCGTCATTGCCCGGGCTTTTGGCGCCGGCGTCGCCACCGACGCCTTTTTCGTCGCCTTCCGCCTGCCCAACCTGTTGCGGCGCATGTTCGCCGAAGGCGCCTTTTCGCAGGCTTTCGTGCCAATCATGGCCGAATACAAGAACCAGCGGGAGGCGGAGGAAACCCGCCGTCTGGCCGACCATGTCGCCACGCTGCTCTTTCTGGCACTGCTGGCGGTCACCCTCCTCGGCATCGCCGTCACACCCGTGCTGATTTACATCTCCGCGCCGGGCTTTGCAGCTGATGCCGCCAAGTTCGAACTGACCGTGGAATTGACGCGCATCGCCTTCCCCTACATCCTCTTCATCTCGCTGGTTTCGCTGTCCGGCGGCATCCTCAACACCTGGAGCCGCTTCGCCGTGCCGGCCTTCACGCCCGTACTGCTCAATTTGGCGTTTATCGGCATGGCGCTCTTCGCCGCACCCTATTTCGACCCGCCGGTGCTGGTGCTGGCCTGGGCGGTGCTGCTCGGCGGCGTGCTGCAGCTTGCCCTGCAGATACCCTTCCTGGCGAAGATCGGCATGCTGCCGCGATTTTCCTTCTCGCTCGCCGATGCAGGCGTCAAGCGCATCCTCAAGCTGATGCTGCCGGCCCTGCTTGGTGTCTCCGTCACACAGATCTCGTTGCTCATCAACACCATCTTCGCCTCCTTCCTGCCCAGCGGCAGCGTCTCCTGGTTGTATTATGCCGACCGGCTGATGGAATTCCCCGCCGGCCTGCTCGGCGCGGCGCTGGGCACCATCCTGCTGCCCAGCCTCGCCAAGAGCCATGCCGACAAAGATCACGGCGAGTTTTCCGCCCTGCTTGACTGGGGGCTGCGGCTCACCTTTCTGCTGACCCTGCCGGCGGCGCTGGCGCTGGCGCTCCTGGCCGTCCCCTTGCTCTCGACCCTGTTCAACTACGGCGCCTTCCAGGCCGATGACGTGCTGAAGACGCGCGACGCCCTGATGGCCTATAGCGTGGGCCTCACCGGCCTTATCCTCGTCAAGGTGCTGGCGCCGGGCTTCTATGCACGGCAGAATATCCGCACGCCGGTGAAGATCGCCCTCTTCACGCTGGCTGCCACGCAGGTGATGAACGCCATTTTCATCATGCCGTTGCAGCACGCCGGCCTG
>JADFDU010000056.1 GCA_018262775.1 Rhodocyclaceae bacterium
AGCTGCCGGCAGCGGTTTTGAGAAGAGGAAGCCCTGCATTTCGTCGCAGCCGCATTCGACGAGGAATTCGCGCTGCGCCACCGTTTCGACGCCCTCCGCCACCACTGACAGCCCCATGCTGTGGGCCAGCAGAATGACCGCACGCGTGATCGCCATGTCGTCGACGTCCTCGGGGATGTCGCGCACGAAGGAGCGGTCCACCTTCAGGCAATCCACCGGGAAGCGCTTTAGCACGGCGAGCGAGGAGTAACCGGTGCCGAAATCGTCGATGGCGATGCGGATGCCGATCTGACGAAGCTCTTCCAGCGTGGCGATGGCGCGCTCGACATGCTGCATCACCATGCTCTCGGTGATTTCCAGCTCGAGGTATTCCGGCAGGAAATCCGGCTGGTCGATGAGGGTACGGATGCGCTGGGCCAGGTCGCGCTGCTGGAACTGGCGCGGCGAGAGGTTGACGGCGATGCGCAGCGGCGGCAGCCCCTGCTCCTGCCACAGGCGCGCCTGGCGGCAGGCGCGCGCGATGACCCATTCGCCCACTTCCAGAATCAGGCCGGTTTCCTCGAGAATCGAGATGAACTTGTTCGGTGGCACCAGACCCATGTCCGGGCTGCGCCAGCGCAGCAGGGCCTCGACTCCGGTGATGGCGCCGCTGCGCAGATCCACCTTGGGCTGGTAGTGCAGTTCGAACTCGCCGCGCTCCAGTGCATGGTGCAGTTCGGCGCCGACCTCCAGCCAGTCGGCGGCGGCGCGGTTCAACTCCGGATCGAAGAAGCGATACTGGCCGCGGCCGGCCTGCTTGGCGGCGTACATGGCCTTGTCGGCAGACATCAGCAACGCCTGCAAGGTGTCACCGTCCTGTGGGTAGAGGGCGAAGCCGAGGCTGGCGCCGGGCACGATCTCGCGGCCGCTCAACGTCATCGGCGGTGTGAGCGCATCGAGCAGTTTCTGCGCCACGATGGTGGCGTCTTCCGGCCGCGCCAGGTCGTTGAGCACCACGACGAACTCGTCGCCACCCTGGCGGGCAACGGTGTCGCTGCCACGCAGGCAGCCGGAGAGGCGGCGTGCGATCTCCTTCAGCAGTTCGTCGCCGGCGTCGTGGCCGAGCGTATCGTTGATCACCTTGAAACGGTCCAGGTCGACAAAGCCGACCGCCAGCAGGCCATCGTTGCGGCTGGCGTGCGCCAGTCCCTGCGCAAGCCGGTCGTTGAGCAGGTTGCGATTGGGCAGACCGGTGAGCGTGTCGAAACTCGCCATCTCGGAGAGTTTCTGCTCGAAGCGCTTGCGCTCGGAAATGTCCTGCAGGATACCGGTCATGCGCAGCGGGCCGCTGTCGTGGTATTCCATTTCGGCCTTGGTATGCACCCAGCGGATTTCCCCATTGGGCCACTGAGCGCGGTAATCCATTTCGGCCGACAGCACTTCACCGCTGACCACTTTGTTCAGCATGACCTTCAGGGCGGTGCGGTCGTCGGCATGGATGCGCCCGAATGCCAGGCTGTTGCTGGGTTCCACCTCGAAAGGCTCGAAGCCTAGAATGCGGAAGGTTTCCTCGGACCACCGTAGCGACCGGGTGTGCATGTCCCACTCCCAGCTGCCGACGTGGGCGAGCGCTTCGGCGCGGCCGAGCAGGGCTTCGTTGCGGCGCAGGGCCGCTTCGGCTTCGTTGCGACCGGCCTCGGCGCGCAAGGCGACAATGGCATGGCCGATGTCGCGGGCGAGGTCCTCCAGCAGGCCGCACTCGGCTTCGCCGAAGGTGTCGTCGGCGGCGTAGATGGCCAGCGCCCCCTCGATCTTCCCATCGACTTGCAGTGGAAAGGCGGCGCTGGCGTTGATATGCGAATCCTGCGCGAAATCGAGGTAGGCCGAATAGGTCGGGTTGTGCAGCACGTCGCGCACGATGCAGGATTGGCCGCTACGCAGCGCACAGCCCACCGCACCCTGGCCGCCGGGATGGTGCTCGTCCCAGGTGACGATATTGGCGCTTAGCCTGGCAAAAATTCCGGGATCACCGGCGCTGGCGAGGAGCGACGCATGCTTCTCCGCATCATGGTCCTTGCGGAGGATCCAGGCAAAGGAGTAGCCACCGGTGCCGACGACGATGTCGCAGGCGCGCTGTAGCAGGCCGGCCTCCGTACTCGCCTCGCGCGTCGCGTGGCTGACGTCGGAGAGCATGCGCAGGGCGCGATTGGTGCGTTGCACCTCGATCTCGCGCTGCACCTGGGCCGTGATGTCCTGGGCCGAGCCGACGACCCGGGCTGGCCGGCCATCGCGGAATTCAGCTTCGCACAACATGTGCACATGGCGCACGATGCCGTCTTCCCAGGTCACACGGTGATCGATTTCCAGTGAAGAGAGTTCGCCCTGCGCGAGCGTTTGCAGGCCTGCCGCGATGCGCTCGCGATCGTCCGCATGTGTGCGTGCCATGATGGCGTTCTTGCTAGCCTCGATCTCGCCCGGTTCATAACCGAAAATGCGGTACATCTGACCAGACCAGTTGGCGGTATTGTCGAACAGATTCCACTCCCAGCTGCCGACGTGGGCGATTTGCTGGGCGCGATCGAGGATGGCTTCGCTGCGCCGCAGCGCCGCTTCCGACTGGCTGCGGCCGGCTTCGCCGCGCAAGGAATTGATGCCGTGGCTGATGTCGGCGGCCAGGTTCTCCAGCAGGGCACATTCCTCCTCGCCGAAGGCATCCTCCGCTGCGGCGTAGATGACCAGCGCGCTGGCGGTGCCGCCGACGTGCATGGGAAAGGAAGCTGCCGAGGCATGGCCGCGCTGCAGCAGCGCCATGCGCCATGGCGCGATGCGCGCATCGCCGGCGATGTTGCGGATCACGCAGGGTTGGCCGCTGCGGATAGTCGTGCCGGCGTTGCCCTGGCCGTTGAGCGACCCCTCGTCCCAGGAGATGAGGGCATTGTCGAGGAAGCCGTCGTCCAGGCCGGACCAGGCGACCGGCGTGACGCTCTTCTGCACGTCGTTTTCGGCATAGCCGATCCAGGCGAAGCGGTAGCCGCCGACATCGATGATGATGCGGCAGATCTCGTCGAGCAACTCCAGATGGTTTTCCGCGCGGTGCATGGCCTGGTTGGCCGCGGTCACCAGGCGCAGGGCGCGATTGATCTGCCCGATCTCGGTTTCACGCTGCACGGCGGCGGTAACGTCGTGAATGACCGCCGTCACCCTCAGACCCCTGGCGGTGCAGCGCGGCCCGAGGCTGATGCTGGCGATGAATTCGCTGCCGTCCTTGCGCCGTGCACGCAGTGGTGCGTCGGGACCGATGTCCATGCGACGTTGCTGCGGCTGCTCGACGAAGCGCGCGAACAGCGATGCGTACCGTTCGCGCAAGGGTTCTGGCGCCAGCGCCTCGACGGAAAGGCCCGTCAGTTCGCCCGGCGCGTAGCCGAACATCTGCTCGACCTGCGGATTGGCCCGTACGATGCGCCCCTTGCCGTCGCAGACGATGATGCCGCCGGGCAGGGTGTCGAGGAGTGTGTCACAGCTTGCGTCCGCTTCGCTCATCCCGCTTGCCAGGCGGCGCCTGTTCCGCGCAGCACCCCAGACCAGCGCGGCCAGCAGGGCGCTGCCGAGTGCCGCGAACAGGACCGTGCCCGCCTGCAGGGGGAACGCCACGCCCTGCCAGCGTAGCGCCAGCGCCGAGGCGAGCAGCAACGCGGCGACCAGCACCGTCGCACGGAGCAGCACTTGCGAGCCTGAATACATCCTGGGCATGGTGGTTCGCTAGCCTTTGTCTTGATCCTGGAGTTCGCTGCCGCCAGTGCCAGCCCTTGTCTCCGTGGTGCTAGACTGCGGTACCTTAGATAAACGGCCCCCGGGATTGTTTCTTTAGGGAAATTACCGACTGACTCTTTGTCTTTGCAAAGCCCGCCGTTTCATGGACCCGGAAGCTCCCCTCCCCAGACGCCCGATTCGTAGCTATGTCCTGCGCCAGGGTCGTGTTTCGTCTGCGCAGGCGCGCGCGCATGATGTGCTCCTGCCCCGCTACGGAATTCAGTATTCTCCGCAACCCGTTGATCTTGAGGTGATATTCGGCAGGGCGGGGGCGAAGACCGTGGAAATCGGCTGCGGCATGGGCGAGACCACCGCAGCGATTGCTGCGGCGCACCCTGAGATCGACTACCTCGGCATCGAAGTGCATACGCCGGGGGTCGGCAGCCTGCTCAAGCTGATCGACGCAGGCGGACTGGGCAATCTGCGCGTCGTCCAGCACGACGCGGTGGAGGTGCTACGCGACATGATCGTGCCGGCCTCGCTGGATGGCGCGCATATTTTCTTTCCCGATCCCTGGCCGAAGAAGCGCCACCAAAAACGCCGTCTCGTGCAGACTGACTTTGTCGCGCTGCTGGCGAGCCGGCTCAAGCCAGGCGGTTATCTGCACCTGGCCACCGACTGGCAGGAATACGCCGAGCAGATGCTGGCGGTGCTTGCTGCCGAGCCGCTGCTGGAAAACACCACGACCGGATTTGCACCACGACCGGACTACCGGCCGCAAACCAAATTCGAAACTCGGGGTCTGAAATTGGGACACGGCGTCTGGGATCTTGTTTTCCGGCGAAAGTGAGATGAGCGGAAACAGCCACTCAACCCTCTCCCCCAACCCCTCTTCCGATCCGGGAGAGGGGAGCTTCGTCGCGCTTCGCGCATAGATCGAATGGAACGCTACGACGAGCATTACCTCAACAGCGTCACGGCGCTGGGCGACACGCATGAGGTCGTCACCCACCAGGCGGTGTTCGCCCGCAACGGCATCAAGCTGATCGACAAGGGCGTGCGCATCAATTCCGCCTTTCGCGAACGGCTGGTGCAGCACAAGCTGATGCCGCCCATCGACGACTGCCTCTCCGTCGCCAATGGCGTCACCCATGTCGGCCTGCGCGATCGCGCCCGCGCAATCCTCGATGCCGAGCCGCGCTTCCAGCTCATGTGTTCCGCCCTGCCGGGGACGGAGCGGCTGCTCAACGCCTTCTATGCCATGCCGCTGAATGCGCCGCTGGCCTTCAAGCTGACGGTGGCGCGCGAGCAGCGGCCGGAGATTTTCGAGCACAGCGTGCAGACGGCCCTGATCGCGCTCTACCTGGCCATCAAGAGCCGCCTCTCCGACCGCGATCTGGCGACCGTCGCGGCGGCGGGCATGTTGCACGACATCGGCGAGTTGCACATCGATGCGGAGCTGCTGCGGTCAGGCCGACGCCTCGATGCCGCAGAGCTGCGCCATGTCTACGCCCACCCGATGACGGCTTACCTCATCCTGCAGGAATATCCGCCATTCCATCCGGAGATCAGTTCGGCCGTGTTCGAACACCACGAGCGCCTCGACGGCAGCGGTTATCCGCGCGGCCTGAAGGGCGAGGAGATCGGCCCCATCGGGCAGATCCTCATGCTCGCCGAAGCCGTGACTACGCTGTTCGAAAAGAGCTGGCGCACGCATGGCGCTTCACGCCTGTCGGTGATGTTGAAGATGAACCGGCGCAAATTCAATCGTGAGTTGATCGACCATCTGGTCGGCCTGATGCACGGTGGAGAACCTCGGGGCCTCGACAGCCATGGCGAGGTTTCGGCCGAAGTGGTGGTCGCCCAGCTCGACCAGTTGGCTGAAGTCTTCCGCAACTGGCACGGCGCTTACCAGGGCTGCGCGGTGGACACGCCGCAGGTCGTCGAGGCGCCGCTGGTGGCCTTTGTCGAACAGCGCATCACCGGCCTGGAGCGGGCGCTGCTGGAAACCGGTTTCCATCCGGATGAGCTGGCGGCGCTCGCCGCCGGCATCGAGGACGATGCCGTCGCCCTGGCCGAGATGCAGCTCATGGTGCGCGAGTCGCGCTGGCAGGTCAGCGACCTCATGAACGAGGTAGGTCGCCGCTGGACGGAACTCAAGGCGGATGACACCGGCCGCGTCCTTGTCGAGACCTGGCTGAAACGCACCGGGCCCCTGATCAATTCCTGAGAAACAGTTGCAGCAGGTCGTTGAGAAAACGCCGGCCGTGCTCGGTCGGCGCGATGCGTTCCGCCCCTACTTCCAGCAGATTGCGCGCGACCGCCGTGTCGAGTTGCGGCCGAATCGCGTCCAAAGTCAGCCCCGTCCGTTCGGCGAACAGCCGCGCCGGGAAGCCCGCCGTAAGCCGCAGCGCATTCATCATGAACTCGAAAGGCCGCTCCTCGATGTCGACCGCATGCGACTCCTGCACCGCGTCGCCGCTTTCCGCTGCCTGCAGATAGGCCTGCGGATGCTTGTGCCGCATCTGCCGCACAATGCTTACTGCCCACTCCCCATCCCCCACCCCGGGGGCAGGGGTGACGTTTGTTCGGCCGCGAACCACGCGGCCTCCATGCAGATGACTTGCCCCGCCTTGGGGCACCCCAAGGGTACTTCCTGCGGGGCGCGGCCCGGGGGCGGGGCCAGGCATTGAAATCTTGCCATGCGCGCCGGCGCCGATGCCGAGGTAGTCGCCGAACAGCCAGTAGTTGAGGTTGTGCCGGCATTCCCGGCCGGGCCGGGCGAAGGCGGAAATTTCGTAGTGGCCGTAGCCGTGCGCAGCCAGCGCCTCTTCCACCGCGTCCTGCATCTGCGCCGCCAGATCGGCATCCGGCAGCGGCGGCGGCGCGCGATGGAAGGCGGTGTTCGGCTCCAGCGTCAGATGGTAGGCCGACAGATGCGAGGTGCCGAAGGCCGCCGCCTCGCGGATGTCGCTGCACGACTCCTCAAGCGTCTGGCCGGGCAGGGCGTACATCAGGTCGAGGTTGACGTTGTCAAAGTGTTGCAGCGCGAGCTCGATGGCGCGGCGTGCCTCGCCGGCGTCGTGGATGCGACCGAGGGCGGCGAGATGGCGCGGATTGAGGCTTTGCACGCCGATTGAAAGCCGGTTCACGCCAGCGCCGCGATAGGCGGCGAAGCGACCGGCCTCGACGGTGCCCGGATTGGCCTCCAGGGTGATTTCGGCGTCGGGCAGCAAAGTCAGTCGCGCGCGTACGGCGGACAGCAGGGCGTCGACCGTTTCCGGCGCCAGCAGGCTGGGCGTGCCACCGCCGATGAAGACGCTGATGACGGGGCGGCCCCAGACCCATGGCAGGGACTGCTCCAGGTCGGCGATGAGGGCGGCCAGGTAGGCCGCCTCGGGAATGCCGCCGCGCGCTTCATGCGAGTTGAAATCGCAGTAGGGGCACTTGCGCACGCACCAGGGGAAATGCACGTAGAGCGAGAGGGGCGGCAGGCTGGTGAGAGCGCCTGCCGTACTGCGGCCGTCGGCCGGGCTGATCGGAGTGACCGGGATAACCGGGATGACGTAAGGCGCCATGGCGCGGGGTTCAGAACGCGAGGCGCAGGCGTTCGGCGAGCTTGGTGAAGGCGAGTGCGCGGTGGCTGATGCCGTTCTTTTCCGCCGCCGCCAGTTCCGCCGAGGAGCGATTTGCCGACGGCACCAGGAACAGCGGGTCGTAACCGAAGCCGCCCGCGCCGCGCGGCGCCGTCAGAATCTCGCCGTGCCACTCGCCTTCGGCGATGAGCGGTTGCGGGTCTTCGGCATGGCGCACCAGTAGCAGCACGCAATAGTAATGGGCGCGACGGTCGGCGCTGCCTTCGAGCGCCGTCAGGAGCCGGGCGTTGTTGCGCGCATCCCGCGTCGCCCGGTCACCCTCCTTGCCGGCGTAGTAGGCGGAGTGCACGCCGGGTTCGCCGCCCAGCGCAGCGACGCACAGGCCGGAGTCGTCCGCGAGGGCCGGCAGACCCGCCAGGCGTGAGGCATGGCGCGCCTTCGCCAGCGCGTTCTCGATGAAAGTGCAGTGCGGTTCCTCCGCCTCCGGCATGTCGAAAGCCGACTGCGGCACGACTTCGATGCTGAAGGGCGCGAACAGCGCGGAAAACTCGCGCAGCTTGCCGGGGTTGTTGGAGGCGAGGACGAGTTTGTCGAACATATGGAGAAACCTCTTTCAACACGGAGGGCACAGAGACACAGAGATCACAGAGAACATGATTCGTTCCCGTCTTTCTCCGTGCCCTTTGTGTCTCTGTGTTCCCTGTGTCTAATGCGGTTTCACTTTTCCAGGGCCGCTTTTTGCGCCGCAACGAGCTGGGCGATGCCGCGCTCGGCCAGAGTCAGCAGGTTGTCCAGCTCGACGCGCGAGAAGGGGGAACCCTCCGCCGTGCCCTGCACCTCGATCATGCCGCCCGAGGCCGTCATGACCACGTTCATGTCGGTGTCGCAGGCGGAGTCCTCGGGGTAGTCGAGATCGAGCACCGGCGTGCCGTCGTAGATGCCGACAGAAATCGCGGCGACCAGTTCGCGCAGCGGGTGGCGGGGGATGACACCCTCGGCAACCAGTTTGGAAAAGGCATCGTGGGCGGCGACGCAGGCGCCGGTGATCGAAGCGGTGCGCGTGCCGCCGTCGGCCTGCAGCACGTCGCAATCGATATGCACGGTGCGTTCGCCGAGTGCTTCGAGGTCAGTGACAGCGCGCAGGCTGCGGCCGATCAGGCGCTGGATTTCCAGCGTGCGCCCGCTCTGCTTGCCCTTGGCCGCCTCGCGTGCGGTGCGCGTGTGCGTCGAGCGCGGCAGCATGCCGTACTCGGCGGTGAGCCAGCCCTGGCCGAGGCCGCGCAGGAAGCCCGGCACGCCCGTCTCGACGCTGGCGGTGCACAGCACCCGCGTGTCGCCGAAAGCGACGAGCACGGAACCCTCGGCATGCCGCGTGTAGTTGCGCGTGATCGTCACGCCACGCAACTCGTCGGCCTGGCGGCCGCTGGGCCGGTTTGTCTTTTCACTTGCCACACTTGACTCCTTATTTCGAGAACTTGCGGATCGCCGCATTGATTTCCTGGATGGCGCGCTCGATGTCCTCATCCGACAGGTTGGGCACGGGCTGGGTGCCCTTGCGCGCCTTGGCGAAGGCCTCCATCTGCGTCGTGAAGGAATCGATCGGCATGGTCTTGGTCGACACGCTGCCGAGCGTGTCCTCGGCGTAGCTGTCCTCCCAGCGGATGGCGATCATCGACAGGTTGTCGGCATTTTCGCCGCCGCGCGCCTCGGCCTGGTTGAGCAGGGCCGGCGTTGCCTGCAAGACGTTGCCGGTGCTCATGGCGCGCGGGATGACGTCGCTCGGCAGCGGGCCCCACACGCCGTCGGTGCACAGCAGGATGACGTCGCCGGTCATCAGCGGCGTCTTCTTGGAGAAGTCGATCTGCGGCGCATTGGTGCCGCCGAGGCAGCTGAAGATGCGGTTGCGCGCAGGATGGCGGATGGCGGCCTCGGCGGTGATGAGGCCCTCCTCGACCATGCGTTGCACGCGCGAATGGTCGCGCGTCACGCCGAGGACGCGTCCGCCACGGATGGCATACAGGCGCGAATCGCCGACGTGCGCCCAGTAGGCGATGGAGTCCTGCACGATGCAGGCGACGCAGGTGGTGCGCGGCGCTTCCGGCAGCAAGCGATCCGCTGCATAGTCGAGAATGGCGTGGTGGGCGTTGCCGAGCGCGCCGGAAAGGAACAGGAAGGGGTCCTTCAGTGTCGGGTGGGCTTCGCGCTGGAAGGCCTCGGTGATGTACTGCACGGCGATCTGCGCCGCCACCTCGCCGTGCAGGTGGCCGCCCATGCCATCGGCGATGACCATCAGCAGCGTTTCGCGCGAATAGCAGTAGGCGATGCGATCCTCGTTGGTCGGGCGTTTGCCCGGGCGGCTTTCCTGGTAAATGGTGAATTTCATGCCGCCTCCGCCGGGCCGCCCGCGCTAGCGCGCATTGAGAGACGGCACCCCCACCCATCCTCCCCCGCCGAGCGGGGGAGGTGACTGGTCACCCCCGTCCTCGGGGCGGGGGAAGGGGGGAGGGCAGTCACGTTACCTGCCGGAGTGCGCTTGCGCACTTCGGCAGGGGGAAGGGGGTGGGTCGTTCTCATTTGATCAGATCGCGCATGCGTTTGCGCAGGTCGCCGAGAAAGGTGGCCTGGGGCACGCTGCGCGCCTTGTCCGCGAGTGCCCTCTGCAGGACGAACACGCTCTGCGGACGCTCGAGATGGTTGAGCCGCATGCACCAGTCCACGGTATTCAGCAGTTGCTTCGAGTACTTGTCCGGCCAGCGCTTGGCGGCCGTGGCCAGCTGGTCGCGCTCGAGGCGCTGGTCGGCCGCCTGGGGCGCGGCCGCCGCCATGCAGGCATACATGCTGGCGCCGACTGAATAGATGTCCGTCCACGGCCCGAGCAGCTCGCGCCGGGTGTTGTTGTACTGTTCGGGCGCGGCGAAGCCGGGCGTGTACATCGGCTTGAGCAGCGGTGTGTCGAGCGACAGCGTCTGTCGCGCGGCGCCGAAATCGATCAGCACCGGCGTGCCGTCGTTGCGCAGGTAGATGTTGGAGGGCTTGATGTCGAGGTGCAGGAGCTTGTGCGTGTGCACCTCGCGCAGGCCGTTGAGCAGGCGCGCGAAAATGGCACGGATGAAGCTCTCGCGGATCTCGCCCTTGTGTTTCTGGATGTGTTCCTGCAGGGTGCGGCCGCGCTCGTAGTGCATCACCATGTAAACCGTTTCGTTGGCACGGAAGAAGTTCTGCACCCTGACCACGTTGGGGTGGGAGATCTTCGCCAGCGCACGGCCTTCCTCGAAGAAGCACTTCATGCCGTAGCGGAAGGTGGCCACGTTTTCCTCGGCGATCGAGGGCAGGGCGTCGCCTTCGGAGCGCAGCGCCAGCGAATTGGGCAGGTATTCCTTGATGGCCACCGGCGTCTCTTCCTTGTCGAAGGCCAGATAGACGATCGAAAAGCCGCCCAGCGACAGCTGGCGCTCGATGCGATACTCGTCGAGCTGGTAGCCTGGCGGCAGCGGAACGTTGGCTTGGGGTGGCATCGTCGAGGCGGGGTGGGGTGATTGGGCAGGTGCTGCCGGCAGGCGTTCGGGTTAGGGTAAGATCAGGATTGTCTTTATTTATCGCCGCGCTGTAAAGCTGCGGACTGAGAATACACCCATGATTTACAGCATGACGGGATATGCCGCGCAAATGCGCGACATCGGGCGCGGCATCCTTCACCTTGAACTGCGCACGGTCAATTCGCGCTATCTCGACATGACTTTCCGCATCGTCGAGGAAGTCCGCGTCGTCGAACCAACCCTGCGCGAGATGATTTCCGGCCGCCTCAACCGCGGCAAGGTCGATTGCCGCCTCAACCTGCTGCCTTCGACGACGGCGCCGCGCGAGGCGAGCCTCAACCGCGCCCTGCTCCAGCAGCTGGCTGCCTTGCAAAATGACGTGCGCGGCCAACTGCCCGAGGCGACCGCGCTCAGCGTCAGCGATGTCCTGCGCTGGCCCGGCATGCTGGGCGACGATCAGGTCGGGGCGGATACCCTGCAGGCTGAATGCGCCGCGCTGGCGAAGACCGCACTCGACGAACTGGTCGCCACCCGCGCCCGCGAGGGCGAAAAGCTGGCGGGGATGATTCTCGAGCGGGTCGAGCGCATGCGCGCCCTGGTGGCCGAAGCCGGGCCGAAGCTGCCGCAGGCCCTGGCCGACTACCAGGAGCGCATGGCGACGCGGCTGCGCGAAGCGGCCGCCAGCCTCGACGAGGATCGCATTCGCCAGGAAATGGGCCTGTTCGCCACGCGCGTCGACGTGGCCGAAGAGCTCAACCGCCTCGTCGCCCACCTCGATGAGGTGGCGCGCGTCGTCGGCAAGGGCGGCGCCATTGGCAAACGCCTGGACTTCCTCATGCAGGAACTGAACCGCGAAGCCAACACGCTCGCCTCGAAGTCGGTCTCCACCGACATTACCGCCATCGCCGTGGACATGAAGCTGCTCATCGAGCAGATGCGCGAGCAGGTGCAGAATATCGAATAGCCGCGTCCGCTTAGGCTGCCAAGGCGTATTCGGCCGTCCTGCAATCCAGACCGAGGGCTACAGCGACCGATTCGCACATGACTTCTCCGGCATGGATGTTGATGCCATCGCGCAGATTGGTATCTTCGCTGCAGGCGCGCTGCCATCCCTTGTCGGCCAAGGCCAGGGTGTAGGGCAGGGTCGCGTTGTTGAGGGCAACAGTCGAGGTGTGGGGGACAGCGCCCGGCATATTGGCAACGCAATAGTGCACGATGCTGTCCACGGCAAAAGTCGGTTCCTGGTGCGTGGTGGGCCGGGAGGTCTCGAAGCAGCCGCCCTGGTCTATGGAAATGTCGACCAATACTGCCCCGGGACGCATCCTCGTCAGGTGTTCGCGCTTTACCAGCTTCGGCGCGGCCGCGCCGGCAATCAGCACTGCGCCGATGACCAGGTCCGCCGACAGGACGGCGTCCTCCATGGCCAGGCGGGTCGCATAAACGGTGCGCAGGCGTGCGCCGAAAAAATCGTCCAGTTGGCGCAAGCGCGGCAAAGACGAGTCGAGGACGGTGACTTCGGCGCCCAAGCCGATAGCCATTCGCGCGGCCTGGGTACCAGCCACTCCGCCGCCGATGACGACGACCCGTGCAGGTGGTACGCCGGGAACGCCGCCGAGCAGCACGCCGCGTCCTCCCGAGGTCTTTTGCAGGGCTGCCGCCCCCACCTGGATCGACATGCGACCAGCCACCTCACTCATGGGGGCCAGCAGCGGCAAACCGCCGCCCAGGGCGGTGACAGTTTCATAGGCGATAGCGGTGCACCCGGAGCGGCGCAGCAAGCGGACCTGTTCCGGATCGGGTGCCAGGTGAAGATAGGTAAACAGCACCTGGCCTTCGCGCAGCATCGTGCATTCCGCAGGTTGCGGTTCCTTGACCTTGACGATCATGTCGGCGCGAGCAAAGACCTTCGCCGCGGTTGCAGCGATCTCCGCGCCCGCGGCGAGATATTGCGCATCGCTGCAATCCGCTCCCACACCTGCCCCGGCTTGAACCAGCACGCCATGGCCATGCGACACCGCTTCACGCACCGCCGCCGGCGTCATGCCGACCCTGTACTCATGATTTTTAATCTCCTTGGGTACTCCGATCAGCATGCTTTTCTCCTTAGTGTGCCGGACAGCAGCATCATGTTCCAGGCAGGAAGAAATAGGCTTGCAATTTCAGGCTTGTTCTAATGTTTTAATGCAATAATATTGCGTGTGAATATTAATATACAGAATTATATGTCTTTTATAGAGCTTGATAAGACCGATCGTAAGATCCTGGCTTTGCTGCAGGCCGATGGCCGCATGACAAACGCCGAGCTGGCGCAGCGCATCAGTCTGTCGCCCTCCGCTTGCCTGCGCCGGGTGCAGCGCCTGGAGGAAGCTTCGGTGATCGCGGGTTATGTGGCGCTGGTACGGCAAGAGGCCGTCGGACGGCCGACGAACATCTTCGTCGAGGTGACGCTGAAGAGCCAAAGCGAGGAAGCACTGAAGACTTTCGAGCGGGCCGTTCGGGCCTGCCCGGATATCATGGAATGCTACCTGATGTCGGGCGATGCCGATTATCTGATCCGCGTCGTGGCTGCTGACACCCAGGACTTTGAGCGCATCCACAAGCAGCATCTCACGCGGCTACCGGGTGTGGCGCGAATACGCTCCAGTTTTGCCCTGCGCGCAATTTCCAAGAAGACAGCGCTGGACATCTGATGATTCAGTTGTCGCGTTCCAGGACTCCGCCCGTCTGCCGCAATTTCTGACTGCGTGCCAGCAGACGGCCCAGCGCCCTGTCCAGCACCTGGCGCTCCTGCTCGGAGAGCACGGACAGCAACTACGCTTCGGTTTGTCGTGCCTCAGGAACAATGGACTGGCACAGGCGGGTTCCCTTGCGGGTGAGGAGAAGCACCAGCCGCCGGCCGTCGCTAGGATCGCCGCTCGCGGTGATCAGGCAAAGCTCAACCAGCCGGCGCTGGGCGCGACTGGCCGGTTTTTTTTAGCGTGTGGCAAAGGCATCGCTGATCCGCTTCATTCATGAAGTGTTCCATTATTCCGCAGCACGCCTTCCAGGTCCGGCCGAAAGGGGTTGTGCCGCATCACGAACAGCGTCCACACCAGGCTGTAAGCCAGCGTGGTGCCGAGCATGGCCGCCACGTTGCGGTAGATCGGTGCGGCCAGTTCCGGCGTGGGCGATATGTTGAGAAACACATATCCCATGCCGAAGATGCCGAGCAATTGCGGCAGGGGGAAGAGGGGCGAGCGGAATGGACGGGCCTGTTGCGGCAGCCGCAGCCGCAGCACAATCAGGTCGACGTGCACGATGATGTAGGCGACCAGCCAGCATGCGGCAGCGGCCACGGTCAACGCCAGGATCGAGGAGGCGTCCATGCCGAGCGTTGTGCGCACGGCGGCGATGGCGGCGGCAAGCGCAACCAGTGCCCAGGCCGGTGCGCCCCTTGAGTTTTCCCGTGCCAGCAATGCAGGCAGCTGGCCGCTCTGCGCCATGCCCTGGATCATGCGTGAGACACTGGCGAGGACCGTGTTCAGCAGCGTGGCGCTGCCGAGTATGGCCAAAACGGCAAAGGCAACCTTGGCGGTCGGGCCGAAGATGCCCAGGGCGAGATCGACATGAGGCGTGGCGCCTGTCAGTTTCTCGTCCGGCAGGATGGCCATTCCGGCTAGGCAGAATACACCGTACACAAGCACGATCAGCCCCAGGCCGATCATCATGGCGCGCGGCAGGTTGCGTGAAGGATCGCGCGCGTCGGCGATCATCGGACAGACGAATTCCAGGCCGACCAGTCCCCAGAAGGCGAGCGCCACCAGCGATACCGCCAGCGGCGCATCGAGCGTGATGGGTTGAGCGGCCAACGACGCCCCACCCGCGGACAATCCGGTGATGCCGATGAGAAACAGCCCGATGAACATGATGGCGACGAGCGCGCTCTGGATGCGTGCGAACAGATCGATGCCGCGCAGATTGAGCAAACAGAACAGCAGCAGCAGGGCCAGGCTCGGATAGTGCAGCAGGCCGACGAGCCTCGGGGCGACCTGCCCGAGCAGCGTATCAACAAGGATCAGTTCCGCCGGGATGCCCAGGAGCGCCACGGCAACGTAGCCGGAGAGCGTGGCGATGATGGCCAGCGCCGGTCCCAGCGCCGCCTGGGTATAAGCGCTGACCGAACCCGATTTGGGCAGCATCAGCGCGAGTTCTGAGAAAGACAGCACATACGTCAGGGCGAGCAGGGCGGAGATGGCGATCGCCACGAGGAAATTGAAGTGGCCGATGCCGGCGCCG
This sequence comes from Rhodocyclaceae bacterium, assembly GCA_018262775.1. Lineage (GTDB taxonomy): Bacteria > Pseudomonadota > Gammaproteobacteria > Burkholderiales > Rhodocyclaceae > Desulfobacillus. Next base: position 15,137 of record JADFDU010000056.1, read on the forward strand.
TTGAGCATGCTGATCATGGTGCTCTGCACCACCACGACGCCAACCGCCGTGGCCACCAGTGCCGGCAGGGGCAGTCCTTTCTGCTTCTCCATGTTCTCCTCCTTTGGTTTGTCTGGTTTTGTTATTTTTTTCGGTCGCCTACAGGCTGCTAGATGCTGCCGAAACTGATGAGCTTGGTGTCGAGATAGGCAGCCAATCCCTCCTGTCCGCTTTCCGAGCCGTGGCCGCTTTCCTTGACGCCGCCGAACGGCGTTTCCGGCTGAGAAACACCAAAATGATTGATGCCGACCATGCCCGCCTCGAGAGCGGCTGAAACACGATGGGCGAGCGACAGATCACGCGTGAAAAGATAGGCCGCGAGCCCATAGGGCAGGCCGTTGGCCTGATCGATGGCTTCCTCCAGCGAGTCCCAGGCATTGACCACGGCCAACGGACCGAAGGGCTCCTGTTGCAGGATGCGCGCGGTGGGCGGCACATTCGACAGCAGCGTCGGCGCAAAGAAGAAGCCCGCGCCGGGCAGGCGCCGGCCGCCGCAGACCAGGTCCGCGCCGCAGGCGACGGCGTCTTCTACCAGCGCCTCCATTTCACCTACCCGCCGGGCGTGGGCGAGCGGCCCCATGCCGGTGTCGGCGTCAAGGCCGTTGCCGACTCGCAAGGCATTCGCGCCGGCCGCGAATGCGGCGACGAAAGAGTCGAACAGGGAGCGGTGCACAAGAAAGCGCGTCGGAGAGGCGCATACCTGACCGGCGTTGCGGTACTTGGCCGTGACGGAGAGCTTCGCCACGTGCGCCGCATCCGCATCGGGCAGAACCAGCACCGGCGCATGCCCGCCCAATTCCGCCGTGTAGCGCTTGACGCCGCGCGCACACAGTTCGCCCAGATGCTTGCCGACCGGGGTCGATCCGGTAAACGAAACTTTGCGAATGCCCGGGTGGGCGATCAGGTAGGACGAGACTTGTGCCGGATCGCCGCACACCAGGTTCAGAACGCCCGCCGGCAGGCCGGCATCATGAAACGCACGCACCAGTTCGATGGCGCTGCCCGGAGTTTCTTCCGCCGGCTTGAGGATGGCGCTGCAGCCCGCTGCCAGTGCAGCGCCGACCTTGCGCGCCGGCAGGTTCATGGGAAAGTTCCAGGGCGTAAACAGTGCCGCCGGCCCGACCGGAACGCGCGTCACCGCCTGGGCGAAAACGGTATCTGAACGTGGCGGCACGAGGCGTCCGTAGGCGCGCTTGCCCTCTTCGGCGAGGAAATCGATGATGTCCGCGGACAACAGCACTTCGCGCCGGCTTTCCGCCAGTGGCTTACCCTGCTCGAGCGTCATGATGCGCGCAATGGCGTCGGCACGCTCACGCAGCAGGCGGGTGGCGCGGGCAATATATTCGTGGCGCGTATGGGCCGGGGTGGCGCGCCAGATCTTGAATCCCCCTTGTGCGGCAGCGACGGCCAGTTCCAGTTCCGCCTCGCCGGCGAGAGGCAGTGTGGTGAGGGTGGTGGCGTCGGCGGGATTGATGATGGGGCGGTTGCCGCCACTGGCGGCGTCGACCCAGACGCCGTCGATATAGAGGGCGGGTGTCAGGTAGTCATTCACGATGATCCTTTCTGGCGGACCGCTGCTGCGGATGCGGCGACTTTTTAGCACCATCAAGTTTTGAATGCAACGATATTCCGGCGTGCAAAGCCTCTGCGAAACAAATAATTCCGGATTGCCGATCTGGGCTATTGATTGCATCGACAACCAATGTAATCTGTCGCGCGCCCGGCATCTCCTGCGACATGGACCGACTTATGACCTACAGCATCGAGCAACTCAAAAATGCAAATGCGCGCCACCTCTGGCACCCGATGGCGCACCCCAAGGCGATGCAGGATGCCCCGCCGGATATCATCGCGCGCGGCGAGGGCGTCTGGATTTGGGACATCGATGGGCATCGCATGCTCGACGGCGTTGGCGGATTATGGAGCGCCAATCTTGGTCACAGCAATCGCGTGGTGCGCGATGCCATCATCGCCCAACTTGACGAACTGCCCTTTTACAATACGTTTCGCGGCACCACGCATCCGCGTGCGATAGAATTATCCACGGAACTGGTTCGCGTGATGGCGCCGGAGAACATCGGTGCCGTGATGTTCGGCAGCGGCGGCTCGGATGCCGTCGAATCAGCCCTGAAAATTGCCCGCCAATACTGGAAGCTGCGTGGCCAGGCCGACCGCACCAAGTTCATCAGCCTGCGCCAGGGCTACCACGGCGTGCACTTTGGTGGCATGTCGGTCAACGGCAACACCAATTTTCGCCGCGCCTACGAGCCGCTGCTACCGGGCTGCTTCCATGTCGACACGCCCTGGCTGTATCGCAACCCCTATACGGACGATCCGGTGGAACTGGGCCGAATCTGCGCCGAGTTGCTGGAGCGCGAGATCGTTTTCCAGGGGCCGGATACCGTGGCCGCCTTCATCGCCGAGCCAGTGCAGGGCGCCGGTGGCGTCATCGTGCCGCCGGAGAACTATTGGCCGGCCATTCGCCAGGTGTGCGACCGTCATGGCGTACTGCTCATCGCGGACGAGGTGGTGACCGGCTTCGGCCGCACCGGAGAGATGTTCGGCACGCGCCTGTGGGGCGTCAACGCCGACATCTGGTGTCTGGCCAAGGGCATTTCCGGCGGCTACGTGCCGCTCGGCGCCACGGCCATCGGCCAGCGTATCGTCGACGCCTTTCTCGCGGCCCCGGCCAGTCTTGGCGCCATTACTCATGGCTATACCTATAGTGCCCACCCGGTCGCCGCCGCCGCCGCACTGGCGGCACTCAAGCAGGTGGAGGCACTCGACCTGCCCGGTAACGCGGCGCGCGTCGGCGCGCATTTCCAGGCGCGTCTGCGCGAATTCGTTGCGCGCCACGCGCATGTCGGCGATGTGCGCGGCATCGGCCTGATGGCGGCGCTTGAAATGGTTGAGTCGAAGGCGAGCCGCAAGGCGCTGCCACGCGGTAACGACCTGACATTGAATGTCGCGCGCGCCGCCTATCGCCGCGGCGCCATGGTGCGCGTCTCGGGGCCCAATGTCATCCTCTCGCCGCCGCTCATCATCACGCTGGAGGAGGCCGATATCCTGCTCGATGTGCTCGACGCCGCCTTCGCCGAAGCGGAAGCCGCACTGTAGCGATGGCATCCGTCAAGACGCCGTGCATCCTGCTCATCGGCACCGCCGACACCAAGTCGGACGAACTGCTGTTCCTGCGTCGCTGCCTTGAGGACGGCGGCGGCGCTGCCCTCGTCATGGATGTCGGCATTCTCGGCAAGGCGCCTTTCGAGCCCGAAATCACCAATGCGGCAGTGGCCGCTGCGGCAGGCGTGACGCTTGCGCAACTAGCTGACATTGGCGATGAGAATGCGGCTATGTCGCTCATGGCGCAAGGCGCTGTGAGCCTGGTGAGCACACTGTACACCGAAGGCCGCATCGACGGCATGCTCGCGCTTGGCGGCACCATGGGAACGGATCTGGCGCTCGACGCTGCGTCCGCCTTGCCGGTGGGTGTGCCGAAGGTCGTGGTCTCGACGATCGCCTATTCGCATCTCGTGCCACCGGAGAGAATTCCCGCTGACTTGATCATGCTGTTGTGGTCGGGCGGCTTGTATGGATTGAACAGTCTGTGCCGCTCCTCTCTTGCGCAGGCGGCAGGCGCCATCCTTGGCGCCTGCCGCCTGGCGCAGCCACCCTGCTTCGAGCGCCCGCTCGTCGGCATCACATCTCTCGGCTCGAGTGTGCTGTCCTACATGAAGCGCCTCAAGCCAGCGCTGGAGGCGCGCGGCTATGAAGTGGCCGTGTTCCACACCACTGGCATGGGTGGCCGTGTTTTCGAGAGCCTGGCCGAGCGGGGATGCTTTGTCGCAGTATTCGATTTCAGCCTTCAGGAACTGGCCAATCACATCGGCGGCTCTTGTGTCACGGCGGGGGCCTCACGCCTGACTGGCGCCGGCCGCGCCGGCATCCCGCAGATTGTTGCGCCGGGTGCAACGGACATGGTGGACTATCCTGCCTGGGCCGCACCACCCGCGCGCCTTGCCGGGTTCCCCAGTCATGCCCACAACCGCCTGATCGCCTCGTCGCTGTGTGACCACGGCCTGCGTTGCGAGATCGCACGCGAAATCGCCGATCGCCTGGCTGCGGCAAGCGGCCCGTGCTGCCTGCTGCTGCCGCAGCGCGGCATTGAGGAATGGGATCGGCCCGGCCAGGCGCTGCATGATGCCGCCGGACTGGCGGCCTTCGTCGCGGCCCTGCGCGGCGGCGTCAGGGCGCCGACCGAACTCGTGGAAATCGACGCCCACATCAACGACGCCGCGTTCTCCGATGCGGCACTGGCGCTGTTCGACCGTTGGGTGGCCGCAGGACGCATTGTGCCCGGCATTGCGGCCGGCATCACGGCGTCGGCATGACGCAGGCATTAATCCTCGATTTCGGCGGCGTCATCACCCGTACCCTGTTCGAGACCCACGACATCACCGAAGCCGCGCTTGGCCTTGCGCCGGGCTCCCTGACCTGGTGCGGTCCCTTCGATCCCGCCAGCGATCCATTGTGGCAGGACATGCAGGATGGAAGGATCAGCGAGCGTGACTACTGGCTGGAACGCACGCGGGAAGTGGGCCTGCTGGTGGGCGAATCCTGGGATCGGATGGAAACCCTGGTCACGCGCGCACGCGGCGCCGATCCCGCCGCATCGATCCGTCCCGAAGCCATTGCCGCTATCGAGGCGGCCAAGGCTGGCGGTTGCCGCCTAGCCATTCTTTCCAACGAGCTGGATCTGTTTTATGGCAGGGAACTGCGGCAACGCGTCGATGTGCTACGCCATGTCGACTGCATCGTCGATGCCACTTACACCGGCATCCTCAAACCCGATGCGCGCGCCTATGCGCTGTGCGTGGAACAATTGGGGGTGACGCCTGATGCCTGTGTTTTCGTCGACGACCAGCCACGCAACATCGATGGCGCCCTGCGTGCTGGCATGCGTGCCGTGCAATTCGATATCTCCCGACCGGGCCCGTCCTATCGCAGCGCCTTGCAACTGCTCGGCGTGTCCCCGCCACTGACTTTGTAGCCGTTTGCTAGACCAGTCGCGCCGGGTGCGCCGTTCCGCGCAAGGTCTCCGAGGGTAGTTCGCCGAACATGCGGCGGTAGTCGTTGGCGAAATGGCTGAGGTGCCAGAACCCCCAGCGCGCGGCAATATCCTGCACGGAGGCTCGCTCCGGTTCGGAAGCCTTGAGCATCCTGCGCACGCCGTTGAGGCGCATGGCACGCAGATAGCTCACCGGATTGAGCTGCAGCACTTCCTGAAAACTGTACTGCAGCGTACGGCGGCTTACGCCAAGCACGCGGCAAAGATCTTCCACGGTCAGTGGTTCCTCCACGTGTTCGCGCATGTATTCCTGGGCGCGGGAGACGATGGCATGCCGCGTCGTCGGCGAAGCCAGCGAGCGGCTTGGGTCGTCGGTATGGTCGACGGCCTTGACCACACTGGAGAGTAAGGCGTGCTCCAGGCCCTTCTGCATTGCTGCGTACTGGAGCATCGCCGGAGTTCGCGACACGGATTCCAGTACGGCGAGCATGAAGCCGCGGAATTCGTCGACGTGTCGCTTGCTCGCCTGAACCACCGGTGCATGCTGCAGCTCCTGCTCGATATCGCGGTGTTCGATGTCCTTGGCGTAACCGGCAAGCACGTGCACCGGGATGGAGACGGCAATGATGTCGAAATGTTCCGGCGCGCGAAAATCCATTTCGTCGCCGCCGCGCATGGTCATGATCGAGTCGTGGGCAATAGGCCGGCCGCAAAAATAACCCTGCCCTTCCATGGCGACCGGTACGCCCAGCACGCGATCGCCCGCCCGCATCAGCCCCGCCTCGTGCACGGACTGGTTCGTGATCTCCCTGAACAGCTGGATGCCGCGGAACCATATCTCCATGAAGCGGCCGCGGAACTGCCCGGGAGTGAGTTGTTCGTAGACCTGGTCCCAGTCGCGCAGGCAGGCTGCCTGCTCATCGGCGTCGCTGGTCTCGCGACGCACCATCGAGTAGAGGGTCTCCTCATCCAGAGCGTCGGCTGAAAGTGAAAGCGGGGACTCCATGGTAGTTACCGGTTTCCAAGAGTGCGCAATAAACGCGAGGGTTTAGTAAAACGTAATGCCGCATCGAACGCAAGCACCAGCCTGCGGAAAGGTTGGCTTTGCCATCATTTTTCGTGTGATTTGCCGATTTGGGATAACGGATCGAATCAACCCCTGCCTAGAATTCGCCCTCATTGCACGCCGCAGCGGCAGCGAAAACTATATTGCGGCGCAACAAAGGAGGAGTGGCTTTGATGCGATATTCCCGTGTGCTGGGCTGTTTCGTGACGGCTGCGTGCCTGGCGTTTCCCGCCTGGGGCGAGCAGCAGTTCGAAACCCTGTCGGTTGCCAGATTACCGGCGCCGAACGCGCATCGTATCTATCTGTCGGACATTACCATCACCCATATCGTCGACAACCGCTTGCATGTCATCGACGGCGACAGCTTCAAGTACCTCGGCGTGATCTCCACCGGCTATGCCGGCCAGTCGACCCTTTCACGCGACCGCAAGGAACTTTATGTCGCCACCACTTACTACACGCGCCTGTCGCACGGGGAGCGCACCGATGTGGTGGAGGTCCATGATCCGCTGACACTCGAGCGTCGTGCTGAAATCGTCATTCCGCCGCGTCGCGCCCAGGCGCTGCCCTACCAAGGCATCATCCGCACATCGAACGATGGCCGCTGGCTCTTCGTACAAAACGCCACACCCGCCACCTCCGTCACCGTCGTTGATCTGAAGGCGCGCCGCTTCGCAGCCGAGATTCCCAACCCGGGCTGCTGGATCATCATTCCCTCAGAGACGGCTGCCAACCGCTTCTCGACGTTGTGCGGAGACGGCACCTTGCAGACCATGGTGCTCAACGAGGACGGCAGTCTCAAATCGAAAACCAGGAGCGCGCGCTTCTTCAACCCCGATGAGGACCCGGTCTTTGTGCAGGCTGAGCACATCGGCGACCGGCACTATCTGGTGTCGTTCAGGGGCATGGTTCATGAGGCAGACCTGTCCGGGGAAACACCCATGCTGGAGGCGCCGTGGAGTCTTATCGGCAAGGGTGATGCGAAGAGTGGCTGGCGTCCGGGCGGCTACCAGCTGTTCACTATCCATCACAGCAGCGGCCGCATGTTTATTGCCATGCACAAGCATGGCGCCGAAGGCACGCACAAGAATCCGGCCGATGAAATCTGGGTGGTCGACCTCGCGGGGCACAAACGCGTCGGACGCCTGCCCGGAAACGGTGCCGTGGCGCTGGCCGTCAGTCAGACGCCATCGCCGAAGTTGTTTGCCCTGGATGGCGTGAAGATGGGCATTGCCTCGTTCGATGCCGGCCCCAAGCCGCGTTTCCTCAAGCGCATGGAGCAGGCCGCCGAATCCGCCACGCAACTGGAACTGCACTGATGGTGCTGCCAGCATCGCTAGACCCGACCCTGCCGCACATGTGCGCTGCTGCGCTCGCCATCATTTTCATTGGTGGTGCCTGGCACAAACTGAGTGATCGCGATGCCTTCGCCATGGCGGTTGAGCAGTATCGACTGGTGCCCGAATCCTGGTCGGGGGCGATTGCCTGGGGCTTGCCGTTGTGGGAACTGGCCGCGGGCGGCCTGCTGCTCGTCACGGCGGCGCGGGAGTGGGGCGCGTTGCTGGCCCTGGCCTTGCTGCTGGCGGTGACAGCGGCGGTGGTGGCGAATCTCCTGCGCGGGCGGTCGCACATCGATTGCGGTTGCGGCGGCCCGGAGGGTGGGCAGCATCTTTCCTGGGGGCTGGTGGCGCGCAACCTGTTGCTCGCCGTCATGACCTGGGCGGCAGTGGCAATGGAAACCTCGCGCCAGCTGGTCTGGCTGGATGGCCTGACCGTTGCAGCCGGTACGCTGGGGCTGTATGGCTTGTATGCGGCGGCCAACCAATTGATGGCCAACCACCCGCGGCTGATGAAACTGAGGAGTTGAAGGCATGACTGAAGCATTAATGGTTTCCAATGCCGTGCTATGGGTTCTGGTGCTGGCACTGCTGGTGGTTGTTTTCGCACTGGCTCGTCAGATCGGCATCCTTTACGAACGCGTGGCCCCGATGGGTGCCCTCATCCTCGATTCCGGCCCGAAAGTGGGTGAGGCCGCGCCACGCTTTGATCTGCCTGCACTGGATGGCCGCACACTGTCGGTGGGTGCCGCCGGAGAACGCAGCCAGTTGCTGTTCTTCCTCTCGCCGACCTGCCCGGTCTGCAAGAAACTCCTGCCCATCCTCAAGTCGATCGCCGCTGCCGAGTCGGCCTGGCTGCGTATTGCCTTTGCCAGCGATGGCGAGGCGGAGGAACACCAGTCTTTCTACCGCCGTGCTGGGCTGGTCGCCTATCCCTACGTGCTGTCGACCGAGCTTGGTATGGGGTTCCGCGTCGGCAAGCTGCCCTACGCCGTCCTGATCGACGAGTCCGGACGCGTGCGTGCCAAGGGCCTGGTGAATTCACGCGAGCAGCTGGAAAGCCTGTTTACCGCCAAGGATTTGAACGTGGCGTCCGTCCAGGATTATCTGGAAGGCCGCGCAGAACAGGGTTGAGAGAGTTGACATGAAATGGTTTGATGATTTTTTTGAGCGTTCGTCGCGCCGGGCTGCGCATCAGGTTTCGCGCAGAAGCGCGCTGGCGCGCATCGGCAGGCTGGTGGTAGCCAGCGCCTTCGTGCTGCCGGTGCTGCCCTTCGACCGGGCCGCCAAGGCGGCGCAGGGTGGCGGCAAGGGGAAGAAGGCGCCGGACGAGAGCCAGTGTGAATACTGGCGCTACTGCGCGCTCGACGGTTTTCTGTGCAGTTGCTGCGGCGGCAGCCCGTCGACCTGTCCGCCTGGAACCGAAATGTCCAAGGTCGCCTGGATCGGCACCTGCCGCAATCCGCAGGACGGCAAGGACTATCTGATCAGCTACAACGACTGCTGCGGCAAAAATTCTTGTGGGCGCTGCCTGTGCAATACCAACCTGGGCGACCGTCCGGCCTATCGCATGGGTTTGCACAACGACATCAACTGGTGCATGGCCAATACCAGCACCATGTTCCATTGCACGACGGCAGTTGTGGTCGGCCTGGCAGAGGCACAGTCTTGAGACATACGGCGATACTTTTCGCGTTACTGGGGCTGTCGCAGACCGCCTACGCCGAAGCGCGTGGCGCTGCCCTGTTCGCACAGCATTGCGTGGTATGCCATCAGGCCGGTGGAGAAGGGACTCCCGGTTTCGCGCCGCGCATCTCCGGCACGCTGGGCAAGCACATCGGCACCGAGGCGGGACGCGCCTATCTGGCGCAGTTGCTGATGGACGGTATGGTCGGTCCGATTATCTCCGGGGGCGAGCGCTACAACAGTGCCATGCCAGGTTTTTCGTCCCTGGGTAACGAAGATATTCAGGCCTTGCTGGGTTACGTGACCGGCACCCTGAATGAAAGCGTCGCAGCGTCGGTCGACCTGGCAGCTATCGAAGCGGCACGCAAGCAGAAGTTGTCGCCTAACGAAGTTCGCCGGCTTCGTGGTTTGTGAATCATTTGGAAAACATAAGAAGGCAGCACAAACAGGAGGAATGAGAAATGGATCTAAAAAAACGTAGCGCACTGGCCGTATGCCTGGCCTGCGCCTGCGCCTGGGGCTTGGCCTGGGCGGCGGCACCCGAGCAGGAAGTGGCCCGCCTCGGCAAGGATTTGACGCCGGTAGGCGCCATCAAGGCAGGCAACAAGGACGGCAGCATTCCGGAATGGAAGGGCGGCAACACCGCCGCCCCGGCCGGCTGGAAGCCGGGCCAGAAGCGCATCGACCCGTTCAAGGACGACAAGCCGCTGTTTTCCATCGACGCCAGCAATGTCGACAAGTACAAGGACAAACTATCCGTAGGCCAGGTAGCCGTGGTGAAAGCCATTAAGGGTTACCGCATGGATGTCTATCCGACGCATCGCAGTTGCGGCTTCCCGGATTTCGTCTATGAGCGCACGAAAACCAACGCCCGGGAGGCCAAGATGGCCGCCAATGGCTGGGGTCTGGAAAAGGCTATTGGTGCGGCGGTGCTGTTCCCCATTCCCCAGAATGGCGCCGAGGCCATGTGGAACCACAAGCTGCGCTACATGGGCGATGGCATCATCGAGTACTACGCGACGATCTTTTCGAACAAGGACGGCAACTTCACGCCGCTGGTGCAAAAACAGTGGTCCACCATTCCCTTCCATAACAAGAACAACAAGGGTATCGAAGAGGTTGCTGGCGTCGAGAAGAAACTCCTGAATGCCGTGGTGTCGCCCGCCGCCCGCACGGGCGAATTGATCCTGGCGCACTGGTTCACCAATGCGGAAAGCGAAGCATGGCTCTATTTCCCCGGCCAGCGCAGGGTTCGCCGCGCACCGACATTCGCTTACGACAACCCTGTGCCGGGCTACGAGAACCTGGAGACGGTTGACCAGTATCCGATGTTCGCAGGCGCCATGGACCGCTACAACTGGAAGCTGGTCGGCCGGCAGGAACTTTACATTCCCTACAACAGCTGGAAGCTCATCGACAAAAGTCGCAAGTACAAGGACGTCTACGCGCCGGATTTCGTCAACCGCGACCTGGTGCGTTACGAGCTGCATCGCGTCTGGAAAGTGGAGGCGACGCTGAAGGAGGGTATGCGCCACATCTTCCCGAAGCGGGAGTTCTATCTAGACGAGGACAGTTGGGCCCTGATGATCGCGGACAACTATGATGCGCAAGGAAAAGTATGGCGCGTGCAGGAATCCAGCCTCTGGATGGCGCCTGAGCTTCCCGCCTGTGTAGGTCAAGAGTTCGTTTCCTACGACTTGAACGTCGGCCGCTACATTGCCGAGAATGCAACGCAGGAGCAGCCGGAAACCGACTGGCTGGCTGGCCGCGAGGGTCGCATTGAAAAGAACCGATTCAATCCGGACGAGTTGCGTCGCGTCGGCGATCGCTGAGCACTTGCCACACTAGGAGGAGGAGAACATGAGAATGCGCAAGCCAAAAAAAGCTTCAATCAAGTATCTGGCCATGGCGATTGCCACGGGGAGCCTGGGCCTGACCGTGGCCACGCCAGCCTCGGCCTTCAAGTTTGAGGGCGAATCCATTTCCGGCAGCTTCGACTCGACCATTTCCCTGGGATTCAAGCAGCGCTTGCAATCTACCAGTTGCTCCGTGGTCAGTAATGACAATGGCGGTTGCGTGCCAGTATCGGGCACCCTGGGCAGGTTGGCCCCCGGAAACGATCCAAACAATTCCAACCCGGACTTCAATTATCTCCAGTCCGATGATGGCAACCTGAATTACAAGAAGGGGGATATCGTTTCCTTTGCCTTGAAGGGCACCCACGAACTGTTCCTGAAGGGGCCCACTGGCCTGACGGCCTTGCTGCGCGGCTCCTGGCTGCAAGACTTCAAGGCGGACGACACGCGCCGCACGTCTCTCTCCAGTGAAGCCAAGGATCTGGCCGTGCACAACTGGACCTGGCTGGATGCCTGGGTGGCCAAGGACTTCCATATCGGCGACCGCCCGGCCAAGGTCAAGATCGGCAACCAGGTCATCAGCTGGGGCGAGGATGTATTCATCTATGGCGGGGTCAACATCACCAACGCCATCGACCTGCAGCGGTTCAGCGTGCCCGGCACGCAACTCAAGGAGGTGTTCCGTCCGGCACCGATGATTTCCCTGAATGCGGGCGTGACCGACAACCTGAGTTTCGAGGGCTATTACCAGTGGAGATGGAACGGCTTCCAGTTCCCCGCCACGGGAACCTTCCTGTCGCCTGCGGACGTGCTGGGCAAGAGCGCCAAGAGCGCCTACGTGCCGACGTCGATTGCCAACTACTTTCTGTATGGCGGCAGTGGCAATGTCCCTCTGCCCTATGGCACGGTGGGCGACCCGGGCGGACCGCATGGCTTGACGGAGGCGCAACTCGCCAACGCTGCGACCAATCCGGCATTCGGGGTTGCGGGCGCGGGTTCAGTCACCTATCGTGAAGGCGTGCGCGATCCCAAGGGGGGCCAGTATGGTCTGGCCTTCCGCTACACCTCTCAGGCACTGGGTAGCGAATTCGGCTTCTATCACATCCGTTACCACGACAAGATCCCCTTCATCGGCTTCACGAATGCGGGTGCCGTTAGCCCGGGCAACCTCCTCGGTCTGACCTACTTCGAAGATTACGGCGAGAAGCGGAACCTCTTCGGGGTGTCGATGAACACTAACGTCGGCCCGGTGGCGGTGGGGGCGGAGTTGTCCTACAGACCCAAGGATAGTGTCGCCATCGACCCGACTGTGCCAGCCTTCGGCAAGTACTCCGTGTTCGAGTATGCGGGCAAGGTCGCACGCGGCTTCACCACCGAGCGGAAATGGCAGGCGCATCTGACCGGCTTCTATCTGGTCGCCCCGTCCAGCCCGCTGGGTTCGATCATGACGGGCCTGGGCGCGGCGGAAGGCTACCTCCTTGGAGAGTTGGCAGTGACACGTTATCCCGGCCTGGATCGTTCGGGCGCGGTGCCCTACCTGCTGCCGAATTACGAGTTACCGACGAAAACCTCCTGGGGTTATGTCGTGTCGATGGGCCTGACTTACCCGAACGTGTGGGGGAGCGGCTGGAACCTGATGCCGCAGCTCGATTTGTCGCATGACGTGCATGGCACGACGCCGAACGCCCTGCCCTTTGTCGAAGGCCGCCATTCGGCAGCGTTCTCGCTCAACTTCGACTACGAGAGCAAGTGGCGGGCCAATCTCGGCATGACGCGTTTCTGGGGTGGCGGCAGCAACAACACCATGCAGGATCGCGACTTCGCATTCGGCAGCGTTTCTTACACTTTCTAATCCACCTAACTTACCTAGACCTCGACCTTTCAGATCCGCCCGGGACGTACGGCCGCCCCGGGCGGGCGAGAGCAGGAACGCCGGTCCTTTGCCTTTGTCCCCAGCATGATCGAATCCACGGTCCGTCGCCTAGAGACGGTATTTTTCAAGCGACGGGCGATCACGCTCGGCATCCTTTTCCTGTTCACGCTGCTGATGGGTGTATTCGCCGCCCAGCTGCGCATGGACGCGGGTTTCGACAAGCAGCTACCCAAGGGTCACGAGTACATCGAGACTTTTTTCAAGTATCGCGATGAAGTGTTCGGCGCGAACCGCATCATTGTCGTCGTGCACGCCCGCCAGGGAAATATCTGGTCCGCCGCCGGGCTGAAGAAGTTGCACGAGGTGACGCAGTCGGTGATGTTCCTGGCTGGCGTTGACCGGCGCACGGTATCGTCATTGTGGACGCCGACGACACGCGTGCTCGAGGTGACCGAAGAAGGCTTCCGCTCTGAGGATGTCATCGGCGGCGACATCACACCCGACCAGTTGACGCCAGAAAAAATTGCGCGCATTCGCCGCAATGCCCTGGTAGGCGGCTACATGGGCAGCCTTGTCGCCAGCGACAGCAGTGGCGCGATGGTGGTGGCGGATCTGCTTGAAGAGGATCCGAAAACCCGGCAAAAACTTGATTATCTCGATTTTGCCAAACGCCTGGAAACAGACCTTCGCCAGCGCTACGAGGATAAGGATTTCGAGATCCAGATCATCGGTTTTGCCAAGGAGATCGGTGACATCGCTGAAGGCGCGAAGAGCGTCGTGAAGTTCTTCGCCCTGGCCTTTTTCCTGACGGCCGCCGCGGTCTATCTTTATTCCCGCTCCTGGGCCCTGACCGTTTTGCCGATGGTCTGTTCGCTCGTCTCCCTGGTCTGGCAATTCGGCACCCTGCATCTGCTTGGCTACGGCCTCGATCCGCTTGCCGTGCTGGTACCCTTCCTGGTGTTCGCCATCGGTGTTTCCCACGGCGTGCAGCAGATCAACTACATCTCCAAGGAGGTGTGCGCCGGCAATGACACGAATACGGCGGCGCGGCGCAGCTTCAGCGGCCTGTTCATCCCCGGCAGCATGGCCCTGGCGACCGCCTTCGTCGGTTTTGCCACACTGACCCTGATTCCAATCCCGATGATCCGCGAACTGGGCATTACCGCTTCCATCGGCGTGGCCTACAAGATCGTCACCAATCTCATCATGCTGCCGGTTGCAGCCTCCTATTGTCGCTTCGACAAGGACTTTGTCGCGCGGGCATTCCTCAGGCGTGAGAAGCGCGCCAACGCCATGGCTTTCTTCGGCCGCATCGCCACGACACGCAATGCCGCTATCGGCACCGTGATCGGCATGGTGTTGTTTGCCTTCGCCTATCAGCAGAGCCAAAGCCGGCACGTCGGCAATCTGAAGCCGGGCGCGCCGGAATTGCGCGCGGATTCCCGCTACAACCGCGATGCGGCGTCCATCGTCGCGCACTTCGATTTCGGCCTGGACGTGCTCACCGTCGTTTTCGAGACGCCCAAGGACGGCTGCTACCGCACTGATGTGATGGCTTATGTCGACCAGTTCGCCTGGCAGATGTCGAATGTGACTGGAGTGCTTTCCGTCTCCTCCGTCGCACAGCTGGCCAAGCAGGCCTATGCCGGCACCAATGAGGGGTATCCCAAATGGACCGCCCTGGCACTGGACGAGCGCTCCCTCGCCAATTCCGTCGGCCTGATTCCCGAGGGCAGCGGACTGTTCAATCCCGGCTGCACCGTGCTGCCGGTCAACATCTACCTGGCCGACCAGAAGGCCACCACCATCAAGAGCGTCGTGGCGGCGGTGCGGGCATTCCGCGAACGTGAGCCGTTCGCGGGGGTGAAGGTGCGCCTGGCTAGCGGCAATGCGGGTGTGCAGGCGGCCACGAACGAGGTCCTCGAGACCACCGAACTGCCGATGATGCTTTATGTCTACGCCACCATTATTGTGCTGGTACTGCTGACATACCGCGACTGGCGCGCCATGGTGGCTTGTTGCGTGCCGCTGACACTGGCGACCTTTCTTGGCTACTGGTTCATGAAGGAGCTGGACATCGGCCTGACGGTGGCCACGCTGCCGGTGATGGTGCTGGCCGTCGGTATCGGCGTGGATTACGCCTACTACATCTACAACCGGCTCCAGCTCTACCTCGCGCAGGGCGTCGATATCGCCACGGCCTTCAGACAGTCTCTGATGGAGACCGGCGTCGCTACCTTCTTTACTGCCGTGACGCTGTCCATTGGCGTTGCCACCTGGTCGTTCTCGGCGCTGAAGTTTCAGGCCGACATGGGCCTGCTGTTGACCTTCATGTTCATGGTCAACATGCTCATGGCGATCACCTTGCTGCCTTCACTGGCGGTGCTGCTCGACGTACTGATTCCGCGCCGGCGTCCGGTGCGGGCACCCTTCATGGCCCACTGAGCGTACCCATGCCGCTAAAAAGCCTACTACAAAAACTGAATGTCGCACCCGAGGCGCCGCCATCCCCGTTGCCCTTTTCCCGCGTTGATCTGGCGGTGGCGACACTGCTGCTCGAAGCGGCGCAAGCCGATGGCAAGCGTCACGAGGAGGAGTCTGCGACGGTACTGCGCCTCATCCGTGAGCACTTTCACCTGCCGCCGACGGAAACCGCGCAACTGCTGCAGATTGCCGAGGGCGAATTTGCTGCGTCGCTGGATGACTGGGTGTTTACCCAGGCCGTGCGCGAGGGCTTTGACGCAGAGGATCGCCAGAAGGTGCTGGAAATGCTGTGGCAGGTGGTTTATGCGGACGGCAAGCTGGCGCGCTTCGAAGGCGAACTGATGGGCCGCCTGGCAGCGGCGCTGGACATCCCGCCGCAGGCGGCCGATTCGGCGCGCGAGCGGGCTTTTGCCCGGATCACTTCCGCCGAGCGCGGAGCGGAGACGCCGTGAGCTGCCGTCGAACCCTGATCGCCGTCTCCTGCGGACTGACTTTGCTGGCCGTGCCCTGTACGGGGTGGACGCAGGCGGCCGCGGCATCGAGTACAGAAGCCTACATGGCGCCCCATGCGACCCGCGCACCCATCATGGCGGCGACGCGGGCGGGCAAACGGATCGTCACTGCCGGGGACTACGGTACCGTGCTGTTCTCGGACGATGCCGGCCACAGCTGGCAGCAGGTGCATACGCCCACACGCACCACGCTCACTTCTCTGTATTTCATCGATGCGCAGCAGGGCTGGGCCGTGGGACATGGTGGTGTCGTGCTCGGCACGCAAGACGGCGGCGAACATTGGTCACGGCTAGCTGACTTGGACCATGAGGCGGTGCCGTTTGCCGTGTATTTCAGCGATGCACAGCACGGCCTGGTGGTGGGCGCTTTCGGTTTTGCTGCCATGACCACAGATGGCGGCCGCAGCTGGCAAAAAACGAAGATCAGCCGCGGCGAGTTCGCCGACCAGCATCTGTACAGCATCTTTGCCGGGTCAAAAGGCACTTTGTGGGTTGCCGCCGAGGGCGGCACTGTTTTTCGCTCCACAGACGATGGCGTCTCGTTCGAGGCTGTGTCGCTGCCTTACAAGGGATCGATCTGGGGCGGCCTCGTCTTACGCGACGGCACCGTGCTGGTGTGGGGCATGCGCGGTCATGTCCTGCGCAGCAACGATGACGGACGCACCTGGACTGAGGTGCCGAGCGGCACGCAGCAGACGCTGACGGCGGGCCTGCAGCTTGAGAACGGCGAAATCGTCATCGTCGGTTTGGGCGGCGCGGTCATTCATAGCCGCGCCGACGGCCACAGTTTCGTCGCACAAATTCGCCCCGAGAGGCAGTCGCATACGGCCTTGGTCGAAGCCGGTGGCGCACTGCTTACCTTTACGCTGGCCGGTATCGGCGGCGGCATCAACTGAAAGTGTCTGTCCCGCAGGTTCATGCAACTATAACCAACGCTTAGGAGGCAATCATGGCTAAAACCTATCTCAACACCGTCAACGGCCAGCCGGTCGGATCGGACAAGACGTTCGAGTCGCTCAATCCGGCCACCGGCGAGAGTCTGGGCAGCGTGCCCATTTCCACCAAACAGCAGGTGGCCGAGGCGGTGGCTGCGGCCCGCGCCGCGCAGCCAGCCTGGGCAGCCAAGCCCGATGCCGAGCGCAAGGCGCTGATGATGAAGGTCGCCGAAGTCATCAAGGCGAACGCGCCCTACCTGACAGAGTGGGTCACGCGCGAGCAGGGCAAGCCGCTCGGCGGCGTTGGCCCTGACCAGGTGCCCGGCGCGCGCTTCGAGCTGTGGGGCTGTGAAGTGTGGACCCAGGTGCCGGCCAGTCTCGACCTGCCGGTCGAAGTAGTCTTCGAGGACGACACGCGACGTGATGAAATCCACCGCAAGCCCTATGGCGTGGTAGCTGCCATCGCGCCGTGGAACTGGCCGCTGCTGATCGCCATCTGGCAGATCATCCCCTCGATCCGTGCCGGCAACACCGTCGTCATCAAGCCTTCCGAATACACCTCCATCGGCACCCTCGAGATGGTGCGCATCATCAGCGAAGTGCTGCCCAAGGGTGTGGTTAACACCGTCAGCGGCACGGGCGAAGTCGGTGCCTTCCTGGTAAACGACCCGAGCATCGACAAGATCATGTTCACCGGTTCGGCCCTGACTGGCGCGAAGATCGCCGAGGCGGCGGCGCGCAGGATGATTCCCACCACGCTGGAGCTGGGCGGCAACGACGCGGCCATCATGCTGCCGGACGCCGACCCTAAGGCCATGGCCATGGGCCTCTTCTGGGGCGCCTTCATCAACATGGGGCAGACCTGCGCCTGCGCCAAGCGGCTCTACGTCCATGAAAGCATTTATGACCAGACCGTGCAGGCGCTCAAGGAACTCGCGCAGGCGATGCCCATGGGCAACGGCATGGACGAGGGCATGGTCATGGGGCCGATCCAGAACAAGATGCAGTACGACAAGGTCGTCTCGCTGGTCGACAGCGCCAGGAAGGCCGGTGCCACCATCGTCTGCGGCGGCGAGGCCAAGGGCGGCCCCGGCTACTTCTACCCGCTCACTCTGGTGACGGGACTGAAGGACGGCGACCGGCTGGTCGACGAGGAGCAGTTCGGCCCGGTGCTGCCGATCATCAAGTACAGCAATGTAGATGACGCCATCGCCAGCGCCAACCGCCTCGAGGCTGGCCTCGGCGCCTCAGTGTGGTCGTCCGACGTGGAGAAGGCCAGGGCGGTGGCTGGCCGCATCCAGGCGGGCACGGTGTGGATCAACCAGCACGGCATGATCCATCCCATGGTGCCTTTCGGCGGCATCAAGGGCTCCGGCCATGGGGTAGAGTTCGGCGTCGAAGGCCTGAAGTCCGTCACCCGGGCACAGGTCATCAGCGTAAAGAAGTAACGGGCTGTTCGTACGGGTCGGGAGAAACGGGTATGCGTGCCAACCTTGATTTCCCGACCCTGCTTGCCGCAGCAGCGCTGCTGGTGTCGCCGGTGGCGTCCGCCGGCCAGTCTGCGGCAACCTTATATGCCCTCAACTGCATGGGCTGCCATCTGCCTCCGGAAGAGGCGAAGCAGCACGCGCAACCTCTGCGCGGCCAATTCGCGCACAGTACAACCGGTCGAATCTTTTTCATCAGTGTACCCGCTGCCAGCGGGCGGCCCTTGACGGCCGCCGAGGATGCCGTGCTGATGGAAGAAATCCTCACCTGGAAGCGCAGCTGCAGCGCGATCCTGCAGCAGGCGCCGCTGGTGCGCTACAGTGGGGAAAAATTCGTCAAATGAGCGTGTTGCGGCGAGCGCTGGGTATGCTACTGCTGGCGGGCACGATACTGCCGACCGTTGCGGCGGATCTGCGCCTTGAGCCCCTGCCGCCGCCGGCGCAGGTGAATGCGGCTATGGCCGAGCTGGGCCACCACCTGTTCTTCGAGACGCGGCTGTCGGGCGACGGCAGCCGCAGCTGCGCCAGTTGCCATGTGCCCTCGAAGGGCTTCGCGGACGGCCTGGCGCTGTCGCGCGGTTATAACGGCACCGAGTATTTCCGCAATGCCCCCGGCTTGCTGTCGCTGCGGCTGAAACCACGCATGATGTGGGATGGTCGCAGTACCGATCTTGCCGGCGTGGTGCGCGAGATGACTACCGACGCCCAATTCATGAACGGCAATACGCTGATCATCGCCGAGCGCATCCGGCAGATTCCACCGC
The DNA here is from genome assembly GCA_018262775.1 of Rhodocyclaceae bacterium. GTDB lineage: Bacteria > Pseudomonadota > Gammaproteobacteria > Burkholderiales > Rhodocyclaceae > Desulfobacillus. The sequence goes on from JADFDU010000056.1 coordinate 34,244, forward strand.
TGCATGCGCAATGGCGCCGCGTTTTCGGCGAAAAGAACGAACTGCGTGGCGAGCAGGCTTTTCAAGCCATCGCCGAATTTCTGAAAACGCTGGATTACGCGCCAGGCTCCGCCGATGCAGCCTTGCGCGGAGAGAGCGTGCTGCCGCCGCTGGCCGGCGAGGGCCTGCGGCTGTTCGCCGGCAAGGCCGGTTGCGTGCAGTGCCACAACGGGCCGCTGCTTTCGGACGGCAAGCCGCACCGGCTCGGCGTGCCCGACCACCCGGCGTTGGTGCGCGAGCCACTGCGCACCATCAGCTTGCTGCGCCACTATGCCGAACAGAACCTGCCCAGCCCGATGAGCGAGCGCGGCGATGTCGGTGTCTATGCCATCAGCAAGCAGCCGGCCGAGCGTGGCAGCTTCATCACGCCAGCACTGCGGGGTCTGGTGCATAGCGGGCCCTACATGCACAACGGCCGCTATGCCACGCTGGACGAAGTGGTGGATTTCCACGACCGGGGCGGCGGTGCAGGCAGCGAATTGCATCCGCTCGGCCTCAGCGCGCATGAGCGACAGGCGCTGGTGGCCTTTCTGCGCACCCTCTCAGGGCCGCTGCAGCAGGTAGACGTGCCGCCGGCCTACGACTACGGCACGGTGGCGGGAGACCGGCGGTGAAAAAGTATGGATTTGCGGCCCTGTTCGCCGCCATGGTGGTTGCGGGCGTTGCCGCTGCCTGGGCGCTGCCGATGATGCGCGCCGAACCGGCACGCTTGGCCATATTGCCGCCGGTACCCGTGCCGGCGGGCAATCCGATGGGCGATGACAAGATTGCGCTGGGACGCTTGCTCTTCTTCGATGCGCGGCTGTCGGGCGACGGCTCCACCTCCTGCGCATCCTGCCACGTGCCGGAACTTGGCTGGAGCCACAGCGATGCGCTGGCACGCGGCTATCCCGGCCACCGGCTGTGGCGCAACAATCCGACGGTGCTCAATGCCGCGCACTACAAGCGCCTCATGTGGGATGGAACGCTCGACAGCCTCGAGGTTCAGGCGCGCTCGGCGATGCAGGCGCCCGTAGAGGGCAACGGCAAGCCTTTTATGGTGGAAATGCGCCTGCGCCTGATGCCCGACTATGTCGCGCGCTTCCGCCAGGTCTTCGGTAGCGAGTGGCCGCAGCTGGATGATGCCTGGCGCGCGATTGCCGCCTTCGAGCGCACGCTGGTCACGGATCCGCGCCAGGTGCCTTTCGATCGCCATCTGGCTGGCGACAATAGCGCGCTGTCCGATGCCGCGCGACGTGGCCTGGCGCTGTTCGAGGGCAAAGCCGGCTGTATCCGGTGCCATTACGGCGCGCTGGCGACGGATGAGGGTTTTCATGCACTTGGCGTGCCACGGCAACCGCTGTTCGATGCAAATCCGCTGGTGCAGATCGCCGTCCGCTGGCAGAACCGGCAACGCGACGTGCCGAGCGCCGTATACCGCGATCAGGACGAAGATCTCGGCCGCTACTATCAGACGCGCGATAAGGCGGATATCGGCAAGTTCCGCACGCCCAGTCTGCGCGAATTAAAGTACACCGCACCCTACATGCACAACGGCATTTTTGCCACGCTACGCGAAGTGGTGGATTTCTTCGATGCCGGCGGCGGCGAGGCACCCAACAAGTCGCCGTTGCTCAAGCCGCTCGGCCTGTCCGACGATGAGAAGAACGATCTGGTGGCATTCCTCGCTGCCCTCAGCATGGAGCAGCCCTTGATCGTTGCGGTGCCAGCGCTGCCGTCGATGGCGCCGCTCGGCGGTGTGGCAGACTGTGCAGCGGACTACGGCGACGGAATCATGAAGGGAAAGCAATGATCGACAGCGCCTTCGTCAACCTCTGGAACCGTCTTGTGATGGACCGCCGCAACTGGTGGCTGCCGCTGCTGGTGGTGCTGGCGATTGGTTTGGGCAGCATGCTATTCGTCGGCACGCGCACCTACCAGGACGCCCCGCCGATCCCGGAGTTCGTTGCCGAATCCGGCGAGACGGTGGTCTCGGCGGCCGCCATCACGCGCGGCCAGATCGTATTCCTCAAATACGGCCTGATGAACTACGGCTCCATGTTCGGCGACGGCGCCGGCCGCGGGCCGGACTTCACCGCCGATGCCCTGCATGCCATGGCGCTCGCGATGCGCGATTTCCATGCTTCGCGCGAAGGCGTCGATGCAGCCGGCGCGCAGGCCCGCGCCCAGGCCGAGATCCGCCACAACCGCTACGATCCTGCCAGCAACCGCACGACGTTGGGCGAGGCCCAGGCCTACGCCGCGCGCGAACTGGGGCGCCGCACTGCCGCCATGTTCCGCGGTGAGGGCACCGAAGCCTTCCATCCGGTCGGCTACATCACCGATGCGGCGGAACTGCGCGATCTGGCCGCCTTCTTCTTCTGGGGCGGCTGGGTGTGCGGCGCAGCGCGCCCCGGTCAGGACTACAGCTACACGCACAACTGGCCCTACGACGAACTGGCCGGCAACCGTCCCAGCGCGCCGGTCATGCTGTGGAGCGTGGCCGCCGCCCTCGGCCTGATCGCTGTGCTCGGCGTGGTGCTGTTCCTCTACGGCCGCTATAGCAGTCTGGCCAGCTGGCGCCAGGCCGGCGACGCGGCGCGCCTGGCCACCCTGACACGCATCGAGACCTTCGGTCCGACACCGCTGCAGCGCGCCACCTACAAGTTCTTCGCCGCCGCGGCCCTGCTCTTCGTGCTGCAGATCATCGCCGGCGTGCTCACCATCCACGACTTCCTGCGCTTGACCCACTTCATGGGCATCGACCTGGCCGAGGCGCTGCCCATCACCATCGTGCGCGCCTGGCACCTGCAACTGGCCCTGATGTGGATCTCCGCCTGCTGGGTCGGCGCTTCGGTGTTCGTCCTGTCCGCCGCCCAGCGCGAAACGCCGCAGGGCTTGTTCGGCGAACTGAACCTGCTGTTCGGACTGTTCGTCGTCTGGGTGGCAGGCAGCCTCGTCGGCATTGCGCTCGGCAGCAAGGGGCTGCTGGGTGAGCACTGGAATCTGCTCGGCAATCAGGGCTGGGAGTTCGTCGAGATGGGCAAGCTGTGGCAGGGCGTGCTGTTTCTCGTCTTCGCCCTGTGGCTGCGCATCGTCGCGCGCCTGGTGCGCACGGTCTGGCACGAGGGCGATGCGTGGACCCTGCCGAAGTGGCTGCTGTACGCCGTCGCCTGCGTCCTGCTGCTTTTTATTTCCGGCTTTGTCGCCCGGCCGGAAACCAATTTCGTTATCGCCGACTTCTGGCGCTGGGCGGTGATCCACATGTGGGTGGAAGCCTTCTTCGAGGTGTTCACCACAGCGCTACTGGCCTACTTCATGTTCCTCATGGGCTTCGTCAGCCACGCTGCTGCTTCGCGCATCGTCTATCTGGCCACGCTGCTGTTCCTCGGCTCCGGCCTGCTCGGCATCTCGCATAATTTCTACTGGAACGCCAAGCCCGAGGCAACCCTGGCCATCGGCAGCATCTTTTCGACCCTGCAAGTGGTACCACTGATCCTGCTCACCCTGGAAGCCTGGCAATTCCGCAATACGCCACAGCGGGCCCTGGAGGGTGCCGGCGGACGCGCCGCCTTCGGCCAGGCCGAAGCCTTCCTGTTCCTGATCGGCGTGAACTTCTGGAACTTCTTCGGCGCCGGGGTGTTCGGCTTCATCATCAATCTGCCGATCGTCAATTACTACGAGCACGGCACCTATCTGACGGTCAACCACGGCCATGCGGCACTCATGGGCGTCTATGGCAATCTGGCCATCGCCGCCGTGCTCTTCTGCAGCCGCTACCTGATCGCGGCGCAGGCCTGGGACGCGCGCCTGCTGCGCCGCATCTTCTGGGCGCTCAACCTCGGCCTGATGCTGATGGTGGCGATCGACCTGTTCCCGGTCGGCATCGCCCAACTTAACGAAGTGCTCGCCCACGGCCTGTGGCAGGCCCGCTCGCAATCATTCGTGCAGGGAGACCTCTTTCAGACCCTTACCTGGGCACGCATCATCGGCGGCGCACTCTTCGTCATGGGCGGCGTCCTGCCCCTGGCGTGGTTCATGGCCACGCGCGCCTTGGCCCTCAAGCACGCTGGATCCGGCGTGCCTGCAGTCCTTGCCGGCGAGCCGGTCCAGGCACCGGAGTAGGCGCGGCACCGCACGCGCGACGATGCCGAGATAGGTACAATCCCCGGTATGTCTGGCAATCTGTTCATCGTCGCCGCCCCCTCCGGCGCCGGCAAGACGACACTGGTGAAAATGCTGACCGAGCGCGACAGCGGCATCCGGCTGTCCGTGTCGTACACCACCCGCGCGCCACGGCCGGGCGAGATGAATGGCCGCGAGTACCATTTCGTCGATGTGCCGGCCTTCCTCACCATGCGTGAGCGGGGTGAGTTCATCGAGAGCGCCGAGGTGCATGGCAATCATTACGGCACCTCGCGCGTGTGGATCGAGAAAGAGATGGCCGCTGGCAGGGACATCCTGCTGGAGATCGACTGGCAGGGCGCGCAGCAGGTGCGCGCGCTGTTTCCGGGCTGCATCGGCATTTTCGTCCTGCCGCCGTCCGTCGAGGCGCTGGAGCGGCGCCTGGCGGGGCGCGGCCAGGACAGCGCCGACATCATCGCCCGTCGCGTGGCTGCCGCGCTGAGCGAGATGCAGCATCTCGGTGAGTTCGAATATGTTATTATTAACAACGAATTGCCGGAGGCAATCGCAGACCTCCAGAGCGTCGTGCGCGCGGTACGGTTGCGCTGCGACGCGCAACGGACCCGCCACCGCGCGCTTTTCTCGTTCATCGAACAGGACACCTAGGAAAAACCATGGCCCGCATTACCATCGAAGACTGCCTCAAAAGAATCCCCAACCGCTTCCAGCTCACCTTGGTCGCCACCTACCGCGCCCGCCAGATCACCATCGGCGCTACGCCCATGCTCGAGGGCGAGAAGGACAAGCCGACCGTCATCGCACTGCGCGAAATCGCCGAGGGCAAGGTCGGACTGGAAGTGCTCAACCGCGGGCAGGCCTGAACCGTCCCGCGGGAGAGGATGGTGACCGGACATGCAAGTCTCCGCGCCATCCTGCGGCCCGCAAACCGCTGAAGCCTACGAAACCGAACGGCGCCTGCAGCTGGAAAAGCTGAGGGAACTGCTCGGCACCTACCTCAAGCCCGAGGACATCGAACGCGTCGCTGCCGCCTTTCTTTTCTCGGCGGAGGCGCACCAGGGCCAGTTTCGCATCAGCGGCGATCCCTATTTCTCCCACCCGCTTGCCGTCGCCGGCATCCTCACCGGCTGGAATCTCGACGCCCCGGCGCTCATGGCAGCGTTGCTGCACGACGTCACCGAAGACACCGAGATCACCAACAAGGAGCTCGGCGAGAAGTTCGGCAAGGTCACGGCCGAGCTGGTCGACGGCGTTTCCAAGCTGGACAAGATCGAGTTCCAGTCCATCGAGGACGCCCAGGCCGAGAACTTCCGCAAGATGCTGCTGGCGATGGCGCGTGACGTGCGCGTCATCCTCATCAAGCTGGCCGACCGGCTGCACAACATGCGCACGCTGGACACCCTGCGGCCGGACAAGCGCCGCCGCATTGCCCGCGAGACGCTGGAGATCTACGCGCCGATCGCTAACCGGCTGGGCCTCAACAACCTCTACCGCGAGTTGCAAGAGCTGGCTTTTCGCCACACCTGGCCGCTGCGCTATGGCGTGCTGGCCAAGGCCGTCAAGGCGGCGCGCGGCAATCGGCGCGAAGTCGTGGGCAAGATCCAGCAGGCGATCAAGGAGCGCATGGCCGAGGCGAAAATCGAGGCCGAGGTCATGGGCCGCGAGAAGCACCTGTTCGGCATCTACCGCAAGATGCGCGGCAAGTCGCTCTCCTTTTCCCAGGTGCTCGACATTTACGGCTTCCGCGTCATCGTCAAGGACGTGCCGACCTGCTATCTGGTGCTGGGCACCCTGCACGGCCTGTTCAAACCGGTGCCGGGCAAGTTCAAGGACTATATCGCCATCCCCAAGGGCAACGGCTACCAGTCGCTGCACACCACGCTCATTGGCCCCTACGGCACGCCGGTGGAAGTGCAGATCCGCACCACCGAGATGCACCACGTTGCCGAAGCGGGTGTCGCCTCGCACTGGCTCTACAAGGACGACAAGAGCCTCTCCGAACTGCAGCAGCGCACGCACATGTGGCTGCAGTCGCTGCTCGAGCTACAGTCGACCTCGGGCGACTCGGCGGAATTCCTCGAACACCTCAAGATCGACCTCTTCCCCGGCGAGGTCTATGTATTCACGCCGATGGGCAAGATCCTGCCGCTGCCGCGCGGCTCGACGGCGGTGGATTTCGCCTATGCTGTACACACCGACATCGGCAATCGCTGCGTCGCCTGTCGCATCAACCACGAGCTGATGCCGCTGCGCACCGAGCTGAGGAACGGCGACCAGATCGATGTCATCACCGCCTCGCACGCCAACCCGAATCCGGCCTGGCTGTCCTACGTCAAGACCGGCAAGGCGCGCTCGCAGATCCGGCATTTCCTCAAGACCGTGCAGCAGGCCGAGTCGGCGCGTCTCGGCGAGCGCCTGCTGGCCAAGGCGCTTGCCGACTTGAGCGTCGGGTTGGACACGATCAAGGAGCCGACCTGGGAAAAGGTGCTGCGCGAGTCAGGCGCGAAGGCGAAGGAGGAGGTGTTGACCGACATCGGCCTGGGCAAGCGCATGGCGCCGGTAGTGGCGCGCCGCCTGCTGCTGCACGGCGAAGCGCAGCAGGACGAAGTGCGCGCGGCCGGGCCGGTGCCGATCCGCGGCACCGAGGGCATGGCGGTGCAGCTGGCAAGGTGCTGCCAGCCCATTCCCGGTGATCCGATCATCGGCTCGATCAAGAAAGGCCAGGGGCTCGTCGTGCACGTCTTCGACTGCCCCGGCATCCTCAAGTCGCGCGTGCAGGATGCGGACAAGTGGCTGGATGTCGAATGGGCGCCGGAGAGCGGTCACCTTTTCGACACGCGCATCCGCGTCGTTACGCAGAACACGCCCGGTGTGCTGGCCAAGGTCGCCGGCGGCATCGCCGAGGCCGGCTCGAACATCCTCAACGTGAACATGGATGAGGAGCGCGACGCCTGCACCGCACTCGACTTCATCCTGCAGGTGAGCGACCGCGTGCACCTCGCGCGCATCATGCGCACCTTGCGGCTCATCCCCGAGGTGGTGCGCATCTCCCGCGTGCGGGAGTAGAATCCGTCCTTCAGAGACACCCACAGGCAACTACAGGCATCCACATGGCCCAGTACGAATCCGAGCACACGCAGTTCATGCGCCAATGGCTGGCGCAGCACCCCGAGGAAATCGCCGAGCAGAAGAGCGGCCGCGCGCTGTGGTGGGACAAGGCGCCGCAGACCCCTGACGAGCAGCGCCGCTTCAAGGAGTCGAAAGTGCCGCAGAAGGCCTACGTCTATCGATGAACAAAAGTCGGCCGCCGTACCACGGCGACTGACTTTCGCCCGCCGCAATCGCTTGCTCGCCCCCTCCATCGTTTTCGTCGATCTCGAGACCACCGGCGCCAATCCGGCGTTCGACCGTGTCATCGAGGTCGGCATCGTCAAGGTGAGCGACGGGCAGATCGAGTACGAGTGGTCCACGCTGGTCGACCCGGGCGAATCCATCCCGTCGCTCATCCAGGGCTTTACCGGCATCAGCAACGAGATGGTGCGCGGCGCGCCGCGCTTCGCCGATCTCGCCGATGAGGTGTTCGCGCGCCTCGAGGGCAGCCTCTTCGTCGCCCACAATGTGCGCTTCGACTACGGCTTCCTCAAAAACGAATTCAAGCGCCTGGGCAGGGAGTTCCAGCCGCGCGTGCTGTGCACCGTCAAGCTGTCGCGCGCCCTCTATCCCGAGCACCACCGCCACGGCCTCGATGCCGTCATCGCCCGCCACGGCCTGTCCTGCGCCGCGCGCCACCGCGCACTGGGCGACGCGCGCGTGCTGTGGGATTTCGTCCAGCTGGCTTATGCCGAAAAGTCGCCCGAAGCGATCCAGGCCGCCCTGAAGAAAGCCATGAAGACGCCCAGCCTGCCCTCCGGGCTGGAGCGCAGCGCGCTCGACATGGTGCCGGAGGCGCCGGGCGTGTACCTCTTCTATGGCGACAGCCCGCGCGTGTCCGGCAATGCCGACGAGTTGCCGTTGTACATCGGCAAGGGCGTCAGCATGCGCGCTCGCGTGCAAGCGCATTTCACCGCCGATCACGGTAGCGGCCGCGCTCTGCGCCTCGCGCAGGAGGTGAAGCGCGTCGACTGGATCGAGACGGCGGGGGAACTCGGCGCCCTGCTGCTGGAAGCGCGCCTCATCAAGGAAAAATCGCCCATCCACAACCGCCGCCTGCGCCGCAACGACGACCTGTGCGCCCTGCGCCTGAAGGAGGATGGCGACGTTGCTCTCGAGGTGGTACCGCTGGCGGGCATTCCGGCGGAGGAACTCGGCGAACTTTACGGCCAGTTCAAATCGAAGCGCGAGGCGAACAACACATTACGCGAACTCGCCGCCGAGCACGGCCTGTGCCTCAAGCGTCTCGGTCTGGAGCAGGGCAAGGGCCCCTGCTTCAATCACCAGATCAAGCGCTGCAAGGGCGTCTGCGTGGGCAAGGAAAGCCCGCAGCGGCACGACCTGCGCCTGAAGACGGCGCTGGCCGTGCTCAAGCTGCGCACCTGGCCGTTCGCGGGACGCATCGCCCTGCGCGAGCACCATGCGCAGAGCGAACGCTGCGAATGGCACCTGTTCGAATCCTGGTGCTACCTCGGCACGGCGAAGAGCGAGGCCGAATTGCACGAGGCGGCACACGCGCGCTGCGAGCCGCACTTCGATCTCGACACCTACCGCATCCTGCGGCGCGAACTGGAGAAGCGCGCCGGTTCGCTGGACATCCTGAAATTGAACCGCCATGACTAACGACGGAAGGATCCGCATCTCCAAGTTGATGTCCGAGCAGGGGCTGTGTTCCCGCCGTGAGGCCGATGCCTACATCGAGCGCGGCTGGGTCTTTGTCGATGGCGAGCGCGTCACCGAACTGGGCAGCCGTGGGCTGCCGACGCAGAAGATCACGCTCAGCCGCGAGGCGCAATCGAGTCAGTTGTCGCGCGTCACCATCCTCCTCAACAAGCCGATTGGTTTCGTCTCCGGTCAGGCCGAGCAGGGCTACAAACCCGCGGTCACCCTGATTACCGCCGCCGCACGCCACAGCGGCGACAAGTCGACGCAGCGCTTCAATCCGGCGCACCTGAAAGGCCTCGCCCCGGCCGGGCGTCTCGACATCGACTCCACCGGCCTGCTGGTGCTGACCCAGGACGGGCGCATTGCCAAGCTGCTCATCGGCGAGGATTCGCGCATCGAGAAAGAATACCTGGTGCGTGTCGAAGGCCACCTCGACGAGAAACAGATGGCCCTGCTCAACCATGGCCTTTCCCTCGACGAACAGGCGCTCAAGCCGGCCAAGGTGAGCTGGCAGAACACGGACCAGCTGCGCTTCGTTCTGCGCGAAGGCAAGAAGCGGCAGATCCGCCGCATGTGCGAACTGGTCGGGCTGAAGGTGACGGGCCTCAAGCGCATCCGCATCGGCAGCGTCAAGCTCGGCGACCTGCCCGGCGGCAAGTGGCGCTACCTGCGAGACGACGAGCGTTTCTGAATCCCGGTATCGACAGTCTGCGTAAGCTATTCTCAAAAAACGCGCTGATGTAGACCGCTACCGTCCGAAAGTCAGCCCCCACGACACGGCGAGACCACAGAGATTCCGCCCACACAGCCTCCAACCATGCGCACTGTCTGGTTCTTCGGTCTCATCACTGCTGCGCTCTTCGCAGGTATTGCCGTCTATCTGCTGCCGCTCAAGCCGAGCGTCGTCAGCCTGCAATTCACGTTTAGCGAGTCGGCATTCCTGGCCGTTCTGCATCGCTGGCAAGCCGATGACATCGCCCGCTTCAAGGCGCACTTCGTCGCCGACTATGCCCTCCTGGTGTGCTACGGCGTTTTCGGCTACACCTTCGCCAGGCGGACCCTTCTTTTCGGCAGCGGTTCGCACGGGCGCAAGCGATTGCTCTCCTGGCTGCTGCCGCTGGCCGCGCTGATGGATGCCATCGAGAACGCCCTGCATCTTTATCTTATTTCAGCAGCGTCGCATGCAACTGCTGCACTGTTTCCGGCGGCCGGCGTTGTCGCGACCTTGAAGTGGCTGCTTCTGGGGGCTTTCGTAACCGCTGCGGTCCTCAGCCTTCGCACACGAACGCGCTGATACGCCGCGCAGTCGGCGAACAGCCCGTATTTGTCTAGTCCGCCCGCGTTTCCGCGGGCGGCTCCCACGGCATGAGGTGAATGCTCGAGGCGAGCAGGGTGACACGCGCCATGGCGCCGGGCGCGATCTCGTTGCGTTCGGCGACATGGGTGGGTACGGAGAAGGCCAGTGGTTCGCCGCCGCCTTCCGGCAACAGGCGTATCTGCGTGAAGGGACCGAGGCGCAGGCAATCCTGCACGGTGCCGGCGACGGGATTCTCCGCCTCGCCGCGCGAGGGCCGCTCGCGCCGGTGCAAGAGCACGCCTTCGGGCGGGATCACCCAGGCAACGCGGTCGCCACCGGCGCCTGCGATGCGCGTCACCGCAAGACGGTGGCCGAGCCAGGCCAATTTCAGATCGTCCCCTTCGCTGACCAGCGTGCCCTCGAAGAGATTCTGCAGGCCGACCAGGCGCGCGATGGCGGCGTTGTCGGGTTGCGTCAGCACTTGCTCCGGAGGGCCGCTCTGGAGGGTGTTGCCCTTGTGCAGGATCACCATGCGGTCGGCCAGCATGCGCGCTTCGTCGAGATCGTGCGTCACCAGCAGCATGGGGATATTGAGGTGGGCGCGTAACCGCGCCAGTTCCTGCTGCAGCTTGCGCCGTGTCACCTGGTCCACTGCCGAGAAGGGTTCGTCGAGCAGCAGCACGGCGGGATCGCGCGCCAGGGCGCGGGCCACGGCGACGCGCTGCTGCTGGCCGCCGGAGAGCGCGGCGGGCTTGCGTTGCGCCAGGCCGTCGAGATGCACGCGGGTGAGCAGTTCGTGTGCCCGTGCCGTGCGCTCGGCAAAAGTCAGTCCGCCCAGGGCGGCGGCGACGTTCTCCAGCGCGGTGAGGTGCGGGAAGAGGGCGTAGTTCTGGAAGACGAAGCCGATGCGGCGCGCCTGCACCGGATGGTTGATGGCGGCGGCGGCATCGAACCAGGTCTCGCCGTTGCAGCGAATGGCGCCGTCCGCCGCCGTGTGCAGTCCGGCGATGCAGCGCAGCAGCGTCGACTTGCCGCTGCCGGAAGGGCCGACCAGCGCCAGCAGTTCACCCGGCGCGCACTCGAGCTCCGCGTCGAGCGGGATCGGCGCGCGCTGGCGGAGCGTCACTTCGAGGCCGGGCGCGCTCATGCTGCCTCCGCTGGGCCGCCCCGAGGAGGCAGCAAGCCAACACCCGGAAGCGGCGCCTTGTGCCGCTGAACTTGCGTCACCCCTTTCCGCGGGAAAGGGGGCAGAGGATAGGCCTTCATTGTTCCCTTTTGCCGATGCGGTGGGTGAAGAACTGGATCAACACGATCGAAGCAAAGGAGAAGGCCACCAGCACCGCCGACAGCACGCCTGCCGCCTTGTCTTCGAAACCCTGCACGTGGTCGTAGATGGCGATCGACACCGTGCGTGTTTCATCCGGGATGTTGCCGCCGATCATCAGCACCACGCCGAACTCGCCGAGCGTGTGGGCAAACGTCAGGACGATGGCGGTGAGCAGCCCCGGCCAGGCCAGCGGCAGCTCGATTTTCAGCAGCGTCTGCCAGCGCGTCAGGCCGCAGCACCAGGCGGCCTCGCGCACTTCGCGCGGGATGGCTTCGAGGGCGCGCTGCACGGGCTGCACGGCGAAGGGGAGATTGAAAATGAGCGAGGCAGCGAGCAGGCCGTCGAAGGAGAACACCAGGCTGCGCCCGGTCAATCCGTGGTAGAGCTGGCCGAGGGCGGAGTGCTGGCCGAAGGCGACCAGCAGGTAGAAGCCGAGCACGGTGGGCGGCAGCACCAGCGGCATGGCGATGAGGCCTTCCGCCACCAGTCGGCGCGAGGTGCGCATCGTCAGCAGCGGCCGTGAGATCAGCACGGCGAGCGGCAGCAGCAGCAGCGTTGTCGCTGCCGCCAGCTTGAGCGAGAGGATCCAGGCCGACCAGTCCAATGGCTTAGGGTGCAGCGTAGCCGTGCTGCCGCAGCAGTGCCTGTGCCTGCGGCCCCAGCATGAAGTCGTGGAAGCGGCGCGCCGTGTCGCCGGCGCCCTTGATGAGCACCATGCGCTGCCGCAGCGGCGTGTGCCAGGATTCCGGCACGGTCGCCCAGGCGCCGCGTGCCTTCATCTCCGGGCCGGCGGCGAGGGCCAGCGGGATGAAGCCGGCCTGCGACTCGCCGGTGGCAAGGAAGCGCGCGGTCTGCCCGACATTCTCGCCGAGCACGAGCTTGCCCTTGACGGCGTCCCACACGCCGAGATGCCCCAGCACCTCACGCGCCGCCCTGCCGTAGGGTGCCAGCTCCGGATTGGCGATGGCAAGGCGCTTCAAGCGGCCATCAGCCGCCGCGGCACTGAGGTCCTTGAGCTTGTTGTCGATGAGGACAGGGGAGCCCCGCGGCACGAAAAAGGCGAGGCGGCCGACGGCATATACTGCGCCGGCGTTTTCGGCATGACCCTCTTTTGCGAGCGCTTCGGCGAACGCCTCGTCGGCGGACAGGAACAACTGGAAGGGCGCCCCCTGCGCGATCTGCCGGCGGAAGTTTCCCGAGGCACCGTAGGCGATCTTGACGCTGCGCCCGCTGGCTTGCGTAAAGGCTTCGACGATGGCCGGCATGGCGGTGCTTATGTTGGCAGCGACGGCGATGTTCGGCACATCCTGTGCGGCAGTGAGCGTCGGCAGGAACAGTGCCAGCGCGGCAAGTGTCCCGCGCACGGAGTTGGCGTGCATGGCGATCCCCATTTACGTTTTCGATATGTCGTGTCGACTATAACGACAGCGTTGCGCAGCGTCTAAATGGTTGATAAAAACAGTCGGTAAAACTCTATCACGCGTTGCGCCACTTGTTACGTCACAGCGCGCATCAGGACCTATTCGCAGATTCGCATTGCGGGCAGGATGATTTTTTAGGAGATACGGGAATCTGCTTCATAAATTGACATTTATCAATACAATCTGGGCACCGGCAGGAATAGCATGACGCTAATCTCCTATGGCGCGTGAGGATTCATTTCTCCGCAGGCAACGTGAATATCTCCAGCATCATCGTGCACGCAAAACCGACCGAGCTGATGTCGGTGCGCGGCAAAATCGAGCAGATCCCCGGCGTGGAGATCCACGCCGCCACGGATGACGGCAAGCTGGTCGTCACCATCGAAAGCGATACCGACGGCGAAACCGCCCATACCTTCGACCGCATCAATGTGATGGACGGCGTGCTGTCGGCCGCCATGGTTTTTCATCAATTTGAACCCGATCCTGAGAGGGAGGCCTGAAATGGAACTGACGCGTCGTGACTTTATCAAGGCAAATGCGGCGGCTGCGGCCGCCACGGTGGCGGGCATCACGCTGCCCGTCTCGCAAGTGGCGCTGGCGCAGGGCGCCGACGGCATCCGCTGGGACAAGGGCGTGTGCCGCTACTGCGGTACCGGCTGCGGCGTGCTGGTCGGCGTCAAGGACGGCCGCATCGTCGCCACCCAGGGTGATCCGGACGCGCCGGTGAACAAAGGTCTCAACTGCGTCAAGGGCTATTTCCTGTCGAAGATCCAGTACGGCAAGGATCGTCTCACCACGCCGCTGCTGCGCATGAAGGGCGGCAAGTTCGACAAGAACGGCGAGTTCGCTCCGATCAGCTGGAAGCAGGCCTTCGACATCATGGAAGAGAAGCTCAAGGCCGCGCTGAAAGCCAAGGGACCGACCTCAGTCGGCATGTTCGGCTCGGGCCAGTGGACCATCTGGGAAGGCTATGCCGCCGCCAAGCTGATGAAGGCCGGCTTCCGCACCAATAACCTCGACCCGAACGCGCGCCACTGCATGGCCTCCGCCGTGACCGGCTTCATGCGCACCTTTGGCATCGACGAGCCGATGGGTTGCTACGACGACCTCGAGCATGCCGATGCCTTCGTGCTGTGGGGCTCCAACATGGCCGAGATGCACCCGATTCTCTGGTCGCGCCTGACGAACCGCCGCCTGTCCGCCAAACACGTCAAGCTGCATGTGTTGTCCACCTTCACGCACCGCTCCTGCGAGTTGGCCGACGCCGAACTGATCTTCAAGCCGCAATCTGACCTGGCGATCCTCAACTACATCTGCAATTACATTGTTCAGAACAATGCGGTGAACCAGGACTTCGTCAAGGCGCATGTCAATTTCGCCAAGGGCGTCACCGACATCGGCTACGGCCTGCGGCCGAACCATCCGCTCGAGCAGGTCGCCAACAACAACGGCTATCCCGGCGCCGACGGCAAGCCGAAGGGCGACCCGAACAAGACGAGCCCGATCACCTTCGACGAGTTCAAGGCCTTCGTCGCCGAGTACACCCTCGACAAGGCGCACGAGATTTCCGGTGTGCCCAAGGACAAGCTCGAGGCACTGGCCAAGCTCTACGCCGACCCGAAGACCAAGGTCACCTCCTACTGGACCATGGGCTTCAACCAGCACACCCGTGGCACCTGGGTGAACAACATGATCTACAACGTGCACCTGCTGGTGGGCAAGATCTCCGAGCCGGGCAACGGCCCGTTCTCGCTGACCGGCCAGCCTTCGGCCTGCGGCACAGCGCGCGAGGTCGGCACCTTCGCCCATCGTCTGCCGGCGGACATGGTGGTGATGAATCCGAAGCACCGGGAGACCTGCGAGAAGGCCTGGAAGATTCCGGCCGGCACGATCCCCGACAAGCCCGGCTTCCATGCCGTGCTGCAAAGCCGCATGCTGAAGGACGGCAAGCTGAATTTCTACTGGACGTCGACCACCAACAACATGCAGGCGGGGCCGAACATCAACGGTGAAACCTATCCGGGCTTCCGCAACCCGGAGAACTTCATCGTCGTCTCGGACGCCTATCCGACCGTGTCGGCGCTGGCCGCAGACCTGATCCTGCCCACCGCCATGTGGATGGAGAAGGAAGGCGCCTATGGCAATGCCGAACGGCGCGGCCAGTTCTGGCGCCAGCAGGTGAAGGCGCCGGGCGAGGCCAAGAGCGACCTCTGGCAGTACGTCGAATTTTCCAAGCGCTTCAAGGTGGAAGAGGTGTGGCCGGCCGAACTCATCGAGAAGATGCCCGAGCACAAGGGCAAGACCCTGTACGACGTGCTCTATGCCAACGGCGAAGTGAACAAGTTCCCCATGGGCGAACTGCAGCAGGGATTCGACAACGACGAATCGAAACAATTTGGCTTCTATGTGCAGAAGGGCCTGTTCGAGGAGTACGCGCAGTTCGGTCGCGGCCATGCGCACGACCTGGCGCCTTTCGACACTTATCACAAGGTGCGCGGCATGCGCTGGCCAGTGGTGGACGGCAAGGAAACCCTGTGGCGCTTCCGCGAAGGCTACGACCCCTACGTGAAGAAGGGCGAGGGCGTGAAGTTCTACGGCAAGCCCGACGGCAAGGCGGTGATCTTCGCATTGCCCTACCAGCCAGCCGCGGAGCCGCCGGACAGCGAGTACGATTTGTGGCTGTGTACCGGCCGCGTGCTGGAACACTGGCACACCGGTACCATGACGCGCCGCGTGCCCGAGCTGTACAGGGCTTTCCCGGATGCCGTGGTGTTCATGCACCCGAACGACGCGAAGAAGCGCGACCTCAAGCGCGGCGATGTCGTCAAGGCCATCACGCGCCGCGGCGAGATCCAGCTGCGCGTCGACACCAAGGGCCGCAACAAGATGCCGGAAGGACTGGTGTTCATCCCCTTCTTCGACGAGAGCCGCCTGGTGAACAAGCTGACGCTGGACGCCACCTGTCCGATCTCGAAAGAGACCGACTTCAAGAAGTGCGCCGTCAAGATCGTCAAGGCCTGATCGGATAAGGCATCAGGGAGCGCACGGGCGGGTGCCATAGTGATCTGCACTCGGGCCACCCGCCCGCAAGCGTAAGCCGCTCATCATGACGGAAGCCGACAAGCCGAAAAAGGCATCTGCCGTTGCGCAAGCGCGGCGGCAGTTCCTACTCGACTCAGCGCGCATGGCCTGCGGCGTTGGTCTGCTCGGCATCGGCATCGGCCTGTATGCGAAGCAGGCGAAGGCGTTACCGCCGCTGGCATTGCGGCCGCCCGGCGCGAGCGCCGAGAAAGATTTCCTCGGCGCCTGCGTGCGCTGCGGCCTGTGCGTGCGCGATTGTCCCTACGACATCCTCAGTCTGGCCAAACCTGAGGAACCGGTGGCGACCGGCACGCCCTATTTTGTCGCGCGGCAACTGCCCTGCGAGATGTGCGATGACATTCCCTGCGTCAAGGCCTGCCCGACCGGCGCGCTCGATCACAAGCTTACCGACATCAACAAGGCGAAGATGGGCCTGGCGGTGCTGGTGGATCACGAGAACTGCCTCAACTACCTCGGCCTGCGTTGCGACATCTGCCATCGCGTCTGCCCCGTCATCGACAAGGCCATCACGCTGGAGCAGCAACTCAATCCGCGCACCGGCAAACATGCCCTCTTCATTCCCGTAGTGCATGCCGACGCCTGTACGGGCTGTGGCAAGTGCGAGAAGGCCTGCCCCCTGCCGGTGGCGGCCATCAAGGTTTACCCGACCGAGCTCGCCCGCGGCGAGCCGGGCAAGCACTATCGGCTCGGCTGGGTGGAGAAGGAAAAGGCCGGCGGCAGCCTGGTGGCGCCCGATCTGGAGCATCGCTACAACCTGCCGGAGGGCCTGCGCTACGAGTCGGGCCGCGGTTTTGTGCCCGGCAGCGATGCTGCGCCTGCCGTACCCGGCACGCAACCGGCCGCACCCACGGCTTTGCAAGGAGGCAAGCTGTGAGTATCGGCGCTGAAGCCGTGGCGGCCAAGGGCTGGCTGGGTGCGCACAAGTGGCTGCTGGCGCGGCGCGTCTCGCAGTTCGGCATCCTCACGCTGTTCCTGCTCGGGCCGCTGGCGGGCATCTGGATCGTCAAGGGCAACCTGACCTTCAGCTACACGCTGGATGTCCTGCCGCTGACCGATCCCTACATCCTGTTGCAGTCGCTGCTGACGCGGCATTTGCCGGAAATGAAGGCGTTCGTCGGCGCGGCCATCGTTCTGGCGTTCTACCTGCTGGTAGGCGGGCGCGTATTCTGTTCCTGGGTCTGCCCGGTGAACCTGGTCACCGACGCGGCTTCGTGGCTGCGCGAACGCATCGGCATCAAGGGCGGCGCGCATGTCTCGCGCGCGACGCGCTACTGGATCCTCGCCATGACGCTGGTGCTGGCGCTGGCGACCGGCACGCTGGCATGGGAACTGGTCAATCCCGTGTCGATGTTCCATCGCGGCGTAATCTTCGGCATCGGCGCCGCCTGGGCGGTGATTCTGGCGGTGTTCCTCTTCGACTTGTTCGTCATGAAAGATGGTTGGTGCGGCCATTTGTGCCCGGCGGGCGCCTTTTACAGCCTGCTCGGGAAAGTCAGCCTGGTGAGGACGGCGGCGGTCAAGCGCGCCGCCTGCAACGACTGCATGGACTGTTTCGCCGTCTGCCCCGAGCCGCAGGTGATCCGTCCGGCGCTGAAGGGCATCGATGGGGCGGGGCCGGTGATCCTGGCGGCCAATTGCACCAACTGCGGCCGCTGCATCGACGTCTGTTCGAAGGACGTGTTCGCCTTCGGCACGCGCTTCGGCAACAAAGCAGAGAACATCTCGTCACAGGCGCAGAACATGGCGCCGGCGACATGCAAGTAGCAGGGTGAGTTTTTTAACTTTTGACGTGAAGGGAGACGATCATGAAAAGGTCCGTCACGATAGTGTTGGCAGCGGCATTTGCCGCGATATCCGGGTGGAGCATCGCCCAGCAGATGGCTGACGTGCAATCGCTGCGCGGTGCGGACACCGCTGCCGCCGACCAGGCACCCGTCGCGAAAGCGTATGTCGGCAAGAAACCCGGCTTGCAGCAGCCGATAGCACGAACCTTCAAGGAGCAGCCGCCGCTGGTGCCGCATGCCGTCGATAATTTCGACGAGATCACCATCACCGACAACCAGTGCATGGATTGTCACAGCCCGGAGAAGTACCGCGAGAAGAAGGCGCCGAAGCTGGGCGACAGCCACCTCGCCTCCAGCGGCGACGGCACGAAGAAAACGCTGACCCTGGACCGCTACCAGTGCAACACCTGCCACGTGCCGCAGGTGGACGCCAAGCCGCTGGTGGGACAGAATTTCGTCGGTAATATCCCGCCGAAGCAGTAAGCACCCACCTTCGCGTCAGGTTTGGGCCGCAACCGGCAACGCCGGTTGCGGCCTTTTCGCGTTGGTTTCCAACGTGCGCTACGCCTCGTAACCGATCAGCACCACATCCGCCGCCTGCTCGCGCAGGGGGATCAAGGCCTGGTAGGCCGGCGAGGCGAACCAGGCACGAGCGCTGTCTGCATCTGCAAAACGCAGCACCACCGTATCCGTGTGGGGGTGCTCTCCGCTGAATACGGCCATGCGCTTGCCGCGGAAGACGAGCTCGGCATTCCAGGGGGCCAGCGTAGCCGGCACCTGGCTGCGATAGGCCGCCCATTTCTCGGGATCCTTGATGCTGATGTGGCCGATGACGTAGGCCGCCATGGGACTTGCCTTAATGAAGACCGAAGAGCCGTGCCGCGACCAGCCCGGCGGCAAGCAGGATGCCGTGCAGCATGGCGGCGCCGATGGTAGCGCGGATCGCCGGCACCAGCGCTGCGGGCCGGCAGGCATGGGCCAGCAATTGCCTTGATGCGGCAAGCGCCGGCAGGAGGGCGGCGACAGCGATCAGCGTCGTCCACGGCAAAGCGCCCAGTAACACCGCACCGATCAACCAGCCGTAGGCCACGCCCGTGACGATGAGGCAGCCCCAGCGTGCGCGCTGCGGGCCGAGGCGCACCACCCAGTTGCGCTTGCCGGCGGCAGCATCGGCGCGATAGTCGGGGAACTGGTTGATGAAGAGCACGTTGGCGACATGCAGGGCATAGGGCAGGCCGGCGATGAAGGGCGTGGCGGAAAAGGCGCCGCGTTGCACGTAGTCGGCACCGACGACGGCGATCAGCCAGCCACAGGCCACCGCCGCCTCTCCCAGGCCACGGCTCATGAACTTCAGCGGCGGCGCCGAGTAGGCCCAGCCGACGAAGAGGCCCGCCAGGCCGATGAGGATCAGGCCGTCGGCGGAACTCCAGGCCAGCCACAGGCCGGCGGGGACGACCGAGGCGAGCAGCGCGTAGCCGAAGACGCCGGCGGCACGCTGGCCGAGCACGCCGTTCTGGATGAAGCGGCTGCCGCCGGTGAAGGGGAACAGGCGCTCGCTGTTGGCGGCGTCGCTGCCGTTGAGGGCATCGTAGTAGTCGTTGAGCACGTTGATGCCGGCATGGGCGACCAGCGCGAAGAACACCGTGAAGAAGGCGGCCAGTGGGCGCAGCACGGTGCCGTCGGCAGCGGCGGTCGCCAGGCCGATGAGGCAGGCGGCGAAGGTGACGCTGAGAAAGGGCGGGCGCGTCGCCGCGAAATAGCGCAGGAAGGGATTGGGGAAGGCGGCGAGCGTCGGCTCCATCGGCGGCGGCATGGATTCAGTTCCTGTGCAGCAGCTGTCTGGCGGCAGCTTCGATTTCAGCCTTGTTCATGGCGCCCAGTTTACTGCCGATGACCTGGCCGTTGCGATCGATCACCAGGGTGAAGGGCACGACCGCCTTGGGATTGCCGCTGGCCTGCATCAGTGCGATGCCGCCGGACTTGGCCAGCAGGCCGGTGTAGCGCATCTCGTAGGCCTTGGCAAAATCGCGCGTGGACTCGACCTTGTCGTCGAGGGCGATGCCCACCACGACAAGGCCACGCTTGCCGTAGGCGTCGTGCGCAGCGGCCAGTTCCGGGATTTCCTTGCGGCACGGGCCGCACCAGCGTGCCCAGAAATTGACGATCAACGGCTTGCCGCGCAGAGTTTCGAAGGCGAAGGGTTTGTCGTCGAAGTCGTGCAGCGTGGCCTCGAAGAGCGCCGCCGCGGACGGCTGCACCGGCATCTGCGCGCAGACGGCGGGTGCGACGAACAGGGCACACAGCAATGCCAACAAAGAGACTGCCTTCTCATGCCTCCGCCGGGCCGTCCTGAGCGAAAGAAATCGGAGGCATGAAGCAATGACATGGAAGCCGCGTAGCGGCTGAACCCGTGTTGCCCCTTTCCTCGGGCAAGGGGTTGGGGGATGGGGTGTCATCTCAGGGCAGATCGCCGCGGCGGAAAAAGAAGTAGCCCGCGCCGGCACAGAGCGCGCCGATGGCAGTCGGGTAAATCAGTGCAAAAAGCTTGTAGCCGGCCACGCCGAAAGTGTCGAGGATGACGTAGGCCGAAGGACCGAGGACGATGAGTTGCGGATCGAACAGGGCCAGCGCCGCCGTGCGGAACACCTGCAGCGGATTCGCCAGCGCGATGCCGACCACCACTTCGGGTTGCACGTGGCCCTGGATCATGATGCCGAGCAGGATCAGGTCAAGAAACAGCAGCAGGGTCAGCCAGATCATGAAAGCCGCGCCCTGGGCGACGTCGGTGCTGCGTGCCAGCGCCGAGACCAGCATGCCCATGCCCAGAAAACACCAGCCCATGACGGCAAGCAGCGCCGTGTAATAGACGAACATACCCCACGGCACCTCGATGCCGCGCAGCAGCGCCCACAGCACCGCGCCGCCCATGGCGGCGAACACCGGCAGGAAGATCACCAGGTAGCGGCCGAGGATCTTGCCCCAGAACCAGGCGGCCAGGCCGACGGGCAGCGACAGCAGGTATTCGAACACGCCTGCCTCGCGGTCGCCCGCCACCGAGCGCACGGTGGTGATGAGGACGAAGATCGGCAGGATGGCCATGCACAGCTGGATGTAGGTGACGAGCAGCCTTGAAAGGCCGATGAAGCCGAGCACGCGCGACTCGGTCAGGCCGAAGACGAAGAGCAACGCCACCAGGCCGCCGAAGACCAGGCTGTAGATGGCGAACCAGCGCGCGCGCAGCGATTCGACGATGTCCAGCTTGGCGGTGAGCCAGAGATATTTCATTCAACTGACTCCATGGCATCATAGTTCGGGCGCTGGGCCTCCCCAAGCCCGAACGGCACGCGCCGGAGGCGCAAAGTGCGCCCACGCATCCACGAAGCGCCCCCTAACAACCGAGCGCAGCGAGCTTGCAGGCTTTCCCCCGCGAGGGGGAACTGAAGGGGGCGGGCCATCACTTCCCCTTCGCCAGCACGTGCCCGCGCATGGCCTCGAAAGTCAGCCCCCCCGACACGGCGGTATGGACTGCAGCGAAGTTGTAGCCCATCGGTGAGGCCTTGCCGCCGATAAATTGAGCGGTGCGCGGATCGAGCCAGCGTTCGCCCTCGCCGGACGAGTCGGCTACCCACATGCGCGTCGCAGGATCGGCCATCCACGGGTGCTGCGCCGCCTTGTCGCGCAGCCAGATCGTCAGGCAGCCGATGTCGTCGAACTTGAAGACGGTGTTTTTTTCGCCGCCGCGCATTTGCGCGGCGAAGCGGCGGTCCGAGATCACCATGCTGCAGCGTACGCAGGCGTCGCGATCCCATTTGATTTCGGCCATGCCTTCCGGCCAGTCGCTTTTTTTTCCGCAGGCACTCAAGAACGCCGCGAGCGGGCTGAGGATCATTCCCGTTACTGCCAGTTGGCAGAGAAAGCGCCGCCGGCTCATGGAGCCGCCTTGCCGTCCCGCTCGCGCATGGAAATGCGGCTGACGATGGCGACGTAGCGCGACAGCGTGCCGAGAAAACGCAATCGGTCCGGGCCGGCGACTTCGCCTTCCCACACTAGGCCGTCGCCGCAATCGCGGAAATTCCACGCGCCCACTGCCTTGACGAAGGCGGGCTCGGCGCGGCGTGCCTCGATGCGGCAGTCGAGCAGGACGGAGAGCGATATGTCGTCAGCGACGCGGTCGTCCAGCACGACGCGCCCCATGTCCAGCTCAATGACGCGGTTGACCAGCGTGGCCACCTCGTCGAGGCGGTGGCTGGAAATCAGCATGGTGGTGTCGTGCTGGCGCTCGGCGAGCAGTTCGAAGAATATCTTGCGCGCTTCGGGGTCGAGGTTGGCGGCCGGCTCGTCCATGACCAGCACCTTGGCCTCGCGCCCCAGGGCGATGGCGATGAGCACTTTCTGCTTCTGCCCGCCGGAGAGCTTGACGAAGGGGCGAGAGAGAATCGGCGCCACCTCCAGGCCGAGCCGACCCGACAGGTCGCGGATGCGCTGCGGGTCGGTGCCGCACAGGTCGGCGGCAAAGCCGATCAACTGGCCCACCGGCATTCTCAGCGGCGGCGGCAGTTGCGGCACGAAGCCGATGTCGCCGAGCACGACGGTGCGCTCCAGACGTGGCGAATGGCCGCTGATGGCGACGCTGCCCTCGTGCGTGTATTCACCCAGCAGGCAGCGGATCAGGGTGGTCTTGCCGGCGCCGTTGGAGCCGATCAGGGCGACCCGCTCGCCAAGGCCGATCTCGAGGCTGATGCCATCGAGAACGCGGGCCCGCTTGAAGGACTTGGCGACATTCTGAAATCGAATCATGAAGGACGGATTATACGGCTGGGCCCCGGCTCACAGCAGCTTGGAAAGCCCCTTCACATCGTAGGTCAACGACCCGGTCGGACAGACATCCACGCACAGGCCGCAGCGCGTGCAATCCGGGCCGATTGGCACTTCGGTATGTACCGCACGGCCCTTGATGACGGTGTCGAGGACATGCGGCACGAGGCACACCTTGCGGCAATTGCCTTCATGGAAACAGCCCTCCAGCGTGTACTTGATACGCACCGGAGAGAAGATGCCGACCACGCCGTAGGTCAGGCCGATCGGGCAGGCATAGCGGCACCAGGCGCGACGCACGAAAAACACCTCGAACGCCAGCAGCGCCAGCACCCACAGCAGTGCCACGCCCGGTCCGTAGATCAGCGCGCGCGAGACGATGCCGGTGGGCGAGATAGCCTCATACACCGTGTAGCCGGTGGCGAAGGCGAGCAGGGCGAAGACGATCCAGAAGACGGTACGCAGGCGCCGGTCGACCGGCTGGTCGACCACCAGCTTTTCTCGCACCAGCCAGAGGTGGATCTTCTCCGCCCACTCGGCGAGCAGATGGTAGGGGCAGACCCAGGAGCAGAAGGTGCGTCCGCCGAAGAGGGTCCACAGCACGAGTATGGTGCCGGTGCCGATGAGCAGGTTGGTGATGATGTTCCGGTGCGCCAGCATTACCTGCAGCGCCGAGTTGAGGTCGATCAGGTGAAAGCCGATGAAGCGTGAGGCGGTCAGCGCGCCTTCCAGGATCTGCACGTCGTAGTGGTAGGAGACGACGAAGAACAGGTTGATCAGGATCAGCGTGATCCAGCGCCGGTTACGCCACTTGTGCGAGGTGTTCATGTGGGCCTCGGCATGCGCCGCCGCGGCCTGCAGTTTCTCCTTGTTGGTGGTGCGCTTGACGAAGTGGATCTGCTTCGCTTCCTCGCTGAACGCCTCGGGCTTTTTGGGCTCACGGCCGAACATCACGAGGATCTGCTCGAAGAAGCGTTTTCTGAGGATTGCGTTCATGTTCTCCAAACCTCTCTGGGCATGATTTCGATGCTGCCCGGCTCGGTCGGGCAGATCATCTCGCACACGCCGCAGCCGACGCAGGGTTCGTGCACCACCGGCGACTTGCGCTGCGTACCGTCGGGCGCGTACACCGTCTCGATGGAGATGGCGCCCTTGATCGGGCACTCGCGCACGCACAGATCGCACTCTTCCACCTCGTAGCGGTATTCGGCGATCGGGATCGGCTTCCAGCGGTTGATGCGCATGTAGCGCATCTTGCCGCGGAAGGTGTGGCCGCGCGCCGGACCCTTGAAGCCCTTGCCCTTGATGGCGAGGCACATCTCCGGCCGGGTGAGGCGCGCCACGCCCATGCGCTCTCTGAAGTTGAGTGTCGGCTCGGGGTCGTCTTCCTTGGCGATGAGGATCGGCTTGGCGGCGAGCTGCGCGCCGGGCCGCGTCTCGAAGGAAGCGGGCTTTTCATATGCCAGCGCACCCGTCGGACAGGCCAGGACGCACTGCACGGCGTCGCAGGAAAAGTCGCATGCCTGGTCGCGCGCGTCGATGTAGGGCGCGCCGACGCCGATACCGTCGACGAGATCGGCCAGGCGGATGGCCTCCACCGGGCAGACCTGCACACACTGGCCGCACTTGATGCAGGAGGAGAGGAAATGTTTTTCGTCCAGCGCCCCGGGCGGGCGCAGGCGTGACTTGCGCGCATAGACCAGGGGCAGGAAGCCCGAGAGGCCTGCGCCGAGCACGCCGCCGGTGAGCAGCACGGTGCGCAGGAACTTGCGCCGCAAGGCCTGCCGCTTCGAGCGGGAGAGCGGCGGCGGCTTCACCTTGCCGGCCGGCTTGGGCGGCGGCAGGTCATCCGGTTTATCGGCTTCGCTCATAGATTCTTCCTTTCCATTTCGAAGCGTGGCGCCTCATCCCTGAGCATGAGATCCGGCGAAGAGAAAGGCGCCAGCCGCTCGAGGAAATCGAGCATCTCGAGGGCAGGCGAGGTCTTGAAGAACCGCGCCTGGGGTATTTCCATCCAGATGCGATCGGCGAACGCATACAGTTCGTAGGGCGTGTCGCCAACGTTGTCGCCGTCGCGGTCGAAGCCCTGGTAGTCGTCCCAGTAGTTGCCGCGCCACTCGTTGAGGTTCGAGGCGCCGCGGCCGGCCTGCATCACGTGCGTGAGGTTGCCTTCGAAGACGTTGCCGGTGGCGATGTTGCCGCCCAGTTCGCTGGTGAACATGATGCCGATGCCGTTGTAGGCGATGCGATTGTGCTTGAATTGGATCTTCGAGTCGGGCTGGAAAGGGGACAGGTCGGAACCGATGCCCACTGCGCAGTAGATGATCTTGTTGCCCTCGATGACCGAGCTGGAAGCCTCCTTGAAGCCGATGCCCATGCCGGTGGCGCCGGTGGCGTGCGAGATGACGTTGTTGCGCACATTCACCCTCTCCGTATACATCATGTACACGCCGACGGCGTTATCGTAGAAGCGGTTGCCGACCACCTCGTTGTCGTTGGCGAACATGAAATGGATGGAATAGCGGCTGCGGCGGCCGAGATTATCGCGGAAGACATTGCCGTTGGAGTACCACACCACCATGTCGCGCGAGTCGACCACCTCGTTGTTCTCGATGCGGTTCTTCATGCTGTACCACAGGCGCAGGCCGTCGCCGCGCAGGCCCAGGCTGAACGGCTTCGAGCTGATTTTATTGCCGCGAACGAGATTTCCGTTGGCCTGCTTCAGGTCGATGCCGAACAGGCAGTCGCTGATGACGAGGGCTTCGATGGTGTTGTGGTCACCGCGCACGTTGAGGCAGGCGTCGTCGGAGTCGTGCGAGGCGCCGGAATTCTTCAGATGCAGGCCGCGCAGCGTCGAACTGTTGGCTTCCAGGACGAAGACCGTGCCCTTGCCGCCGCCGTCGATGGTGACTTGACCGCCGCCGTCGATGACCAGCGGCTTGTTGACCAGCACCGGCCCGGAATAGGTGCCTGGGGCCAGTTTCAGGGTCGATCCGGCCGGCGCCTGGTTGACCAGGGTCTGCAGCCAGGGCAGATGCGGCACATGCGGCGCCGTGGGCATCGGCGCAGGTTCCGACGACGACCCCCAGCCGGCGGCGGGGGCGGCCATGTCGGGCGGCGTCGAGGTGGAGGCTGCCAGGGCCAGCCCGCCGATTACCAGCGCCAGCAATGCGAGCGCGTGTTTCATGATGTAGGGAGCGTCTACTCCGCCGAGCCCTCGCGCATCTGCTTGCGGCGGATGAGCAGGGCCAGCATCAGCGCGGCGAACACCAGCAGCAACAGGGCATAGCCCCAATAGGGGTAGGAGTAGGTCGAGAACTGTGCCACCTTGCCTTCGCCGAACACGGTGGGCATGAAGGGCTTGACGGTGAATGCGCCCCAGGGGTGTAGGTTGTGGCCGAAGAACCACAGCCAGCCGGCATAGTCGATGACGAAGTAGATCGGCAGCAGCGCTGGCACCAGCGCCAGCAGCAGCGAGAACCCACGCATTTTCCACACGCCGATGAGAACGACGATCATGGCCACGATCAAGCCTACGATGGCCGCATACGTGGCGAATTTCAGGTTGGCCACCCACACATCGAGCACTTCGGGCTGGTTGAAGAAGGAGGCAGCCTCATGGTGGTAGTAGGCGGCGAAGGCATTGAGATGGCCCAACGCGATTTGGTCCACCACCATCCACGCGGCTACTGCCGCGAAGCCGCCGGCGAGGACGATCAGCCGCCGTTTGCGCTGCGTTGCCATGAACCCCAGCAGCATCACGGCGAAAAAGCCGAAGATGAATTTCGACAGACGCAATTCGACCGGAGACCCGGTGGCGATCGGATACATGCCGACGTAGTGATTGATGGTGTTCATCTCATGCACGCAGTCCAGGCCCTTGGCGCCCTTGTCGGCATCCTTGCCTGCACCCGTGACCGGGTTGTAGCGCTCCACATGCTCCGAGAGATCCTGCTGGATGATTTCGTTCGACAGACGGCTGCCCTTGGGTGCCGTCGTGCAGCCGTTGTACACGCCGTCGAAGTGGAAATGGATGCGGATGCCGTCGGGAAAGGCATCCTTCGGGTAGTTCGGTGCAGTCAGCGATACCCACCAGATGGGTGAGAAATAGGCGGCCACCATGGCGACCAGCGCGATTGCCGTGAGCGCGGTGACGATAAGGGTCTGCTTTTTTTGGGCTTGCATGATCAACTCGCTGTCAGGGTGTTTGCCTTCTCCTCCAGCGGCCGACGGATGTTCATGCCGGCCGTCTCAGGCCAAAATGCCACCTTGGACAGGCGGTCTTCTTGTGCGGATCCTGCCGCGCCGGAAGCGGCGCGGCAGGGGAGGGTATTACTTCTTGCCGCCCTTCGGCTTGCACATCGAGCCGGGCATGGCCAGACTCGACTGGTAGGCAGAGATGGCCACCAGCTGCTCGTTGGTGTAGGGCTTGATGACCTTCACCATGTCCGGGTTGGCGTTGCGGCGTTTGCCGTCGCGAATTTCCGTCATCTGGCGCAGCAGGTACTTGTAATGCTGGCCGGCAATGACGGGATAGAACTTGTCCTTGTTGCCCTCGCCGTTCTTGCCGTGGCATTCCTGGCACTGCTTCTCGTAGAGCGCCTTGCCGTCGGCGACCTGCTTGGCGGCATTGGCGCCCTCATACTTGCCATGGTCGAGCGGGATGCACAACGACTGGATATAGGCGGAGACATTCGCCAATTCCTGCGCATCGGTCAGTTCCTTGGCGAAGGGATACATGGTCGGGTTGTCGCGCAGACCGGCGCGAATGTCGGCCATCTGCTTGATCAGCACCGTGGTGTGCTGGCCGGCGAGCTGCGGGAAGGTGCCGTCGGGACGGCCGGCGCCGTTGGGCAGGTGGCAGGCGCCGCAGACTTCGTAACCGTCGCGTCCTTCCTTGGTGTTGCCCTTGAATTTCAGGGCCTCGATCTTCTCGCCCTCCTGGGCGTTCCACTTGTATTCCTTTGATTCGATGCCTTCTTTTTTCGGCGCCGGCGGTCCGGCCAGAACGAGCGCAGAGGAAAGGGCGAGCGACAGGACTAGAGCAATGTGCTTCATATCATCTCCCACGACTGAATATAAGGAATGTCTTAATTATCCAGAAATTAGCCAGCGATACATTGACTTGAGTCAATAGGTGAATAACGGCCACCTTGGGTGGCCGTCGCAACAGACTGATTCACTTAAGCTTGGAGAGGTACTCGGCCAGCGCCTTGATTTCCGCATCGTTCACCAGATGCATGACGCCCTTCATGGCCGCAGCCTGGCCGTTGGCACGTGCGCCGCTCTTGATGTCCTTCATCTGCTGCTCGGCGTAGGCGGCGTTTTGCCCGGCCAGCTTGGGATAGCTGGGTGTCAGCGGCTTTTTGGCATCCTTGCCGTGGCAGGCGACGCAGGTCTTTTCCTGGTAGAGCTTGGCACCGTCGAGCGCCAACGCGTTGCCGGCGGCGAAAGTCAGTCCGGCGAGGACGGCGAGGCAGTGGATTCGTTTCATGTAGATCTCCTGGTAATGGAAAAAGCGGGGAGCATGCTGCCACGCTCCCCGCTTAACGGTCTAGCGGAAGAAAAGCTTACTTGACCTTCTTGGCACCGTTCTGCTCAAGATAGGTCTTGGCGCGCAAGCCCAGGTCGGCAGTCTTGACCTGATACTGCCAGATCTGCTCGGCCCAGAGGTTGGCATTTTCCCAATCCTTCTTGGCGGCGAACGCCTCGTGCTTCTCCTTCAGGCCCTTGGTCTTGCCCAGCTGGTCGAAGGCGTCTTCCACCATGGCCACGACGTCCGGGAAGTCCTTGTAGTTCACACTGGTGATGTAGGCCACTACGGAATCGATGATCACCTGAGTGTCGGCCACCTTCTTCACCGTCGCCTTGTAGTCGGCTTCGGTGTAGCTGCCCTTGGCCAGCGTCGTCTTGGTTGGCTTCCAGCCCTTCGGCTTGACGAGGAGGTAACCCTGCATCTCCAGGTGCAGCGCCGAGCAGAACTCGGTGCAGTAGTAGGGATAGACGCCCTCCTTGTCCGCCTTGAACTTGACCGTGGCGGTTTTGCCCGGCTCGACGGAGGCATGAACGTTGAAAGTGCTCACCGTAAAGCCGTGGGTCTCGTCCTGGGCACGCTCGAGGTTGGTCAGGTGGATGGTTATCTCGTCGCCCACTTCGGCCTCGATGGTTTCTGGCGTGATGTGCGAGCGGATCAGCGTGGCATACACTGTGACCTTGTTGCCCTTCTTCTCGGTCTTTTCCTCGCCTGCGCGGACGGCGCCCGGATTCGGCTTGTCGGTGCGGGAGTTGGTGCCGATCTTGTAGCGTACGCCCGGCTTCAGCTTGGATGCCTCGATGGCCACAACATAGTGCGGCTCGCCCAGTGGTATCGGCATGTCATAGAGCAGCTGCATCTTGTCGTTGCTGATGTCGATCAGCTGATGGTTCTGCGGATGCAGCGGGCCCACCGGCACGAAGCGGTCGATCGCCAGCTTGTTCAGCGCAACGAGATACTTGCCTTTCGGCTTGGTCGAGTCGCCCTCCATGGTCATCAGGTGGCCGATGTTGTAGTGCACGCTGAGCTTGTCGAGCACCTTGCCTTCGCAGTAGTTCCACTTCGCCACTTGCGAATCGACGTAGAGCGAGGTGTAGGCGACGCAGGGCTTGGAGTCATACTGCGTGTGCAGCGGGCCGAGGCCCAGCGGTACCTGCACATGCAAGGCGTCCTTCATGCCGATCACCGGGATGCCGTACGCATCCTTGCTCTCGAACTTGCCGGCCTTGATGGCAGCCTGGATTTTCTCGAAGCTGTAGACCGAAACGTGGGTGTCGAGCTTGCCAGCGACGATCATGAACTTGCCGTCCGGCGAAACATCGACGCCGTGCGGGCTCTTCGGTTCCGGCACGAGGAAGAGGATGCCTTCCTTGATGGCGGTTTCCATCATGATTACGTTATGGCCGTTGATCTTCTTCGCCTTGCCGGCCTTGACCAGTTCGGCGGCCTTCCGCCAGTTGATCACGTGCAGGTAGTCGGTGTCCTTCGCCGAGCAACCGGCCTCGTAGGGCGGACGGCCCTTCTCGATGCCGCCGACGTAGCGCTCGGAGCAGAACGAGTTGGTGAAGGACCAGCCGTCCGACGGACCCTTGCCGGCGTCCGACAGATCCTGCGAATAGGGCGGCAATTCCAGCGAGAACGATTCACCCGGGACGATGCGGCCTTCCTTGCGGTCGAATTTCCAGTAGGTGACGCCGCCGCGGTACTTCTCGTTGAATTCCTCCAAGGGGAAGAACTTCTTGTTCTCCAGCGGCGCGGCGTACTGCGCGGCCTCGATGATGTATTCGGTGTTCGGCGTGACGAAGGTGCCGCCGTGCTCCGACTTGAAGATCGGGTTGACCACGATCTGCTTGGTCTCGAAGTCGCGCAGGTCGAGCACTGCGACGCGCGGGTTGGCCTTGTCGTTGATGAAGAGGAACTGGCCGTCATACTCGCCATTGGTCTCGGACATCGCCGGGTGGTGCGTGTCGCCCCAGGTGATGGACTTGCCGTCGATCTTGCCCTGGTCCAGCACGGCCTTGGATTCCTCGTCGTAGCCGTAGCCCTGCCACGGCTCGGGGGTGAATACGCCGATGTACTTGAGGATGCGCATCGAGGGTACGGCGTAGACGATGACTTGACCGCTCTGGCCGCCCGAACTGAAGGCGACGAATTCGTCGCGCTTGCCGGTAGGTACATAAGTTTTCGCCGCTGCCAGCAGATCCTGCTGTGACAGGTTGCGGCGCTTGAGGACGTCCTGCAGCGATTCTGCCGAGAACGCGGCGGCGGCGCTCATGCCCACCCCGGCCGCGAGCAGAAACGACAGCGCCCGTTTACTCATCTTGTTCATGGAAGTTCTCCCTGGATGACTGCAACTCAACTTAAAAATTTCCCTCATACTGCAAATCCCAACTTTGGTTGAACGAAAGAACGAAGTCAGGAACGCAAAGTATGAACGCCACTGCGACATATTGCCGCACCCACTTTATTCCATTAGTCTGCTGATACCTTGATGAATATCAAATGTCTGCGTAACGCCAGGGCGTGACGGCCTCTCCGGCACAGCTAATTTTTTTCATGCCTGCATACAATAATTTTGTTACGCCGCTCGCCACTGTTCTGGCCATGCTGATCGCGGCGGCCGTCGGCTATCTGTGGCTGCCAAGGGCCGACGTTACACTGCCGCTGGTCGAGAACTGTCGTCTGGATCGGCAGGCATGCGCAGCCCCCCTGCCCGGAGGCGGGCGCGTGGTGGTCGTCCTTGAGCCAAAGACGGCAGCGGCAAGCCCGCTGCGCGTCACCGTGTCCGTGGCGGGCGCGCAGGTCGATCGAGTGGAGATCGGCTTTCAGGGCGTGGAGATGAACATGGGCCTGCATGTTCTGCCGCTTGCGGCGGTCGGCGAGGGCCGTTTTGCAGGCGAAACCACGCTGCCGGTATGCGTCACCGGCAAGATGCTCTGGCAGGCGACCGTCTTGCTGCAAGTCGGTCGCAAGGATATTTCGCTACCGTTCCGCTTCGAGAGCGGCCATGAATGACGCCGGCCACCGCCGGCGGTTGACCGGCAGCAATCTGCGCCGCAGGGCGATTGGCGAAAATCCTACAGCTTGGCTCGGCGACAGCGGCGCGGCGCCCACGGGCGACACTGGCAAGGAAATCAACGGCGTCTGCGCTGCCTGCCACGGCGAGTACGGTCAGGGCGGCAAGCGCGGCGAGTATCCGCGCATCGCCGGCAAGCGCGCGGCCTACCTGATGAAACAGGTGCAAGCCTACGTCAAGGGCGAGCGCCCGCACGACGAAGAAGGCCCCGTGGGCATCCTCAACCGGCTCCAGGCAAAAGACATTCAGGACCTCCTCGCCTATCTGACGAGCATCCAGCATTCCGCCGCGCAGTAAGCGGCTTCAGGCGATGCGGATCGCCTGCACCGGGCAGGGCGCATAGCAGGCGCCGCAACCGGTGCACAAGTCGCCATCCACCACGGGCTGCGCCGCGGTCATGGGAGCGGGGCTGAAGCGGATGGCCTGAACTGCGCAGGCGTCGCCGCAGGCGCGGCACACCACGTTGGCCTTGGCCAGACAGTTGTTCTGGATCCGCGCCTTGAACTGCCAGGGCGGCACGCCTGCTTTTTTTTCCAGCGCCTGCGGCCGGCAGGCGTCGACGCACTCGCTGCAGAAGGTGCATTCGGCGCGGCTGAAATCGACGATCGGCCGCGCCTCCTTGTCCATCACCAGGATGTGCTGCGGACAGACATTGATGCAATCGCAGCAGCGCGTGCAGGCGGCGAGGAAGGCCGCCTCGGCGCGTGCCCAGGGCGGCCGCACGACGACTTTCCGCACGGAAAAATCGCCACGCAGGAATTTGCGGCGGCTGATATCTACCATCCCGACAGTGTAAACAAACAAGGGCAGGAAAGTCCCTGCCCTTGAAACGCGTTGTACCCGAAGTTGTGCCCGAGGATTATCCCTCGTCGTCTTCCTTCATGCCCTGCGGTTTCTGGTGGGCGATGCCCTTGTGGCAGTCGATGCAGGCATCGCCGTCCTTCATGGCCATTTCGTGCGGCTTTCTCGCGCGTTGCTTCTGCTTCTCGCTGTCCATACTCACCAGGCTGTGGCAGTTGCGGCATTCCAGCGAGTTGTTGGCCTTCATGCGCTTCCACTCGCGCTCGGCCAGTTGCAGGCGCTTGGCCTCGAACTTCTCGTGCGTGTCGACGCTGCCTGTCACCTTGCCGTAGAGCTCG
This sequence comes from Rhodocyclaceae bacterium, assembly GCA_018262775.1. Lineage (GTDB taxonomy): Bacteria > Pseudomonadota > Gammaproteobacteria > Burkholderiales > Rhodocyclaceae > Desulfobacillus. The sequence continues at coordinate 66,717 of JADFDU010000056.1, forward strand.
CGCGTGGCCTGGATCTTCCTCAGCATCTTCGGCCCCCATTCCTTGGGCACGTGGCAGTCGGAACAGACGGCGCGCACGCCGGTGCGGTTGCTGTAGTGGATGGTCTTCTTGTATTCCTCATAGACGTTTTCACGCATCTCGTGGCAGCCGATGCAGAACGCCTCGGTGTTGGTCGCCTCCACCGCGGTGTTGAAGCCGCCCCAGAAGATGATGCCGCCGATGAAACCGGCCAGCAGCAGGGTCAACAAAGAATATTTGGCGCTGGGATGGCGCAGGGCCTGCCAGCAGCGACCGATCAAACCATTGCTATCCGCCATGTTCGTTCCCTCATTGAATTGCCCGGCAATTGTCTGGCTCGTGACCCGGCAATGTCATCCAACCATCAGAATGGATTGATATAACTAGGCGGAATCATGGCTTGGGTGTTGCGCTGCGACATTGATCTAAAGCAAACTTTTAAAAATTGCCCTGAACCAGGTGGGGCTATTGCTTGCGGCTGGACTTGCCAAGCTTGCCAGACTTGTCTGCTTTCTTGGCCGCCGCACGCGCCTTGTCGATGCTCTGTGAAAGCATGCGCGCGTCTTCGGAGTCGGCAGGCAGCTGCTTGAGCAGGCGTTCCCAGTACGTGGCCGCAGCGGCAAAATCATCCCGCTCATAGGCCGCGGTGCCCGCCAGGATGAGGGCCTCGGGATGATCCGGATCGAGCTTGAGGGCGCGCGCGATGAGTGCGCCCGGCCGTCCCTTGAGGGAGCCGCCGGTGGCAAAGGCCAGGGCTTCGGCGTACTCGGCGAGCAGGTGCGGATCTTCATTGACGAGGGCTTCGGCCCTGGAGAAGGCCTGCGCCGCTGCCTCGTAGCGTCCCATGGCCTTGTAGGAGCGGCCGAGCATGACCCAGCCCTTGAGGTCAGCGGGGTTCGCTTCCATGCGCGCCGCCAGCTTCGCCACCATCTCCTCGATCTGTTGCGCGGTGACCTGCGGCGCTTCTGCGCGCTCGGGCGACAGTGCCGGCAGGTTGCCGAGGGTGAAGTACAGCAGGGCGGCGGCGACGGGCAGGGCGATGCCGATCAGTAGCGCGCTCACACCGGCGCGCCGTCCTGTAGCGACTGACTTCGCGTCCGTGCCGGCATCTTCCAGCAGGCGCCGTTGCAGCTCGCGCCGGCCTTCCTCGAAGTCGGCCCGGCTCAGGCTGCCCGCAGCCAGGTCGCTGTCGAGTTCGGCGAACTGGTCGCGGTAGATCTCGGCATTGAGCGCCGTGCGCGAGGCCTCCGCCGATGCCGCCGGCCGGCGCAACAAGGGTGCCAGCAGAAAAACCAGGGTGATGACGACGAGGACGGCGGCAGCGGCGAGAAATCCCGTCATGGCTTGCGTCCTTCCGTGGTGTCCCGGGTCCCGCCCAGCAGGGCATCGACCTTTCGCTGCTCTTCGGCGGAGAGCGCCGGCAGCGTAGCGGCCACGCGCCGGCTGCGCCGACGCAGATAGACCACCAGCACGACGACGCCGGTGAGCAGCAGCGCGAACGGGCCGAACCACAGCATCAGCGTCGCGCCCGTGAGCGGCGGCCGGTAGCGCACGAAGTCGCCGTAGCGGCCGACCATGAAATCCATGATCTCCTGGTCGCTGCGCCCGTCCTGGATCTGCTCGCGGATTTCGCGGCGCAGGTCCTTGGCGAGATCGGCCTGCGAGGCGGCCAGCGATTCGTTCTGGCAGACCAGGCAGCGCAGTTCCTCGGAGATCGCCACCATGCGTTTTTCGACGACGACGTCCTCCGCGGTCGGCGCGGCTTCCCTGGCGGATGCGGCGCCCGCAAAGAGCACAAGCAGGGCCAGTAAGGCAAAGGGGAGCAGGCGCCTCATTTGTTCAGTTCCTTCACCAGCGGCAGGATTTTCGCTTCCAGGACATCTTGTGTAACCGGGCCGATCTGCTTGAAGCGGATGACGCCGGCCTTGTCGATGACGTAGGTTTCGGGCACGCCATAGACGCCGTAGTCGATGCCGACGCGGCCTTCGGCATCAGCGATCGACAGCGCATAGGGATCGCCATACTGCTTCAGCCAGCGCAGCGCGTCCGCGCGCGGGTCCTTGTAGTTGAGGCCGTAGATCGGCGCGCTTCCCGTCTTGGCGAAGTCGACGAGGATCGGATGCTCCTGGCGGCACGATACGCACCAGGACGCCCACACGTTGAGCAGCCAGACCTTGCCTAGCATGTTCTTCGGCGCGAAGCTGAGTTCGGGCTTATGCAGTTGCGGCAGTTCGAAAGCAGGCGCCGGCTTGCCGATCAGCGGCGAGGGCACTTCGCGCGGATTCAGGTTCAGGCCGACGGCGAGGAAAGCCACCAGCACAATGAAAATGCCCAGCGGCAGCAGGAAGCGGTTCATGCCGCAGCCCCCTGCGGTACTGCCGTGGAAGCCGCTGCCTTGCGCATGCGATAGCGCCGGTCGCTGATGGCGACCACGCCGCCCAGCGCCATCAGCAGGCAGCCGCCCCAGATCCAGTCCACGAAGGGTTTGTAGTACGCACGCACGCTCCAGGCGCGCTCGCCGACGGGCTCGCCCAGCGAGACATAGACGTCGCGCAGCAGGCCGGTGTCGATGGCCGCTTCCGTCATGGGCATGGCCGACGTCAGATAGGCGCGCTTCTCCGGCTGCATGGTGCGCAGCACCTTGCCGTCGCGCGACAACTCCAGTTCACCCACCATGGCGCGGTAATTCGGCCCCATGGCTTCGCGCACGCCGATGAAGCGGAAGCTGTAGCCGCCGACGGAGACGGTGTCGTCCGGCTCCATGCGCACGTCTTTTTCTTCCTGGAAGGACGACACCATGGTGACGCCGAGGACGAAGGCGGCGACGCCGACATGCGCCAGGTGCATGCCCCACCAGTGCAGCGGCTGGGCGGCCAGCCCGCCGGTACGCCGGCGCTCGATGATGGCCACGACACTGCCGCCCGCGACCCAGGCGGCGAGCAGCACGCCCATGGCCGTGAGCGGTGACCACTTGCCGTAGAGGAGTGGCACGGCGATGGCGATCGCCACGGCTGCGACAAAGGCAAAAGTCAGTCGCCGCAACACGGCGGCCAGGTCGGCATGCTTCCAGCGCGCCAGCGGCCCGAGCGCCATGAGGACGAGCAACGGCACCATCAGTGGCACGAACACCGCATTGAAGTAGGGCGGCCCCACCGAGAGTTTGCCCATGCCCAGCGCGTCGATCAGGAGCGGATACAGCGTGCCCAGCATCACCGAGCCGCACGCCACCACCAGCAGCACGTTGTTCATCAGCAGCAGGGATTCGCGCGAAATCAGGCCGAAGCTGCCGCCCAGCCCGACTTTCGGCGCGCGCAAGGCGAAGAGGAAGAGCGAGGCGCCGATGACGGTGGCCAGCAGGATGAGGATGAAAATACCGCGGCGCGGATCGGTGGCGAAAGCGTGCACCGAAGTGAGCACGCCGGAGCGCACGAGGAAAGTGCCGAGCAGCGACAGCGAAAAGGCGGCGATGGCCAGCAGCACCGTCCAGTTCTTGAAGCAGCCGCGCTTCTCGGTGACCGCCAGCGAATGGATCAGCGCCGTGCCGACCAGCCAGGGCAGGAAGGAGGCGTTCTCCACCGGATCCCAGAACCACCAGCCGCCCCAGCCCAGTTCGTAATAGGCCCACCACGAACCGAGCGCGATGCCGAAGGTGAGAAAGGCCCAGGCCGCCGTCGTCCACGGCCGCGACCAGCGTGCCCAGGCGGCGTCGAGCTGGCCGGAGAGCAGTGCGGCGATGGCGAAGGCGAAGGCGATGGAAAAGCCGACATAGCCCATGTAAAGCATCGGCGGATGGAAGATCAGCCCCGGATCCTGCAACAGCGGATTGAGGTCGCGCCCGTCCGCCGCCGCCGGCAGCAGGCGCTCGAAGGGATTGGAGGTGAACAGGATGAAGGCGAGGAAGCCCACGGCGATCAGCCCGAGCACGCCGAGCACCCGCGCCGTCATGGCATCGGGCAGGTGGCGCGAGAGCAGGGAGACGGCCACCGTCCAGCCCGAGAGCATCAGCATCCACAATAGCAGCGAGCCCTCGTGGCCGCCCCATACGCCGGCGAGGCGGTATTCCAGTGGCAGGCGCGAGTTGGAGTTCTGCGCAACATAGACGACGGAAAAATCGTTGGCGACGAAGGCCCAGGTGAGGCAGACGAAGGCGAAGACGATGAGGAAGAACTGCGCGCGCGCCGCCGGCCGCGCCAGCGCGATCCAGGCGCGGCCACCATTGTTGACGCGATGCGCGCCGATCAGCGGCAGCGTGCCCTGCACCAGCGAGACGATGAGCGCCAGGATCAGCGCGAAATGACCGAGTTCGGGGATCATAGGGACACCGCTTTTGACACAGAGGTCACAGAGACACAGAGAGCACAGAGGAATAACAAGGCATATTTTGTTTCTCTGTGTCCTCTGTGCCTCTGTGGTCTCCGTGTTGAAAGTGTTTTTTTCATTGTTTCACCGTTTTAGCCGCCTTGTGTGCCTCGTCGACGGCATGCTGCGCCTCCGGCGGCATGTAGTTTTCGTCGTGCTTCGCCAGCACCTCGCTGGCGGTAAACAGGCCGTTCTCGCCGAGCTTGCCCTGGGCGACGACGCCTTTGCCCTCGCGAAACAGGTCGGGCAGGATGCCGGTGTAGGCGACGGTGAATTCCTTCGCCGTGTCGGTGACGACGAAGTGTACCGTGAGGCCGTCGGGCTGGCGCTGCAGGCTGCCGTCTTTCACCAGGCCGCCGATGCGGAAGGTCTTGCCCTTCGGCGCCTCGCCGGCCGCGATCTGCGTCGGCGTGAAGAAGAACACCAGGTTGCTCTGGAAGGCGTTGAGCACCAGCGCGGCGGCGATGCCGAGGACGGCGAGCGCGCCGCCGATGAGGGCGAAGCGTTTATGACGTGGTTTCATCTTGGGAGTCTTGATTGGCGCGAATCTCGCGCTTGAGTTCGATAAGGGCCTGGCTTCGACGCTTCTTCGCGAGGATTGGTTCCACGAGCATCAGCAGCGCGCAGGCGCCGAAGGAACCCCACACGTAGAACGCGTGGCCGCCCATGGCGAAAAATTCGGATGCGCTGCCCCAGTTCATAGCGCCTCCGCCGGGCCGGCCCAAGGAGGCGCAGCCAACCTGGTGTGAGCGTAGCGATCTACAGTCACCCCCTTCCTCGGGAAGGGGGGCGGGGGGTAGGTCATGACTGCACCTCTGACAGCTCTTCGACCCAGCCGGCGTGGCGCTCGCGCTCGAGGATGATGGCGCGCACGCGCGTCAGCGACACGGCGATGGCATACATCCAGAAGGCCAGCGCCATCAGCAGCATGCCCAGCAGCATGGTCTGCGCCATCGAGGGCGAGCGGGTCAGGCTGACCGAGGCGCCCTGGTGCAGCGTGTTCCACCACTTCACCGAAAAATAGATGATGGGAATGTTCACCACGCCGACCAGCGCCAGCACCGCGCCCGCCTTGTCGGCACGGCGCGGATCGTCGATGGCCGACTGCAGGGCGATGAAGCCGATGTAAAGAAAAAACAGGATCAGTTCCGAAGTCAGCCGTGCGTCCCACACCCACCACGTGCCCCACATCGGCTTGCCCCACAGCGCGCCGGTCCACAGCGAGAGGAAGGCCATGAGCGCGCCGGTCGGCGCCAGCGACGTCGCCATCATGCCCGAGAGCCGCGTGTTGAAGCCCAGACCCAGCGCCGCCCAGAAAGCCATCACCAGATAGATGAACATCGACATCCAGGAAGCCGGCACGTGGATGAAAATGATGCGGTAGCCCTCGCCCTGCTGCGCATCGGTGGGCGCGACGAAAAAGCTGATGTAAAGGCCGAGGATGCCGAAAACGGCGGCCAGCGCCCAGAACCAGGGAATCATCTTCCCGGCCAATGGGTAGAAGGTTGCCGGCGAGGCGTAGCCGAACCAGTTGCTCAGTCGGGTGCTCAGTCGGGTATTCATTCCAATGCGATTCTCAAAGCCACCGTGGTTGCCCACGGTCCGAAAAATGCCGCCAGCGCCAGAAAGGCCGCCAGCAGCGACAAGTGCGCCGTCGCGCCCAGCCCGGTGAGGTCCGCTTCCACCGCGCCGGCGCCGAAGATCAGCACCGGCACGTAGAGCGGCAGCACCAGCAGCGACACCAGCACGCCGCCGCCGCGCACCCCCAAAGTCAGTGCCGCGCCCACGGCGCCGATGAGCGACAGTACCGGCGTGCCGATCAGCAGCGATACCACCAGCACCGCCAGCGAACCGCTCGCCAGGTCGAATTGCAGGCCCAGCACTGGCGCCAGCAGTGCCAGCGGCAGGCCGGACAGCAGCCAGTGGGCGATCACCTTGCCTGTCACCAGCACGCCGAGCGGCACCGCCGACAGCGCCATCTGTTCCAGCGTGCCGTCGGCGTGATCCGCCGCGAACAGGCGGTTCAGCGACAGCATGGTCGCCAGCAGCGCCGCCACCCACAGCACGCCGGGGGCGATCTGCCGCAGCATGGCCATCTCCGGCCCGATGCCCAGCGGGAACAGGCTGACGACGATGATGAAAAAGAACAGCGTCGTCAGCACGTCCGACTTGCGCCGCATGGCGAGCAGCAGGTCGCGCCGGATGACGGCGCTGAGCGCGGCAAGCAGACTCGGTTCGTTCGCCAAACCACCATCCCCCCGTCCCCCTTCCCGCGGAAGGGGGTGACGGGTGTTCGCAGACTGCGCCCGCTCCGTGCTGTTGGCGGCGCCCTCTTGGGGTACCCCAAGGGTACTTCCAGCGGGGCGCTGTCCGGCGGGGGCGCTCATGAGTCCAGCCGCAGCTGCTCGATACGCGTTGTCGCCAGCGGCAGATCCTGGTGGCTGGTCAGCACTGCCATGCCGCCAGCAGCAAGGTGTGCGTCGATGACGCCGCACAGCGTCGCCACTGCCGCCTTGTCGAGCGCCGTCAGCGGTTCGTCCAGCACCCACAGGCGGCGCTTTTCCAGCAGCAGGCGCGACAGCGCCACGCGCCGCTTCTGGCCGGCGGAGAGCACACGCGCCGGCAGGTCTTCGCGCCCTTTCAGGCCCAGTTGCCGCAGTGCCTGCCGCGCCGCGTCCTCAGCGACCGGCGCACCGGCCAGCGTCGCCGAAATCTGCGCGTTCTCTAGCGCCGTCAGGTCATCCTTGAGCGCACCGGCATGGCCGCAATACAGCAATTCGCCGCGATAGTCTTCGGCAAGTTTCCTGATCGGCTCGCCGTCCCAGCGGATCTCGCCCTGCGCCGGCTGCGCCAGGCCGCAGAGCATGCGCAGCAGGCTGGTCTTGCCGCTGCCGTTGGCCCCCTGCACCATCAGGCAGGCGCCCGCCGCGAGCCGGAACGACACATCGCGAAACAGGCTTTTTTCGCCGCGCACGCATTCCAGGTTGCTGGCTTCAAGCATGGCAAATTGTGCACGACCCCGCGCGGGCGGGGTTTGCTGAATATCAAAGAAGCGATTTTACCTGCTTGGGGGGCTTTTAACGTTCAGCGCATGGGTGCGACGGTCAGGGTTGGGCGCATCGCCGCGTTACGGCGGCTTGTCGTGGAATAACCACTGCCTGCGCCGCCGCGCCTTGCGCTGCATCCCAACCCTGACCGTCCCTGCGGGTTGCCGTCCAATGCGGCGTCTGCGGCGTTGCGCACCTTGGCAAGGGATGGCCATTGCCAAGGTGCGCGCCTTGCATCCATCCGCATTGGACGGCAACGCGCCCATGCGCTGAACGTTAGAAGCCCCCTGGGCCCAACCGCAGCCTCAGCGCAGCCAGCAGACGGAAGGGGTGGAGTGACTCGGGCTCCAGGCGCGGCCAGTCGATCGCGTCCAGGGTATTTTTTACCAGCAGGCCGAGGTCGGTGTCGCCTTCCATGACCAGGCGGCGGTTGAAGAACAGGGTGTCCGGGTCTTCCTCGCGCAGGGCCAGGGCAAGAAAGTCGCGCGCCTTGGCGCTGATCATGAGATCCGGCTTGGCGCTGCTGACGGCCGGCCGAAACCCTTTCGGCGTCAGGGTGAAGTGCAGGGTCAGGCCGCCGTCGGTGACGCGCAGGCACACCAGCTTGTCGCTGAGGGGTTCGAGCGTCTCGCGCGGCAGGATGCGGCCCAGGGCGAGGTTCAGCGCCGTGGTCAGGCCCAGCGTCGGCGGCAGTTGCGGCAATCGGGCATTGATGCCGCCGACAAAGCGCGGCAGTTCGAACTGCGGGATGCGCGCGCGGCGCAGGCTGTCGATGAGGTCCATGGCGCAAGTCTACCGCGCGCCAGCCTGGGCGGCAATTTGCTCCAGGCCGGCCTTGCCGTGCCAGAAGCCGTTGCAAGGTTCGGCCAGGCCCAGATCGGCCATCTCGCTGCGTGCGGCCTCCGCCTCGAGCGTGCCGTCGATGCGTCGGCGGAAGAGGTCAAGCAATGCCGGGGTGTGCTGCGATTGCGGGCTGATGCGCAGGATGTCGACGCCCATGTCGCGCATGGCGTCGACTTCGCCGATCAGGTTGTACACTTTCGACGATTGCGTCTGGATGCCGTTGAGCGTGAGGAATTCCTCGCCCTCGCGCGTCCTGATGAGCAGGCCGTCGGGAAACTCCAGGCACTTGAACTGGCAGTCGTCCTTTTGCAGGTTGAAGTGGCGCGCCGTGAAGCAGCGCGCCGAGAAAGCCAGCGGCATGCGTCCGTAGGCGAACACCTCGGTTTCCAGGCCGGCGGGACGCGCGGCCTGCAGATCCGTCAACACGGCGGCAGACATTTCCAGCGGCATCACCCAGCGCGTGGCGCCGAGCCGCGCCATCATGTTCAGCGTGGCGGCGTTGAAGATATTGAGAAACGGGCCGGCGACGAAAGCGCGCTTTTCCGCCGACAGCAGGCGCACGGCGCCCATGTCGTTGGCTTCGATGAGAAAGTCCTTTTCATCGACGACGCGGCGCAGGGTCTTCAGGTCCGACTCGGATTCGATCAGCGTCTGCGTGCCGAGGACGGCCTGCTTGCCGGCGGCGGCGAGCTTCTGCGCGATGTCGGCCCAGTCCTGCACGCGCAACTCATGACGACGCGCGCAGACCGTCTCGCCGAGGTAGACGATATCGACCGGTGTTGCGGCGATGGCCTCATAGAAATCGAGGACCTGCTGGCGCGGCCAGTAGTATTGCAAAGGACCCAACGCGAGCTTCACGGCGAGCGTTCCAGTATTGCCAACTTCATTTCATTTCCAGGGGCGATAGTAAGCACCCAAAGTGTGCATGCTGCCCTCGGACACCTTGTTGAGTTCCGCCATCCAGGCCTCGCGCACGATGTAGCCCTGGCGGTTCTTCAACGCAAGGTCGATCGCCGCGCGCCACACTTTCGTGACTTGCGCGACATAAGCCGGGCTGCGCTGGCGGCCTTCGATCTTGATGGCCTTGACGCCGATGTCCATGAGTTGCGGCAGCAGCTCGAGGGTATTCAGGCTGGTCGGCTCCTCGATGGCGTAGTAGGTCTCGTCGTTGACCTCGAAGCGCCCCTTGCACAGGGTCGGGTAGCCGGTCTTCTCGCCCTCGGCGAAGCGGTCGATGAGCACGCCGTTGAGGCGCGTCTCCATGCCCTCGGGCGTCTGCTCGTAGCGCACCGCCTTGCCCGGCGAGCAGACGCCGACGGTGTTGGGCGAGTCGCCGGTGACGTAGGCGGAGAGTGCGCAACGGCCCTCCACCATGACGCACAGGCCGCCGAAGCCGAACACCTCGATCTCCACCGGCGTGTTCTTTACCACCTGCTCGACCTGCGGCATGGCGAGCACGCGCGGCAGCACGGCGCGCTGGATGCCGAACTGCTCGTAGTAGAAATTGATCGCTTCGTAACTGGTCGCCGAGCCCTGCACGGAAAGATGCAGGCGCAACTGCGGATGCTTCGTCTTCGCGTATTCCATCAGCCCCGGGTCGGCGAGGATGATGGCATCGACGCCGAAATCGGCGGCCTTGTCGACGGCCGCCGTCCAGCGGCTCCAGGTCGCCGTCTGCGGATAGGTGTTGAGCGCCAGCAGCACCTTGGCGCGGCGATCATGGGCGTAGCGGATGCCCTCGCGCAACTGCGCGTCGTCGAAATTCAGGCCGGTGAAATTGCGCGCGTTGGTGTTGTCCTTGAGGCCGGTGTAGACGCAGTCTGCGCCGTTGTCGACGGCGGCCTTCAGCGCGGGCAGGGCGCCGGCCGGGCAGACGAGCTCGAAGGGCTTCGCGGTGAAGGTGGTCATCGGAAATCGGGCAGCGAAAGGAACCGCCACTCTAGGCAATCCGCCCCTGCCGGGCATTGACGGGGATCAAAGGGGCCGCGAGCGAACCCCTTGTGCGGAAAGGGGAAATAGAAAAAGCCCACGGCAGGCCGCGGGCTTTTGCGGGAAAGTCAGTGCGCAGGATACGGCGACAGAAAGCCTATTTACCGTCCACCGCGGCCTTCACCATCTGGATGCCGCTCGGATCGTCGAGGGTGGTGAGATCGCCCGGATCGCGGCCTTCGGCAATGGCCTGGATCGAGCGGCGCAGCACCTTGCCCGAGCGCGTCTTCGGCAACTGGGCGATGAAGTGCACCCGTTTCGGCCGGCCGATGGCGCCGAGCAGACTGTCCACCTTGGCCATGACCTCCTTCTCCAGGGCGGCGCTCAGTTCCGGCGTGGCGATCCGCGCGGCGTCCTTGACGACGGCGAAGGCCATCGGCATTTGTCCCTTCAGTTGATCGGCCACGCCCACCACGGCCACCTCGGCGATGGCGTCATGGGCGCTGATGGCCTCCTCGATCTCGCGCGTGCCAAGACGATGGCCGGCGACGTTGATGACGTCGTCGGTACGGCCGAGGATGAAGTAGTAGCCGTCCTCGTCGCGCGTGCCCCAGTCGAAGGTGGTGTAGATCAGCTTGTCGCGGAAACTGGTGAAGTAGGTCTGCACGAAGCGCTCGTCCTGGCCCCACACGGTGCTCATGCAGCCCGGCGGCAGCGGCGGCATGACGGCGACGACGCCCTTTTCATTGGGCGCCACTTCCGCGGCGGTCTCCTCGTGCAGCAGGCGCACGTCGTAGCCGTAGGCGGGGAAGGAGGGGCTGCCGAATTTCGTCGCATGCGCCTCCACGCCGGGCAGGCCGGTGAGCAGGGCCCAGCCGGTCTCGGTCTGCCAGTAGTGGTCGTAGATCGGCTTGTCGAGCGCCTCGGCGATCCACTGCGCCGTCGTCTCGTCGAGCGGCTCGCCGGCGAGGAAGACGTGGCGCAGCGAAGAGAGATCGTATTTCCTGAGGAAGGCCGGATCCTGCTTCTTCAGCACGCGGATGGCGGTCGGCGCCGAGAACATCACCGTCACCTTGTAATCCTGCACGATCTTCCACCAGATGCCGGCGTCGGGGCGCAGCGGCGTGCCCTCGTAGACCACCGTCGCCATGCCGTTGATGAGCGGGCCGTAGACGATGTAGGAGTGGCCGACCACCCAGCCGATGTCGGAGGTGGCGAAATAGGTTTCGCCCGGATTGGCCTGATACACATGGCGCATCGAGGCGGCCAGCGCCACGGCATAGCCGCCGGTGTCGCGCTGCACGCCCTTCGGCTTGCCGGTGGTGCCGGAGGTGTACAGGATGTAGGAGGGATGCGAGGACTCGACCCAGGTGACCGGCACCTGGGTATCCATGTGCTGCGCGCGCAGCGTGGCGTAATCGAGGTCGCGTCCGGCGACGAGGGACATCGCCTTGTCGAGGCCGCGATTGACGATCAGCACCTTCGCCGCCGGCGTCTGCGCCAGGCGCAGCGATTCATCCACCAGGTGCTTGTAGGGCACGGCCTTGCCGCCGCGCATGCCGGCGTCCGCCGTGATCATGACCTTCGGCTGGGCGTCGTCGATGCGTGTGGCGAGCGAACTGGCGGCGAAGCCGCCGAACACCACCGAGTGGATGGCGCCGATGCGCACGGTGGCGAGCATGGCGAAAACCGCTTCGGCGATCATCGGCATGTAGATCAGCACGCGGTCGCCCTTGCCGACGCCGAGGCTCTGCAGCACGGCGGCCATGCGCTGCACTTCGGCGTGCAGTTCGGCGTAGGTGTAGGTTTTTTCCTCGCCGGTCTCGGTCGAGATGTAGATCAGCGCCGGCTGCTGGGCGCGATCCTTGAGGTGTCGATCGACGGCGTTGTGACAGAGATTGGTTTCGCCGCCGACGAACCACTTGGCAAAGGGCGGCTTGTTGTATTCCAGCACCTGGCCGAACGGCTTGTGCCAATCGACCAGCTGCGCCTGCTCGCTCCAGAATGCATCGCGGTCTTCGATCGAGCGGCGGTGAAACGCCTGGTATTTCGTTCCCATCATCCCCTCCTTCTGCTGACTGGCTGCCTGCGGTTCGCCCCGGGCCTGGTGCGTCACGATAGCCCAGATGAGCGGGAAAACGATGATTATAGGAGGAGTATTGTCTGGAAGACTGCCGTTTAAGTGACACAGTTCGAGGCGTGCAGGTGAAGCGGATCTTGCCCGGGCGTGTGTGTCAGAGGAACTTCATCGGCTCGATCTGCCATTTTTCCGGTGATTCATGGCCGATGATGCGGTCCGCGCCGCCCTTGCCCACGGGCCGGGAGAGGTCGATATCCTCGGGCTTCAGATAGAAATCGCGTTTGGCATCGAACATGATGCGCACGAGTGGCTGCAGCATGCTCGATTCGCGCTGCTCGACCACCACCGCCAGCCGCCCGCTTTCCAGCCGCACCAGCGCCCCCACCGGGTAGATGCCGACCACCTTGGCGAAGGCGTGCACCAGCTCGGGATTGAAATGAAATTTGCTCCATTCGAACAGCTTGCGTAGCGCATCGGTGGGCGCCATGCCCTTGTGGTAGACACGCTCCGAGGTGATGGCGTCGTAGACGTCGATGATGGCCGCCATCTGGCCGATGCGAGATATCTCATCCCCCTTCATGCGATGCGGATAGCCGCTGCCGTCGTAGCGCTCGTGGTGCTGCGCCGCCACCTGCAGCGCCGTCTGCGGGATGTTCGGCGTGATCTCGAGGATCTCGCGGCTCGCCACAACGTGATGGCGCATGACGGTGAACTCGTCGTCGGTAAGCTTGCCGGGCTTGTTGAGAATGCCGTCGGGCGTCTGCATCTTGCCGACGTCGTGCACCATGCCGCCGAGCCCCGCATGGCGCAGGGTGTCCTCGTCGAGACCGAGACCGCGGCAGAAGGCAATGAGCAGTGCGGCCACGCTGACCGAATGCTGGAAGGTGTATTCGTCCTTGTTCTTGATGCGTGTGAGGGAAAGCAGGGCGCCGTTGTTGCGCAGGATCGAGGCGGCCATCTTCTCGACCATCGGCTCCATCATCTCGACCTGTACTTGCTTGCCGAGGCGCACGTCGCTCATGATGCCGCGCATGATCAGGTTCGCCTCGGCATGGATTTTGTGGGCGCGCGACAGTTCTTCGCGCGTGGAGGCGCGCGGCGCAGCCGCCTCGGTTTCTGCCAGCTTCAGCATTTCCCGGTCGAGTTCCTGCCGCACTTCCGTCGCCGTGGGGGCATCATCGACATCCACGCCGAGGTCGGTGTCGATATACACCTCGCGTATGCCGGCTGCGAGGATTTTCTGGATGTCCCTGCCGGACTCAAGCTTGAAGCGGGTGGACAGGAAAGGATGATCCATCCAGCCGCAGTTGAGGTCGTGGATGAACATCCCGGGCTTGAGCCGGGAAGACTGTGCCTTTTTGATCATGGTGGGGCGCCGCCGAATTGTCTGGTTCGGTTATCGGCACCCCCGCGAAGAACTTTAGGCTTCGATCAAACCGTCTCCGCCTCGACCCGGATCGCGCCGCAGGGGCATTCGGCGACGCAGATGCCGCAGCCCTTGCAATAGTCGTAGCTGAAGCGGAAGCGTTTGCCCGGCCCCAGCTTGATGACGGCATTGTCCGGGCAGACGCCGTAGCAGTTGTCGCATTCGAAGCAGTTGCCGCAGGACAGGCAGCGGCGCGCCTCGAACAGCGCGTTGCCCTCGTCGAGCCCGCCCAGCACCTCCTCGAAGGTGCCCTGGCGGCGGATGATGTCGAGCACCGGCTGCACGGTCTTCGGCGCGTCCATGTAATACCAGGTGTTGAGCTTGTCGAAGGTGGCGATCTCATGCTTCGGCTGCGGTGCGCAGGTCTCGCCGCGCAGCCAGGCGTCGATGTTGCGCGCCGCCTTCTTGCCGTGGCCGATGGCCACCGTCACGGTGCGCTCGGCCGCCACCATGTCGCCGCCGGCAAAAATCCCTGCGTGGCCGGTCATCATGCCGGCATCGACCTGCACCGAGCCGTTGTCCAAAGTCAGTCCCGGCACTACGGCGAGCAGGCCGAGGTCGACGTCCTGGCCCAGCGCCAGCACCAGCGAATCGGCCTCGATGGTCTCGAATTCCCCCGTCGGTTGCGGGAAGCCGTTCTCGTCGAGGGCCATCTTCTCCACCGTGAAGCTGGCCTCGCCCGCCTCCTTGATGGTGGACAGCCATTTCATCATGACGCCTTCCTGCAGCGCCTCTTCCACCTCGAGGTCGTGCGCCGGCATTTTCTCGCGCGTGCGACGGTAGACGATGATGGATTCCTCCGCACCGAGCCGCTTCGCGGTACGCGCGACGTCGATGGCGGTGTTGCCGCCGCCGTACACCACCACGCGGCGGCCGAGTAACGGTTTCTCTTTACCTTCCATGCCGCGCAGCACCGACACCGCATCGAGGATCTTGTCGGCGTCGCCCGCCGGGATGTAGGCACGCTTGGCGAGATGCGCGCCGACGGCAAGAAAGCAGGCGTCGAAGCCGCCTTCTTTCATTGTCGCCTGCAGATCGTCGACCTTGCTGTTGAGCTTCAGTTCGACGCCGAGGTCGAGGATGCGCTGCACCTCGGCGTCGAGCACCTCGCGCGGCAGGCGGTACTTGGGGATGCCGAAGCGCATCATGCCGCCGGCGAGCGGGCCGGCCTCGCGGATCGTCACCGCGTGGCCGGCGAGGCGCAGGTGCCAGGCGGCGGCGAGGCCGGCCGGGCCGGCACCCACCACCAGCACGCGCTTGCCGGTGTCTTTTCCGGGCGCGATGGTCCAGCCGCGCTTCGTCGCCTCGTCGCCGAGGAAGCGCTCGACGGCGTGGATGCTTACCGATTCGTCGAGGCTGCCGCGGTTGCAGGCGCTTTCGCACGGGTGGTAGCAGACGCGCCCCATGATGGCCGGCAGCGGATTGTTCTTCACCAGTTCGCGCCAGGCGGCCTCGTAGTCGCCGGACTCGGCATGGAACAGCCATGCCTGGATGTTCTCGCCGGCCGGACAGGCGTGGTTGCAGGGCGGCAGGCGGTCGACATACACCGGCCGCGTCGTGCGCCAGGAACCGGTGTGGTTGGCGAGCGAGGAGCCGGGGTCGAGCGTGATGGCAAACGGTTTTTCCATGGCAACTCCCAAACCGCTTTCAACGCAAAGGACGCTAAGGCGCAAAGGGCGCAAAGAAAAACAAGAAATCTTTGCGTTCTTTGCGTCTTTGCGCGCTTTGCGTCAAGAGGGGTTAATCGTGTTTCTCCAATAATCCGTACTTACGAATGTTGCGGTCGGCAGTCTCCTGGATGTGCGCCAGGGTGCTCACTGCCGGCGTCTTGCCGAAGAGATGCGCGAAGCGTTTCTGCGGCTTGAGGTAATCCTCCACCGGCACGCGGCGGCGGATTTTTGTCGAGCTTGTCACCTCGCCGTGCTCCGCCTCGAAGAGCGGGAAGAGGCCTGTTTCCACTGCCAGCCGCGCCAGCTTGATGGTGTCGTGCGGCGCCGCGCCCCAGCCGAGCGGGCAGGGCACGAGGATGTGGATGTAGCGCGCGCCCCTCACCGTCATGGCGCGACTGACTTTCGCCTCGAGGTCGCGCAGGTAGGCCACCGAGGCGGTGGCGACGTAGGGAATGCCGTGCGCCATGGCGATCAGCGGCAGGTTCTTGCCTTGGCCGAAGGCGTTACCCGGTTCAGCGCCGATGGCCATCGTGGTCGCGGTGCGCGCCGCCGGCGGCGTGGCGGAAGAGCGCTGCACGCCGGTGTTCATGTAGGCCTGGTTGTCGTAGCAGATGTAGAGCACGTCGTCGTTGCGCTCGAACATCCCCGAGAGGCAGCCGAAGCCGATGTCGGTGGTGCCGCCGTCGCCGCCCTGGGCGATGATGCGCACGTCCTTGCGCCCCTTCACCTTCATCGCCGCTGCCACGCCGGTGGCGACCGCCGCGGCGTTGCCGAAGAGCGAGTGGATCCACGGAATCTGCCACGAGGTTTCCGGATAGGGCGTGGAGAACACCTCGAGGCAGCCGGTGGCGTTGCAGGCGATGACCTGGTTGTTCGATGCGCGCATGGCCGCATCGATGGCGTAGCGCGCGCCGAGCGCCTCGCCGCAGCCCTGGCAGGCGCGGTGGCCGGAATTGAGCGAGTTGGTGCGTTCCATATTGGCCTGCACGCTGCGCTGGTCGGCGTCGAGCAGGCGGTTGCCGACGGTGAAGGTGCCGGTCTGGTAAAACTTGATCTGCTGCATAGTCATGGCGTGTTCCTTAAAGTGCGCCGCCAGCGAGGTCGCGCAGGATGTTCTCGGCCGAAGGGCCGGAGCGGCGCTGCGCCTTTTCCCGCTCCAGTTCGCGATTCACCGCCGCCTGGTTCAGGTCGAGGAAAGTGAGCGGCTCCAGTTCGTCGCGCAGCGCGCGTTCGAACAGGCTGCGCAGGCTGGCCTTGGTGATGGCGCGCCCGCCCAGTCCGGCCACCACGGTGTAGGCGTGCAGCGAAATGCCGGAGAGCACCATGCGCAGGTTGTGCGAGACGATGCCGCCGATGCCCACCGCCAGCGATTTCTCGATGACCACCAGGCGCTTGGCGTGCGACAGCAGCTCGTGCAGGGCCTCGCTCGGGAAGGGACGGAAGGAAATGATGGCCGCAGCGCCGATGGCGCAACCCTCGTCGCGCAGTTCGTCGATGACATCCTTGATGGTGCCATTCACCGAACCCAGCGCGACGACGATGGTCTCGGCGTCCTCGGCGCGGTAGGTGCGCATCAGGCCGCCCGAGTCGCGGCCGAATACCTGCCTGAATTCCGCCGAGAGCCGCGGGATCAGTTCGAGCGCGCGCATCTGCTTGTGGTGGGCAAGATAGCGCACCTCCATGAAGGCTTCCGGCCCGACCATGGCGCCGATGGACACCGGCTCGTTCGTGTCGAGTACCTGGCGCGGCTCGAAGGGCGGCAGGTAGGCATCCACCTGTTCCTGCGTCGGGATGTCGAGGCGCTCGTAGGCATGCGTGAGGATGAAGCCGTCCACGCACACCATCACCGGCATCGACAGTTCTTCGGCGAGGCGGAAGGCCTGGATGTGCAGATCGGCCGCCTCCTGGTTGGTCTCGGCGTAGAGCTGGATCCAGCCGGCATCGCGCATCGACATGGAATCGGTGTGGTCGTTCCAGATGTTGATCGGCGCGCCGATGGCGCGGTTGCCGATCGTCATGACGATGGGCAGGCCCAGCCCCGCCGCGTTGTACACCGCCTCGGCCATGAACAGCAGGCCCTGGCTGGCGGTGGCGGTGTAGGTGCGCGCACCCGCCGCCGAGGCGCCGATGGCCACCGACAGCGCGGCGAATTCGGATTCGACGTTGATGAACTCGCAGTGCTTCAGGTCGCCGGCCTTCACCATCTCGCCAAGGCCCTCGACGATGTGCGTCTGCGGCGTGATCGGGTAGGCGCAGATCACCTCCGGCCGGCACAGGGCGACGCATTCGGCGATGGCGTGGGAGCCTTCGGTCTGTTTAAGCATGACTCGCCTCCTCGCGCTCCGCCATCACGATGTCGTAGGCCTCGCGTGCGGCGGCGACGTTGCCCTCCGCCACCTTGCCGGAAAACTTTTCGCGGATGGCGGCGAACACCGATTCGAGCCTGACCTGATCGCACACTGCGGCGAAACCGCCCAGCAGTGCGGCGTTCGGCAGCGGCCGGCCGATGTGCTTGAGTGCCAGCTCCGTCGCCGGCACGGTGCACAACAGATCGGGATGGAAGCCCTCGACAAACTCGCCGATACCCAGCTCGGCGAAGCTGCGCGTGGAATTGATGAGGATCAGTCCCTCGGTGGTGACGCCGCTGAAGAGGTCGACCTGGTGCAGCAAGGTGGGGTCCTGGATGATCAGCGCGTCGGGGTTCATTACCGGCTCGCGCAGCCTGATTTCCTTGTTGTCGATGCGGCAAAAGGCCATGACTGGCGCCCCCATGCGTTCCGAGCCGAAGCTGGGAAAGGCCTGCGCGTGCTTGTCTTCGAGAAAGGCGGCGACCGAGAGCATTTCCGCTGCCGACACCACTCCCTGGCCGCCGCGGCCGTGGATGCGTACCTGAAACATGCTGCCCCCTTGCACGGTGGAAGGGCCATTATGGGCAGAGAAGCGTCCCGGCGGCAATCATGGTTATCCGCAACCTGCCGCAGAAAAGAAGAAGGGGTTGGATGATGCATCCAACCCCTTGAATTTCGTGGTAGGCCGTGGCGGGATCGAACCGCCGACCAACGGATTAAAAGTCCGCTGCTCTACCAGCTGAGCTAACGACCCCCGAAAGAGCCGCGGATTATAGAAGCCGGCTCGCAGACTGTCAATTTTCTCTCGGTAATTATGCTTCCCGCATCATGCGCCAGTACTGGACTTTCATGGTTCCCGCAGCGCCGGCGACGATGGCGAAGAAGGTCAGGATGGAGCCCATGGCGAGGGTCGACACGCCGGTGATGGCCTGGCCGATGGTGCAGCCCATGGCCAGTACGCCGCCGATGCCCATCAGTGCGCCGCCGAGGGCATGATTGAAGAAATCGCCGCCGGAGGCGAACCACTCGAGGCGGAATTTGCCGGACAGCAGTGCGTAGAGGAAGGAGCCGACGATGACACCGGTGAGTGCCGTGACGCCGAAATTGATATTGGCGAAATCGGTCGGGTTCATCAGGTAGCGGACGCTGTCCCCCATCGGGCTGATGAAGGTGAAGGATTGCACTTCGACGCGGCTCGGTACGGTTTCCGCAAGCTCGGCCCATTCCTTCCAGGCCGCGCCCATCGGGCCGGCGGTGATGTACCAGCCGATGACCACCACAAGGCCGATGACGAGGCCGCCGAGGATGTTGTCGAAGCTGCCGCGGAAGTCCTTCGAGGCGAAAGTGAAACCCGCAAGGATCAGGCCGAGGGCGGCGCCGGTGGCGACTTGCACGGTGTGGCTGGCACCGAAGAACTCGCTTATGGCCTGGCTCTGGAAGCCGGACTTGCCGAGGTCGACGGTGGTGGCGGTGATCCAGGAATGGAAGACGTTGCCGTAGAAGTCCGTCCATAACATGAGGTAGGCGAAGACCGCGGCGACCGCCAGCACGAAGAGCGACTTGATGTTGCCGCCGCCGATGCGTATCAGCGTCTTGTTGCCGCAGCCCGAGCCCAGCGTCATGCCGATGCCGAACATGAGGCCGCCGAGGAGGTAACGCAGCCAGGCGAACTGGGGTGTGCGGTAGGGCGGGAAGGTGTTGTTGCCGATGTTGGCCATGCCCGCGCCGGTGATGACGGCGACGCCGAGGGCTGCCACGGCGATGGCCAGCAACCAGGCACGCAGGCGGCCGGTGTCGCCCATGTTGACCCAGTCGGAGACCGCACCCATGGTGCAGAAGTTGGTCTTGTTCGCCACCGCACCCATGACGAGGGCGGCGACGAAAACGATCGTCAGCACCTGGTTGTGAATCGTGAATTCCATGCTTCCTCCTCGGTGTTTTGCGCCTGGTTATAGCTTTGCAACCATCGGATTCTAAAGAAACCCAAGGTGCTGTGGATTAGTCTTGTTTGCTATCGCATAACCGCGCTGTATTTAATATCTCAAGCAGTTCTGTAGCGCGTCGGATCGGCTATCCCTGCGGTCTCGAAACCGGCATGGCGCAGGCGGCAGGCGTCGCATAGCCCGCAGGCGGCGCCGGCTTCGTCGGCCTGGTAGCAGGAGACGGTGAGGCCGTAATCGACGCCGAGTGTCGTGCCGCGCCGGATGATGTCGGCCTTCGACAGGGCAATGAGGGGGGCGTGGATGCGTAGCCGGGCGCCTTCGACCGCGGCCTTAGTGGCGAGATTGGCCATGGCTTCAAAGGCGGCGATGTATTCCGGCCGGCAGTCGGGATAGCCGGAATAGTCGACCGCATTCACGCCGACGAAGATGTCGTGGGCGCCGAGCACCTCGGCCCAGGCAAGCGCCAGCGACAGCATGACGGTGTTGCGCGCCGGCACGTAGGTGGCCGGTATGCCCGGTTCGATGCCACGCATGGGCACGGCGATGCGGCGGTCGGTCAGCGCCGAGCCGCCGAACTGGCCGAGGTCGACGTCGACCAGGCGATGCTCGTGGGCACCTAGCGCCATGGCGACGCGGACTGCGGCTTCCAGTTCGGCCGCGTGGCGCTGGCCATAAGCCACCGAGAGGGCGCGGCAGGCATAGCCCTCGCTGCGCGCGATGGCCAGGGTAGTGGCGGAATCGAGGCCGCCGGAGAGCAGCACGACGGCGCGTTTTTCTTGGGTCGTCATCGGGTTAGATGGAGGTCAATTGTTCGGCGCAGGCGGGACAATACCATGCAGCCCCTGATCGTCGTCTCCGCGCAAGCGGGGAACCAGGGTTTCAGTTTCATGGATTCCCGCTTGCGCGGGAATGACGGCGTCTAGCGCCCTCTCTCCGCACCCCAGATGAGTTTGTGCAACTGCAGTTGCACGCGTACCGGCAGGCGGTCGCGCAGTACCCACTCGGCCAGTTGCTGCGGCTCGAGTTGCCCGGCCACCGGGGACAGCAGCACCGGGCAGATCGCATCGAGCTTGCGCGCGCGAATCGCTTCGCGCGCCCAGGCGTAATCCGCCTCGTCGGCCAGCACGATCTTGATTTCATCCTCGGCGTTCAGGTAGGGCAGGTTGCCCCACAGGTTCTTGTCCGCCTCGCCGGAGGCCGGTGCCTTGAGGTCCATGATGCGCGAGACGCGCGGGTCGACAGCGGCAACATCCAGTGCGCCGCTGGTTTCCAGGGATACGGCGTAACCGGCGTCGCACAACGCGCTGAGCAGCGGCAGGCAGGCCTTCTGCGCCAGCGGCTCGCCGCCGGTGACGCAGACCTGGCGGGCGCCATGCCTGGCGACTTCGATCAGTACGTCGCCGAGGGTCAGGGTTTCGCCGCCGCTGAAGGCGTACTCCGTGTCGCACCAGGTGCAGCGCAACGGGCAGCCGGTGAGCCGCACGAATACCGTCGGCAGACCGGCGCGGGTGCTCTCGCCCTGCAGGGAGTGGAAGATTTCGCTGATGCGCAGCTTGGCGGAAAGGTCGGTCATGCTGCTGGCCTTGAGGTCGCGCCGGCAATGCACCCGGCGCGGCCGTGTCCTAGCGCCGCTTGGCGAGTCGCTGCTTTGCGACGCTGGCCGCGGCGCTAGCGGGATACTTGGCAACCAAGGTTTCGAGGGTCTTGCGCGCTCCCTTGGCATCGCCGGATTCCTGCTGGCAATTCGCCTGGCCGAGCAACGCATCAGGGGCCTTGGCATCGTCCGGCCAGGTGGCAGCCAGCCTGGCGAAGAGCTCCAGGGCCTTCTTGTACTCACCGAGCTGGTAATGCGCACTGCCGGCCCAGTAATGCGCCGATGGCAGGAAGGGGCTGGCCGGATAGGTCTTGATGAAGCCGAGGAAGGCGGCGAGTGCGTCCTTGTGCTTGCCGGACTTAAAGAGATTCAGTGCTGCTTCGTAGTCGCGGGTTTCCGCTGCCGGGTCGACGGCGGCAGGCTTGGCTTCAGTGGCGGTCTGCGGTTCGAGCTTGCGCAGCCGGTTGTCGAGATCGACGTAGAAGTCTTTCTGTCGTTTTTGCGTCGTCTCGATCTCGTGGGTCAGCACCTCGACCTGCCCGCGCAATTTGGCTACCTCTGCCTTGAGTGCCTCGATCTGGTTGGCCAGTTCGATTTGCCCGCGTGAAGCCGCCTCCAGCTTGTCTACCCTGGCGTTGATTTCCGTGCGCAAGAGATCGACACGCTTGCGCGCCTCCTCGTCGTCGAAGAGCGCGGCACGCGCCGGCAGTACAACGACGAGAAGCAGCAGGGGGAGGAGGCGCCGCATGCCTTAGAACTCGCCGGTGTAGAGCATGTCGTCGCGGCGGTTCTGCGACCAGCAGCCTTCGTTTGCCTCGCTGCAGCGGGGTTTTTCCTCGCCCAGGCTGACGGCCTCGACCTGGTCTTCGCGGGTGCCGAGCAGCATGAGCATTTTCTTCAACGCTTCGGCCCGTTTCTGGCCCAGCGCGAGGTTGTACTCGCGGCTGCCGCGCTCGTCGGCGTTGCCCTGGATGAGCATTTTCACCTTCGGGTTGGCGACGAGGAACTGCGCGTGTGCCTCGACGAGAGACTTGAACTCGTCCTTGATGACGTAGCTGTCGTAATCAAAAAAGACGCTGCGCTTGGCGAGCACGCCCTGCTTGACGGCGGCCAGTGCCGCGCCCATCGGATCCGCTGTGGTCACTGGTTTGACTTCGGTGCCTTCGATTTTCTTTGCGCCGCGGTCTTCCACCGGGGCACCGGACTGCTCCGGCTCACCGGTTGTGCCGCAACCCGCGATGAAAACCGCACCTAAAATGATCAAGAGTTTCTTGCGCATAGTTTTCTCCGTTTTCAATCAATGTTTCAGAAAAGGGCCCCACGCCGGTTCACGCACGTCGCCCGCCTGTACCGAGAGTTTCTGCTTGACGCGGCCGTCGCTGGAAACGGCGGCGAGCACGCCGCGTCCACCGATCTCGGAAGCGTAGATGATCATGCGGCCGTTGGGCGCGAAGCTGGGCGACTCGTCCTTGTCCGAGTCGGTGAGGATCTGCGTCTGGCGCGTGGCGAGATCCATCAGGGTGAGCTGGAAGCGGCCGCCGTTGCGCGAGACATACGCCATGCTCTTGCCGTCGGGCGACAGGCGCGGCGTGACGTTGTAGCTGCCCTCGAAGGTGATGCGCTGGACCGTGCCGCCGCTGGCCGCGATGCGATAGACCTGCGGGCTGCCGCCACGATCCGAGGTGAAGTAGATGAACTGGCCGTCGGGCGAGAAGTAGGGCTCGGTGTCGATGCCGGCGGAAGAGGCCAGGCGCACCACACTGCTGCCGTCGGCGTTGAGCGAATAGAGTTGCGAGGCACCGTCCTTGGTCAGCACCACGGCCAGTTTGTTGCCGTCCGGCGCCCAGGCAGGGGCGGAATTCGAGCCCTTGAAGTTGGCGGCGACATGGCGCCGGCCGGTGGCGAGGGAATGCACATAGACCACCGGCTTCTTCGATTCAAAGGAGACGTAGGCGAGACGGGTGCCATCCGGCGACCAGGCCGGCGAGATGATTGGTTCGCGCGAGGCCAGTGCGGTCTGCGCATTCATGCCGTCGGCGTCGGCGATCTGCAGTTCGAAACGGCCGGGGCTCTTGACGACATAGGCGATGCGGGTGGAGAAGATGCCCGGCTCGCCGAGTAGCTTTTCATAGACAAAATCGGCGATGCGGTGCCCCGTCGCCCGCCCCTGCTGGGCCGTCATGACATAGGCCAGTCCGCCCAGTGAAGCCTGCTTCTGCACGTCGTGCAGGCGGAAACGCACCTCGAAGCGGCCGTTGGCGGCCGGCGCGACGCTGCCGACGACGAGGGCGTCGGCGCCGCGTGCTTTCCAGTCGGCGAAATTGACGGCGGCATTCTCGGCGAGCGGGGTGCCGGCCTCGACCAGCTTGAACACGCCGCTGCGCTCGAGGTCGGCGCGCACCACCAAGGCGACGGCGCGCGCGATGCCCGGTTCGCCGGCGAAGTCGCTGATGGCGATGGGGATGCGGTTGGCGCCGGCGCCGGTGATCTCGATGGTGAGCTGGGCGCGCGCGGCGAAGGACAGCGCGAGCAGGAAACAGGCGAATACGGCGCGTTTGAGTACGGTCATCATCGCTCGGTGAAGTTCACAATGAGGGAATTATACATTTTAGCTACGGCCACTATGTTTAACCTCGCGTTTAACCCCGCGCTTAACCTCGCTTAGCCTGCTTGCGCAGGTTAGCCTTCGCTGAAACTGCATTTTCGCTAGTCCTCCAGCGGCCGGAACTTCAGTTCCAGGCCGCGGCTGAAGAGATCGCCCTGTTCCGGCGTGGGCAGCGGGCTCGATTTGAGGATGGCGCGCTCGACGGCTTTGTCATAGGCGTCATGGCCGCTGGATTTCCTCAGCTTGACGCTGAGGATCTCGCCACTCCGCAGCTGTACGACATCGAAGATCGCTTCAGGGTTTCCCTGGATGTCCGGCGGCAGCACGATGTTGCCCTTGATCTTGCCCTTGATCTTGCCGATGTAATCCGCCGCGGCCTTGCTGCGTGCCGAGGCGGCCTGGGTCGCCTTCAGTTGCGCCAGTTCATGCTCGGCTTTGCGCGCCTCGATTTGTTGTTGCTCGCGCTTCATGACGTCCGCCATGAGCTGTTGGCTGGCCTTGTCGTGTTGCGGCTTCGGTTCGGGTTTGGGTTTCGGCTCAGGTTTGGGCTCAGGTTTGGGTTTCGGCTTTTCCTTCTCCTTGAGCGCGATGTCGGGCTTGGGCGGTGCGGGTTTCGGCTCGACTTTCGGTTCCGGCTTGGGTTCGATCTTCGGCGGCGGTGCAGGCTGGGGCTGGGGCAGCGGTGGCGCGACGACGGCTGCAGCGGAAGGAGCCGGAACGGCGCGCACGAGTTCCACTTCGACCGCTTCGGGTGAGCGCGTCTGCCAGCGGATGCCGTAGATCAGCAGGGCCGCGAGGGCGATATGCACCAGCGCGGCGAACGCCGCCGAGGCTTTCTTGCCGGGATCCTCGCGCGATTCGAAAACGGCGTTCATTGGAGCACCTTCCCCCCATCCCCCTTCCCGTGGAAGGGGGTGATGGTCGTTCGCGGGCTGGCCCGCTCCGTGTGGTTGGCTGCGCCCCCTTGGGGCCCGGCGGGGGCGCTCATTGCCCCTGCTGCACCAGCAGGCCGACGCGGGCGACCTGTTGTTTCTGCAATGCGTCCATCACCTGCATGACGGCTTCGTAGCGCACGTTCTTGTCGCCGGCGACGACGACGGCCTGCTGCGGATTCTTTTTTTGCGCTTCAGTGACCAGGCTTACCAGCTCGTCCCGTGTCACGTCGCGCTGCGCCTCACTGGGCGAGGCGCGGAAGGCCAGCGACTGGTCCGCCTTGACGATTACCTGCAGCGGGTCGGACGGCGCCTGCGAGGCCTTGCCCACCGTCGGCACGTCCACCGTCGCGACCTGGATGAGCGGCGCCGTCACCATGAAGATGACGAGCAGCACCAGCATCACATCGATGTAGGGCACGACGTTGATCTGGTTCATGAGGCGCCGCTGCTTCATTTCAATTGCCGTTGTAGGATGTTGGAGAATTCTTCCGTGAAGCTCTCGAAGCGGATGGCCACGCGGTCGATGTCGTGGGCGAAGCGGTTGTAAGCGACCACGGCGGGGATGGCGGCGAAGAGGCCGATGGCGGTGGCGACAAGCGCCTCGGCGATGCCGGGGGCGACGTGCGCCAGCGTTGCCGAGCTGACGTTGGCGAGGCCGCGGAAGGCGTTCATGATGCCCCACACCGTGCCGAAAAGGCCGACGTAGGGGCTGACCGAGCCGACCGAGGCGAGGAAGGCCAGGTGCGACTCAAGGTGGTCCATCTCGCGCTGGTAGGTGGCACGCATGGCGCGCCGCGCGCCGTCCACGATGGTGGCCGGATCCAGCGATTTCTGCCCGCGCAGCTTGGTAAATTCGCGGTAGCCGGCCTCGAAAATGCGCTCCAGCGCGCCGGCACTGTGGCGGTCGTTGACCGCGCTCTGGAAGAGGGAATTGAGGTCGCCACCGCTCCAGAAGTCGCGTTCGAACTGGTCGGTCTTGGCGCGCGCGTCGCGGAGGGTGAACCACTTGCGGAAGATCCAGTACCAGGACATGAAAGACACCACCGCCAGCAGCAGCATGACGCCCTTGACGAGGACGCTAGCGCCGGCGATGAGCGAAAGGATGGACATATCCGTAGTGACGTTCATGAGGCTCCCATTTTTTTAGTTCCGGCCGCTACGCTTAACGTTCGTTGCGCTCTCGTTAGCCTGCACTGAAACACACATCCGTTTTCTGATCTCCTCCGGCATGGCGGCCGGCTTCATTTTCCTGGCGTCCAGGCAGGCGATGCGGACGCTCGCTTCGACAAGGGTTTCGCCTGCGCGTTCAATGCGCTGGCCGAGCGTGATCTGCGCGCGTCCGGCCAAAGTCAGTTCCGTCACCACGGCGAGCAGGTCGTCCAGCCGCGCCGGCTTCAAGTATTCGATGTTGAGCGAACGCACGGCGAATACGATGCCGGCCTCCTGCGCCAGCCGCAACTGCTCGACGCCCAGCGCCCTCAGCCATTCCGTGCGTCCCCTTTCCATGAAACGCAGATAGTTGGCGTAATAGACGATGCCTGCCGTGTCGGTGTCTTCATAGTAAACACGCACCGGAAAGGAAAACGCTCCAGGCGCGGATGGGCTGACAGACGTCATGCCGACATTTTACCCCAGGGGTGTGTTATGCCCGGTAAACGCCGCTGCCTGCGCAATGGGGTCAATGAAGTTATTGCCCCCAGAGTTCGCCGCTGCCGTTCTGGCTGGGCGCGGCCAGACCGAAGTGGCGCCAGGTGGCGGCGGTGGCCATGCGCCCGCGCGGCGTGCGCTGCAGGTAGCCTTGCTGGATGAGATAGGGCTCGAGCACGTCCTCGATGGTGTCGCGCGCCTCGCCGATGGCCGCCGCCAGGTTGTCGAGACCGACCGGGCCGCCGCCGAACTTCTCCAGCACGGCGCCGAGCAGCTTGCGGTCCATGATGTCGAGGCCGATGTGGTCGACGTCGAGCATGGTCAGGGCCGCGTCGGCGACCGGCTGCGTGATGTCGCCTTCCGCCCTCACCTCAGCGTAGTCGCGCACGCGCCGCAGCAGGCGGTTGGCGATGCGCGGCGTGCCGCGGGCGCGGCGGGCGATCTCGAAGGCGCCTTCCGCGGCGATCTCTACCTTCAGCAGCTGCGAGGAGCGGGTGACGATGCGCCCCAGTTCCTCCGGCGTGTAGAACTCCAGGCGCGAGACGATGCCGAAGCGGTCGCGCAGGGGGTTGGTCAGCATGCCGGCGCGGGTGGTGGCGCCGACCAGGGTGAAAGGCGGCAGGTCGAGCTTCACCGAGCGCGCCGCCGGACCCTCGCCGATCATGATGTCGATCTGGAAGTCTTCCAGCGCTGGGTAGAGGATTTCTTCTACCACCGGCGAGAGGCGGTGGATCTCGTCGATGAAGAGGACGTCGTTCGGCTCGAGGTTGGTCAGTATCGCCGCCAGGTCGCCGGCGCGTTCGAGCACCGGGCCGGAGGTGTGGCGCAGGTTGACGCCCATCTCGTGGGCAATGATGTGTGCCAGGGTGGTCTTGCCCAACCCCGGCGGGCCGAAGAGCAGGACATGGTCGAGCGCCTCGCTACGTTTTCTCGCCGCCTCGATGAAGATGGAGAGCTGGCCGCGGATTTTCTGCTGGCCGACGTATTCCTCCAGCCTGCGCGGCCGCAGCGCGCGCTCGATCCGCGCTTCCTGCGTCGATTCGGGCGCGGCGGAAATGAGGCGGTCGGTTTCGATCATTCCCGTGCCGCCATGTCGCGCAGGGAGGTCGTCCATTCGCTGGCGAGGACGAGGCCGAGGGCCAGCAGCACCGGGCCGATGAAAATGCCGATGAAGCCGAAGGCGAGCACGCCGCCGAAAACGCCCAGGGCGATGAGCAGGATCGGCAGGCTGGCAGTGCGGCTGATGAGCAGCGGCTTGACGAAATTGTCGATGCTGCTGATGACGGCCACGCCCCAGATCACCATGAAGATCGCCCAGCCGGGCTGCCCCTGATCGTAGAGCCAGTAGGCGGCGCCGCCCCAGATGAGCGGCGGGCCCACCGGGATCATGGAGAGGAAGAAGATTGCCGCTGACAGCAGCAGGGCGCCCGGCACGCCGGCGATGACAAAGCCGATCAGCGCCACGAAAGCCTGCGCCGCCGCCGTGCCGACGATGCCGATCATCACGCCCATGACCGTGCCGCGGGACAGGGACAGCATGTGCGCGCCGAGATCGCCGGCCAGCTTGCGGCTGCCGGTATTCAGGCGTTCGGCGAGGGCCGCGCCGTCGCGGTAGATGAAGAAGGAGATGAACAGGACCAGCACCAGTTGCAGCAGGCCTTCGCCGGTCAGGGTGACGATCTTCAGCAGCAGCTTGCGCGTCGGATCGTAGAACAACTTGAGTAGCTTGTTCAGTTCTTCCCGGCTCTGCGTCAGGTTTTGCCAATAGGTGGCCAGCTGATCGCCGACCAGGGGAATGCCGCTCAGCCAGTCAGGCGGGCCGAGGAGGGCGCGCTCGAACAGGGCGCGCAACCGGTCCGCCAGCGGCGGCATTGCATCGGCCAGGCCGACGGCAAGCAGAACTGTCGGCAGCAGCACCACCAGCATCAACAGCAGGGCCATGAGCGAAGAAGCCAGCGTCATGCGATTGCCCAGACGCGCCAGCAGCCAGACATACAGCGGCCAGGTGGTGACGCAGATGATGGCAGCGAAGAGGATCGCGGCGATGAAAGGCTGCAGGATGAGGAAGCAGCCGAGCGCCAGCAGGGTGACGAGAACGATGCGGGTGAGTTGTTTGTTGTCCATGCTGGGCGGATTGTAGTCGTTCGCTCAGGACTTCGAGAGGGATTTCAGGGCCTGGCGGATGCCGTCCGAGACGGAAACGCCGTCCGGCAGTGCCTTCAGTGCCGCCTGCGCCTCGCGCTCGTTGTAGCCCAGCGCCAGCAGGGCGTTGAGGATGTCGTTTG
Source organism: Rhodocyclaceae bacterium (assembly GCA_018262775.1). Lineage (GTDB taxonomy): Bacteria > Pseudomonadota > Gammaproteobacteria > Burkholderiales > Rhodocyclaceae > Desulfobacillus. The sequence continues at coordinate 95,446 of JADFDU010000056.1, forward strand.
CTGCCGGCGCGGTGGTTGCCAGCGCTGCGCCGGCCATGCCGACCAGTCCCTTCATCCTGTCGCGCAATTCCAGCAGCAGGCGTTCGGCCGTCTTCTTGCCGATGCCGGGAATTTTCGTCAGGCGACCGGTTTCCTGGGCCGCCACCGCCTGCGCGAGTTCGGCCACCGAGAGTCCGGAGAGCACGGCGAGCGCGATGCGCGCGCCGACGCCGGAAATCTTCAGCAGCTGGCGGAAGGCGGTGCGTTCGGCCTCGGTGGCGAAGCCGAAGAGCTGATGCGCGTCCTCGCGCACCGCCAGGTGGGTGTGCAGCGTCACCTTCTCGCCGCTGGCGGGCAGGCTGTAGAAGGTGCTCATGGGCACGTCGATCTCGTAGCCGACGCCCGTCACGTCGAGCGTGATCTGCGGCGGGTTTTTTTCGATGAGGATGCCGGTGAGGCGGCCGATCATGTGGGCTTTCCTTCAGGAGAGGTGGGGAATTGTAGTGGTAGCGGCAAAAAAACGCGTGGGATAAGAAGAAGCAGGCAAGAGTGGGCGAGGGCAGGCGAGGGCAGGCGAGGGTAGGTTTAGCGTAGCCGGCCGCGGCGTAGCGACATGCCGGCGGTGGACAGGCCGCCCAGCCCCTGGCCGCCGTGGGCGTGGCAGATGGCGCAGGCCAGGGCGTCGGCGGCATCCGGGCTGGGGTCGCCCGGCAGGGCGAGCAGGCGGCGCACCATGTGCTGTACCTGCTCTTTCGCCGCATGGCCGTTGCCGACGACCGACTGCTTGACCTGCAGTGCGGTGTATTCGGCAATGGGCAGATCGGCATCGACCGCCGCGCAGATGGCCGCGCCGCGCGCCTGGCCGAGCAGCAGGGTGGACTGCGGATTGACGTTGACGAAGACGATTTCCACCGCGACCTGCTGCGGCTGGTGGGTGGCGATCACCTCGCGCAGACCATCGAGGATGGTCTTCAGGCGCAGTGGCAGCGCGCCGTCCTGCGGGGTTCTGACGCAGCCGCTGGTGATGTAATTCAGGCGGCTGCCGGATTTCTCGATGATGCCGAATCCCGTGATGCGCAGGCCGGGATCGATGCCGAGGATGCGAATGGGGATTGCGGGTATTGCGGGCATTGCGCCGCCGGCCTGCTGCCCTTCACCCATTACCCTTCACCCCTTACTCCTCGACCATGACGGCGGTCGTGTAGACTTCCTGCACATCGTCGAGCGCGTCGATGGCATCGAGCAGCTTCTGCATCTTTGCCGCGTCCTCGCCGGCGAGTTCGCTGTCGTTGAGCGACTTGAAGGTGATGTCGGCGACTTCCGCCTTGAGGCCGGCGGCTTCCAGGCCGGTCTTGACAGCATGAAAATCCTGCGGCGCGCAAATCACCTCGATACTGCCGTCGTCGTTGGCCTGCACGTCCTCGGCGCCGGCTTCCAGTGCTGCTTCCATCGCCTTGTCCTCGCTGGTGCCGGGGGCGAAGATGAACTGGCCGCAGTGCTTGAACTGGAAGGCGACCGAGCCTTCCGCGCCGAGGTTGCCGCCATTCTTGGCGAAGGCGTGGCGCACCTCCGCCACGGTGCGCGTCTTGTTGTCGGTGAGGCAGTCCACCATCACCGCCGCGCCGCCGAAGCCGTAACCCTCGTAGCGAATTTCCTCGTAGCTGGCGCCGTCCAGCTCACCGGCGCCGCGCTTGATGGCGCGTTCGACGGTGTCCTTCGACATGTTGCTGTCGAAGGCCTTGTCCATCGCCAGGCGCAGGCGCGGGTTGCTGTCGGCGTCGCTGCCGCCCATCCTCGCGGCGACGGTGATTTCCTTGATGAGCTTGGTGAAGACCTTGCCGCGCTTGGCGTCCTGGCGCCCCTTGCGGTGCTGGATGTTGGCCCATTTGGAATGGCCGGCCATGTCGAACCTTTCGTCGAATCGCTGCGATAAAATGCGATTTTACACTCAGGGAAGAGAGCCATGATGAACTGCCCCCACGCTCACTTCGTTCGAGGAGTGCCGGCTTTGCACAGCCGACCCGTTGCGCAGGCGCGGAGCGGTGCTCCGCGAAACCCCTGCTCCACCCCCCCGAGGGGGCGCTCAGCGCCCTTCGGGCGGCCGGGCGGGCGCTGAAATGGCCCAGCCCCTCGTTATCGCGAAATCCGGCGCACTCGAACTGGCGCTGCTGCCGGCGCTGGCCAACCGCCACGGACTCATCACCGGCGCCACCGGCACCGGCAAAACCGTCACCCTGCAGGTGCTGGCCGAGCGCTTCTCCGCCATCGGCGTGCCGGTGTTCATGGCCGACGTCAAGGGCGATCTCTCCGGCCTCGGCGCTGCCGGCAGCATCACGCCGAAGCTGAAGGAAAGACTGCAGGCCCACGGCATGGCCGAGCCGGTGCCGACCGCCTTTCCGGCCGTCTTCTGGGACGTTTTCGGCGAAGCGGGCCATCCGGTGCGCGCCACCGTCTCCGACATGGGCCCGCTGTTACTGGGCCGGCTGCTCAATCTCAACGATACCCAGGCGGGTGTGCTGCAGATCGTCTTCCGCATCGCCGACGACAATGGCCTGCTGCTGCTGGACCTGAAGGATCTGCGTGCCATGGTGCAGTACGTCGGCGAGAACGCGAAGCAGTTCACCACGGAATACGGCAATGTCTCGGCCGCCTCGATCGGCGCCATCCAGCGCGCCCTGTTGCAGATCGAGGAGCAGGGCGGCAACAGCTTTTTCGGCGAGCCGATGCTCGACATCGCCGACCTGATGCAGACCGATGACAAGGGGCGCGGGGTGGTGAACATCCTTGCCGCCGACCGGTTGCTCAATGCGCCGCGCCTGTACTCGACCCTCCTGCTGTGGCTGCTGGCGGAACTCTTCGAGCACTTGCCCGAAGTGGGTGATCTCGACAAGCCGAAGCTGGTGTTCTTCTTCGACGAGGCGCATCTGCTCTTCAACGAGGCGCCGCCGGCGCTGCTGGAGAAGATCGAGCAGGTGGTACGCCTTATCCGCTCCAAGGGCGTCGGCATTTTCTTCGTCACGCAGAACCCGCTCGACGTGCCGGAAACTGTGCTCGGCCAGCTCGGCAACCGCGTGCAGCATGCCCTGCGCGCGTTCACGCCGCGCGACCAGAAGGCGGTGAAGACGGCGGCGCAGACGCTGCGGCAGAACCCCAAGCTCGATACCGAGGCGGCCATCACCGAACTGGCCGTGGGCGAGGCGCTGGTGTCCTGCCTCGACGAGAAGGGGCGGCCCAGCATCGTCGAGCGCGCCTTCATCCTGCCGCCGGCCACACGCATCGGGCCGCTGCAGGCGGAAGAGCGCAATGCGGTGATCAGGGGCTCGCTGCTGTACGGTCATTACGAGAAGGCGGAGGATCGCGAATCCGCTTACGAGAAGCTCAAGGCGCGCGCGGCGCAGGTAGCCGAGGTTGCACCGCCGCCCGCACAGCCACAGCCGCAGTCGAGCGGCGGCGGCATTCTCGGTGGACTGGGCGCTCTCTTCGGCGGCGGCTCCCGCGGCAGCCGCCAGACGGTGGCCGAGGCGGCGGTGACGAGCGCCGCCCGTGCCATCGGCTCGAACCTGGGCCGGCAGATCGTTCGCGGCGTACTCGGCTCCATCCTCGGCGGCAGCAAGCGCCGCTAGGCGACCCGCCTTGCCGTCCTGCGGCGACTGGTGCCAGCTCTTGTCTCTGTGGTACTGACTTTCAGGGAAACGAGGAACTACAGCCCCAGCCGCTGCCAGATCGTCGACGTCAGCCCGGCTTGGTTGAGGGTGTAGAAATGCAGCCCGGGCGCGCCGTTGGCGAGCAGGCGCTCGCACAGGGCGGTGACGACGTCGAGGCCGAAGGAGCGCACCGAGGCCGAGTCGTCGCCGAAGCTCTCGAACTTCTTGCGCATCCAGCGCGGGATTTCCGTGCCGCAGGCATCCGAGAAACGCGCGATCTTGCTGAAGTTGGCGATGGGCATGATGCCCGGCACGATCGGCACCGCAACGCCCAGTGCCTGCGCCTGGTCGACGAACTGCGCGTAGGCATCGGCGTTGTAGAAATACTGCGTGATGGCCGAATTCGCGCCGGCATCCACCTTGCGCTTGAAGTTCTCCAGGTCGTCGCGCGGGCTCTTCGCCTGTGGGTGATATTCCGGATAAGCCGCCACCTCGATGTGAAACCAGTCGCCGCTTTCCTTGCGGATGAATTCCACCAGCTCGTTGGCGTAGCGGAACGAGCCGGGGTCGGCCATGCCCGAAGGCAGGTCGCCGCGTAGCGCGACGATACGGCGAATGCCGGCCGCCCGGTAGTGCTCCAGCACGGCGCGCACGTTCTCCTGCGTCGAGCCGATGCAGGACAGGTGTGGCGCCGCCGGCAATCCTTCCGTCTGGATCTCCAGCACCGTCTCCAGCGTGCGGTCGCGCGTCGAGCCGCCGGCGCCGAAGGTGCAGGAGAAGAACGCCGGCTTCAGCTGGGCGAGCTGTTTGCGCGTGACACGCAGTTTTTCCGCGCCCTCGGCGGTCTGCGGCGGAAAGAATTCGAAGGAAATTTCGGGTTTCATTGACTCAATTCGACTTGCCGACAGGAGGTAGGCCGGCGAGACAGTCTGTCGCTGCCTCAGCCAGCTTGCCGTCGAAGGTGATCAGGGGAGCCTTCAATGCGACCGCCAGCCACAAGTAAGAGGCATCGTATGCGGAAAGCGCATAGCGTTGCGCAAGAGAGAACATCCCGGCCGGAGGGATACTGGCGAGCGTGATCGTTGTGAAATCGAAACCTTCCAGGCGCTCGGCCAGCACTTCAGCGGAGAAAACTCGACGACGCAGCTTGCTGGCGGCGACGTTGGCGATTTCAAAAGGCAGCAAGGCGGGAGCATGCAATGCATAGGAATGCATGCGAGCCTCGGCGAGCGTGGATTCAGGCTCACCGAAAACGAATGCCGCAAGAACGCTGGAATCGACCACCGCAGGTGGGCGCGAGAGGTATTCTCTGGGAGGCTCCGAAACGAACAGAGTCATTTCTTGCTGTCCTTTCCCGCTTTGTTCTGTCGCCTTGCCAGCAGGCCAATGCCGGGTATCGGTTCCGAGTCGCCGGGCTGCGGCGGCCAATGTCCGTCTTTGATGCCTGCCATGACCCAGGCTTCGCCAAAGTGTGTGTCGCGCATTTCCCGGATGATGCCGGTTGACGATTCAGACTTGCCCTTCGAGGGAGCGGGAAACCGGCGATTGAACTCGGTTGCTGCTTCAGCAAAGGATTTGGCCGGTTTTTCCGTGACGTTGCCACTCTGGCGCTTTGACACTGCAGCGCCCCCTGTTTCAGAAACGCTTGCGGCGTCCTCCAGCAGCGCCATCAACTCCCCCTGTAGCGAGCGGTGATTGCGTGCCGCGCGGCGGCGGATGGCCTCCAGCAGGGGCTCGGACACGTCCTTGATTGACAGGCTGGGCATGGCATTTTCCTCCATATTGGAACCAATATGGTTCCAATATGGTTCTATTGTAAAGCAAAGTCAATACCGATAGTGCTCGGGCTTATACGGGCCGTCCTTGGGCAGATCGAGGTAGGTGGCCTGCTCGTCGGAGAGCTCGGTCAGGTGCGCGCCGATCTTCTTCAGGTGCAGGCGTGCCACCTTCTCGTCGAGGTGCTTGGGCAGCACGTACACCTGCTTGCCGTACTGGCCGCCGCGGGTGAACAGCTCGATCTGCGCCAGCACCTGGTTGGTGAAGGAGTTGCTCATGACGAAGCTCGGGTGGCCGGTGGCGCAGCCGAGGTTCACCAGCCGCCCCTCGGCCAGCACGATGATGCGTTTGCCGTCGGGGAAGATGACGTGGTCCACCTGCGGCTTGATGTTGTCCCAGGTGTACTGGCGCAGCGAGGCGATGTCGATCTCGGAATCGAAGTGACCGATGTTGCAGATGATGGCGTTGTTGCGCATCGCCTTCATGTGCTCATGATTGATGACGCGCAAGTTGCCGGTGGCGGTGACGAAGATGTCGACATGCGCCGCTGCCTCGTCCAGGGTGACAACGCGGTAGCCTTCCATCGCCGCCTGCAGGGCGCAGATCGGGTCGATCTCCGTTACCCATACGGTGGCGCCGAGGCCGCGCAGCGATTGCGCGCAACCCTTGCCGACGTCACCGTAGCCGGCCACCAGAGCGACCTTGCCGGCGATCATCACGTCGGTGGCGCGCTTGATGCCGTCCACCAGCGACTCGCGGCAGCCGTAGAGGTTGTCGAACTTGGATTTCGTCACCGAGTCGTTGACGTTGATGGCCGGGAACGGCAGCCGGCCCTCGGCGGCCATCTGGTAGAGGCGCTTGACGCCGGTGGTGGTCTC
>JADFDU010000057.1 GCA_018262775.1 Rhodocyclaceae bacterium
CGTTTGTGAGCGAACTTGTCGGAGCGCTCGAGGAACTGCGTAGTCATTCTAACACCACCCCTGGCCGGCGAGGCGCCGGACAGCCACAGCCAGCCGGCGGGACGCCGGCGAGGAAGGAGAGCGGGCATGCATTGCTGGCCAGACTGGCTAGAGGGGAGGTGCAGCCATGAAGCGGCTGGGCACTGTCATCAATCCGCTTTCTCCGGTAGCAGCGGAGGTTGCTGACGATTTGGGAGCCGCAGTCCGCACTCGGGCAGCGCGCCTCATGCAGCAGTTGAGTGCACTGGTCCCGATTGTTGCTGCTCAAGCTCGAGATCCTGCCGGGGTGGAAGGTTGGGTCGATGCATGGGCACGTCAGATCCAACTTCACCAACTGGACGATAAGGACCTTGCTGCCGGGCTGGCGGCGGTCGGCCAGCTTCCGCATGACCAGCCATTTTCGTTCCCGTGGTTTCTCCAGGCTGTGCGATCGGCTAGGCCGGCGCGGGCGCGGATCCCACCGCCGCCGGTCAGGGTCGAGGATCTGGAAGGCTGGACGCCGGAGGCGCAATCGCGCGGGCAAGAACTGATCGATGCGATGCGGGCGAGAAGGAAGGAGGGGCAACATGAAACTGGCTGAGCTGTCAGCAGAGGTCGCCCTGGCGGCCGTCGAGGCGGCAGCGTCATCGACCTGTGCGCGCTGCACCGACTATCGGCAGGCCTGTGAAGAGTGCCAGATCGTCCTGCACGAACGGCCTTCAACCGCGGGGAAGCGTCGGCGGATCCGACAGGCGCGGAAGCTTGCACATTTGCGACGTGTTTCCGACGTGCAGTGATAACAACGTGAGCTAGTCGGGTTTCACTGCGACGTTTTTTCGACGTATTTCCGACGTGCGCCGCCGCACTCTGAAATAAGTGTGCATTTGCGACTTGTTTCCGACGCTTTTCCGACTTGTAGCGTCACTCGTCCTTTTTTGCTTTCATCTCGATCCGGCGCCACCAGGTGCCGGATCCTCGCCTTTTCGTAACCGCCTGCAGCCCTGCTCGATTGTTCGGGGTTGAACTGCCAGAGCAACCCCTCTCCTGTATTCCTGGCTTCTCACCAGCATCAATATCCACTCGAAAAATAGTTGGGACATGCGGGACGTTTGGGCCGTGATGAAGGAAACCAACTCCTAGGATGCACCCCATGGTTGGGCAAGGATGGACGTGTAAATTCGCTAGCGCGAATTTGTCACGTCCCCCCTCCGCCCTCCGGGCTGCGGGGAAACGGTCTCCGCGCCCTTCGGTTGGGAGACTGGGGATGCACCAGAAAAGAGCGCTCACCAGAGCACAAGTCGAGGAAGCTGGTTTCCGGCGTGGGGAGTATTCCGATGATCTGCCGGAAGGAACCTGGCGCGGCCGGTTGGACTTCAAGAAATGGGGGCGGCGTTGCCTCCTTTGCTACTTCACAGAACTGGCGACCGGCAAGAAATATCGCATTGCCGCCTTCAGGGAAGACGACAAGAGGTACACCCCGCGCGATGGATCGGTCGACTTTTCGTATACCGACCCGGGCGCGATCTTTGAACTCACGACCGGCAGGAACACCAAGGGCCGGTCGGCCTGGCTTGGCGCTGCAGAGGTGGTCGAATGAAAAGGCGTAGGCGGAGGCGGCAACGGCCGGTTTGGTATTGCAGTCTCTCCTTCCCGGCCGGGAAGGAGCTTTCCGAAGAGAGGCTCGAGGAGGTTGCCCGGGCTCACCTTCAGAACATGGGGATGGATCCGGACAGGCATCAATGGTGCCTCTTGAAACACGTCGATGCACCCAACCATGCCCACCTGATCGCCAGCCGCATTTCTGAGGTGATCGCATGAAGAAACGCGGCAGACCGCAGGTCGAGGAAGCGGAGGCCCGCGTGCACTCCGTCGCCTGCAAGCTCACCACGGCCGAGTTGGTCAAGCTCGACCGCATGCGCGCAGGCAACAGCCGGGGCGCCTGGCTGCGATTGGCGGCCTTCGGCGCGGCCCCGCGTCCAGTACCTGAAATCAACCTCAAGAAGTGGGCTGAACTGGCGCGGCTCCATTCCAACCTGCACCAAATCAACAAGCGTCTGCGCGAGGGCTACATGCTGGCAGGCCCTCAGCTCGACCAGCTGCGCGATCTCCTTCCCGCGCTTTACCAAGCTGTTACCCAGCTGCGCGCGGACATGATCGGGCAAACCGCTGATGAAGCCGAGGGTTAATCGTGGCAATGGTTTCCGTGGCCTCCTTAATTACTGCTTCGGCCCTGGCGAGCGAAATCACCCGGACCGCGGGACGCTCATCGGCGGAAATTTGTCGGGGACAGATCCTCGCAGTCTCGCGGCCGAGTTTGCCCATTCCCGCCGGCTGCGACCGGACTGCAAGAGGCCGGTGTGGCATTGCAGTCTCTCCCTGCCGGCCGGCGAGGATCTCTCTGATGAGAGGTTCGCGGAAGTTGCCCGGGCTCACCTCGAGAACATGGGGATGGATCCCAACAAGCATCAATGGTGCCTCGTGAGACACGTCGACACCCCTCACAGCCACGTCCACCTGATCGCCAGCCGTATCGGCCTTGACGGAAAACTCTGGCACGGCCAACACGAGGCGCTGCGAGCGATCGAGAGCTGCCAGGAGCTGGAAAAACGGTTCGGGCTCACGCTCACTCCCGGGCTCGATTCCGGGAAGGAGGGCGCGCGGATCAATCGGAAAGACATAGCCGGCGCCCAGGCGCGCGGGGTCGAAGCCCATCGCATCCCGAAGGTTCAGATCGCTGCAGCGCTGGACGAAGCGCTACAGCGCTCGACAAGCCTTGATCAATTCAAGGATGAGGCGGAGCGGCTGGGGGTTGAGGTCCGGTATGTCTCCAACTCCGGTGGAATCTATGGCGTCTCCTACCGTCTCACCAACGAAAACCAGGAAAAGTGGTTCAAGGGCTCGCAGATTGGCAAGGCCTACAGCCTCAACTCGATTACCCGCCGCCTCGCCGGCGAGCTCGACACTCCGACCAGCCGGCGCGGACCTCACGTACGCCAGGACATCCTGCAGAAGCTCGCCCGCGAGCAACAATCTGGGAAGGAAGTGCTCCGCTGGGCGAACGGCTATGTGGCCGCCGTAGCCACCTCCAATGAGATCCGCTGGCGCACCGGCAGCGCCGCCGAGGCGGCCGTCTGTGCCGCCCTGGCCAAAGAAAAAGGCTGGCAGGAAATGATCCTCAGCGACCGCGGCAGCGACGAGAAAAACCTTGCCGCGATCTCTGCATACCACCGCCAGGGAATCTCAGTACAACTTGCCGGCCAGCGTTACCCGGCGCCGTCCTCAGCTGTTACCAAGCAGGAGTTGCATGATGGGAATGATGGAAGAAATCCGCGAACGAGCCCGGGAGGAGGCGGAACTGCTGCCCCCGTCCTTGGTGTTGCTGAAGTCGACGGAGTCTCAAGTCAACGATCTCCACAAGAAGCTCAACGACACGATGCAGCAACTCGACCAACTGCACCAGTGTTACCAAGCGCAATCAGCGCAGCTGGACCAGTTGCTGAAGATGACCAACGCCATCGGCCTGCTGGTCAAGAAACTACAGCCCAACAGGAAGGAGAAGAAGTGGACCTTCTGGATTTCCTAAACGACCCGGCCGGCTCACGCGAACGGGCGCAGCGCGCTTTGGAGGACCTGTCCGACGCAAACCCCGGCGACCACTCTGCGCGAATCGTCGCCGAGGCTCACCAGACGGAGCCGGAGACAATCGATCCCCTGGACTTCCTGGCCGAGCAAAGTCAGCCGGAGCCAGTTACCGCACTGGTTGAAGAGTCTGTTATCCATCAACCTCAACCCTCGCCCGACCCGATCCCGACCAATGAGGACTTCCAGCGCGCCGAAGATGAAGCCGTGGCGCAGCTGGCCAAGTACGAAGGAGACATGGAAGGCGCGAGGCCCAGCACCTCAACCCAGATCGAAGTCAATCTTGTTGCCGCCCGTCACCAACGTGAATGGCATGAGATGCAGTCGCTCATCCACAGAATGAAGCCCAGCACCATGAAGGAGATCGCCTCGCTGCACGAGCGGGAGGGGAAACTTGGAATTGCCCTCGCACTGGCGCTCAAGCGAGAAGCTGAAGCGCGCCGGCAAATACGTCGCGACCCTGCGGCCATGGCGGCGATCCACTCCCGAGCAATAGGGCTTGCCCGAGAGCGGACAGAAAGGAAAAAGGCTGATGAGCTACGCCGCATGGCCGAGAAGGCGAAGCAGGAGCTTGTTCGGCAACAGAAGGAGGAGGAAACCGAGCGCCGGCGGAAAGCTGAGGAAAACCAACGTCCGGCCAAGAAGGTGAAGAAGGGGCAAAAAAATGCTGCTTAGCCAACTTCGGATACGACGTGTAGCCAGATTTCTGATTGAAAGAAGAATTTCTGACGCCTTGCGGACGCGCGGACTGATGCTGCCGCACACGGCTCAATTACTAATGGAAAGCTCACGACAAGAGGCGATTGCTGCCGCCGAGATCGCGCGAGATGAATTGCGCGCTGGCCGGTTAGACAGTGCGCGGCGGTGGAACGAGGCGACGAGCTACTACAACACGCAAGAACGTATGTATGAGCGGCGCTTGGCGCCGATGGCGCTCCTTGAAAAGCTGATAACCACTGCAGGCAAGGCGGTTGCCGTGGAGGCGGTTGAGGTGGTTCGCGAACAAGACCAGCTCGTTAAAGATTTTGAAGAAAGGTTGCGCGTGAGGCGCGAGCGAGAAATCGAGGCGCTGCGCAGACAGCTGACCGAGTTGCAACAACAGCAAGTCGGAGATACCGCTGTAACGGCGGTCAATACGGCGCCTCGATATTGATTCTTTAACTGTAAGGAGAAAAAAATGGGAATCCTGAACAAACTCAAACAAATCTTTACCGCCGACCCGGCACCGTCATCCCCGCCGGCAAGCCAACGGGATGTCTCTGTGGCTGTGGCGGATTACCAGCGGATGATCAATAAAATCGACTTGGCGAGGGCGCGGCGGGTTGATGACGAGTTGGATATTGAATTCTGGAATGAGGTAGATAAGGAGGCGCAGCACCGCTGGCTCAATGATCCAGAATTTCGCGAGGCATTCATTAGACAGATGCTAGCTGAGGCGCGGGCCGAGATAGAAATCTATGTGGCAGAAGAAAGTTTTTGCATCCCGCGAGGAGAAGAGGTGCCGACCCTGGACGACTCCTTTTGGGAAAACGCCCGGAATCACCTAATCGAGCTCGAAGCCAAGCTTAGGAGTCCGGACTTCGACATTATAAAAGGAGGAAATGATTTAGTACGGGAAGCACCTGAAGTGCGGTGGAATTTGGTTAATGAATTCAGGGCCGCCGAAGGCAAACAAGCCGTGGCCGCACGCCACGAACAAGAAAAACGAAAAATCATTTCCGAGATCGAGGCCGCCGGTGCCGCCATGCCCCAGCAGGACGATCGCAACAAACAGGCGGTGAGCGTGCCGAAGTTTCGGTGAAAGGGGAACGCGCATGAGAACTCAGAAAGTGACGATGGTAATTTTAATGCTGCTGGCCACCACCCCCGCCCTGGCTCAATCCAGCCAGGACGACTGCGACATTGGCGCCCGCATGCGGCAGGCCGCCACCGAGGCGGCCGACCGCGAACGACAGATGCTCGAACAGATCGCCGCCAGGCAAAAGCAGATGGCCACTCAGGCGGCGACCAGCTGCGTCGACAAATATCTGGGGATGAACCTGTCAAGTATGTTGGGTTTCACCAGCTTGGATTTTGGCGGGTTGGTGAAGGGCATGATCTCCGGCGCCGTGAATGCGGCCTGCCGCGTGGTCGACAACCAAGTGGCCCAGGTCACGCAGCCCTTCAACCAATCCATGGTTCTGCCTGGTGGCGTCGGTCGCGTCGACACCAGGTTGTTTGGTACTACCGGAAATGTCTCGGTAAGCGCCGGCGTCCCCGGAGTGGTGCCGCAGGTTCCCGTCGCCACGGCTTCTTCATCGACCAACACAGCCGGCCAGAACCAGCCAGGCCTGCTCGATCGCGCTGGTAACGCGCTCAGCAACCTCTTCAAGTAAGGAGCCGCCCATGAAAAAATTCCACGTCTCTCTTCTGGCCGCCGCGCTCCTGGTATTCGCAGCTCCGGCCCGCGCCGGTTGCTGCGCCCAGCCCGATGTTGTGGCAGCCGTCTGGGGCGCTGCCCAGTGGACTGCCACCCAGATCAACCTCTACATCTCCAAGCTCGCCGGCGTGGTCGAGGGCACCGGCAAGATGATCCTTCAGAGCCAGGCCGAGAACACCAAGGCCATCAACCAGCAGGCAGCTGAACGCGAGAAGAACATGGAGCTCTATCGCCTCGGCCAGCAGTACCAGCTGCCGCCCGATCCCTGCACGCTCGGAGCAATCGCAACTCACGCCGAAGCGATGAATCGGGCGCAGGGCGCGATCGCGTCCTCATTCCAACCCGGTGGAAGCCGCAGCCGCCTGCAGGCCTTGAAGGCTGCCGACGCCTACGTAAACGCTCCAGTCGACGCCGGCCCCGAGGCCCGGGCCGCCTCTCTCGTGGCTGCCCACAGCAAGCATTTCTGCGACGTGACGGAGGCGCAGAAATACGGCGGTACTCGCGTATGCCAAACCACAGGCGAGCTACCCGGCGCCGACATCAAGGCCGAAACGCTCCTCGCTGGCGCCAAGGCACGCCCCGGCGATCCTGACTCTTACACCTTCACCCAGAAACAGATCGAGGCCGCGCAGACTCTGATCGCAAACGCCAGCGATCCGTTGCCGGTCCGCGGCCTCAACAAGGCCGAGGCCAACACCCGCGCCGGCGTCGAGTACTACTCGCTGGCCTTGGCAGGCCAGGCGAAGATGAGTTTCAGCCTGCAGGCAATGCGCGATGCCCTGGCCAGGCGCGTGCCGGTCCCAGAGGGCAAGGCGCTGGTCGCCGCAATTACCAAGGGCAATCCTAGCGCCGCAGCCTATTACGCACGTCTGCCGCACCTGAAAACCGAGGGGATATCCGCCCTCGATCTGCAGGACGCTGAGGTCGCGCGTCGATATCGCAACCCGCAATGGCTGGTTGACATGAGCGCTGCGAGCCCTGCCGCCGTCGCTCGTGAGCAGGCCTTCATGGCGGCGCTGCTACTCGACTTCCAGATGCGGCAACAACTCAGCAATGAGCGGCAGGAGATCCTGCTGGGACAGATCGCGGCGGCGCTCACCAGGATGGACATGGGGCCGAAACTCGAGGCCGCATATAGGCAAGTGAGGGCACAGCAATGAAGATCCGCATAACCCCCTTCGACCGGGACGAATGGCGCCGGCTCGTCGCCCACGACGAGCCGGGCATCGGCGTGGTGGAAAGCGCCCGCCGCTGGTGTGCAGGTCTGCTGCTGATCGTCGGCCTGCACATGTTTGCTTTTTTCCTGCTGTCCCTCATTCCCAACTGACAGGAGACGCCATGGGAACCATCCGCAACATCGTCGGCAGACTCAACCCGATCCGCCCCTTCAAGGGAGCGGCAACAAGCACCCTCAAGCCGGCGCGCGATGGCTGGGACATCACAAAAGATCTGTTGAAAAAGCTTAAGCGTGAGGCTGTGGAGGTGTCTCCCGAGCAATCACCACGCGAACGCTTCGCGGCAGCCGCCCGTAAACATGGGCTCGACAAAAGGAAGTTGATGGTGGCAGAGGCCGATCTGTTGAACCGCAAAAGAATTCTTATCGTAACGTTGATTGCGCTCCCAGGAATCATCGCGTGGAACGCGATTGCTGGCTCACCTTACACCGTGATCGGTTGTGCATTTTTCATGCCCTACATCGGGGCGTACATGTTGCGCAACGGCATCAGGTTGCGCCAGTTCCGTGACCGCGCCGGCTATCAATGGCGCGAATTCCTCGCGCTATTCCCGAGCACGACCGCCCTGGTGGGCTACCTCCTCGACCCGGAGTTCTGATCATGGCCGATTCCCTCAACGCGTCAGCACTACTTGGGGCCGCTGCTGACTCCGCCGCGCTACTCGATGGCATTTTTAAGGCACCGGCGGTCACCGAGATACTGACCATCGTGAGCATGGTAGTTCTCGCTATTGGGGCTGTCTGGCTTACCTATAACTTTCTCGCTGCGACGGTGCAATCGGCTTGGGACGGCGAATTCCTCGGGAAGCGGTTCCATTCGGTCTGGATGCCGATTCGTCTCTGCATCGGCTTCGCGGCGCTTTTGCCCATGTTCGACGGCTGGTGCGGCGCGCAGGTCGCCATGTATCAAGTGGCGAAAATGGGTGCGGGTGCGGCCAACATCGCCGTCACCGGTGCAGCGCCGAAACTGGCCAAGAACGAAATCATCCCAACGGGTTTCGACCGAACCGGAATGGCCACGCAGCTCTTCAACACGCTGCTATGCCGGGCCCGCGTTTCCATACTGGCACAGCAGGCTGGCGAGCTCGAGGCCGCCGGCGGAAGTGGCGGGACCAACTGGACGGAATATTTTGGAATTGATCGATGCGGCGGCCAGCCGGTGGTGCCGGCCGGCGATCTGCAGGCCGCACACACGGCGGCAACCCAGACCATGATCGCCAACCTTACCCCGCTGGCCGGCCGCGTTGCCGCCGGCCAGGAAGGCCGTGGACCAGTCATTCCTGCCGACGAGGTCCGGGCGAACATTATCAAGGCGGCAGAGACCTATGAGACCTCGATCTCTGAAGCTGCCCGCAGCCTGGCGAGCTCGAAGGTCAGCTCGCTCAACGCCGAGCAAGCGAAGGGTTCATGGCTCAGTTTTGGATTTCAGTCGGTCAAATCCGCGAAGGCTCAGAGCGATCTCAACAGCTCGGCGGGAGCCGGCGCACAGCTCACCGCCAACACCAACACCAGCAGCGCCGGCCAGGAGGCCGCCAGCTATTCTGGATCCATCATGGAGAGCGAAGGATTGACGGGCGCGCAGGCGGCAGGGTCCGGCTCAGGCAGTGGGGCCGGCAGTGGGGAAAGCATCTGGGCAATGCTCAAGAAGGTAAAGGATAACCCGGCGTTGTTGCTCAAGATTCTCTTCGGTAACGTCAAGGCCGCGGCGCTTACCGCCGGCGGCGGGTTGGTGCAATCCCTCGCCGCCTTCGGCGCCTCGCTCATCGGCATGGGTATCGCGGGCATCACCGTGATTCTCATCGCACTCACGGCTCTCGCTTTCACCAGCGTGCTCGGGGCAGGCGCGATGCCGCTTGCGCTCTACGTCTCCGGATTGGCCATGTCGATCATCGTGCCGATGATCTTGATGGGCATTACCCTCAGCGTCTACGTGCCGATGGTCCCCGCGCTGTTCTGGACGCTGGGGGTGGTGGCCTGGCTGCTGGTGGTCGCCGAGTGCGTCCTTTTGGCACCCGTTTGGGCGCTCGCGCATCTCGAGGCCGAGGGCGAGGGCATGGGGCAACGTACCGAGAAGGGCTACGCCATGCTCCTCGATCTGCTGCTGCGCCCGCTTGCCTTGGTGTTCGGCTTCGCGATCGCAACCGCTGTGTTGAATGCGGCATGGTCGCTTTTCACCGCGGGAGTGGGCGGCGTGCTCGACGTGGCCGACACATGGTCACTCATCAAGTTCTTCATGTGGCTCGGGATGGTGTTCATTGTTGTCACCATCGCCGTGCAGCTGGTCGGCACGGTCTATCGCAAGGCGCTGGACCTGCCTGACCAGATCGTTACCTGGATCGGCAGCAGCGTCGCCAGCTACATGGGCGACCACGCCACCAAGGATCCGAACGACAGCCTGCGCGGCGCCGGCCGTGGAGGCGGCCGGCCGCCGTCGAAGGGCAGCCAGGGCGGAGGCGATACCCCTGCACCAGCACCTGCAGCCCCGGCGCCTGCGGCGCCGGCGAGCGGTGGCGGGAAGTAGCTTTAACAAATTCGTTAAAGCCATGCGCCACCTCTTTCCCTCGACCCGCGCAGCCCAAGCCACGCCCCCGCGAATGACGCCCGGGACCGTACATGCGGCGGGCTACGCCACACACCGCGCTATCGCGCGGATCTCCGCCGCAACGGACCAGGCGATTTACCGCTCCCGCCCCGCGCGGGTCGAGGGAAGCGCTGCGTCAGCGCTCAAGGGGAACTGCTGCGCAGATCCCCGCCGCCGGCCCCCCCCCCAGCGATGCGCACGCCGCGGCATGCGCTCTTGAATCGAGTTGGACAGTGTCTCGCAAAATCTTTACTTGCGCGACTCATGTTCGATTTTGTATGATGTGGCCATGGTGTATAGGTAACGTGTCGACACACTCCCGGCCTGCAGGAAACCAACGGCTGATTCACAACGGGGGGTGTGGGTACGGATCGGGGTTATCGCGGCCCCGCTAGGTTGCAATCCAGACAGTACGTAGGTACACCATCACGCACAGTCTTCAACGTGCGGGGAAGTACGAACAGATAATGTAGTCGGCCTCACCAGGCGGTGGACCGGCAAGCGAGCAAACCTACCTGCGCTTAATTGCGCCGGTAATTCTTGCTCGGAGTTATCTGTTATGCCGCACCGCGATTCTTCTGTTCCACCCTCTACCGATGCTGTCCTCGGCATCGACCCCCTCGAAACTCTCGATGCCGCCGGCCTCTCGCCGATCATCAAGCGCAAGGCGTCGACCATCAAGGCCGATGTTTCTCGCCGGCCCCACACGTTGCCCCCTTTCATTCGGCTGGGCTCACGGACTCTCTGGCTCAAGACTTCAGTTGCCTCTTGGCTGAAGGAGAAGCAGCAGGGGGCGGTTGCACCTGGTGAAGCTGGTGGTGCTGGGGAGTAGCGGGAAATGCGTCTACCCCAGAACAATCTTGGGGCCCGGCTTCGCCGGACGGGCTTTCCGGGCTTCGCCCCGAGCCGCTGCGCGTCTCGGCCATTCGGCTTCAATCCTCCCCTCGCTCCGCTCGGCTGCCCTCTGCGCGCTCCGCTTGCCATCGTGCGCGCTTCGCGCGAGAGAAAAAACTACGTGCGCCTGTTCCGGAAAATCCGGTGGCAAAAAACCGCCACCGAATTTTTCGGCCCCGGGCAGCGGCGGGGCTTCAATGCGTGCCTGACGCTCGCCGGCGGCGCCGCTCAAGCAAGCCGTCGCGCCAGCCTGCGGGGGGCGCTACGCGCCCGCTTCGCGCGCCCCTTCGCCCGGTCCCTTCGGGCTGCGGCCTCGGCTGCGCCCCTTGTCTGTCACGCCATCTTGCACCGCGACGAAACCCCGCCGGCGCCCTTCGGGGCGCGTCAGTCCCGCATTTCCGCGAAAGCCCCGCCGCCCCCCGGGGGGGCGGTTGTGGTGAAGCAGATGCAAAGTGAAGTGAGGCAGGGCGCCAGCTGCGCAGGGCGCCTTAAGGCAAGAAGATTTTTTAACAGTAAAGGAGAAACGAAATGGGATTCACAAAGAGACACATCCACATCTGCCTGCAGGAAGGCTATGACAAGGCGTTCATTGAGCCGAACGGCGAATTGCATGCCATCCACTTCATGAAGGACGGGAAAGAAAGCTGCGAGTGCAGCCATCCACTTCACGAGGGAGGGTCTTGTCCGGACCACCGCGTGAGTTTCACCCTGGTGGTGAAGGAGCGGGAGGGTAAGCAAGTGCATGCGGCGATCCTGGTAGGTGAATGGCCCATGCACAGCCCGGCGTTGATCAAGGACAAGCAGGGCTATCGCCAGCGGTGGTTCAACGGTGTTCAGGAGGCCGCCAGAGCGGCCCTGGACAGAGGATTTTTTTAAGCCGCATCTGAGAGCCGGCCAAGCAGGCCGGCTAGGAAACCGAGTCACGTTTCTGGAGGTTGAAGATGTACGGACACCCTGCAGCAGTTGAAACCATGGCTGAGATCCTTGGCGAACCGATCTCGACCTACACCAGGGCGCAGGCCATCGAAGACGGCGTGCTGGTCGATGTAACGGAGACGGCGAGGGAAGCAGGCTTTCGGTTTTCGGTTGCTCTTACCCGTGCTGTTTGGGAGGACTGCGTGACCTGGAGCGAAGCCGACAACAAGCGCCAGACCTATCAGGACGAAGCAGGACGGCTTTGGGACGTGCTGTACATGGCTTCACTTGCCGCTCGACGGAATGGCGGCTCTGAGTTGCGATTCCAGCTGTACCGCGTGCCGCGTGGCGGCCGTGGCGTGCGGCCTCGGCTGGTGGTGCTGCAGATGCACTGCGGGCGCGGGGGCGAAGGCGAAGCGGTTATCACGATTTCGATGTTGGGCGAAGACTGATCAACTTCAAGGAGAGTAAGCATGTTCGGGACTGGGAAGGGCATCAGAAACGAAGCTGCGAAGCTGAAAGGCGCGTCGACAACAATTCGCGCGGTGGCGGCAGACCCGCGCCGGCATGGGTTGGACGAGAAGAAGATCCGCGTCCTGAACGAGGCCGCTTCAATCCTCGGGAACCTTGGTGCGGACAAAGGCCGGGAAGCGAAAAAACTGATCCGCGCTGAGCGAGAGCGCGACGAATTTCTCGATCGGGTTGAGCTGCAGGCGCGCAAGCTGATCGAGGCTTGGCCCTCCGCAACTCTGGCGGAACGGGTCGCAATCATAGAGACATCCGACCGTGGCTACTGTCACGGCCTGCTGCATCGGCAAGCGAAGGGAAGCTTGATATGGCCACTGGCGGATTACATCGAGGATGGCGTTGTGCGCGATGCTCAGCGGACGCTCGCTCGCGCGGCGGCTTGGAAGGCTTGGGAAAGCAAAACCACGGTCGCGGAAGCGGTTGCAGCACAGCGGCTCATTTTCGAATGCCTCTTGACTGCAGCCAGCCCCGCGGCGCGGGAGCTTATGCGGCGCATAGAGGCCGAGAAGGAGGCGGCATGATCGCCGGCATCACAGTCGACTTCAGGGCGGGCCTGGCCTGCCCGGCGATCAACAGGCCTGTTGCAGACGACGATGTCATTTTTGTCTCCGCTGAGCGACTGGTGAGGATGAACAGTCGCGAGTTCATGACCCTGGCCCGGCGGCGCCGTCAGGCGCCCCAGGATCTGCTTCACGAGATCCTGAAGGCCGCTGTAACAGCCGCGCAGCGAGCCCTGGACCAAGGCGGTGAAGAAGTGAGAGGGAGAGTTCTACGGCTGCTTTGCCAGGGGGAGGCCTTGCCTGGCAGAGGCGGGGAACTGGTCTATGAAGTGCTGGTTTAACAAACAACCCGAGGAGAAAAAAATGCAAACCGAAATGGAAATTCAACACCCGCTCCAGCGGCCGAACGTGCCAGCGGAGTTCCTGGCCGAGCTCGACCGGATCGATCCGCTGATCTGCTCGCGCGAGCGGCTGGTGGATCTGTACCGCCAGGCGCCGGATGCGGAGGTCCGCGCCTTCATCGTTGGGATCATGGACACGAGGACCATGGTCGCTTTAATCACTGAGAAGGAGTTTTGAGATGGAACAGAAAGTTGAACGAGTCCCTGTCGACAAAGCCGAGCGTCAGCGCCAGAAGCGGATCATGCTCTGGTGCGCCGCCGTGGCCATCGGCGGGATGCCGGTTTGGGCTATGACTGACTGGTGGGTGTGGTGGTTCATCATCCCCGGCGCCTGGTTCATCATGATCATGCTGGTCATGCAGAAAATGTGGCGCAATTGGTATCACGAGGAAGAATGATCATGACCACCCAGGACGAACCAGATCCCAAGCCAGGGGCCGGGGAGTTTCAGCCCCTGGCCACGGCGGCCTCGATGGGCTACCAGGCACCTGCCGCGCCGGCGTGCCGGCAGGCGGACATGACCGACGAGGAGATCGAGGCGGCGTTTGCCGCCCTCTGGCGAAAGATGGAGCGTTGCGAATGAACAAGGACAACGATTTTCACATGCTGTGCAAAATGTTTGACCTTAGCACCAACCTCTGGCGGTGGATGCTGCATGTCGATAACCATCCTTTGCAGCTGGAGATCCAGGGCCTGCCTGGCGAATATTTCTCCGCAGGCGGGCCCCACCAGCCGACCATCGAGTGCACGCGGCTTGCGGCCATGATTTCCCTGTCCGCTGGGAAGCACGCCGACGCGCTGCGCTGGGCGCATGCAGCAGGGGATCAAGTAGAGCACCTGAGACACGAGCTGCAGGAGCTGTTGGCCGGGCGGATTCAACCTCGCCGGCCGCCGGGGGTGCGTGAGATTCGAATTGTCGGTGAGGAACTGGAGCGCGCGAAGCGGAGGTTGCGCGAAGTCGGTCAAGTGAAAACGCATTAAACAGCGCATCATGGGAATGACAAATTACGTAAATATATTGATGCCTGCTCTACGACGATCGAAGCGGATTCAATATCGCAAGTCGCTTCAAGTCCTTAAGCATGCTTTGATCGCCGATCAAAGCATGCCTGCCCTATAGCGATCCCTGAAGGGTTGCTATATGGAGGGCATTAGGGAGGGGATAATTGACGCGCCGTCAAATATGGGTTGGTGGCGAAGCTACAAAATTTCGAAGCTTGGCGCTAAGCGCCTCCGCGTTGTTCAACTCGCATTCCCAAACGGTAAGGGTTGACCAGCCGAGCCGAGCAAGTTCAGCCAGATGTTTGCGATCGCGGAGTTTGTTGCGGCCGATTTTCTTCTGCCAGTAATCAACATTCGTTGCTGGCATGCGATTTCCGCGCCGGCAAGCGTGGCAATGCCAGAAACAGCCATGAATGAAGATAGCTTTTTTCCGGCCTACAAAGACGACATCCGGCTTGCCTGGAAGCTCTTTGCGGTGGAGACGGTAGCCTTTCAGACCCAAGGAACACAGGAGCCGACGAACTGCTAGTTCTGGATAAGTGTTCCTGGAGCGCACAGCCCGCATCGTGCGGGACCGCTGCGCTTTGGGTGATTCGTCAGGCCCGGCGGATTGCTGTGGCGTCCGATTCGCGTTGCGTCGCGCCATCGCGTACCACTCGCGTTTTTCGTACAGTATCCGTCCCTTGATAGCCGACTTCAAAGTCCACGTAATTTACTTCCTGATCTTGACCCTTAAAGCAGTCATGAAATGCCTTGAGTAATTGCACGTCTTCAAGACGCTGGGGGGTCGGATGCGGATTGTTGCGTGGGCTGGGGATTGTCGACGGAAGAACGTAGATGCATGGCGGCGGCTGAACATAAGGTCCAACTGTTGTCATTCGGCTGGGATCGGTTGTGACCTTAGGGCACGGCCGGCCGACTGTGCCACAAACCATGTCCCAAATGATGACGCCATCAACACGCTGCTCGCGAAAGATAATTTCTGCGCTCAATCGAGTGTGAATGCCAGACCAAGCGTTATGTCGGGGATCCGCGCCAGGGTTGGTGCATACACTCCAGATGACGAATTCTTCCGCCTGCGGAGGGCGCTCAAAGATGTTGGTGTTGTTACCATCCAAGCATCCTTTCAACTCGATAACGGCCTTGCGGCCGTTGTTGAGGCTGACAACATAGTCGTGTCTGTTTGCTTCTCCCGCCGAATCCCAGTCCGCAATGTAACCAGCGTCCTGCATGTGGTTCAGCACGTGCTGAACGAATTCTCGCTTTTCCCGCATCGTTGCTGAGAACTGACCTCGCACTCGCTCGATGGCACCGCGGAAAAGCCCGCTGTTATAGAACTCTTGTTCGCTTAGGCCATGTGCGCCGAGCTTGTGAGCCTCAGTCTTTAAATTTTCCGCGTAGTCTTCAATCAGACTGCGGAGCTCGCGATTTTGGTCGCAAGGAATGATGCTCATGCCGCCGCTCGCGCGAGGGCTGCTTGCATGGCCAGTAGTGGGCCGAAGATATTTTGCGCTATGTGTCGCACCACAGGCACCGCGACTCCATCGCCAGTGAGGTGATACGCTTCATTATAATTCTCCGGTAAGGCGTAGTCGTCTGGTAGGCCCATAAGCCTCGCGGTTTCACGGCTTGAGATGAGGCGCGAGCGGACTTTGCCATCGTCTATCACCATGATGAGCTGCCGGCTTGATCCGCCTGCAGGAGTGCGAAGGCATCCAGCCACGTCATCAAAGCGTACTTCGGCGCGCTGCACCTTAAAACCGTTTTCGTCGCGGCGCGTGCGCTTGTAAATAGCCCCGACAAAGCGCAGGCCGGTCATCTTCGACAGCTTCCTGGCTTCATCTACCTTGTCGAGGTTGATATCGCTCATCATCGACAAAAGCAGTTTGGTTTCTGCAGCTGTGTGCCAATCCACGCCTGTTGGGTTTTCCTCCACAAAATCGGCGAAGGTGGCGGTACGCGGCGGCGGGGATGGCAGGTCCCACCAAACCCAGTTCTGCTGCATCTTGGCAGGCAGCTTCTCGTAAGCGCTGCAGAGGGTGCGCGTGTGCCACAAGGGAGAGGGGCCATGGCGATGAACCCCCTCGGGCGGGCGAAGATTTCCATTGATGCCGATGATGAACAGCCGGGGGCGCGACTGCGGAACGAACATTGCCGCGTCAATTACCATCGCACCGAAGCGATACCCAGCACGATCAAGCGCTGAGCAAATCGCGGTGAAATCTTTGCCGTCATGCGAGTGCAGCGTGCCAACCACGTTTTCTAATGCGATGATCTCAGGGGCGCGGTCTTCAGCGATGAGCCCTTTCACAACATCCCAGAACGGCCAGAAAGTGCCTGAGCGGTCGCCTTTGAGTCCAGCCCCCGCGCCGGCCAAGGATAAGTCCTGGCACGGGAATGACCCCCAAATAAGATTGGCTCGCCCAGGTATGTTTTCCGGCTTCACGTTTCGAACGTCGCCAATCACCAACTCGTTCTTTCCCCAGTTGCGCTGATAGGTGGCGCCCTTCTTCTGGTCGAAGTCGTTGGCGAACAGGCATGTCCACTCGGAGCCGAGACCGGCACGGGCCATGCCCCCGCCGGCGAAGAACTCATAAAAGCTAGCCATGTTGGATTCCCCTCCTTCTTACCGTCTGTCGCGGTGTAAACAAGCTTTGCTGCTTACCTTCCTGGTGTTGGTCGGCATACGCCCTCATGAATTCGCGTATAACGTCCGAAGCCTCTCGATTTTCGGCTTTGCAGGCTGCGGCAAATGCCTCTCGCAGTTCGAGCTCTACGCGGACGCGGATCCCAACATCTTTCATTTTTTCAGCATAGCATATGGATACACGGCCGTGTATCCATATTGACCAGGGCTTGGCGGGAGCCACCTCGGCGAAACTTGGTGGTTATTCGAGGCGCCGTGACAAAACGGTGATATGCGCCGAATGATGTTGCGTGATTTTCCGTGACAAAACGGTGACACTAGAAAGGAAAAAGGCCGGTTTGATCAAAACCGGCCTTTACCTAACTACTTGATTTCTTGGTGGGCGGCACAGGGTTCGAACCTGTGACCCCTGCCGTGTGAAGGCAGTGCTCTACCGCTGAGCTAGCCGCCCGATAGGAGGCGCGCATTTTCCCACAGGGGGCGGTTTCGGTCAATTTACGCCGGGCCTGGTCGGCGTATCGCTTAAAATGTCGCCTTTTCCCGCTGGTGCCTGCAGCATGACCGTCCGTACCCGATTCGCTCCCAGCCCGACCGGCTACCTCCACGTCGGCGGCGCCCGCACGGCGCTGTATTCATGGGCCTATGCCCGCAAGCACGGTGGCCGCTTCATCCTGCGCATCGAAGACACCGACATCGAGCGTTCGACGCAGGCGTCCATCGACGCCATCCTCGACGGCATGTCGTGGCTGGGCCTGGACAGGGACGAGGGGCCGTTCTACCAGATGCAGCGCCTGGCGCGCTATGCCGAAGTGGCGCAGCAGCTGGTCAAGGCGGGCCATGCCTACTGGTGCTATGCCAGCAAGGAGGAGCTCGACGCCATGCGCGAGGCGCAGCGTGCACGTGGCGAGAAGCCACGCTACGACGGTCGCTGGCGGCCGGAGAACGCCAAGGGCATGACGCCGCCGGCCGACGTCAAGCCGATCCTGCGCTTCCGCAATCCCGACGATGGCGTGGTGGCGTGGGATGACCTGGTGAAGGGACGAATCGAGATCGCCAATGCCGAGCTGGACGACCTTGTCCTGCTGCGCGCCGATGGCGTGCCGACCTACAATTTTGGCGTGGTGGTGGACGATCTCGACATGGCCATCACGCATTGCATCCGCGGCGACGACCACGTGAACAACACGCCGCGCCAGATCAACATCTACCGCGCGCTGGGCGCCCCGATTCCCTTCTTCGCCCACGTGCCGATGATCCTCGGCGCCGACGGCGAGCGTCTCTCCAAGCGCCATGGCGCAGTGTCGGTGATGCAGTATGCCGAAGACGGCTTCCTGCCAGAGGCGCTGCTCAACTATCTGGCGCGGCTGGGCTGGTCGCACGGCAACGATGAGGTGTTCTCGCTGGAGCAGTTCGTCGACTGGTTCGACCTCGAGCACATCAGCCGCTCGCCGGCGCAGTTCAACCCGGAAAAACTGGCCTGGCTCAATCAGCAATACCTCAAGGTGCGTGACGACAGCTTGCTGACCGAGGCAGTGGCACCGCGGTTGTCTGCGCGCGGCATTGGCGTTGCCGCCGGCCCGGATCTGGCCGGGGTGGTGGCACTCTACAAGGATCGCGTGGCAACGCTGAACGAACTTGCCGATGCCGTCGAGCCGTTTTACGTCGAGGTCTATCCCGGCGCCGAACTGCTGGCGCAGCATGTCACCGAGGCGGCGCGCGATGCACTGCGCGAATTGCACACGCGGCTGGAGACGACGGTGTGGGAAAAGGCGCAGATCAGCGGGGCTTTGAAGGATGTCGTCGCAGCGCGTGGCATGAAATTTCCGCAACTGGCGATTCCGCTGCGCGTGGTGCTCACCGGACAGACGCAGACACCGGCAATCGACGCCGTGCTGGAGGCCTTCGGCCGCGATGTCGTGCTGGCGCGGCTAGCGCGCCACGTTTAACCTTGCCGCCGGCGTGAGGCCGGCGGCAAGGTCCCGTTCGAGCGGTAGCGGCTCTCCCTCTATGCTGGCGGCCAACAGTTCCGCTGCCAACGGCGCATAGACCAGGCCGCGCGAGCCGAGGCCGAGCAGGCCGAACAATCCCTCGTTTCCTGGAATGGCGCCGACCAGCGGCAGCCTGTCCGGCCCCACCGTGCGAATGCCGGCGCGTCCCGCCACCCGCGCCGGATCCACCGTCGCGGCGAAATCCGGCAGCAGCTTTTTCAGTCGCTCCAGATTGGCGCGGTGGTCTTCCTCCCGCGCCAGCGTATCCGTCGAGCCTTCCTCGTAAGTGGCGCCAACGACATGCACGCCGAAGGACGTTGCCGGTGTGACGTAGCCTTCACGCGAGACCACCACCTTGATCGCACGATTCGGTCCGGCCGGGATGCAGGTGACCTGGCCGCGCACCGGGCGCAGTGGCAGCGCGGCCGCGACCTTGAAGCGCTGCGCGTGGTGGCCGTTGGCGAGGATCGCCACGGGCGCCTCGGCGATGACCTGGCCTGAGCCGTCCAGGGCGCGCCAGCCGTCATCTGTGCGCGCGAGATCGGCGACCTCGCGTTGCGCATGCAGGCGCACCCTGTCGCCTGCCGCACGCAGGGCGGCGTCGCACAGGCTCGGCGGATGCACCCAGCCGCCCTGCGGAAACCACCAGCCCGGCGCCGGTACGCGCCAGCCGGCCAGCGCCGAGGCTTCGTCGACATCCACCCAGCACAGCACGTCCGGCGGGAACAGGCCGGACTCGGCGATGCGCCGCTGTCGCTCGATCTGCTTCTCGTCGCGGGCCAGGCGCAACACGCCGCATGGCTGCCAAATGAGACCCGGATCAGTCGAGAAGTCCTGCAGGCGGTGCAGGGCATAGTGGAAGCCGGCCAGCGTCAGGCGCGAGAGTCGGTTGCTGTCGGCAGAGGGCACCGGTTGCAGCACGCCGGCCGGGTTGCCTGAGGTCTCGCGCGCCAGGCCGTCGCGCCGCTCGATGAGATCGATGGTCCAGCCGCGCGCGGCGAGTCGCTCGGCCACCAGCGTGCCGGCGATGCCGCCGCCGATCACGATGGCACGCCGTTCTTTCGCAGGTTCCGCATGTTCCGTGCCGGCAAAACGGCCGGCGAGCATCTCGCGCTTGCGACCGAAGCCTGCGCGCTTGCCGACATCGAATCCGGCCGCCGTCATGCAGCGGCTGACTTTCCCCGCGGCGGTGTAGGTGGCGAAGGTGGCGCCCGGCGCAGCCAGCCGCGCGAGTTGCGCGAACAATGCCTCGCTCCACATGTCCGGGTTGCGTGACGGGGCGAAGCCGTCGAGGAAGAAGGCATCGACTTGCGCCTCGAGCTGCGCCAGCATTTCCGTCGCTTCGCCCCACAACAAGGTCAGGCTGACGCGGCCGCCGTCGAGATGCAGGCGGTGGAAGCCGGGGATGAGCGGGGGATAGCGTTCAAGCAGGGCGTGGCCTAGGCGCTCGAGTTCCGGCCAACTGCGGTACAGGCTTTCGAGGTTCTCACGGCGGAATGGATGCTTGTCGACCGAGAGGTAATGCAGGCGCGCTTCGGGCCGAGCCGTCTCGCGAAAGTGTTGCCATGCGCAGAGGAAATTCAGGCCCGTGCCGAAACCGGTTTCGAGGAGGGTGAAGCGTTCGCGCGATTGCCAGCGTGCGGGAAGTTCGTTGCCGGAGAGAAAAACATGGCGGGTCTCGTCGAGCCCGCCATCCAGCGACCAGTAGGGGTCGTTGTAGCTTTCGCTGAAGGCCGCCCCGTCCCGGAAGGCCGGCGCGGCAGGTTGGATGGGACGGATCAACGCGCCATGATGACGTTGTTGTCGACCTTCACCCGGTCGCCAATGCGCCAGGACGGCTGGGAGTCGAACATGAACGTGCGCGAGGCGCCGTCTTCGAAGCGGACGAGAACTTCATATTTTTTCGTGGAGCGGACATGCTTCTCGACCTGGTGGCCGGCATAGCCGCCGCCCGCCGCGCCGACCACGGTGGCGACCGTCTTGCCGGTGCCCTTGCCGATCTGGCTGCCGAGCAGGCCACCGACGACGGCGCCGCCGACGGCGCCGATGCCCGTGCCTTCACCCTTCTGCTCGATCTCTCGCACCGAATCGATGGTGCCGCAGTTCAAGCAGATTGCCGGCGCGGGGGGTGGCGCGGGCGGGGCGGCGACCGGTGCCACTGGTGCCGTTTGCGGGGCCGGCTCCGGCTTCGGTTCGGGCGCCTTGGCGACGACTTTGGGTTTTGGCGCGGGCTTCGGCGCCGGGGCGGCCTGTGGCTCGGCCTTGGGCGCGACGGCCGGTGCCGCGGCAACCGCAGGCGCGGCGGGGGCAGCAGCATGGGCCGGAGCGGCTACAGCGACCGGTTCGGCTGGCTTGGGGGTGCTCTCAGCCGTCGGGATCACGCCGAAAATGGCGCCGATGCCGGCGGCCGAGAGCAGGATCACGGCGATAGCCGCGACCCAGATGAGGGGGTGCAGTTTGTTACCGCTTGCTTGGGTTTCCATTCTCTTCTCCTGGTTGGGACTTCAGGGGAAATAACGCTTCAGTGGAGTATCCGCGGACTGCGGACACATTTTCTTACAACTCGCGTCGCATCTGCGGAAACAGGATGACGTCGCGAATGTTTGGGCAATCCGTGAGCAGCATGATAAGCCGGTCGATGCCGACGCCGCAGCCGGCCGTCGGCGGCAGGCCGTACTCCAGCGCGCGGATGTAGTCGGCATCGTAGAACATGGCTTCCTCGTCGCCGGCTTCCTTGGCCTTGACCTGCTCGAGGAAGCGCGCGGCCTGGTCTTCCGGATCGTTCAACTCCGAGAAACCGTTGGCGATCTCGCGCCCGACGATGAACAGCTCGAAACGCTCGGCAATCTCGGGGTTGGCGTCCGAGCGGCGCGCCAGCGGTGAGACTTCGGCCGGATAGTCGATGATGTAGGTCGGGTCCCACAACTCCGCTTCGGTGGTTTCCTCGAACATCAGCAGTTGCAGGGCGCCGAGCCCCAGATGGGGCGCCGCCTCGACATGCATTCCGCCGAGCCGCTCTCGCAGCCAGGCCGTGTCGTTGAGCTGTTCCATCGAATAGCCCGGGTGGTGCTTGTGCACCGCCTCGGCGAGCGTCATCCTGGCGAAGGGCTTGGCGAAGTCGAGCGCGCGCCCCTGGTACTCGAAAGTCTCGCTGCCGAACGCTTCGCGCGCGGCATGGCGCAGCAGGCCTTCGGTGAAGTTCATGAGGAGCTTGTAGTCGGAATAAGCCTCGTAGAACTCCATCATGGTGAACTCGGGGTTGTGGCGCGTCGAGATGCCTTCGTTGCGGAAATTGCGGTTGATCTCGAAGACCTTCTCGAATCCGCCCACCACCAGGCGCTTCAGATACAGCTCCGGTGCGATGCGCAGGAACAGTTCCATGTCCAGCGCGTTGTGATGCGTCTTGAAAGGCTTGGCCGAGGCGCCGCCGGGGATGGCGTGCATCATCGGCGTTTCCACCTCGAGGAAGCCGTGTCCGGTCATGTAGCCGCGGATCGACTGCACCAGGCGCGAGCGCGCGGCGAAAACCCAGCGCGAGCGCTCGTTGGTGATGAGGTCGAGGTGGCGCTGGCGCACCTTCTGCTCGGTGTCGGTGAGGCCATGGAATTTCTCCGGCAGCGGGCGCAGCGACTTGGTGAGCAGACGCAGTTCGCCGACATTGATGGTCAGCTCGCCGGTCTTGGTCTTGAACAGCGTGCCGCGCGCGCCGACGATGTCGCCGATGTCCCAGTGCTTGAAGGCGCCGTGCACCGCTTCGCCCGTGCCGTCGTTGCTGACGTAGAGCTGGATGCGGCCGGAGAGGTCCTGGATGGTGGCGAAGGAGGCCTTGCCCATGACGCGCTTCAGCATGATGCGGCCGGCGACGCAGACATCCACCGGTTGGGCTTCCAGCTCCTCGCGTGTTTTCTCGCCGTACAACTCGTCAAGTTTCTCGGCGGTGTTCTCGCGCAGGAAGTCGTTGGGAAAGGCGACACCTTCGGCGCGCAGCTTCGCCAGCTTCTCGCGTCGCTCGGCGATGATCTGGTTTTCGTCCTGGGGCAGCGGAGTTTGTTCGCTCATGGTTGTTTTCCTTAGACGCCCTGTTTCAGGCTGGCTTCGATGAAATCGTCGAGGTCGCCGTCGAGCACGGCCTGGGTATTGCCGAATTCCACGTTGGTGCGCAGGTCCTTGATGCGTGACTGGTCGAGCACGTAGGAGCGGATCTGGTGGCCCCAGCCGATGTCGGTCTTGGCATCCTCCACCTGCTGCGCCGCGGCCTGGCGCTTGCGCAGCTCGGCTTCGTACATGCGGGACTTCAGCATGGCCATCGCCTCGGCCTTGTTGCGGTGCTGCGAGCGGTCGTTCTGGCACTGCACGACGATGCCGGACGGGGCATGCGTGATGCGGATGGCCGACTCGGTCTTGTTCACGTGCTGGCCGCCGGCGCCTGAGGCGCGGAAGGTGTCGATGCGCAGGTCGGCCGGGTTGATCTCGATGTCGATCGAGTCGTCCACCTCGGGATAGACGAAGACGCTGGCGAACGAGGTGTGGCGCCGCGCATTGGAATCGTAGGGCGACTTGCGCACCAGGCGGTGGATGCCGGTTTCGGTGCGCAGGTGGCCGTAGGCGTATTCGCCGGAGACCTTCAGCGTGGCGGTCTTGATGCCGGCGACCTCGCCCTCGGATTCCTCCAGCACTTCGACCTGGAAGCCCTTGCGCTCGGTGTAGCGCAGGTACATGCGCAGCAGCATGGAGGCCCAGTCCTGCGCCTCGGTGCCGCCGGCGCCGGCCTGGATGTCCAGGAAGCAGTTGTTGGGATCCGCCGGGTTGGAGAACATGCGGCGGAACTCGAGCGCCGCGACCTGCTTGTCGAGCTTGGCTGCATCGGACTCGACGGCGATCAGCGTCTCGTCGTCGTTCTCGCCGCGCGCCATCTCGAACAGTTCGCGCGAGTCGCGCAGGCCCTGGTCGATGCCGCTCAGCGCGACGACGACGCCTTCGAGGGATTTCTTCTCTCGGCCGAGATCCTGGGCGCGGGCCGCATCATTCCAGACGGCCGGGTCTTCGAGGGCCCGGGCGACTTCGTTCAGCTTGGATTGCTTGGCATCGAAGTCAAAGATACCTCCGCAGATCCTGCTCGCGCGCGTGCAGGTCCGTGAGGCGATTGGAGAGGCTGTTGATGCGTTCGGCTTCCATGTCGGGGCAAATCCAAAACGGTAAATTATACAGCAGGGAGCAGGCCGGACCCGTCTCAGCGACGGCGCTCGTCGTTCCCTTCGTCGCGGATCACTTCGCCCTCTATGATCCGTCCGCCTGGAGGAGGCGCGCTCCCATACGGCCCGCTGCCTTGCCCCATCTGCTGCGCCTCCATTTGCTCGCGCATCTGGCGACGCAGCTCCCGCGTTTTCCACCACAGATAGCCCCATGCCAGCAGCCCGGCGGCCAGCACGAACGCAAATATCACTACGGAGAACATCAGCGCCGCGACAAGCAGCACGGCGCCGGCTGCGACGCCCAGCACCTTGCCCAACAGGCTCGGTTCAGGCCCGTCCGGCCGCCTGTAGTCGTATCTCATTGCAATCCTTTTCTCATCAATCAGCCTTGTGCGGCGGCGAGGCTGCGTTATTGCCCTTCTCCTGCCCGCTGGATTCGGGCAGGCGGCTGGCCAGCACCTTGTCGACCCGCTTGCCGTCCAGGTCGACCACCTCAAACTGCCAGCGTTCCCATTGCGCTTTGTCGCCGGTGTGGGGCAGGCGGCCGAGCAGCCACATCATCATGCCGCTGAGCGTATGGTAGCGGCCGCGGTCTTCCTCCGGTGCGGCGCGGAGGTCGAGGCGGTCCTTCAGTTCGGGCAGCGGGATCAGACCGTCGAGCAGCCAGGAACCGTCATCGCGCTGGACGGCCCAGGCATCCTCCGCGTTGCGCGGCTGGAATTCCCCGGTGACCGCTTCCAGCACGTCCTGCAGCGTCACCAGTCCCTGGATTTCCCCATATTCGTCGATGACGAACACCATGTGGGTGTCGGACGCGCGGAACTGATCGAGGAGCTCCATGCCGGTGAGGGACTCCGGAACATACACGCAGGGCTGCAGCTGGGCGGTGAGGTCTGGCTGCCTGTTGCGGTGCAACTGGTTGAAAAGCTGCTTGGTGGCGATGATCCCCTCGATGTCATGCAGGCCGCCGCGGCAGACCGGGAAGCGCGAGTGCTCCGACTCTGCGACGCGATCAAGATTGGCCTCCAGCGGCTGTTGGATGTCGAGGTAAACGATGTCGGCACGCGGAATCATGAGAGAGCCGATCTGTCGGTCGTCCAGGCGGAAGACGTTGCGGACCATGTCGTGCTCATGTTTTTCGATGATACCGGCTTCGGAACCCTCTTCCAGCAGGGCGTGGATGTCCTCCTCGGTGACCGCCGCGCCGCCGGCGCCGTGCTTGCCCATCAGCCGAAGCAGCGTATCCGTCGAGAAGGTCAGCAGGCGGACGAAGGGGCGCGAGACCACGGCCAGGGCCTGAATCGGGCGGGCGACGAGCCGCGCGATGCCCTCCGCATTGATCTGGGCGATGCGCTTGGGCACCAGTTCGCCGACGACGATGGTCACGTAGGTGATCACCACGACCACCAGTGCCGTTGCTCCGGCCTCGCTCGCCTGTTGTTCGATGCCGAATGTCTGCAGCCACGTTGCGAAGGGGGCGGCGAGGACCGACTCGCCGACGATGCCGTTGAGGATGCTGATCGCGGTGATGCCGATCTGGACGGTGGAGAGGAAGCGGGTCGGTTCCTCGCCGAGTTGCATTGCCACGGTGGCTGCGCTGTCGCCGTCGGCCGCCAGGCGCGCCAGCCGGCTGCGACGGGCGCTGAGCAGGGCGATCTCCGACATGGCGAAGGCGCCATTGAGCAGGATCAGGGCGACCAGGACGAGTGCTTCCATAAGGTTATCCTCTGCGGTTCATGCGTCGGTCAGGCCGGTGCGCATTCAGGCCGGTTCCAGGTATTCCAGCACCAGCTGCACGCTGCTGACGCCGTTGAATTCGTTGACCGCCAGTCGATAGGCGGCGCGCACCTTGTCGGGCGCACCCTCGGCGAAATTGAAGTGGATGGCCTCGAAGCGCGCGGCGCCCTTGCGCAGGGTGAGCTTGAGGTGACGGTCTTTCAGTATGCGCTGCTTGTCCACGATGAAATCATCGCTGAAGACGGGCGCGGGAAAGCCCTGGCCCCAGATCTCGCCTTCCAGCAGACGGGCCGATTCGAGCGACATGCGGCCGGCTTCGAGGGGGCCGTCGGTCTCGATGGTGCGCGTCAGGTCGGCCGGATCGATCAGTTCGCGCACGGCCTGTTCGAACAGCTCCTCGAAACGGGCCAGGTTTTCCTCGCGCAAAGTCAGTCCCGCTGCAGCGGCGTGGCCGCCGAAGCGCAGCAGCAGGCCGGGGGCATGCTTGGATACCCGATCGAGGGCGTCGCGCAGGTGCAGGCCGCGAATGGAGCGGCCGGAGCCCTTGAGTTCGCCGGCATTGCTCTGGGCGAAGGCGATCACCGGGCGGTGCAGGCGGTCTTTCACGCGCGAGGCGAGGATGCCGATGACGCCCTGGTGCCAGGTGGGGTCGTAGAGGGAGAGGCTGGCGCGCTCACCGGACTCATCGGACTTGATGGCCTCGAGCAGCGCCAGCGCCTGATCCTGCATCTGCGTTTCGATGCCGCGCCGTTCGCGGTTCAACTGGTCGAGTTGCTGCGCGATGTTCAGCGCGCGGCCGAGGTCGTCGGTGATGAGGCACTCGATGCCGAGCGCCATGTCGGCGAGGCGACCGGCGGCGTTCAGGCGTGGCCCCAGGGCGAAACCGAGGTCGAAGGTGCTGGCGCGCTCCGCTTCGCGTCCGGCAATGCGGAAGAGGGCGCGCAGGCCGGGCTGCAGCTTGCCCTGGCGAATGCGTTGCAGGCCCTGGGCGACGAGGATGCGGTTGTTGCGGTCGAGCTTCACCACGTCGGCCACCGTGCCGAGGGCGACGAGATCGAGCAGGGCGGCGAGGTTCGGTTCGCCGCCGGAGGCGAAGGCACCGCGCTTCCTCAGTTCCGCACGCAGCGAGAGCATGACGTAGAACATGACGCCGACGCCGGCGATGGATTTGCTCGGGAAGGCGCAGCCGGGCTGGTTGGGATTGACGATGCAGTCGGCCGCCGGCAGTTCGTCGCCGGGCAGATGATGGTCGGTGATGAGGGTGGCAATGCCGAGTCGCTTTGCCTCGGCGACGCCTTCGACGCTGGCGATGCCGTTGTCTACGGTGATAATCACGTCGGGTTTCTGTGCGGCCGCCAGCCGCACGACTTCCGGCGTGAGGCCATAGCCGAAATCGAAGCGGTTGGGCACCAGGTAGGAGACGTTTGCCCCGAAGGCGTGCAACGCACGCACGCCAACGGCGCAGGCGGTGGCGCCGTCGCAGTCGTAGTCGGCGACGATGAGCAGATGCTTGTCGCCGGCGATGGCATCGGCCAGCAGTACGGCCGCCTCCGCCGCGCCCTGCAGGAGGGCAGGATCGAGCAGGGTCGGCAGGGTGGTGTCGAGGTCGGCCGCGCGGGCGATGCCGCGTGCCGCGTAGAGGCGCGCCAGCAGCGGGTGCACGCCCTCGTATTCGAGGCGCTGCTGCGCGGCAAGGGGTGTGCGACGAGTGACAATCAGTGTCATTGCAGGATGTCGGACAGTGATTGCGGCCGGCGCCAGAGTTTCCACAGGTCGCCGGCGCTGATTGTGACATCAATGGTGGCAGCGTCACCGAGCGCCGTGAGACGAAGTTGCTGCAGACGGCGCGTCTGCAGCGCGGCGAGCAGGGGTGCGAACCAGCGCGCTTCCAGTTGCGCCAGGCCGCTGCGCCAGGTCGAGGCATCCAGGGTCTGCGCAGCCTCGACCAGATTTTCAAGGAAAGTCAGGCTCTGCGGTACGGCGCCATTGGTGCCATTGGCACCATTGGCACGATCAGGCACGGGTGTGGCGGCCATGCCGGCACATTTCGCCAAGCCGAGCGCAAGGGGGTGGCCGGCATGGACGTGCGTGGCCGCGATTGTCGGGGTGACGCTTGCCGGCAGCGCTCCGGCGCCCCACAGCCACAGACTGTTCGCCGTCGGCCGCCCCGCCGCTTCGCGCGCCGTGTTGAGCGGATGGTTGTGCAGCAGCACCTGGGCCTCGTTGATGAAACTGCGCCATGCGCGGGCATCGTCGCCCTGCGGCAGGAAGGGCTCGATGGTCCTGCCGGTGACGGTGGACAGGGGGTGGGTGGAAAGATGCGCTGGGCGCTTCAGTCGCAGATACCAGCGTCGCGGGTGCGGAGCGATGAATTCGCCGAACCCGGCAAGATGCGCGTTGAGTTCGGCAACCAGTTGTGTTGCCTCGTGCTGGGCGAGATCCAGTTCCGTCGCGCCACCGACGACCAGGGTGTCGCGCGAAAAGCGCAGGTGCACCGGGTCGGCGCACAGCCACTCGGAATTGCCCGGATCAAGACCTTCTCCCAGTAAGCGCAGCGCGCCGAAGGGTGTTTCTTCACTGTGGACGCCGAGGGCCTTTCCCAGCCAGTGCTCAAGCGGGAGGGGAGGGTGGCGCTCGAGGCGGCCGCGGCCGAGCAAGGTGGCCAGCGCGGACAGATCAAGGTCGCGCGTGATGTCGTTGAGGGAATCCTTGGGCCAGAGCAGCCCGGGGACGACGATGTGAAGCTGCATCCTTAAGATGTTAACATAGCGACCCTATGCGGTATGAACTCTTCATCGGCCTGCGCTACACGCGCGCCAAGCGGCGCAACCATTTCATCTCCTTCATCTCGCTGCTCTCGATGTGCGGCATCGCCCTGGGCGTGGCGGCGCTGATCGTCGTGCTCTCGGTGATGAACGGCTTCCAGAAGGAGCTGCGCACGCGCATTCTCGGCGTCGCCTCGCACGTGCAGATTTCGGGGCCCGGCGGCGAATTGTCCGCCTGGCAGCAGGTAGCCGAAGAGGCGATGAAGCATCCCGAGGTGCGGGCGGCCGCGCCCTATGTCGCCGCCCAGGGCATGCTCTCCTACGACCAGACGGTACGCGGCACGCTGGTGCGTGGCGTGCTGCCCGACGCCGAGGAAAAGGTCGCTGATTTCAACCGCTACATGCGCGGCAGCTCGATGCAAGTGCTCAAGCCCGGCGAGTTCGGCATCATCCTCGGCGCGGAACTCGCGCGATCGCTGCAGGTGTTCATCGGCGACAAGGTGACGCTGATCGCGCCGCAGGGGCTGGTGACGCCGGCGGCGATCCTGCCGCGCCTGAAGCAGTTCAAGGTGGTGGGCCTCTTCGAGGCCGGCATGTACGAATATGATTCGAGTCTGGCGCTGGTGCACATGAGCGACGCCCAGGCGCTCTACCGCATGGGGGATCGCGTCTCCGGCGTGCGCCTGAAGCTGGATGACCTGTTCGCAGCGCCGCGCGTGGCGCGCGAACTGCTGAGCCGCATCCACGGCGATGTGTATATCACCGACTGGACGCGCAGCCATGCCAACTTCTTCCGCGCCGTGCAGATCGAGAAGAACGTGATGTTCATCATCCTGCTGCTGATCGTCGCCGTGGCGGCCTTCAACATCGTGTCCACGCTGGTGATGGCGGTGACCGACAAGGAGTCCGACATCGCCATCCTGCGCACGCTGGGGGCAAGTCCGGGCAGCATCATGCAGGTGTTCATCGTGCAGGGCGCGTTGATCGGCATCATCGGCCTCGCGCTGGGGCTGGCCGGCGGCATCGCGCTGGCGCTCAATATTGACGTGGTGGTGCCGGCCATCGAGCGGCTGTTCAACACGCAGTTCCTCGCCAGGGAGGTGTATTACATCTCCGAGCTGCCGTCCGACCTGCAGTGGCGCGACGTCGGCGTGATTGCCGCCGTGTCCTTCGTACTGACTTTGCTGGCGACGCTGTATCCAAGCTGGCGCGCGTCGCGCGTCAACCCCGCCGAGGCCCTGCGCTATGAGTGAGAACGACAGCCTCCCCCCCGGCCCCCTTCCCGAGGAAGGGGGTGACGGCGGTTCGCGGGCTGTGCCCGCTCCGTTCGCTGTAAATCCCGCCTTGGGGCGGCCCGGCGGCGAGATGGTGCTCTCCTGCCGTGGCCTGAAGAAGACCTATCTTCAAGGCAAGGTCGAGGTGCCGGTGCTGCTCGGTGTCGACCTCGACATTGCGCGCGGCGAGCGTGTCGCCATCGTCGGTGCCTCGGGTTCGGGCAAGAGCACGCTACTGCATCTGCTCGGTGGTCTCGATGCGCCGACGGCGGGCCACGTCAGCCTGCTCGGCCGCGACCTGACCCAGGTGAGCGAGACCGAGCGCGGCCGGTTGCGCAACGAATCGCTCGGCTTCATCTATCAGTTCCACCACCTGCTGATGGAGTTCTCCGCTCTGGAAAACGTCGCCATGCCGCTGTTGATCCGGCGCCTGCCGCGCGCCGAAGCCGAAGCGCGTGCGGCGGTGATGCTGAAGGAGGTTGGGCTGGGCCACCGGCTGCAGCACACGCCTGGCGAACTTTCCGGCGGTGAACGCCAGCGCGCTGCCGTGGCGCGCGCGCTGGTGACGCAACCGGCCTGCGTGCTGGCCGACGAGCCGACCGGCAATCTCGACCGCCATACGGCGGAGAGCGTCTTCGACCTCATGCTGGCGCTGAACGAAAGTCATCGCACCAGCTTCATCATCGTCACCCACGACCTGCAACTCGCCGCCAAGGCGCAACGCACGCTGCAGCTCGAGGACGGCACGCTGCGAATATAAGCATATCCACATTTAGTGCATTGGCTTGCGCCCTCAAGTAATTTCCGGGCATGCCGTTACCTCTCCCAGCCCATCCCCTGAACCCGGAATAGGTATCGGAGATTTCATGCACACGCTATTCGCCCCCGCCGTTTCCCTGATGCAACGGCTCAGGTTTCCCGCCAAGTTTGCCCTCATCGGTTTGGTCGTCTCCGTTGCGGTCGCCTATTTTGTCGTGGTCAATTCCATCAGCCTGAGCAATACCATCGGGCAGAGCCGACTCGAACTGACGGGCGTCGAGACGATCAAGCCGGTGCTGCGGCTCGTCCAGCTCGTGCAACAGCATCGCGACATGGTCAGTGGCGTGCTGGCTGGTAATGAAGGCATGCGGGATGGCATAAAGAAAAAAGCGGCCGAGATCGGCGAGGCGATCCGTCGCACCGATGCGCAACTTGCCGGCAGGGCGATAGCGGCCCGCCAGATGGAGGCCTGGAAGAACCTCAGGAACGAATGGGAGGTGCTGGCAGAGGACTGGCCCAACCAGGACGGACAGTCGAGCTTCATCGCCCACCGCTCGGTGATCCGGACGGCGATGCAGATCATGACCGGCATAGGCGAGGATAGCAGCCTGATCATGGACCCGGAACTGGATTCCTACTATTTGGCGAATACGGCCGTGTTCGTCATGCCCGAAGCGCTGGAACGGCTGTCCATTGTGCGCGGGGCGGGGAATGCCATGCTGACCGGACAGGAAATATCCGACTACGGGAAGCACGAGTTTTCGGGATGGCTCGGTGTGTTCAAAAAAACGAATGAGGACCTGAATACCTCATTGGCCCGTTCCGGGAGAACCAACCCTGACTTGCAAAAGACTCTGGATAAGTTCAGCGAAAGTTACTTCGATGCGGCTTCTGACCTCGCGATGCTGGTGCAGGGCGAGATGCTGACCGGACGGATGCACACGCAGGCCGGCGACTTCTACAGTAAGGCCAGCAGCATCATGGATGCAGCCTACGATCAGCTCGAGGGCGCACTACTGCCGGCCCTCGGCAAGTTGATCGAGGCACGTGTTGAGAGGCTCGATGCCCGGTTTTATCTCAGCCTGGGGCTGGCCGCGCTGATCGTGTTGCTCGTCAGCTACCTGACCGTGGGCATGTACCTGTCCATCGTCGGCGGCGTGGCGGGGTTGTCCGAAGGCGCACAGAAAATCGCCGAGGGAGATCTCACTGCGCGCGTGGCGCTGGAGTCGAAGGATGAGCTGGCGATCGTCGGCAGGAGTTTCAATTCAATGGCTGAAGCGCTGAACGGCCTGATCGGCAAGGTCCAGTCCAGCGCAGCCAATGTCTCGGCCGCGGCGACATCGGTCGCCGCATCGTCGCAGCAGATCCAGGGCGGCTCGCAAAGACAGAGCGAGGCCGCATCCTCCATGGCGGCCTCGGTCGAGCAGACCACCGTCGGCATCGATCAGATTGCCGAGCATGCGCGCAATGCCCAGGCGATATCGGCCGAGTCCGGGGAATTATCCGAGGCGGGCAGCGAGGTGGTCGGCAAGAGTGTCAGCGAGATGCAGCGGATCGCCGCATCCGTGGAAGAGTCGGCGCAGCTGATCGAAGAATTGGGCCGGCAGTCGGACCGCATATCGACCATCGTGAATGTCATCAAGGACATCGCCGACCAGACCAACCTGCTGGCGCTGAACGCGGCCATCGAGGCGGCCCGCGCCGGCGAATCCGGCCGCGGTTTTGCCGTGGTGGCGGATGAGGTGCGCAAGCTCGCCGAGCGTACCACCCAATCCACGCAGGACATCGCCGCGATGATCGCCGCCATCCAGAGTGGCACGGCGCAGGCGGTGGATAGCATGCATGCCGGCGTGGAACGGGTGGCCGGCGGCGTGGAACTGGCGAAGCAGGCAGGCGAGGCGATGGAGAAGATACATGCCGGCGCCCTGCGCGTGGCGGATTCTGTGAGGGACATCTCGCTGGCCCTGCGGGAACAGAGCGCCGCCAGCGCCGAAATCGCGGTGAATGTCGAAAAGATCGCGCAGATGGCGGAAGAAAACAATGCTGCCGTGGCCGGCACGACGGGCACGGCGCACGAACTCGAGCGGCTCGCAGAAGGGCTGCAAGTGGAGATCCGGCGCTACAAGGTGTGCTGAGGTCGAGCCTCAGGTGTGCTCAGTTGCGCCGTACTGCCTGGCGCCGGCGCCAGCTGCGGATAAGATAGAAGCGCCAGCCGGCACGCACGGCGAAATAGCCGAGCAGGGCGAGGATGTTCGCCAGCAACACGACCCCCACCGCCAGCGGCGCCCCCAGCCCCAGCATCCATTCGCCCATCGCGCGGGTCCACTCGAACAGGTTGACGGCGCTGTATTCGGGCGGGGCGACGAATTTTCCGCCCGCACCGCCGAGGGCGAAGCGGCCCAGGCGATAGGCCACGAGGTAGATCGGCACGATGGTGAAGGGGTTCGTGTAGAAGGTGGTGATCAGGGCAAGCGGCAGGTTGACGCGGAAGGCGACCGCGAAGATGGCCGCGCCCAGCATCTGGAAGGGGCCGGGAATCAGGCCGCAGTACAGCCCCACGGCAAAGCCGCCCGCCGCCGAGCGCCGGTTCAGGTGCCACAGGCGCGGGTGCAGCAGGGTGTTCTCGAAGCGCCGCAGCCAGCGGCTGCCGCGGACGGCCTCGTGATCCGGAAGATACTTGCGTATGAGCTTGCGCATGGCGTTCGGGCTCAATTGTAGCGAATCGGCGGTCTGCAACCCCACGGCAGCAGGGTCGCCCTTACAATCCATCCCATGCGCATGCCGATTCTCGGATTTGCCCTGGGCGTGTGGTGGCTGCAGCGCCAGGCCATGTTGCCGCAATGGCCGGTACTCGGCGGACTTTGCGCCGCCGGCCTGGCCTGTGCCGCCCTGGCATGGGCGCTGCGGCGGCGCTGGCCCGTCTGTACACGCACGGCGTACTTCCTCGGCGCGCTGCTGGCCGGCTTTGCCTGGGCGGCGGCAATGGGGCAGATGCGCCTCGCCGACCATCTGCCTGCGCAAAACGAGGGCCGCGACATCCGCGTGAGCGGCGTCGTTGCCAGTCTGCCGCAGGCGTATGAGAACGGCGTGCGCTTCGAGTTCGAGGTGGAGAGCGCCGAGGCTGCGGTGCCTTCCCGTATTTCGCTGGTCTGGTATAGCGGCAGGCGCGATGAGGTGGATGGTGGCGGCGACGCGGGAGACGACGCGCGGCATGCGGCGCCTGAACTGCATGCCGGCGAGCGCTGGCAGTTCACCGTGCGGCTCAAACGGCCGCACGGCAATCTCAACCCGCAGGGCTTCGACTACGAAGCCTGGCTGTTCGAGCGCGGCGTGCGCGCCACCGGCTATGTGCGCATGGCCGAGGACAATCGTCGCCTGGACGCCTTCGTGCCGCGCGCCGGCCTGGCCGTCGAGCGCCTGCGCGAACACATCCGCGAGCGTTTCTTCCGTTCCCTGCCGGCGCACGATTACGCCGGCGTGCTGGTGGCGCTGGTGGTGGGCGATCAGCGCGCCATCGACAGCGGCCTGTGGCAGGTGTTTGCGCGTACCGGCATTTCGCACCTCATGTCCATCTCCGGGCTTCACATCACCATGGTCGCCGGACTCGGCGCCTGGCTGATGTCCTTTTTCTGGCGTCGCCGGCCGGCGCTCATGCTGCGTCTGCCGGCGCAGAAGGCGGCCGCGGCGGCAGGCTGGGCGACGGCCTTCGGCTATTGCCTGCTGGCGGGCTTCGGTGTGCCGGCGCAGCGCACGCTCTACATGCTGTCGGTCGTGGCGCTCGCCCTGTGGCTTGGGCGGGCGACCGCGGGCAGTCGCGTGCTGGCGCTGGCCTTGCTCCTGGTGTTGCTGATCGATCCGTGGGCGGTGCTCTCGGCCGGCTTCTGGCTGTCCTTCGGGGCGGTGGCGCTGCTGTTCTACATAGCGGCGGGGCGCGTGGCGCCGCGCCACTGGCTGGTGGAGTGGGGCAGGGCGCAATGGGCGGTAACGCTCGGCCTGATTCCGGCGCTGCTGGCGCTGTTCCAGCAGTTCTCGCTGGTCTCGCCGCTGGCCAACGCGGTCGCCATCCCGCTCGTCAGCCTGGTCATCACGCCACTGGCGCTGGTGGCG
Source organism: Rhodocyclaceae bacterium (assembly GCA_018262775.1). GTDB lineage: Bacteria > Pseudomonadota > Gammaproteobacteria > Burkholderiales > Rhodocyclaceae > Desulfobacillus. Next base: position 34,601 of record JADFDU010000057.1, read on the forward strand.
GCGCTGCTGCCTTTCGACCTGCCGCTGGTGCTGGCGCACCAGTTGCTCGCCTGGCTGATGGCATTCATCGAATGGCTCGCCGAACTGCCGCTGGCGGTGTGGCAGCAGCCGGCGCCGCCGGCGTGGGCCGTATTGCTGGGGCTGCTCGGTTGCATCTGGCTGTTGTTGCCGCGCGGTTTTCCCGCGCGCGGCGTCGGCGTGCTCCTCTTCCTGCCGCTGGTGCTGCTGCCACCGCAACGGCCGGCACCGGGGGAATTGAAACTGACGGTGCTCGACGTCGGCCAGGGACTGGCGGTGCATGTGCAGACGGCCGGCCACGACCTGATCTACGACACCGGGCCGCAATTCTCGGCGGACGCCAACAGCGGCAACCGCATTTTGCTGCCCTACCTGCGGGCCCAGGGCGTGCAGCACCTCGACGGTTTGATCGTGACGCATCAGGACATGGATCATGCGGGCGGTGCGCTGTCGCTGCTCGACGGCCTGCCGGTGGACTGGACGGCGAGCTCCATGTCCGCGGATCATCCTTTCAGGCAAGCGCCGGGGCATCGCCCCTGCTTCGATGGCCAGGCCTGGGCGTGGGACGGCGTGCGCTTCGAGATGTTGCATCCGGCGCTGGCCGATTACGCGGCGGCGAAGCGCAAGAGCAACGACATGAGCTGCGTGCTCAAGGTGACGTCGGCGCAGGGCAGCGTCCTGCTCACCGGCGACATTGAAACCGTTTCAGAACAGGCGCTGTCAAAGCGGCATGGCGCACTTCTGCGCGCGGATGTGCTGCTGGCGCCGCACCACGGCAGCCGTACCTCCTCGTCTGCCGAATTTCTGTCTGCGGTGGGAGCGGGCACGGTGATCTTTCCGGTGGGCTACCGCAACCGCTTCCGCCACCCGAACGCCGTGGTGTTGCGGCGCTACGAAGCGGCGGGCGCGCGGTTGCTGCGCAGCGACCGCGACGGCGCCGTCACATTGCGCTTCGGCGTACTGCGGGGACTGACTTTGGAACGCGAGGAACGCCGGCGCTACTGGCACGGACGCTGAGATTGAATGAAAATGCCGCCATGATGAAAAAAATGATTGTGTTCGCCGCCCTGTCGATGACTATGGTGACTGTGGCAACTGTGGCAACTGTGGCGGTCGCCGCCGAAACCCTGCCGCCCGTCGAAGTCTTCGTGCCCAAGCCCTGCCTCGCCTGCATCGACTGGGCCGAGCATCTGCGGCAGAACGGCTTCAAGGTGAAAGTGACGGAGAGCGACGATCTGGCGGCGGTGAAGCGCCGCTTCAAGGTGCCGGCCGACGTCGCGTCGCGCATGACCGCGCGGGTGGCGGGGTATTTCATCGAGGGCCACGTGCCGGCCGAGGACATCAAGCTGCTGCTCAAGGAGAAGCCGAAGGCGCGCGGCCTCGCCGTGCCGGGACTGCCGATGGGCGCACCGGGCTACGAGGCGACCGGTTCCGATTCAAGCTGCGAGCAAGGCTGCACCATCCTCGATGCCACCAGCGGCGAGCGCATGCCGCGGCGGGAGTTCTTCAACACCCTGCTGGTGGGGCCGAAGGGCGACACTAGCGTCTGGGCGCGGCACTGAGATGAACGGCCCCACGCTCACTGCGTTCGCTGCCCCCGAGGGGCGCTCAGCGCCCTTCGGGCGGCCGGGCGGGCGCTGAGTCCAGCATAACCCCTCTCTCCACCGGGGAGAGGGCGGGGTGAGGGGGCTATTTATAAGCCAGCATCTCCCCGAACATCCCCTTCGCCCACGCGATATCCTCGCCGCGCGGGTTGGGGTCATGGTGCTGCTGGGTGGTCTGCGCGATGACGCCGTCGCCGCGGACGCGGTAGTGCGTGTCGATGCGCGTCAGTTCCGCCGGTTCGAGCCGGCTGTAGATGAAGCAGCTGCTATCCGGCAGCAGCGGCTCCGCTATCTTGCCCTGCGCGCGCGCGGCGATTTCGTGCGCGGCGATGGCGCCGAGGCGGCTCGCCAGACGACCGCTCTTCGGGTAATGGCCGAACAGCAGTGAAGCGCGGTCGATCAGGTCGCCGACGAGGAACACCCGCTCGTCTTCCAGCGCATGCAGATGAAGAGGATCCTGCGCGGCCCAGCCTGTGGGCTTGCCCTCGGCGTCGCGGCCGATCAGCCCGGCTTGCCAGGCGAGGTCGCCGGCCTGTTGCGGCGGCATGAGGATGGCGTCGTCGAAGCGCAGATCATCGAACTCGGTGGCGATGGTTTTGCCGAAGGGGTCGAGTGCCTTCACCTTCGCCTGCGAGTAATGCGTGATCTGATCCTTGTAGTCGTCCTCGAAGGCCTCGGCAAAGCGCGGCGAGAGGGTGCCCGGGTCGAGCACGTGCAGGCGCGCGCGTAGGCCGCGGCGCTTGATCATGCGGCCGATCACCAGGGCGCGCTCGTAGGGCGCCGGCTGGCAGCGGTAGGGCGGCGGCGGAAGGGTCATGACCAGGTCGCCGCCCCTGAAGGCGTCCAGTTTTGCCTTCAACGCCGCGAATTCCGCGCCCGGGGTCCAGGCGCAGAAAAAGCGTTCGCGCACATGAGCGATGGCGCGCGCGTCGTCGCCGAGCCAAGCGCCGTAGTCGTGGCGGATGCCTGTCGCCAGCACCAGCCAGTCGTAATCCACCGAGCCGCCCGCGGTGTGGATGCGGCGGCGCGCGCGGTCGATGGCGCTGACCTCTGCCCGGATGAAGGTATAGCCGAAGGCCTTCGCCGCGGCGGCGAAATCGTGCGTGAGCAACGCAGCGTCGATGCGTCCGTCCAGCCACTGATTGGACAGCGGCATGGAGAAGAAGGCGGCGTTCCGCTCGATCAGCACGACTTCCAGTTCCGGCGCCAGCTCGCGCAGGCGGCGCGCAGCCGACAGCCCGCCCCAGCCGCCGCCGACGACGACGACGCGGCGGCCCTTCGTCGCCGGCAGAAGTGCAGGCGCCTGCTGCGCGAACAGGGGCGCGGCAAAAGCGGCGAGCGAAGCGGCGAGAAAACGGCGGCGAGGAAACGTCATGCGCTCAAGTGTAGCCGAGAATCTCCCCTCTCCCGCTAGCGGGAGAGGGGCCGGGGGAGAGGGCGGGCGTCTGCTAAACTTTGCAGTCAAAGGAGAAGTTTATGAATGCAATGCGCCACCACACCGTGCAATGCCTCAGCCCCGGCGGACTGCACCGCATGGCCTACGTCGAGTGGGGCGAGGCGCAGAACCCGCGCGTGCTGGTCTGCGTGCACGGCCTCACGCGCAACGCGCGCGACTTCGACTTCCTCGCGAAATCCCTGTCGCAGCACTACCGCGTCGTCTGCCCCGACGTGGTCGGCCGCGGCCGCAGCAACTGGCTGCGCATCAAGGACAATTACCAGGTGCCGCAGTACGTCGCCGACATGGTGACGCTGATTGCCCGTCTCGGCGTGGATGAAGTGCACTGGGTCGGCACCTCGATGGGCGGCCTCATCGGCATGGCGCTTGCTGCGCAGGAAGACACCCCCATCACCCGCCTTGTGCTCAACGACGTCGGCCCGGTCATCGCGGCGGCGGCCGTCAAGCGCATCGGCGAATACGTCGGCCTGATGCCGGAGTTCGCCAGCTTCAAGGATGCCGAGCAGTACATTCGCCTCGTCAGCGCGCCCTTCGGCAAGCTCAGCGACGCGCAATGGAAGCACCTCACCGAGCATGTCACGCGGCAGAAGGCCGACGGCGGCTACGAACTGGTCTACGACCCTGGCATCGCCGAGCCCTTCCACAAGGCGCTGGACGGCGAGGACGTCAGCCTGTGGCCACTCTACGACGCCATCCGCTGCCCGACGCAGGTATTGCGCGGCGCCGAATCCGATCTCCTCTCGCACGAGACCTGTCTGGAGATGGGCGCACGCGGCCCGAAAGCACTGATCGCCGAGATCCCCGGCGTGGGTCATGCGCCGATGTTCCTTGACGAAGCGCAGGTGGCGGTGGTGCGGGAGTTCCTCCTCGCCCAATGAAAGCCGCGTTCATCCGCCGCTACGGCGGCAACGATGTCGTCGAGCTGGGTGAACTGCCGGCGCCGCAGGCAGGACCGGGTGAACTGCTGGTGGAGGTGCATGCCGCCAGCGTGAACCCGGTCGATTTCAAGATCCGCGGCGGCATGCTGAAAATGATTATTCCATTCGGCTTCCCGCTCATTCTCGGCAACGATTTCTCCGGTGTGGTGAAGGCGGTCGGCGCCGGCGTGACGCGCTTCAAGCCGGGCGACGCGGTGTTCGCGCGCATGGACAAGCAGCGCATCGGCGCCTTTGCCGAGTTCGCCCGGGTGGCCGAAGCGGATGCCGCTCTGAAGCCGGTGAACCTCTCCCACATCGAGGCCGCCGCCGTACCGTTGGCGGGCCTGACGGCCTGGCAGGCGCTGTTCGAAATCAGCGGTTTGAAAGCCGGGCAGAAAGTACTCATCCACGGCGGCTCGGGTGGCGTCGGCAGCTTTGCCATCCAGTTTGCCCACCACGCCGGGGCGACCGTCGCCACCACCGTCGGCGCGCGCAATAGGGAACTGGCGCGCAGCCTCTGCGCCGACACCGTCATCGATTACAAAGCGCAGCGCTTCGAGGACCTCGTCAGCGACTGCGACATGGTGTTCGACACGCAGGCGGGCGATATCCAGTACCGTTCCTTCGCCGTGCTCAAGCGCGGCGGCGTGCTGGTGAGCATCGCCGGCAAGCCGGACGGCCGTCTGGCGCGCGAGTGGGGGCTAAACCCGCTCCTCGGCCTGCTGCTGGATTTCCTCAGCCGCAAGACCCTGCGCCTGGCGAAGCGCCACGGCGTGCGCTACGAATACCTCTTCATGCACCCGAGCGGCGAGCAGTTGGAACAGATCGGCCGCCTGCTTACGGTGGGCAGCGTCAAGCCGATCATCGACAAGGTGTTCCCGCTGGCGCAGGTGCGCGAGGCACTGGCCTACAGCGAAGCCGGCCACGCCGCCGGCAAGGTGGTGGTGGAGGTCAAGCCCGCCGGCTGAACCTGCACGTGCAGTGAATTCCTTGCCGTATTGCGGGGACTGACTTCTGTGGGAGTGGCAGTGCGGCCGCAAGGAATTCGTCATTCCCGCGAAAGCGGGAATCCAAGGACTTTCAATGAAACTGGATCCCCGCTTGCGCGGGGATGACGGGAGACGGGGATGACGGGGGACAGGGATGACGGGGGACAGGGATGACGGGGGACAGGGATGACGGGGGACAGGGATGACGGGGGACAGGGATTGGTCGTTCCCCCTTCACCCTTGGACAAGCTCAGGGCGAACGGTAGTTCAGTACGTCTCGACGTGATACCGGCTCTTTTCCCGTAGCTGCGGCAGCAGCGTGTCCCAGTCGCCGCCGTGCTGGCGGCAGACGTCGCGGAAAGCCTCATCGACGCCTTTTTCCATGCCCTTCAGGCCGCACAGGTAGATGTAGCAGTTCTCGTCGTTGAGCTGGCGCCAGACGTCGTCGTGGCGCTCGCGGATGCGGTCCTGCACGTACTGCTTGGGCTGGCCGGGCACGCGCGACAAGGCGAAGTTGATGTCGATGAATGTCTTCGGCAGCTTCATGAGCGGGCCGAAGTAGGGTAGCTCGTCCTGCGCGCGGGCGCCGAAGAACAGCATCAGTTCGCCGCCTTCGTTCAACGCCATGCGCCGGCGCCGCCGCTCGGTCATGGCGCGCATCGGTGCGGAGCCGGTGCCGGTGCAGATCATCATGAGCGAACTGCCCGCATGGTTGGGCATGAGGAAAGCGGCGCCGAAGGGGCCGATCACCTGGACCTTGTCGCCCTTCTTCAGGTCGCACAGATAGTTGGAGGCGACGCCCTTGACCGCTTTGCCCTCATGGTCGGCGGTGACGCGTTTCACCGTGATGGCGCAGTTGTGATAGCCGGGGCGCTCGCCGTCGCGCGGGCTGGCGACCGAGTACAGGCGCACATGGTGCGGCCGGCCCTGTTCGTCGGTGCCGGGCGGGATGACGCCGATGTTCTGGCCTTCGAGCAGGGGGAAATGCACGCCGCCGAAATCGAGGACGATGTGACGGATGTCGGCGCTGGCGTCATTGCCGGTGAGGCGGAAGTTGCCGGCGACGGTGGCGCTGATCGGATTCTTTTCGTTGTAGAGATTGACGACGGGCTTCTCCGCCGACCATGGCGCGGCGACCGGGCCGCCCTGGCCGGCGGTGGCTTCGCGGGTGAGGCGCGCCACGTCATCCGGCTCGGCTGAAGTTGTTGCCACAGACTGCGCGTCGGGCGCCGGCAACTCGTCCCAGGAATACTGTTCCTCCAGCGTGTAAGGCTTGCCCGGCGCGATCGGGAACCAGTTGTCGATGGCGCCGGTGGGGCAGGGCGGCACGCAGGCGCGGCAACCCTCACAGATTTCCACCATCACGACATAGTTGCGCGAATCGTGCGCGATGGCGTTGACCGGGCAGGTCTCCTCGCAAGTGTTGCAGCGAATGCAGATGCCCGGATCGATGAGGTGCTGCTTGCTGGGACCGGCGGTACTCATTGAAATCTCCAGAGCTTAAAGGCATTAACCACGGAGGACACGGAGAGTACAGAGAAAGGCGAACACAAAATTGTGTACTTCTCCGTGCTCTCCATGTCCTCCGTGGTTCAAAGCTTTTACTTGCGTGACTCAGTTGAAGCGTACGTACTCGAAGTCGATCGGCTGGCTGTTGATGCCGCGCGCCGGCGGGCTGATCCAGTTGGCGAACTTGCCCGGCTCGGCGACGCGGCCCATGAGCGACTGCACGAAGGCGCGATCTTCCTCGGTGGGCAGCCAGTCCCTGTGCTTGTGGGTCCACTCGGCCTCGGAGATCACCTTGCCCTCGGGGCTGAGGTGCAGCTCGCCGAAGATGCCGATCTTGCGGTGGAAGCCCTTGTGCGGCAGCGTGAAGCGGAAGGGGATGCCGAGCTTTTCCGGCACGCGGTTCCAGCGGTCGATGCCGCCCTGCACGTCCTTCACCCAGTCGTCGCGCAGGCGCTCGTTGAGCGCGGTGAGCGCCGGCACCTGCCGGGCTACGATCTTGTCGCCGACCACTTCCAGGACCGGATACTCGGAGGCGTCAAGGCGGTGGTCGTCGCCGAGCTTGGTCTCTTCATAGCGCCCCTTCAGGCCGTTGGTGTAGAAGGAGGCGGCGTTGGAGGAGATCTCCGCGCCGTAGAGGTCGCTGGTAACGCTGTAATGGAAGTTGAGGTACTTCTGCAGCGTCGGCAGGTCGATGACGCCCATGGCGCGCAGCTTGGCCGGGTCGTCGGTCTTGTGCTGCACCATCATTTCGCAGGTGCGCTGGATGATGCGGCTGATGCCGGATTCGCCGACGAAGAGGTGGTGCGCTTCCTCGGTGAGCATGAACTTGCAGGTGCGCGCCAGCGGGTCGAAGCCGGATTCGGCCAGCGCCGCCAGTTGGAACTTGCCGTCGCGGTCGGTGATGAAGGTGAACATGAAGAAGGACAGCCAGTCCGGCGTCTTCTCGTTGAAGGCGGTAAGGATGCGCGGATTGTCGGCGTCGCCGGAGCGGCGCTCGAGCAGGGCTTCGCCTTCTTCGCGGCCGTCGCGGCCGAAGTGGGCGTGCAGCAGGTACACCATGGCCCACAGGTGGCGGCCTTCCTCGACGTTCACCTGGAACAGGTTGCGCATGTCGTAGAGCGAGGGGCAGGTCATGCCGAGATGGCGCTGCTGCTCGACGGAGGCCGGTTCGGTGTCGCCCTGCGTGACGATGATGCGGCGCAGGGTCGAGCGGTACTCGCCCGGCACTTCCTGCCAGGCCGGCTGGCCCATGTATTCGCCGAAGTTTATCTTGCGCTCGGCTTCCTGCGGCGCGAGGAAGATACCCCAGCGGTAGTCGGGCATTTTCACGTAATCGAAATGCGCCCAGCCCTTCGGGTCGACGCTGATGGCGGTGCGCAGGTACACCTCGGCCTGGGAAGTGTTATCCGGACCCATCTCGCCCCACCAGTTGAGGAAACCTGGTTGCCAATGCTCGAGGGCGCGCTGCAGGGTCTTGTTCGAAGAGAGGTCGACGTTGTTGGGGATCTTTTCGCTGTAATCGATGCTCATTGTTGTGTCTCCAGTGGGCTATTTGTAGCCCTCTCCTTCATCGGGGGAGAGGGTTGGGAGAGGGGGTTACACCCGCTCCCAGTTGAATTTCGCCTTGGCGCCGGTGCCATAAACCTTCAGTGCGCCCGTTTCGCCGACGGCGTTGGGGCGGTTGAAGATCCAGTTCTGCCAGGCGGTGAGGCGACCGAAGATGCGCGTGTCCATTGTTTCGCTGCCGGCAAAGCGCAGGCTGGCCTCCATGCCGGTCAGCGCGTCCGGCGAGAGAGCCGTGCGCTCTTCGCAGGCGATGCGCAGTTCCTCGTCCCAGTCGAGTTCGTCCGGCGTGAAGGTGACGAGTCCGAGTTCGGCCGCCTGGTCCGCCTGCAGATGCTTGCCGATGGCCGCGCGCGCGGCAGTCACGGGCGCGGTCTCGTCGGCGAAGCGGGTGGCTATCCGCGAGAGGCCGTTGTTCATCGGATAGAGGCCGAAGTTGGCTTCTGACAGGGCGATTTTCGGCGCCCGCGCGAAGTCGTCATCGACCTTCAGCATGAAGCTGCGGTCGGCAGCCAGCGCCAGTTCAAGGAACAGCCCGCCGAAACAGGAGCCTTCGTCGAGCATGGCGAACATCGAGCGCGAGGAGACGTCGAGGCGGCGCAGGGCACGGCGCAGCATGCCGATGGTTTCGCGCACGAACCAGTTGTCCTTGAACTTCTGCAGGATCGCATCGGCTTCCAGCACGGCGGCGAGGTCGCCGCGCGTTTTCAGTTGCCAGAGGCCGATGTCGAGGTCGTTGGTGCGCAGCATGAGGATGGCGTCGTCCAGTTCGCGCGCCATGGCCAGCGGCCACCAGCGCGCGCCCTGCGTGAGGATTTCCTCCAGTTCGTCCGGCTGGCGTCCCGTCGGCGCCGATACGGTGAGCGTGGCGACGCGCGTGTCGCGGTCGATGCCGACGTCGACGTGGGTGTAGTGGTAGCCCCCCTTCGTACCCTCATCGTCCTTGCGCTTGAGCGGTGTGAGCGCAATGCCCTGGCCGCCGGGGCGGTCGGACTGCTTCGCCAGTTCGGCGGCGCGCGTTTTCACCAGTTCCGCGAACTGCTGGGGTTTGGCGATGTGGTCGACCAGTTTCCATTCCTGCGCGCGCTCGGCGCGCACGCCCTCGGAGGTGGTACAGAAGACGTCGGCCAGGTCGCGGCGCATCTTGCGCTTGTCGACCAGGCGGGTGAGGCCGCCGGTGCCGGGCAGCACGCCGAGCAGCGGCACTTCCGGCAGGCTGACGGCGGTGGAGCGGTCGTCGATCATGGCGATCTCGTCGCAGGCCAGCGCCATCTCGTAGCCGCCGCCGGCGGTGGCGCCGTTGAGCGCGGCAAGGAACTTGAGGCCGGAGTGCTCGCTGGAATCTTCCAGGCCATTGCGCGTCTCGTTGGTGAATTTGCAGAAATTCACCTTCCACGCGTGGGTCGACAAGCCGAGCATGTAGATGTTCGCACCGGAGCAGAACATGCGCGCCTTGCCGCTGGTGATGACGACGCATTTCACCTCGGGATGCTCGAAGCGGATGCGCTGCACGGCGTCGTGCAGTTCCATGTCGACGCCGAGGTCGTAGGAGTTCAGCTTGAGCTTGTAGCCGGGCAGGATGCCGCGGTCTTCCTGGATGTCCAGGGTGAGGGTAGCAACGGGGCCGTCGAAGGTCAGTCGCCAGTGGGCATAACGGGATGGATCGGTGTCGTACGTGATCATCTAATGGCCTCCGCCGGTTACCGCCCCGCCGGCACTAGATGAATTAAAGTGCAGACAGAAGCTTTATGTCGAAATATTGTACATATTCTGCAACTCTTCTTGACTTGCGTCAACTGTTTTATTTGAGGTGTCAATGACGGCGTCGGCCAGGCCATACAGGTCGTTGCGATCTGCGAGGATGCGGCGTAGGTCGGCCATGGCCTCTTCGCGACCGGTAATGGGGCGCATGTCACCCTGGGCGATGACGCGCTGCATGTGTTCTTCGGCGCTGGCCTTGATCCACACCGTATAGCAGGCCGAGCGCAGCAGCTCGTAAGTGGGAGCTTCGGTGACGAGGCCGCCGCCGGCGGCGATCACTACCTGTTCGTGATGCTCGATGATGCGCTCTAGGCAGCGCTTTTCGAAGCGCCGATAGGCCTGCTGGCCATAAAGGGAAAAAATCTCAGAGGACGGAATGCCGGATTCGCGCTCGATTTCGTCATCGAGTTCGACGAAGGGCACGCCGTGGCGAGCGGCCAGGCGGCGACCGAGAGTAGACTTGCCGGCGCCGCGCAAACCGATGAGGGCGATGCGGTTGCGGCGCGATTGCGGATCCGGTTCGCCGAAGGCGCTGGAGAGGATGGCCTTGGCCTGCAGCAGTTTTTTCGGCGAGAACTTTTCGAGGTATTGAATCAGCAGGGTCAGTTCGATGGGGTGACCGTCGCGTTCGCTGAGCAGTTCCGTCAGGGGACAATCCAGCGCCGCCGACACCTGACGCAGGAGGAGAATGGAGATGTTCCCCTGGCCGCTTTCCAGTTGGGCGAGATAGCGTTCCGACACGCTTGACTTTGCGGCCAGCGCCTTGCGGGAAAGGCCCAGACGCGTGCGGGCATCCCGCACACGGGCGCCGAGTTGCAGCAGATAGGCTTGCTCGTCCTGCGACGATTCGGTGAGCATCTTGGAGGATTCGGCCATCATTGCGTTTCCCCTTGCTATATTGTGCGCTGACGCTGTCTGCATATTAGCATGCAATTATGCACTATAACACTTGCTCTACTATTGCCATGCACTATACTGTTTGTTTGCGCTTGCGTCGCCAGCCTGCTTCTTATCCGTGCAGGCCGTATTCCAGCTGTTGCAGGTGGCTTTCAGCTGCCTCTCAGGAACTATACTGCAAACTGTAGATAGAGGTTAACCTGAAATGGGAAATAACGCAGTCGAAGAGTTTACGGCCCTTATCGCCGGCATTACCGGACGCATTGCCGGCCAGCCCCTGGACAACCAACTGGATGCCTGGCTGAACGCAGAATTTCCGGCCGACGGCGCCGAATTCAACCGCGTCTTCGAGGCCTGCAAGGCTGCCATCGCCTCGGGGTGGATGTGCAACCGCGAGGCGGGCGGCATCAAGTTTGGCCGCGTCATCAAGCCCAGCGGCGCGATCCACGGCTTCAGCGTCGACGTCGTCGAGATGCATGATTGCAAGGGCCCGCATCACCGCCACACAAAGGGCGAAATCGACATGATCATGCCGCTCGATGCCGATGCGAAGTTCGACGGCCGCGGCAAGGGCTGGCTGGTCTATCCGGCCGGCCACGCCCACTTTCCGACCGTGACCGGGGGCAAGGCCATCGTGCTCTACCTTCTGCCGGACGGGGCGATAGAATTCACCAAGACTTGAACCTGCGCTCGCAGTACGCAGAACAACATGGTTTGAACAAGCTTCAAAACATAAAATACAAAAGGAGGAGAACATGTCGCAGCTATCCACGGCCGATCACAGCGTTTCGCCACCGCGCGTGATGGTGCCGCGTGACTACAACGCCGCCTATGACCTGATCCAGCGCAACCTCCAGGCTGGACGCGCCGGCAAGACCGCCTTCATCGACGATGCCGGCGCCTGCACCTACGGCGAACTGGCTGAAAGCGTGAATCGCTTCGGCAATGTCCTGGCCGGCCTCGGAATCGAGCGCGAATCGCGCGTTCTGCTGTGCCTGCTCGATACCATCGACTTTCCGATTGCCTTCCTCGGCAGCATCCAGGCCGGCGTTGTGCCGATCGCCGCCAACACGCTGCTCACTGCCAGCGACTACGACTTCATGCTCGGCGACTCGCGCGCCAGCACGCTGGTCGTCTCCGAGGCGCTGTGGCCGCAATTCGAGGCGATCATCGGCAAGCACAAGCATCTCAAGCATGTCGTCGTCTCCGGCAATGACGCCAAGGGTAAGTTGCGTTTTTCCGATCTGATGGCGAAAGCTTCCGCCCAGTTCGAGCCGGCGCCGACCACCGCCGACGACATGTGCTTCTGGCTGTATTCCTCCGGCTCCACCGGCGCGCCGAAGGGTACGGTGCACCTGCACTCGCACCTGATCCAGACGGCCGAGTTGTATGCCCGCGGCGTGCTCGGCATCCGCGAGGACGACCTGGTGTTTTCCGCCGCCAAGCTGTTCTTCGCCTACGGGCTCGGCAACGGCCTGACTTTCCCGATGTCGGTGGGCGCCACGGCGGTGCTGATGGGCGAGCGGCCGACGCCGCAGGCGGTGTTCAAACGCCTGCGCGAGCACAAGCCGACCATCTTCTACGGCGTGCCGACGCTGTATGCCGCGCTGCTCGCCAGTCCTGAATTGCCGAAGCCGGAAGACCTGCGCATGCGCGTGGCCACTTCGGCAGGCGAGGCGCTACCGGCAGACATTGGCAAGCGCTGGACCGAGCACTTCGGCATCGAGATCCTCGACGGCATCGGCTCCACCGAGATGCTGCATATTTTTCTTTCCAACCGCCCGGGTGAGGTGCGCTACGGCACCACCGGCAAGGCGGTGCCCGGCTATGCGATCCGCCTCATCGGCGAGGACGGCCAGCCGGTGACGAAGGGCGAAATCGGCGAACTGCAGATCAACGGACCAACGTCCGCCATCCTCTACTGGAACAACCGCGAGAAGTCGCGCTACACCTTCATGGGCGAGTGGACGCGCAGCGGCGACAAGTACATCGAGACCGAGGACGGCTATTTCCAGTACTGCGGCCGTTCGGACGACATGCTCAAGGTCTCCGGCATCTACGTCTCGCCCTTCGAGGTCGAGGGCGCGCTGATGACGCACGAAGCCGTACTCGAGGCCGCCGTGGTGGCGCATGCCGACACCGATGAGTTGATCAAGCCCAAGGCCTATGTGGTGCTCAAGCCCGGTATCGAAGCCTCTGCTGCGCTCGCCGAAAAGCTCAAGCAGCACGTCAAGGACAAGCTGGCGCCCTACAAGTATCCGCGCTGGCTGGATTTCGTCGACGAATTGCCGAAGACGGCCACCGGCAAGATCCAGCGCTTCAAGCTGCGCTGATGAGATGACGGCACATCCCCCAGCCCCTTCCCCGAGGGAAGGGGTGACAAAGGTTCAGCCGCTGCACGGCTTCCGTGTCGTTGGCTGCGGCCCTTCTTGGGGCGGCCCGGCGAAGGGCCGGGAGGCGTCATGCGTGTCCTGATCATCGAAGACGATCTTGACATCGCCACCAACCTCTACGAGTTCCTCGAGAGCAAGGGAAATGTCGCTGACCTGGCGCGCGACGGCGTCAGCGGCATGCACCTGGCGGTATCCAGCGAGTTCGATGCGATCGTCCTCGATCTCGGCCTGCCGGGCATGGACGGCCTGTGCCTGTGCCGCAAGCTGCGCCAGGAAGCGCGGCGCGACGTGCCGATCCTGATCCTCACCGCGCGCGACGTGCTCGAGGACAAGCTGGCCGCCTTCGATTGCGGCGCCGACGACTACCTCGTCAAGCCCTTTGCACTGCGCGAGGTCGAGGCGCGGCTGAACGCCCTCGTCGTCCGCCGCCGCGGCCGCGTCATCGACCGCAAGCTGGCTTACGACACCATCGCCTACGATCCGGCCACGCTGGCTGTCACTGTGGAAGGGCGGCCGGTGCATCTCTCCCGCAAGTGCCTGCGCCTGCTCGAAATGCTGATCTCCGCGCCCAACCGCGTCTACACTCGCGACGAACTCGAACAGGAATTGTGGGGCGACGAGCATCCGCAGAGTGACTCGCTGCGCAGTCACATGCACCTGCTGCGGCGTGCCCTGACCGATTCACGCGGCGGTTCGCCGATCGAAACGGTGCACGGCATCGGCTATCGCTTCGCCGCCTCCGATGCCCGCCCGGCATAGCCTTCGCCTCAAGTTCGCCACTACCTTCGCGCTGGCCGGCTTGGTGCTGGTGTTGCTCCACGCGGTCGTCATTTATCGGTTGAACAGCCAGCAGGAAGCGCAACTGATCGACCAGATCGTCTCCGACGAGATGGAAGATCTGTTGCAACAGTACGAACGAAGTTTCCCGTTTGAGGGTCCGCCCTACAGGAGACTGCAGCGTTATGAGGTCAGGCCGGATAACGAAGCGCTGTCCTTGCGCAAATGGTTTCGCGCCAGTTGGCTGATGCATACCTACATCGCGCGTGAACTCTGGGAGCGGCGTGCCTTGCCGGAAGAATTGCGTGACCTCGCGCCGGGGTTCCATGACGTCTACAGCGGGGCGGATGGAGATCGGTATCGCGTCGAGGTGCGGGAAATCGGACAAGCGCGTTTCTATGTGGCCTATACCGTGGCGCTGCATCAGGAAAGGGAACTCCATTTCTTTTTGGTGCTCATCTTGAGCGCCGCTTTGACATTCGGTACAACCGTGTTCATCGGGTTCTGGCTCTCCGGCCGGCTGACGCATCAGATCGAGGACTTGGCCAGGCGAGTCCGTCGTCTGGACGGATCCGCCAATGACGAAGTGCTCGAGCATCATTACCCTGAACGTGAAGTGGCGGAGCTGGCGGCGGCCTTTGATGGCTACCATGAACGGACGGTGCGCCTGCTGGAGCGGGAACGCGCGTTTACCGCCGATGTCAGCCATGAGTTGCGCACCCCCCTCACGGCACTGCAAACCAGCTGTGAACTGATGCTGGAAGATGCATCCCTATTGCCCAGGTCGCGCGCGCGCGTCGAGAAGATTTCGGCGGCAGCAATGCGCCTGGGCGAGCTGGTGAACGCCTTCCTGCTCATGGCCCGTGAAGAGGCGGATGGCATCAGCGGCGAAGTGGATCTGCGCGAATGCATCGAGGAAGCCGTGGATAGCGTGCGTGAACGCGCCTTAGCGAAGGGACTGACTTTGCAGGTGGACATGCCGCAGAGCCAGTTCGTGCGCGTGCCGAAGCGGGCGCTCCATGTCGTGCTCTCCAATCTCCTGGCAAACGCGGTCAGCTATACCGAATCCGGTACGGTGCAGGTGCGCGCACAAGGTATGAAGGTTGAGATCATCGATACCGGGCCTGGCGTCGTGCCTGACAGGATTCCCGAACTGTTTCGCCGCTTCCACCGCGGCGATGCGAGCGGAGGCGACGGCTTCGGCCTGGGCCTGGCCATCGTCAAGCGGATCTGCGAGCAGGCCGGCTGGCAGGTCGGCATCGAACGGCGCGAGGAGGGAGGCACGCGGGTATTTCTCGCACTGGGGGGTTGATTTGACGAAGATTTGACAAACCCATGACCTGGATTTGACGCTGGCCTTCTAGACTGCACCGGTTCGGCTCCTGCCTTGACGCAGGCGGACGGACATGTTGTTATAACAAGCCTTGCGCTCAGCGAAGAAATAAAGCGGAAGCCAATGACGCTGAGATCCGCAAATCCATCATATGAGGAGGAGTGAACAATGAGCGAAAACGATAAACAAGGTCTCAAGCGCCGCGGATTCCTGCAAAGCTCGGCGGCCATTGCCGTTACCGCGGCTATTGGTACGCTGGGCACACTGGCGCCTTTCAGCCTGGCGCAGGCTGCCGACAAGATCAAGGTGGGCCTGATGCTGCCGTATACCGGCACCTATGCCGGGCTTGGCAATGCGATCACCAACGGCTTCAAGCTGGCAGTGGAAGAGCGCGGCGGCAAGCTGGGTGGGCGCGAGATCGAATATTTCGTCGTCGATGACGAATCCAACCCCGCCAAGGCACCGGAGAACTCCAACAAGCTGGTGCAGCGCGACAAGGTCGATGTCGTCATCGGCACGGTGCACTCCGGCGTGGCCATGGGCATGGCAAAGGTGATCCGCGAATCCGGTACGCTGTGGATCAACCCGAACGCCGGCGCAGACCAGGTCACCGGGCCGCTGTGCGCACCGAACATTTTCCGCACCTCATTCTCCAACTGGCAGACGACTTACGCGCTGGGCAAGGTACTCAAGGCCGAAGGCCGCAAGACGGCGGTATTCATCACCTGGAAATACGCGGCCGGCGAACAGATGATGGCCGGTTTCAAGGAGGGCTTTGAAAAAGAGGGTGGCAAGCTGGTCAAGGAGTTGTACGTGCCGTTCCCGCAGGTGGAATTCCAGGCGCTGCTCACCGAGATCGCCAGCATCAAGCCAGATGCCGTGGTGGCCTTCTTCGCCGGCGGTGGTGCGGCCAAATTCCTCAAGGACTATCAGGCCGCCGGTCTCAAGGGCAAGATCCCGCTCTACGGCTCGGGTTTCCTCACCGACGGCGTGCTCGAGGCCGTGGGCGATGCGGGCGAGGGCGTGGAGACCACGCTGCACTATGCTGACGGCCTGAACACCAAGAAGGACAATGCCTTCCGCCTGGCCTACGCCAAGACCTACAAGCTGCAGCCTGACGTGTATGCCGTGCAAGGTTACGACGCCGGCCAGTTGCTGGCGGCCGGCCTCGATGCGGTGAAGGGCGATGTATCGAAGAAGGCAGCCATGATCAAGGCCATGGAGAATGCCAAGATCGACAGCCCGCGCGGCCCCTTCACGCTCTCCAAGGCGCACAACCCGGTGCAGGACATGTATCTGCGCAAGGTGGTCGGCAAGGAGAGCAAGGTGCAGGGTGTGGCCTGGAAGGCGCTCGCCGATCCGGCACGCGGCTGCAAGCAGTAACTTTTCAAACCCGAACGGCGGCAGACACCTGCCGCCGTTTTTGTGCCCGCCCGATGGATTTCGCCTTCCTCCTCATCCAGTTGCTCAACGGCCTGCAGTACGGCCTGCTGCTGTTTCTTGTCGCCAGCGGACTGACGCTGATTTTCGGCATCATGGGCATCATCAATCTCGCCCATGGCAGTTTCTACATGGTCGGCGCCTATCTGGCCTGGTCGCTGGCCAGCCTGACGGGCAACCTGCTGACGGCGATCATGATCGGCATTCCGCTCACCGTCGTACTCGGCATGGCGCTGGAATGGCTGGTGATCCGCCGCCTCTACGAACGCGACCACCTCTACCAGGTACTGCTGACCTACGGCCTGATCCTGGTGTTCGAGGAGTTGCGCAGCATGATCTGGGGCGACGACGTGCATGGCGTGCCGGTGCCCGAATTGCTCAGCTACTCGATCCCGCTGACAGACACGCTCTCCTATCCGGTCTACCGCCTCTTCATCTCGGGCGTGTGCCTGCTGCTGGCGCTGGGCCTCTACCTGCTGATCCAGCGCACGCGGCTCGGCATGATGATTCGCGCCGGCAGTTCCAACCGCGACATGGTGCAGTCGCTCGGCATCAACATCAAGCTGATCTACACGCTGATCTTCGCCATGGGCGTGGCGCTGGCCGGATTCGCCGGCATGATCAACGCGCCGCTGTCCTCGGTGTTTCCCAACATGGGTGGGCAGGTGCTGATCGTCTGCTTCGTCGTGGTGGTGATCGGCGGCATCGGTTCGGTGAAGGGCGCCATGGCAGCCTCCCTCCTGATTGGTCTGGCCGACACCTTCGGCCAAGTGTTCCTGCCGGAAGTGGCCGGCATGATCGTCTATGTGCTGATGGCGGTCGTACTGGTCTGGCGCCCGGCCGGGCTGTTCGGGAAGGCCTGAAATGAACGGCCCCACGCTCACTTCGTTCGCTGCCCCCGAGGGGCGATCAGCGCCCTTCGGGCGGCCGGGCGGGCGCTGAGATGCTGTCGCCGCGCACGTCCCGGATCGCCCTTCTCGCCACTGCGTTGCTGCTGGTGCTGTTTCCCTTCGTCGGCGGCACCTTCTACATCCAATTGATCGCCAAGGTGATGATCCTGGCCATTTTCGCCATGAGCCTGGATTTGCTCATCGGCTACACCGGGCTGGTGAGCTTCGGCCATGCCGCCTATTTCGGTCTGGCCGGTTATGCGCTGGCCCTGATGGGACCGCAATACGAGGCGGCCAGCCTGTGGTGGTCGCTGCCGGCGGCGATGGGCGTGTGCGCCCTGTTCGCCCTCGTCACCGGCCTGCTGGTGCTGCGCACGCGCGGCATTTTCTTCATCATGGTGACGCTGGCCTTTTCCCAGATGCTGTACTTCGTTTTTCACGATACCGGCTTCGGCGGTGGCTCGGACGGCATCTATATCTACAACAAGCCCGAACTCAAGGTCGGTGACTTCGCCCTCGCCAATCTGGAGAGCGTCGAGCACTTCTACTACGTCGTGCTGATCCTGATGGCGGGGGTATACCTGTTGCTGCGCCGGGTGCTCGGCTCGACCTTTGGCCGTGCGCTCGTCGGCATCAAGGTGAACGAGCACCGCATGCAGGCCCTCGGCTTCCCGGTCTTCCGCTACAAGCTGGCGAGCTACGTGCTGGCTGGGGCCCTAGGTGGTTTATCGGGCTATCTCGCAGCGGTGCAGTTCGGCTTCGTGAACCCCGAGATCCTCTCCTGGCACAAGTCGGGGCAGGTGATGATGATGGTCATCCTCGGCGGCATGGGCACGCTCTTCGGGCCGGTGATCGGCGCCTTCGCCTTCGTGCTGCTGCAGGAGGCGTTTTCGAATCAGGCCTTCTTCGGCGACTGGGCCAAGTACTGGCAGCTGGCCATGGGCATTTTCATCATCCTCGTGGCGATGTACCTGCCGCAGGGCCTGGCCGGGTTGCTGCAGAACCTGGGACGCAAGGACGAAAATACCGAAATTGCCGAAGTAGAGGAAGAATCGGTCGAGGATGTTCCGGAGCAGAAGGCATGACCAGCCCTATCCTGCGCACGACTGAACTGACCAAACGCTTCGGCGGACTGGTGGCCGTCGACAAGGTCTCGGTGGAACTGCACGTCGGCGAAGTGCACGCCGTGATCGGCCCGAACGGCGCGGGCAAATCCACGCTGACCAACCTGCTCTCGGGCGACCTGCCGCCCACTTCCGGCGCGGTGCAGTTCGAGGGACGCGACATCGCCGGGCTGAAATCCGACACCATCTCACGCCTGGGCGTCGGCCGCAGCTACCAGAAGACCAACATCTTCCTGCCCTTCACGGTGTTCGAGAACTGCCGCCTGGCGGCGCAGTCGCGCACGCCGCGTGCCTGGCGCGTGTGGAAAGGCGCGAGTGTCTTCGGCGACGTCAATCGCCTCGCCGAGGAAGCCATGGAAGCGGCCGGCCTCGCGCACCGGCGCGACCGCGTCGCCGCCACGCTCTCCCACGGCGAACAGCGCCAACTCGAGATCGCCATGTGCCTGGCGACGAAGCCACGCCTGCTGCTGCTCGACGAGCCGCTGGCGGGCATGGGGCCGCATGAATCGCATCGCATGGTGGAACTCATCAAGAAGCTGGCCGGCAATCACGCCATCATGCTCATCGAGCACGACATGGACGCCGTCTTCGCCGTGGCGCACAAGCTGACTGTCATGGTGAACGGCGAGGTGATCGAGTCCGGCACCCCGGAGGCGGTGCGTTCCAGCCCCGCCGTGCAGCTCGCCTACCTCGGCGGGGAGGACAACCTCCATGGCTGACATTGTGGGCCTTCCCCCCGGCCCCCTTCCCGCGGAAGGGGGTGACGGCGGCTCGCTGCGCTCGCAGACGAACGCTGCTCAGGCTCGGGGCGGCCCGTCGCCTGAGCTGTTGATCGAGGCGAGCGGACTCCACAGCTTCTATGGCGTCAGCCACATCCTGCATGGCGTCAATTTCTCCGTGTCGCGCGGCGAGACCATCGGCCTGATGGGCCGCAACGGCATGGGCAAGACGACGCTGATCAAGTCCATGCTCGGCCTGGTGCGGCCGAAGGAGGGCAGCGTCAAGGTGCGCGGGCAGGACATGACGCAGGCTGCGACCCACGCCATCGCCCGCGCCGGCATCGCCTACGTGCCGGAAGGGCGCGGCATCTTCCCCAACCTGACGGTGCGCGAGAACCTCGTCATGGCGGCGCGCGCCGGCGTGGATGGCCGCCGCGAATGGGGCTTCGATCGCGTCATGGAAACCTTCCCGCGCCTGTCGGAGCGCATCAACAACGGCGGCGCGCAGCTCTCCGGCGGCGAGCAGCAGATGCTCACCATCGGCCGCGCGCTGATGACCAATCCCGACCTGCTCATCCTCGACGAGGCGACCGAGGGTCTTGCGCCGCTCATCGCCAAGGAGATCTGGAACATCATCCGCACCATCCGCGCCTCCGGCATTGCCACGGTGATCGTGGACAAGAACTACGGCGCGGTGATGGCGCTGGCCGACCGCAGCGTGGTGCTGGTCAAGGGCCGCATCGTCTTCGCCGGCTCGTCGAACGAACTGTCGGACAACGAGGAACTCATGCACCGCTTCCTCGGGGTGTGAGTTGGACAGCCAACCAACCTACAAGATACCGTCGTCCCCGCGGAAGCGGGGACCCAGTATTTTTCTCCACCTACTGGATTCCCGCTTCCGCGGGAATGACGAATCATAGGCCGTCACATGCAAACCGATTTCATAAAGGCCGCCGGCCACAACCTCGAATACCAGCTCATCCCCGCCCACCAGCTGAATCGCCCGACGCTGGTGTTCCTGCACGAGGGCTTGGGCTCGCTGGCGATGTGGCGCGACTTCCCGGCGAAGGTGGCCACCGCCACCGGCTGCCGCACGCTGGTGTATTCGCGCTATGGCTACGGCCAGTCCGATGCTCTGACTGAATCCTTCAGCGTGCGCTACATGCACGACGAGGCGCTGATTGCACTACCAGAACTCCTTGATCGACTGCAGATCGACAAGCCGGTGCTGGTCGGCCATTCCGACGGCGGCTCTATCGCTCTGATCCATGCCGGCGGCGCCGGGCGCGAAGTGGCCGGCCTCATCCTCATGGCGCCGCACGTCTTCGTCGAGGACCTCTCCATCGCCAGCATCGCCCAGGCCAAGGTCACCTTCGAGACCACCGACCTCGCGCAGAAGCTCGGCAAGTATCACGGCGACTCCACGAAAACCTTCTGGGGCTGGAACGATATCTGGCTGCATCCGGTTTTCCGCGCCTGGAACATCGAGGAATACCTGCCCAAGGTGAGCTGCCCGCTGCTCGCCCTCCAGGGCGAGGACGACGAATACGGCACGGCGGCGCAAGTCGACGCCATCCGCCGCCAGGCGGCGGGCGAAGTCGAAGTGCTGATGCTCGCTGACTGCCGCCATTCCCCGCACAAGGACCAGCCCCAGGCCACGCTTGAGGCGATGGCGGGGTTCATCGAACGGATCAGCTGAAAACGAAGTTTCAGAGAAGGCTAATGCCCGTGTTAGCGGGCGTTATGCCGGAACTAAAGTCAGTCGCTGTGACACGGCGGGCGAGGGCTTGTCGCCGTGCCGTGGAGGCTGACTACTCCAGGGGAGCGATGCCTTACTGCGGAACGTACAGCTTGAGGGGCGCAGAAACAGGCGGCGGAGCCGGCTGTTGGAGCGTCTCACTCGAAGCGAGTGTTAGGGGAGTAACCGGTGCCTGGCTCTATCATGATTTCGAAAATTGAAAATAGTTGATTGTTTTGGCTGTTAGCCAATCTGGTGGTGGCTCATTTAGTTGCATAGCCAACTCCGATATCATTTCCTCGTTTGCGCGAAGCGAATTCTCCGCGTTGGCCAATGTGAGACCGAGTTTTTTTATAAACCCGGTGTCTATCATGCCCTTCCACTGTTCTTGACCCGATTTGAAATGTGCCAAAGCGTTTCTGAACTTCACTAAGCGGCTAAAATGCTGATATGGAATGGCTCCTGGCTCAAACCCCGTGAGCCCAATAAGCTTTGGGAAAAACAACCATTTGCCGTCGAGAGACAACTTATCAAAGCTTTCGAGGTGTTGCCCTGACAAGTGGTCCTGTGCCCTAATGTTGATGTGTGCCTCTAATGAAAATGCCGAGAACAGGTGAACATGGGCTACTCGCTGAACAAATATGCTGTGAATGCGAGTATGAGATTCTGTTTTTATGAACTCTAATGATGTATCTCGTTGCGCACCTTCACTAGAAGAAGTGTGTGGTGATAGTGGCATTTCCTCAATATCTGCCTCTTCTGTGCTCATAACGAATTTCATGGAGCGCAAATCGCTACGTCTTGCCTCCACCATTGCGCCTTGTGCAGAGTGGTAGTACATAGCATCAATACGCAACATAGCAGACAGATTAAGCAATGTATCTGCAGTGTGTATGCGCATATTTACAGTGACCCCTAACAGTTATTAGACGGACCCACGAGTCCGTATATGAATTGATATCAAGTCAAAAGTATGCGCTTGTAATGCCTTGATGCACAAGACACACTGCTTGGCAGAGTCCGTATAACAACTCCAATATCCTGGACAGGGTAGGTTGGCGGTTTCAGGTCAGGTGGGGCCGAATAAAAGTCAGCCTCTGCGATACGGCGAATGATCGCGCCTGCGCCATAATGAAGCCTGGTCGAACCTTGCAACAGGATAAAGACATGTCCGAATTCCTGAATCGACGCGTGCTGATCACCGGCGCCGCCAGCGGCATCGGCCGGCTGATGGCGCTGCGCATCGCGGCGAAGGGCGGGCGGCTGATTTTGTGGGACGTGGACGAAGCGCATCTGGCGGCCGTGGCGGCGGAGGTCTCTGCCGCCGGCGGGCAGGCGTCGGTGTACGCCTGCAACCTTGCCGAGCGCGCATCCATCGAGGCCGCCGCGGCGCGCACTCTGCAGGATCACGGTGCGGTCGACGTGCTCATCAACAACGCCGGCATCGTGGACGGCAAGCGCCTGCTCGAGGCCACCGATGCCGAGATCGAGCGCACTTTTGCGGTGAACACGCTGGCCCTGTTCCGCACCGCGCGCGCCTTCCTGCCGGGCATGCTGGAGAAGGGCGCGGGGCACATCGTCACCATTGCCTCGGCCTCGGGCATCGCCGCCGTGCCGCGCCTGGCCGACTACTCCGCCAGCAAGGCCGCCGCCATCGCCTTCGACGAGGCGCTGCGCCTGGAGTTGAAGCACGACGGCGCGCCGGTGAAGACGACCATCGTCTGCCCCTTCTACATCCGCACCGGCATGTTCGAGGGGGCGCGCACGCGTTTCCCGCTGCTCCTGCCGATCCTCAAGCCGGAAGCCGTCGCGGGGCGCATCGTGCGTGCCATCGAGCGCGGCGAGACGCGCCTGGTCCTGCCGTGGTTCGTGCGCACGGCCTGGCTGGTGCGTTTCCTGCCGATCGCCTGGTTCGATGCGGTGATGGACTTCTTCGGCATCACCAAAAGCATGGATGCGTTCGTCGGGCGGAATGCGCACGACTCGAGAAAGAAAAAAACATGACAACCGTCGCCAACATCGCCGTCGCGCTGGTCGCGCTGCTGCATCTGTATTTTCTTGTGCTGGAGATGTTTTACTGGGACAAGCCGCTCGGCAGGCGCGTCTTCGGCCTGAAGCCGGAGTTTGCCAAGGCTTCGAAAAATCTGGCGGCGAACCAGGGGCTGTACAACGGCTTTCTGGTTGCCGGGCTGGCGTGGGGCTTGCTGCTGGGCGCGGCCGGCGCACCGGTGAAAATCTTCTTCCTCGGCTGCGTGATCGTCGCCGGTGTCTTCGGCGCGTTCACCGTCAGCCGGAAAGTCCTCTGGGTGCAGGCGTTGCCCGGCGCCGTTGCGCTGGCGCTGGTGCTGGCGTCCTGATATTCCTGAGCGCGACTTGACGGTCGGCTAGTGTAGTGATGCACGCTAATTGAGACTTATAAAATCGGGGTTTGTCGTCCTCGCGAAAGCGGGGACCCATCGGGGTATCGGCACAAAACATGGATTCCCGCTTTCGCGGGAACGACGGCTTCTTTTGAATGGTCTGTCAAGAATGCAACACTACACTAGGGCCTGCCTTCCCACACTTCCTTGACCCGGGCATCCCGTCCGCACAGGCTGCGATACAGGTAGTATCTGAACGGATTTTTCTTGTAGTAGTCCTGATGGTAGGCCTCGGCCGGCCAGAATCGCCCGGCGGCCACGATCTCGGTGTGGATCTGACTGAACTTGCCGCCTTTCAGCAGTGCCTCCCGGCTGGCTTCGGCCGCCATGCGCTGTGCCTCATCCAGGTAGAAAATAGCGCTGCGATACGGCGTGCCGGTGTCGCAGAACTGCTCGTTCTTCACGGTGGGATCGATGTGGTGCCAGAAGTAATCGAGCAGGCGTTCATAGCTCACATGGGCCGGGTCGAAGGTGACGCGCACCGCTTCCGCATGGCCCGTGCCTTCGGCGCTGACCTGTTCGTAGGTGGGATTGTCGACCGACCCGCCGGTATAGCCCGATTCGGTGGTAATGACGCCGGGCAGCTTGTCGAAATCCGCCTCCAGGCACCAGAAACAGCCGCCGGCAAAAATGGCGGTTGCGGTTTGTGTCGTTTGCGCCGATGCCGCGGGCGCCTGCGACAGGGCGGGTGTGGCCAGCAGAGCAACGGCCAGCCAGGCTAACCAGGCCAGCGCGCGAACCGCGGCGATCAAACGCGCAACTCCGGCAGCTTGTCGCCACGCGCGACGAACTGCAGCGCGAGGCCGTTGTTGCAGTAGCGCAGGCCCGTCGGTTTCGGTCCGTCCTTGAAGATGTGCCCCTGATGCCCTCCGCAGCGTGCGCAATGGTATTCGGTGCGCGGGAAAATCAGCTTGTAGTCGGTGCGGGTGAGCACCGCCGCGGGCAGCGGTTCCCAGAAGCTGGGCCAGCCGGTGCCGCTGTCGTACTTGCGCGAGCTGTCGAAAAGGGGCTGGGAGCAGGCCGCGCAAATGAAAGTGCCGTCGCGCTTCTCGCGGTCGAGTGGGCTGCTGCCGGAAGGTTCTGTGCCTTCTTCGAACAGCACGTCATAGCGATCGGCCGGCAGCAGTCGCTTCCATTCGGCTTTCGCCTTGTTCAGCGCGGGTGCGGCGGCGCTGCCCCTGGCAAAAATGGGCAGGGCGGCGGCGGCAAACAGACCACTCAGGGCGGTCAGCCAGTGGCGGCGGGTCATGGTCTCTCCTTGGTAGTGAGGCAGGGGTCAACTGATTAGACCGGCTCGCAGGCGGAAAGCTTACATGTCCGCTTCCCCGTCCGCTTGCACGTGTGCTTTCGGCACCAACTGGTGGAATAGGCTCGACTCGCGCTTGTAGAACCCTTCCGTGTGAAAGGTTTCTTCCAGCATGAAGAATTCGTAATCGAGGTGGTGGCACAGCTCATGCAACAGGGTGCGCAGGAAGCTGCGGAAGGCCACCACGCGCTTGTTCTTCGCGGTGCGCATCCACAGCTTGATGAGCGCCGTCTTGCCCGCGTCCTCCGGCAGGTAGAGGCCGTGCAACTCGCCCCAGTCGCTGCTCGGGCGTACCGCCAGCACCTGCACGCGGATCGGCGCCGTCTCCAGGCGACTGACTATGCCCGTGGCGAGGCTAACGCAGAGGCGCTCGGCCTCGGTGCGCTGCTCCGCTTTCAGGGCGGCTTCGAGGGGCGCCACCAGCGCCTGCAGCGCGGCCGCGTCCGGCAGTTCGATGCGTTCGATGGCATCGCTGCGCTCGTAGATGCGTTTGCGCGCAGCGGGCAGGCGGGCGTAGTAGGCGAAGGGCATGGGCTCATTATGAAATGTTGTAGCCCTGGAAACTATGAGCATCTATAATTGCATCAAATGATGCAGTTTTTTAAGGAGAATGAGATGCGAACTACCGTTACGCTCGACGACGCGCTCCTGGCTCAGGCGCAAAGCCTTAGTGGCCTTAATGATCGTGGCCTTCTCCTGAGAGAGGCCTTGCGTGCCCTGATCGAGCGAGAGAGCGCCCGCCGTCTCGTCCGGCTGGGGGGGGCCGAGCCGCAACTCAAGGCTATCCCCCGGCGGCGCGGAGCTGCTTGAGTGATCCTGGTTGATACCTCGGTCTGGATCGATCATCTGCGCTCGGGCGATGCGCACCTTGCCGGTTTGTTGGAACGAGATGCCGTTGTGAACCACGAGCATGTCATCGGTGAAATCGCCTGCGGCAATCTGAGGATGCGCAAAGAGGTGCTCGGATCGCTTTCCTTGCTACCACGGTGCAAGGCGGCGTCGCACGATGAGGTGCTGTTTTTCATCGAGCGGCACAAGTTGATGGGGCGTGGCATCGGCTATGTCGATGCCTGCCTGCTGGCGGCAGCCACGCTTTCCAATGCGCGCCTCTGGACGCGGGACAAGCGCCTGGCCGATATCGCGGATGACCTGGGTTGCGGCTACGTTCAGTAGTTCCTGATCAGAAAATTCCCAACGTGATGCCGCTGGCCATCGCCTCGCCGAGTTCCTCGCAGGCGGCGAGGTCGGCTGCGGTTACCTCATGCTGCGCGATGTGCACAATTAGCGGCTCGGCGACGTGCTTCCAGCCATAGCCGGTGGCGATGCGCTCGATCTGCGTCACCGCGCCGCTGCCGTCGTTGCCGGCGCTGATGAACAAGGCGTAGGGCAGGCCGACGGTCTTGCCTTCCGCAGGGTAGTAGGTGCGGTCGAAGAAATCCTTCACCATGCCGGCCATGGCGCCGAAGTTCTCCGGGGTGCCTATGACCAGGCCGTCGCAGGCAAGCAGATCCTCCAGTGTCGCCTCGCCGGCACACCGCAGCACGGTTTCGGTTCCTGCCTCGCGCCGCGCGCCGCGCAGCACCGCCTCGGCCATGGTGCCGGTATGACCGCTTTGCGTGTGATAAACGACGAGTAGCCGTTTCATGGTCGTGCGGCGGCAGGATCCTGCCGGTAGAAGAGGCGCAGCTGCGCATACACCGCCGGATATTCCGCCTGCAGGATGTCTGGCGTCTCGAAGAACACCTCGCTCGTCACGGCGAAAAATTCGGCAGGATGCTCGGCGGCGTAGGGATCGATGGTCGTCTCCTCGCCGTCATCCACCCGCGCGCAGAAGTCTGCGTAGGCCGGTTCGAAGGCCCCGGCCCAGTCCTGCCGACGCATGCCCTCGTGCAGTGGCGGCAGGCCGTCGGGCGGGCCGTTGAGCATGTCGAGCTTGTGGGCGAATTCGTGGATCACCACGTTCATGCCGTCCGCCTCTTCCGGCCGGTCGAACCAGGAGACCAGCACCGGTCCGCCTTCCCAGGCTTCGCCCGCGACGCTGTCCACGAATTCGTGCACCACGCCGTCTTCGGACATGAGTTTGCGCGGGATGACGAAGTCGCCCGGATAGACGATCACGCCGATCCAGCCGCGGTAGGAATCGAGTCCGAGATTGAGTACGGGCAGGCAGGCCTGCAGCGCGATGGAGAGCTGCATGTCCTGCTTCAGGGACAGTCCCTGTGCACCGCTCCATTCCTTCTGTGCGATGAATTGCAGCGCCATTTCACGCAGCCGCGTGCGCTCCGGCGCAGCCAGCCGATCCAGGAACGGCAGCCCGGCCTCCACCTGCGCCCACTGATCGCCGGCGATGTCGGCAAGCGGCGCTTCGGTCTGGCCGAGGAGTTTTTTCAGGGTGTCGAGCATGAATCAAGGATAGCCGCCGCGCGCCGCCGCGTCATGCCCGCCCCTGCGCGGTGAGAAAGATGCCGGCGAGGATGAGGGCAATGCCGACGAGGTGGTAGAGCGCCGGCTGCTCGCCGAGGAACAACATCGACAGCAGTATGCCGAAGGCCGGCATGAGGTGCATGAACTGGCCGGCGCGGTTGCCGCCGACTTCCGCCACGGCGCGGTTCCAGAAGATGAAGCCCAGCGCCGCCGGAAAGATGCCGGCGTAGGCGATGGCGGCGAAGGCCGGCACGCCCGGCACGATGAGTTTTCCCGAGGCCATTTCCCACAGATAGAACGGCGTCAGCCCGGCCAGCCCCCACAACGAGATGGCGGCGAGGAAGGAGAGGGCATGCAGCGTCGGCGGCCGGTGTGCCAGCAGCACGGTGTACAACGCCCAGAAGAGCATCGCCGCGAGCACCCAGAGATCGCCGGCGTTCGGGCGCAGTTCGAGCAATCGCGCCAGTTCGCCATGGGCGATGATGGCAATGACGCCCGAGAGGGACACCATCACCCCCAGCCATGCCAGCCGACTCAGGCGCTTGCGGAACAGCGCCCAGGAGAGGCCGATGATCATGATCGGCGTGGCCGAGGCGAGCAGCACGCCGTTGGTGGCGGTGGTGAGGGCGAGGCCGGTGTAGGTCAGGGCGTTGTGGCAGGCGCCGCCGGTGAGTCCGAGCAGGGCCAGTACTTTCCAGCGCATGAGGATCTCGCGCCATTGCGCGCGCAGGTGCGGCCAGGCCCACGGCAGCAGGCAGGCGAAGGCGATGGCCCAGCGCCAGAAGGACAGCGCGATGGGCGGTACGTCGTCGCGGATCCAGCGGCCGACCACCCAGTTGCCCGACCAGAAGAGCACGGTCAGGGTCAGCAGCAGGTAGGCGAAAGCCCGGGAAGGAGCGGGGTCGGGGGTATCCAAAACGGGTAGCGGGCTGGCGGCAGGGGTGGCGGAGATTCTAACCGGTGGGTAATTGATCGAGGTCAAATCGAAGGATGATTTATGACCGCATTATGCCCATGAATGTCAGGAGGGGGAACGGTAAGTACCACTGTAAGTACCACTATAGGCCCCCGCCATGAAGGAGGAAGGAATGGGCGAGATCAAACCGCCGCCGCAGGCGTCCGGCGCGCCGGTGAGCCAACCGAGCGAATACCTCTCGGACGACCCGCGCGACATCGGCTGGGTCAAGCAGAATGTCCCCTGCCAGACGGCCTGTCCGGCAGGCACCAACGTCCCGGTCTACATCCGCGAAATCATCGAGCGCCAGTTCGGCCGCTCCTACGAAACCAACCGCGAAGCGAATGTCCTGCCCGGCGTACTCGGCCGCATCTGCTCGCGGCCGTGCGAGGCGCAGTGTCGCCACGGCTGGCCCGGCAACGGCGAGCCGGTGGCGATCTGCCATCTGAAGCGCGTCGCCGCCGACCTCAAGGACGCCGGCCACCGTATCACCGAGCGCCTCTACTCCCCCACTGGCAAGCGCGTGGCCATCGTCGGCGCTGGTCCGGCCGGCGTGGCGGCGGCCCATGACCTGTCGCTGCTCGGCCACGACGTGGTGATCTTCGAGCGCGAGGAGCGCGCCGGTGGCATGCTGCGCTATGGCATCCCGGAATTCCGCCTGCCACGCGGCACGCTGGACATCGAGCTGCACAATGCACTGAGGCTTGGCGTACAAGTGCGCACCGGCGTCGAGATCGGCAACAAGGACGGCCAGATGCCCATGAGCAGCCTGCAGCAGGAATTCGATGCGGTGCTGCTCGCCACCGGCTGCATGGCGGCTTCGCCCTTGCCGCTGCTGGGCGAATGGGAGCAGCGCGAACTGCGCAGCATGGAGGGCGTCGAGTATGGCCTGGACTTCCTCATGGAGATGCACCGCGGCGTGGAAAAGACCGTCGGCAAGCGCGTGGCGGTGGTCGGCGCCGGCTTCACGGCGCTGGATTGCGCGCGCGTGGCAGCGCGTCTGGGGGCGCAGGAAGTCACCATCCACATCCGCACGGCGGAGGAATACATCCCCGTCGCGCCGGAGGAGATATTCGAGGCGAAGCGCGAGGGCGTGCGCATCAAGGGTCTGCGTACCCCCGTCGGCCTGACGGTCGAGGGCAACCGTCTGACCGGCATCGAGTTCGTGCAGAACCGCCTCGGCGGCTGGCGCAGCAACGGCCGCCGCCAGGCCATCCCGATCGAGGGTTCAGAGTTCCATGAGCCTTGCGACACGATCATCATCGCCATCGGCCAGCAGACGGCGAACGACTATCTCGGTACCAAACTGGAACTCGACCGCTGGGGCAACGTGCGCATCGGCGTGGACGGAATGACCTCGCACAAGGGCCTGTTCGCCGCAGGTGATTACGTCAGCGGCGCGTCGACGGTGGTGCAGGCGGTCGGCCACGGCCGCCAGGTGGCGAAACGCATCGATGCCTGGCTGATGGGCCGCGAGCGGCGCAAGCAGGTGGTGCGCATCGTGCCGGTGGACAAGCCGCTGCGTGAGCGGGCCTTCGATTTCATCACGCGCCAGCACATGCCGACGGCACCGCTGGACGAGCGCATGCGCGACGGCAAACACGAGGTGGAACTCGGCCTCGACGAGAAGCTGGCCTTCGAGGAGGCCAAGCGCTGCTACCTGTGCAACCTGCGCTACCAGATCGACGTCGACCGCTGCATTTTCTGCCGCGCCTGCATCGAGGTTGCGCCGCGCAACTGCATCAAGCTGGTGCGCGGCGTCGAGATCGACGAGCAGGGCGCCTACGGCAAGTTGCTGGAAACCAAGGAGTGGAACCAGGTCGGCGCCATCTGGATCGACAACAACGAGTGCATCCGCTGTGGCCAGTGCTACACCGCCTGCCCGGTGCAGTGCATCTCGATTTCACGCTGCGAACTGACCGAGGTGGAGATCTGAGATGGCGGAAGCAGCAAAAAAAACACGTCACCATGTCATCGTCGGCAGCGGCGTGACCGGTAGCCAGGCGGCGGAAACCCTGCGCGAATGCGAGCCCGATGCGCGCATCACCATCCTCACCCTGTCGAGCCTGCTCTTCTACAACCGCTACGACCTGCCCAAGGTGTTTCGCGGCCACCGCGACTGGCGTGAGTACCTCGTCTATCCGGCGACGTACTACCGCGACTGGAAAATCAATGTCCGGCGCTGCAGCCGTGTCGCCGGCGTGGATGCGCGCAGGCGCGTCATTGCCCTCGACCACAAGGAGGAAGTGCACTTCGACACCCTGCTGGTGGCTTCCGGCGGGCGCGGCTACATTCCCGAGGACCTGACGGACTTCCGCCCGCTGATGCATGGCTTTTCCAGCTACACCGAGGCCATGGTGGTCGCCAATGAGGTGCCGAAGAAGGGACACGTCATCATGCTCGGCGGCGACATGATCGGCCTCGACCTGGCGCGCACGCTGCTCGACACCCGCCACCGCGTCACCCTCGTGGCCGGACCGTACACCTTCTGGCCGCACGAGGTGGATGACGATGAACGCCCGGCCCTGATTGCCGCCCTGGAGAAGATGGGCATCGAAGTGCTCGAAGGCGCCGACGCCGGCGGCATCGTCTCCATCGAGCAGGGCGCGCCCGGCCTGTCGGCGCGGCGCGTGCTGTTCCGCGACGGTACCGAGCTGTATGGCGACGTGGTGATGCCGTTCTTCGGCCTCTCGCCGTCGGTCGAGTTCATGCTCGGTTCCGGTGTCGACATCGAGCGCGGCCTGCTGGTCGACCCGGCGCTGCGCACCACCACCGAAGGCATCTATGCCGCCGGCGACGTCTGCCAGATCTGGTCGGACGCCGAGCGCCGCTACCGCTTCTACTACGGCTGGAAGAACGTGCGTGCGATGGGCGACCTGGCCGCGCGCAACATCACCGGCGACGACAAGCCCTGGGCGCCGGCGCAGGACGAGAAGCTGCACATTTCCGGCGATGGCAAGTTGCAGTCGCCGTTCTGGGAGTACGCCTAGTGTCCACGGATATACAAATCTCCATCGTCGGCTCGGCCGGCGACGGCACCATCGCCGCCGGCGACATCCTCAAGAGCGCCCTCGCCGGCATGGGCTACAAGATCATCAGCTTCGACATCTACCCGCCGGAGATCCGCGGCTTCGGCAAGTGCATCGCGCGCATGCGCATCACCACCGAGCAGGTCTACTCGCTCAAGCACAAGTCGGATGTGCTCATCTCGCTCGACGACAGCCATGCCATTCCGCACGCCGCTGAAGTGCGCGAGTGCGGCGCCGTGATCTATGAGCGCGCCTCCATCGTGCAGTTGCCGGAAGGTGGCCACATCAGCGCCCACATCGGGCCGGGTCAGTTGCCCTACCCGGTGCCGGTGCGCGAACTGGCGGAAAAAAGCACCGGCGCCAACCGTTCGCGCAACATCGTCGTGCTCGGCTTCCTCGCCGGCCTGCTCAACCTGCCCGACGAGGCTTTCCTCAAGGCCATCGCCCAAAAATTCAAGCGCAAGGCGGAGGCCGCCGCGGCCAGCGAGGCGGCCTACCGCATCGGGCGCGATTTCGCGGCGCAGACCTTCAAGCTGGACGACGTGGTGTTCGGCCCGCCGGTGTCCGCCGTGGTGGCGGGTGCAAGCGTCGAGATGATCAGCGGCAATGCCGCCATCGTGCGCGGCGCACTCGATGCCGGCATCGACACGTTCTTCGGCTATCCGATCACGCCGGCGACCTCGATCATGGAGCGCCTCGCCGCCGAGATGCCGAAACGCGGCGGTCGCCTGTTGCAGACGGAAGACGAGATTTCTGCCATTTCCGCCGTCATCGGCGCGGGATTTGCCGGCGCACGCGCGGCCACCTCGACGTCCGGCCCGGGCCTGTCGCTGATGGCCGAGATGCTCGGCATGGGGGTGATCGGCGAAGTGCCGGCTGTTGTCTTCGTTTCGCAACGCGGCGGCCCCTCCACCGGCCTGCCGACCAAGACCGAACAGTCCGATCTGCACATGGCGGTGTTCGGCGGCCATGGTGACGCGCCGCGCATCGTCATCGCGCCGACCAACGTCGACGGCTGCTACCGCTGCGCCGGCAAGGCCTTTGAACTGGCCGAGGCCTACCAGACGCCGGTGATCGTGCTGGTCGACCTGTATCTCTCCAATCGCTACGAGACGGTAGTGTTCCCGGCGCGGCCGCCCTTCGAGGCGGACGTGAACCGCCGCCCGGGCAAGCAGGTGGCCGGTGCGCAGTACAAGCGCTATGTGCTCGGCGGCGATTCCATCAGCCCGCGCGCCATCCCCGGCGAGAAGGGCACCATGCACGTGGTGACGGGCCTCGAGCACAACGAGCTGGGGCGGCCCAGCGATCAGGGCGAGATACACGAGGCGATGAGCCGCAAGCGCCACGAGAAACTGAAGGCGGCGCTGCAGCATCCGGACTTCACCATCTGCAAGCGCTTCGGCGACGAGGGTGCGGTCGATGTTGGCGTGATTTCCTGGGGCTCGAATTTCGGCGAAAGCCTCGAGGCGATGCTCAAAGCGCGCGGTGAAGGCATCCGCTGCGCGGCGATGAAGGTGGTGATGCTCTCGCCCTTCCCGACGGAGCGGGTGGCGGCCTTCCTCGCCGACTGCAAGGAAGTGCTGGTGCCGGAACTCAATTACCAGGGGCAGTTCGCCAACCTGCTGCAGGCACACATTGCGCGGCCGGTGACGCGGCTCAACCGCGTTCCGGGCGAACCGATGAAGGTCGAGGACATCCTCGAGGATATCCGCCGCCTGGCGGGATGCAAGGCGGCGCAGAAAGCGGCGTAGACCCTGTAGGTCGGCCTTCAGGCCGACAGCAGCGGCCGATGTCGGGCTGAAGCCCGACCCACAACGAAAGGAACATGATGGGCGAGATCAAACCGGTCTATCTCGAAGAAAAACTCAAGGAAATCGAGGACAGCGGGCGGCTCGACTACCGCTCGAAAACGCTGCCGACCTGGTGTCCAGGCTGCGGCTATTTCTCCATCGTCGAAGCGGTGGCGGCCTCGCTGTGTGAGCTGAACATCCCGAACGAGAACGCCGTGATGGTTTCCGGCATCGGCTGCTCCTCGCGCTTTCCGTTCTTCGTGAACAGCTACGGCATGCACACCCTGCACGGGCGGGCGCTGCCGGTGGCCACCGGCGTGAAGACGGCGAATGACGCGCTGACGGTGGTGGTGATGGGCGGCGACGGCGACGGCTTCGCCATTGGCGGCGGCCACGTGCCGCACGCGGCGCGGCGCAACGTGGATATCACCTACCTGCTTTTCGACAACGGCATCTACGGCCTCACCAAGGGGCAGACCTCGCCGACCTCGGCGATCGGCTTCCGCACGCCGACCAGTCCCTACGAAAATCCAGATCGCCCGCTCAACCCGCTGCTGATGGTGCTCGCCTACGGTGCGAGCTGGGTGGGGCAGGCCTCCGCCGGCCGGCCGGACCACCTGCACAAGATGATCACCCAGGCCATGGCGCACCGCGGCTTTTCCTACCTGCACATCCTCTCGCCCTGCGTCACCTTCGACAAGACGCACCGCACCTACGCCAACCTCGGCATGCAGGTGCGCGACCTGCCTGCGGACCACGACCCCACTGACCGCCTTGCGGCCATGCGCGAGGCGATGGACGATGTGACCCCGGCGCTGGGCCTGTATTTCCGCGAGGAACGGCCCACCCTCGCCGATGCCCTCGACGGCCTGGTGGAAAAGGCCGGCGGCGAGTTGCCCGGCAAGGTTGCGGCCAAGCCCGCGCGCAAAGCCGCGCGGCGCTAGGAATCCCGTCATTCCCGCGCAAGCGGGAATCCATGCATTTTCCAGACCCTGGATTCCCGCTTGCGCGGGAATGACAGATACGGTGCTGCCGGAAAGTCAGTCCCTACAACACGGCGGCCAAGAACTCCCCCTCGCCCCTTTGGGGAGAGGGCTGGGGTGAGGGGTGCTTTTAGGCGATAATTCGCCTGTTGGCCCGATCTCCGGGCCGTCCCCATTCCAAGCCAGTGGTCTCCGTCACCCATTCCATCGCCAAGGCCGGCGCCGAAGCCGCGCAGTTCGACCTGCTCGCCGAAGGCCTGTCGCCCGAATCGCGTGAGCGCCTCGCGCAGGCTGCCGACTTCGCCAGGGCGCTCTACGTCGGGCACCAGCTCGGCACGGGCGAGCTCGCCTGGCAGCACGCCGTCGGTATGGCGCTGGTGGCCGCTTCCCTCAAGCTGGACCTCGACACGCGGCGGGCAGCGCTGCTCTTCGCCGCCGCGGACTCTCTCGAGCAGGCCGTCGACAAGCTGACGGCCGAATTCGGTGCGCCGGTGGCGGAGCTGGTCGACGGCCTGCGCCGCCTCAAGGACTTGCAACTGGTGAGCGGGAAGAATGAAAGTGCGCAGAGCGTCAAGGCACAGGCAGAGGTGCTGCGCAAGATGCTGCTGGCGATGTCCGCAGACATCCGCGTCGTGCTGCTACGCCTGGCCAGTCGCACGCAGACCCTGCGTTTTCTCGTCGACAAGCCCGAGGCGGAGCGCGACACCGTGGCGCGCGAGAGCCTTGACATCTACGCGCCGCTCGCCAACCGCATCGGCGTCTGGCAGCTGAAATGGGAGCTGGAGGACCTGTCCTTCCGCATCCTCGAGCCGGACACCTATCGGCACATTGCGAAATTGCTCGACGAGCGCCGCACCGAACGCGGCCAGTTCATCGACGAGGCGATCGCCCAGTTGCAGGACAAACTGGCGGAGTCCGGCATCCTCGCCGAGGTCTACGGCCGGCCCAAGCACATCTACAGCATCTACAGCAAGATGCGCGCGAAGCACCTGGAATTCTCCGAGGTCTACGACGTGCGCGCCCTACGTGTGCTGGTCGGCGACGTGAAGGGTTGCTACACCGTGCTCGGCATCGTGCACCACATCTGGCAGCCGATCCCGCAGGAGTTCGACGATTACATCGTGCATCCCAAGGGCAATAACTACCAGTCGCTGCACACCGCCGTCATCGGCCCCGGCGGGCGCGCGCTGGAAGTGCAGATCCGCACCCACGAGATGCATCGCCACGCCGAGCTCGGCGTCGCCGCCCACTGGCGCTACAAGGAAAGCGTCGGGCAGGATGCGCACTACGACGACAAGATCGCCTGGCTGCGCCAGTTGCTTTCCTGGCGCGACGAAATCAGTGACTCCTCCGAATGGGTGCGCCAGTTCAAGCGTGCCGCGCTCGACGACACTATTTACGTGATGACGCCGCAGGGCCGCGTCCTCGACCTGGCGAGCGGCGCGACGCCGGTGGATTTCGCCTACCGCCTGCATACCGACCTCGGCCATCGCTGCCGCGGCGCCAAGGTCAACGGCGTATTGGTGCCGCTCAACACGCCGCTGCAAAACGGCCAGACGGTGGAGATCACCACCGTCAGGCAGGGCGGGCCGTCGCGCGACTGGCTGCAGGCGGGGCAGGGCTACCTCGCCACCTCGCGCGCGCGCGCCAAGGTGCGGCAGTGGTTCACCACGCAGGATGAAGCCGAGACGCTGGCGCAGGGCCGCGCCCACGTCACACGCGAGATGCAGCGCGAAGGGAAAACCGGCGCCAGCCTCGACGACCTGGCGCACAAGCTCGGCCACGCCAATGCGGACGCCCTCTTCCTCGCGGCGGCGCGCAACGAGGTCGGCCAGCGCCAGTTGCAGGCGGCGCTGCGCGGCGAGGCAGAGGAGGCACCGGCCGAACCTGTTATCCAGACCAAGCGCAGCAAGGCCGGTGGCAGCGACAGCCGCGTGCTCATCGTTGGCGTGGACAAGCTGCTGACCCAGCTCGGCCGTTGCTGCAAGCCGGCGCCGCCGGATGCCATCGCCGGCTTCATCACGCGCGGCAAGGGGGTTTCCATCCACCGCCTCGATTGCACCCACTTCCGCAACATGGGCACGCGCAACCCGGAACGGGTCGTCGACGCGGAGTGGAGTGAGGGTGCCGGCGCGGGTGCTGATGCGCTCTACCCGGCAGACATCGTCGTCGAGGCGCAGGACCGCCAGGGCCTGCTGCGCGACATCTCGGAAGTGCTCTCGCGCGAGAAGATCAACGTCACGGCGGTGCGTACCCAGTCGAAGCAGGGCAGTGCGCGCATGACCTTCACCATCGAGGTGAGCGGCGTGGTGCAGCTGCAGCGGGCGCTGAAGCTGATCGAGGAGATCGGCGGCGTGGAGGACGCCCGGCGCAGTTGATGCGCGCGAAAGTCAGTCCCGGCAACACGGCGGGGGAGGGCGTATGTTGCAGCGGCGACCCGCGCGAAACCCTGATAACCTTTCCATTCAAACAGGCCGACTTCAATTGATTGAAAGAATGCAATGAACCCACCTTCGCACATCACCATCATCGGTTCCGGTTTTGGCGCCTTGTCCAGCGTGCGCGAACTGCGCAAGCGCAACAAGCAGGCCGACATCACGCTGATCGCACCGCGCGCCGAATTGCATTACCTGCCCGGCATCATCTGGATTCCCAGCGGCCTGCGCACGCGCGAACAGCTGATCGTGCCCCTGGGTAACTTTTTCGCGCGCATGAACGTGCGCCACATTGCCGCCGAGGTTACGGGCCTGCGCGAGGGCGGCCGCGTGGTCGACACGACGGCAGGCGAGGTTCGCAACGACGCGCTGGTGATCGCCAGCGGCGGGCGCTTCATCAAGAAGCTGCCCGGCATCGAGCATGCCATCACGCCCTGCGAAGGCATCGCTGCCGCCGAGGCCATCCGCGACCGCCTGCAGGCCATGAGCGGCGGCACGATTGCGGTCGGCTTCGCGGGCAATCCCAACGAACCCGCTGCCATGCGCGGCGGGCCGATGTTCGAGTTCCTTTTCGGCATCGACGAGCAGCTCAGGCGGGAGGGGCGGCGCGAGCGCTTCGAGATGGTGTTTTTCAGCCCGGCCAAGGAGCCCGGCAATCGCCTCGGCCCCAAAGCCGTGCAGCATCTGCTGGGGGAAATGGCGCGGCGAAACATTCGTACCGTCCTCGGCCACAAGATGCAGCGCTTCGAGGCGGACCGCGTGGTCACCGAAGGGGAGTCGTTCCAGGCCGATCTGATCCTCTTCATGCCCGGCATGACCGGCAATGCCTGGTTCGACCAGACCGAACTGCCGCGCTCGCCCGGCGGCCTGCTCAAGGCGGATGCGCAGTGCCGCGTGGAAGGCACGCAGCACGTTTATGTCGTCGGCGACTCGGGCAGTTTCCCCGGCCCGGACTGGATGCCCAAGCAAGCCCACATGGCCGACCTGCAGGCGGCCGCGGCAGCACAGAACCTGCTTGCCGGGTTGCGCGGCGAGACGCCGAAAGCCACCTTCAAGGTCGAACTGGTGTGCATCGTCGATGCCATCAACCAGGGCACACTCATCTGGCGCACGCCACAGAACAACTTCATCCTGCCGTCCTCGCGCCTGTTCCACTGGGCCAAGCGCGGCTTCGAAGGCACCTACCTGCGGCGATACCGATGAAGGCCGAGGCTTCCTGGAGAAGCCGGGAAGATTTGCTTCCGGCCTGAGCGGCCATTCAACGGCATGCCTTACTCATTGGCAGGCACGCCCGACGATTCCAGGTTGGCGCGCAGCATGTTGCAGAACAGACTGCCCTGCTCGATCGCATCATCCAGCGCCACGTGGGTATGGGCCACGGGGTCAAACCATTCGGGCGGCATCGATTGCTTGCCGCAGGCGCGATACGGCTTGCGCATCATCGCCATGGCGTAGGTCTTGACGTCGATTGCCGAGTAGCCGAAGGGGTTCTCGCCCGCGTATTGGGTGAGATACCAATAGACGAAAGAAAAATCGAAGACGACCGGATAGGCGACGAAGACGAGCCTTCCCGGCAAGGCCTTGAGCCACGCCAGATAACGCGGCATGGCCACACGCGGGTGTTCGAGATCCCGCCTGCACGCCGACCACGCCTCCGGTTGCGTTGCCCACCAGGCGGCGGTCTTGGGGTCGGCGGTGAACTCGGGCAGCGTTTCCAGATTGGCAGAGAAGGTCGATAGCAGCTGCTTGTCGGCCGAATACGCCGCCGAGCCAATGCTCAGCATGGAATGCCTTCCTGCCACCGGACCGTCGGTCTCGACGTCGGTACTGACGTAGATTTCATTCATGTAAACTTGCCTCCGCTTTCCAGGGCCTTCTGGTTGATCGTTCTATTATCGAGTCTCGTAAATATGCCTGACTATTTCGCAGACCGCTCCGTCATTCCCGCGAAAGCGGGAATCCAGTGTTTTTGCGTGAACGTCGCTGGGTGCCCGCTTCCACGGGTACGACGGCCCTTTATCAGCCATTTGTCCGAATCCCAATAAGAATTACAGAAATACGTGACAAGTGCCAGCAGATGGCGCGATGATGATTCAACGCGACTTTCGCGTGGCGACCCGCACGAAGCACAAATGAACCACAATAATTCCGCAATGAATAGGTGAGTGACATGGTTGAACACGTGAAGGCATGGGAATGCATCGGCTGCGGCAAAATCGAGGCGCCGCAGACCTGCGTCGGCGTCTGCCAGGACCGCAGGGTGGAATTCGTGTACGCGTTCGAGTACGAGGAAGTGCTGGCCGCGTTGGAGGCGGAGCGCCAGCGGTCGAAGGTTTTTAAAGACATGGTACGCCAATTGGCGCGCACCACGCCGAATGAAGGAGGGTGGGAGCGATCCTACCGGGCCATGCAGGATCAGGCGCGGAAGATTCTGGCGGCGTCTGCGGATAAAGAGCACGATGCCGCAACATGAGCGCCACCCGGCTTCCGCCAGCCCTGCAACGCCGTCTGGCTCAATCTTGACGAACCACCGGCAGTGCCGATTTAACTTGGCAGATATCTGCGTCAGGCGACAACAGGAGAAGATCATGGTGAAAAAAATCTGGCTCGACAACTATCCCGAAGGAATGCCGGCCGAGATTGACGCCGATCGCTACCAGTCGATCCCGGACCTGTTCGAAAAGATCGCCGTCAAGTTCGCTAACCGCCCGGCCTGCCACAACCTCGGCCGCACCATCAGCTTCGCCCAGCTGGAGCAGTTGTCGCGCGACTTCGCCGCCTTTCTGCAGGGGCTGCCGGGCATGGAGAAGGGCGATCGCGTCGCCATCATGTCGCCGAACCTGCTGCAGTACCCGGTGGCGCTGTTCGGCATCCTGCGCGCCGGCTTCGTCGTGGTGAACGTCAATCCGCTGTACACGCCGCGCGAGCTGGAGCACCAGATGAAGGATTCCGGCGCCAAGGCCATCGTCATCATCGAGAACTTCGCCGGCATCCTGCAGCAGGTGCTCGCCGCCACACAGGTGCAGCATGTGATCACGACGCAGGTCGGCGACCTGCTGCCCGCGCCGAAGCGCTGGCTGGTGAATTTCGTCATCAAGAAGGTGAAGAAGATGGTGCCCGCATGGCACATCGACGGCACCATTGGCTTCCGCGCAGCACTCGCAAGGGGCGCGGCGCGAATGTTGCAGCCGGTCGAGCTGGCGCGTGAGGACGTCGCCTTCCTGCAATACACCGGCGGCACCACCGGCGTCTCGAAGGGCACCATGCTCACCCACCGCAACATCCTCGCCAATGTGGAGCAGACGGGCATCTGGGTCTCGGCGACCTTCAAGGAAGGCGCCGAGATCGCCCTCGCGCCGCTGCCGATGTATCACATCTTCTGCCTCACCTCGACGCTGTCGTTCATGAAGTGGGGCAGCCTGATCGTGCTCATCACCAATCCGCGCGACTTGCCGGCACTGCTGAAGGAGTTCGTGCAGTGGAAGCCCAGCGTCATGACCGGCGTCAATACGCTGTTCAACGGCCTGCTGAATACGCCGGGATTCGACAAGATCGACTTCTCCGCACTCAAGGTCGTGGTCGGCGGCGGCGCGGCGGTGCAGGAATCGGTAGCCAGGCGCTGGCAACAGGCGACCGGACGTTACATCACCGAAGCCTACGGCCTTACCGAAGCCTCGCCCGGCGTGTGCGCCAATCCGCTGGAAACGCCATGGACCGGCAACATCGGCTTCCCCTTCCCGTCCACTGACGTGTCGATCCGCGACGACGACTTCAATGAGTTGCCGGTATGGACCGGCGCAGGCGACATCGAGAAATACACCGGCGAATTGTGCGTGCGCGGCCCGCAGGTGATGACAGCCTACTGGAACAATCCCGAGGAAACCGCCAAGGTGATGCAGGACGGCTGGCTGAAGACGGGCGACGTCGGGCATCTGGATGCCAGGGGCTGCGTCACCATCACCGACCGCAAGAAGGACATGATCCTGGTGTCCGGCTTCAACGTCTATCCGAATGAAATCGAGGGCGTGATCGCGACGCATCCGGGCGTGCTCGAATGCGGGGCGGTGGGCGTGCCCGACGACAAATCGGGCGAGGCGGTGAAAGTGGTGATCGTGCGCAAGGACGAGAACCTGACCAGGGAAGACGTACTCAAATACTGCAAGACCCACCTCACCGGCTACAAGCAGCCGCGCCACGTCGAGTTTCGCGAGGGCCTGCCGAAGTCGCCAATCGGCAAGGTCCTGCGCCGCGACTTGCGCGACGAGGAGAAGGCGTAGCGTCCGCGCTCAGGCAAAGCAGCCGTGCAGGAACCACCCGTCGTCAATTTCGAGTATGAGGAAATGCTGGCCGCGCTGGAGACGGAACGCCAACGGTCGAAGGCTTCAAGAGACTTGGTCCGTCAATAGGCACGCGCTACGCCGAGTGAGGGAGGGTGAGAGCGCTCCTGCCGGGCCATGCAGGATCAGGCGTGAAAGATTCTGGCGACGTTTGCGGATAAAGACCACGATTCCGCAACATGGGCGCCATCCGATTTCCGCCAGCCCATCAACGCCGTCTCGCCGGCGCTGACTTTTCAATCGATATTCAGGAAAGGGTCTGGCAGCGACCCCGAGCTGCCTGATGACGAATAGTTGTTCTTTGGCCTCTGACTGAACGTAAAGCTGTCGCTCACGGCTTTTCACCCTTCGTCTTTTTGCGGATTGTCTGTTTGAAGTGGCTGCGAATTGACACGGCAGGTACAATTAACCCATCGCAAACTTTTCAGGATTGGCAACACTTGGACTCACGAACCACGACCCGAGGTTTCAAACAGCGATGGCAGATGCTTCTGCTCGCGCTGTTGGTCGTGTTCGCCCAAGCTTTCCTGACGGTTCACGAGTTTTCACATGATTTCGGCCATTCGCACGATGCTCCGGACAGTGCTCACGTTTGTGCAACATGCCTTGCCTTGGCGGGTGTTCATGGTGGACCGCCTCCTGCTCAAGTAATCGTAGCGCCTATACGATTTGAGGTTGCTGAGGCCACCCTTGTTGTGCAGCCTGCGCCATACGTCGCCCGTCCTCGGCAATTTCTTAGCCGCGCCCCACCCAGTCTCCGAAGCTGACACCTGCTACACACACCCTTAGGGCAGATTCCCAAGGGTGTTCCTCGTCATTGCTTTGGAGAAATTCATGAACTACACATCACATGTCGTGGTGGCTGCTTGCGCCGTGCTTGCTGCCAGTCCCGCCTTGGCGGCTGACCCCGACCTCAAAATACTGCGCGAAGAGATCGCGCAAATGAAAGCCGCCTACGAGCAGCGTATTACCACGCTGGAAGCAAAACTGGCTCGCACCGAGGCG
Organism: Rhodocyclaceae bacterium; assembly: GCA_018262775.1. Taxonomy (GTDB): domain Bacteria; phylum Pseudomonadota; class Gammaproteobacteria; order Burkholderiales; family Rhodocyclaceae; genus Desulfobacillus. The sequence continues at coordinate 76,413 of JADFDU010000057.1, forward strand.
ATTGCCATCGCCGCCGATGACTCCGCCCGCCAGGCATCTGTTGCCGCCAGTCAGAAGCCCGCGAGCGAGGCTGCTTTCAATCCTGGAATTTCAGCCGTGCTTGCCGGTACCTACACCCGTTTGTCTCAAGACCCCAACGCCTATGCCATCGGCGGTTTTGTGCCTACCGGCGGCGAAGTTGGGCCTCCTCGACGTAGCTTCGGGCTTGGTGAATCGGAAATTGGCCTGTCAGCCAATATCGACCACCTGTTCCGAGGGCAACTGACGTTCGCTCTTCCCCCAGAGGGCGGTGGAGCCGAGGTCGAAGAAGCCTACATCCAGACCCTTGGTCTCGGGTATGGAGCCGCCATCAAAGCCGGGCGCTTCCTCTCCGGCGTCGGCTACATGAACGGCCAACATGCCCATACTTGGGACTTTGCCGACGCCCCCCTTGCCTACAAAGCCATGTTGGGAGGGCAATTGAAGAACGACGGGGTACAAGTAAAATGGCTGGCACCGACCGACCTCTTGGTTGAGCTAGGGGTAGAGGCCGCCAGTGGCGGTCCGTTCCCCTCTACCGATCGAAACAAGAACGGTTCGACGATGGGGTCAATTTTCGCCCATGTCGGCGGCGACGTTGGCAACTCGAACAGTTGGCGGGCAGGCTTTGCGTTACTCAGAACGTCACCGCGTGATCGTCAATATGCCGATCAGGACAGCACCGGCGCCAGCGTCAACAATGCGTTTTCTGGCAGCAGCCGCACCTTGATTGCCGATGCGGTCTGGAAATGGGCTCCCGAGGGTAACGCTAGTTCACGAAGTCTCATCGTTCAGGGTGAATACTTCCGTCGCCATGAAAGTGGCAGTTTGGCTTTCGATGTCGATTCGACAAATCAGGTCGGGGACTACGCTTCACTTCAGTCGGGATTTTACGGTCAAGCGGTCTATCAGTTCATGCCCCACTGGCGCGCCGGATATCGCTACGACCGCCTCAATTCCGGGACCACGTCGCTCGACCTAGTCAACAATGGCACCCTGACGGCGGCTAATTTCCCCTTGCTGGCCAGTTACAAACCCAGGCGCAATACCCTGATGGTCGATTGGACACCGACAGAATTCTCCCGAGTCCGCTTCCAATTGGCGCGTGGCCAATCCCGTCCTAATGCCACCGACAACCAGTTCTGGCTGCAATACATCGTCAGCCTCGGCGCCCATGGCGCCCACAACTTCTGAGGAGCACCCCATGAGAATCCTGATACTACTGTTGGCCAGCCTGTTTGTTCTCCCTGCACAGGCCGCATTGAAGATATTTTCCACCGTGCCCGAGTGGGGTGCATTAGCCAAGGAAATCGGTGGCGAGAAAGCCGAGGTATTTACGGCCACCAGTGGCTTGCAAGACCCCCATCACATCCAGGCGAAGCCTTCGCTGATTGCCAAGGCACGCAATGCCGACCTTGTCATTGCCACCGGTGCGGAACTGGAGATCGGCTGGTTGCCTCTGGTACAACGCGAATCCGGCAACCCGCGGATTCAGACTGGACAGTCGGGCTACTTCGAGGCAGCACGACACGTCAGCTTGCGAGACTTGCCGACGCGTCTCGACCGTTCCGAAGGCGATGTACATCCCGGCGGCAATCCGCATATCCAAACCGACCCGCGCAATATCCTCTCCGTTGGTACCGCGCTGGTCCAACGCATGGCCGAGTTGTCCCCGGAGGATGCAGTGACCTACCAGGCCAACTGGAAATCGTTCGGGGAGCGCTGGCGGGCAGCAATCGCGCGCTGGGAGAAGCAGGCGGCTCCGCTAAGGGGGCAACCTATCGTCGTCCAGCACAGGGCGTTTCCATATCTTGAGGATTGGCTCGGCCTGAAGCAAGTGGCTGCCCTTGAACCCAAGCCAGGAGTGGAGCCGTCTGCGGCTTACCTGAGCAAGTTGCTAGTACAGACAGCTGCGAATCCCCCGAAGCTGATCCTCCGGGCAGCCTACCAGTCGCCGCAAGCATCCGAGTGGTTTGCCCATGAAGCAAAGGTTCCCGTTGTCATCGTACCCTTTACCGTCGGTGGCAACGAACGAGCCAAGGACTTGTTCGGTTTGTTCGACGATACGGTAGATCGGCTGGTGCGTGCGCTGAAATGAACATCGACCTCGCATTGCTGATGGCGCCGCTGGCAGCTGGTCTGCTTGTCTTGGCTACGCATGTACCTCTTGGCATCGAAGTCCTGAAGCGCGGCATCATCTTCATCGATCTGGCGATTGCACAGGTGGCGGGATTGGGTGTCATCGCGGCACTGATGCTCGATTGGGATGCCCCGCTGGCTGTGCAATTGGCGGCAGCCGGTGCCTCGGTGGCCGGGGCGCTGTTCCTTCACTGGACAGAACGTCATTGGCCAGAAGTGCAGGAGGCGTTGATCGGTCTATTGTTCGTTACCGCAGCGGCAGCCGGTATCTTGCTTCTTGCCGGTAATCCGCACGGCGGCGAGCATCTGCAAGATCTGTTGGCCGGACAGATTCTTTGGGTCGGCTGGGGACGGTTAGTGCCAGTGGCAGCGGTCTACGTCGTGGTCTTGGCGCTTTGGTTCTTTGGGCGCGAAAAGCTCGGTCGCATTGGCTTCTATTTGCTGTTCGCTTTCACTGTGACCTCATCGGTGCAATTAGTTGGGGTCTTACTTGTATTCGCCAGTTTGATTGGACCTGCCGTGGCGGTAAGCCAATTGTCCCGACGGAAACTTGCGGCGGCCTACAGTATTGGCACGCTCTCATATATATCAGGGCTTGTATTGTCTGCCGTCATCGATCTGCCGGCAGGCGCAGCGATCGTTTGCTGTTTGGTTGGGATGAGTTTCATCATGCTTGTGGTGACTTCAAGAAGTGCTGATGATGTCAGTCGTCAGAGCGATAGGTGAACTTGCGCATTCGGATATCGCTTACTTCAGGCAAAACTGTTAGCGAACAAGGCAAAGTGATCGAATAGAGACAACGAGGAAGGCTGTGGATTTCGGGGCAGATTTTGACGCCAATGGTAGCCAATCGGCTCATTCCAGAACGATCATGCCGTCCTGGCGAATGCGGCAAAGTCCGATGCTGCCTGAACGATCAAGAAGGTAATGGTCAGCTTTTGTAGGAGTTACCTGCCGTTCGTCTTCATGCTTTTCCGGGGGTCTAGATGACCGTTCCTGGCCGTAAGCACATATTGCCCGGACTTACCGCCGTATTCCAGCGACTGACTTTCACCCTGCGGGCGTTGTGCTGAGGACGATTACGTGGGCGGGGCGGTCTGGCAGAGTTCGGCGAGCAGTGCCTGCTGGGCGGAAAAGCCTTTCTTGCGCGAACGCTTGCGGCGGTAGTCGCCGTCCTTGTTCATGACCCACGACTGGGCGTTGTCGGCGAGGTAGGGCAGCAGGCCTTCCTTGAGGATGCGCCGCTTCAGCTTGGGCTCCAGCACGGGGAAGCACAGTTCGATGCGGCGAAAGAAGTTGCGGTCCATCCAGTCGGCGCTGGAGAGGTACATCTTCTGCGCGCCGTCAGCGTAGAAGTAGAAGATGCGCGAGTGTTCGAGAAAGCGGCCGACCACCGAGCGCACGCTGATGTTTTCCGACAGGCCGGCGATGCCGGGCCGCAATGCGCAGGCGCCACGCACGATGAGGTCGATGGTGACGCCGGCCTGCGATGCGTCGTAGAGCGCCTCGATGATCTCCGGTTCGAGCAGGGCATTCATCTTGGCGATGATGCGCACGCGCTTGCCGGCGCGGGCCTTCTCGGCTTCGTTGCGGATGGCGGCGAGCATGGCGTTGTGCAGGGTGAAGGGCGCCAGCAGCATGTGGTTGAGCTTGCTTGCCTTGCCCAGGCCGGTGAGCTGCTTGAAGACTTCATTGACGTCGGCGCACAAGCCCTCGTTGCAGCTGAGCAGGCCGAAATCGGTGTACAGCTTGGCGGTGCGCGGATGGTAGTTGCCGGTGCCCAGATGCACGTAGCGGCGCAGGGCACTGCTGCTTTTGCCGCCCTCGCTTTCCTCGCGCCGCACCACCAGCAGCATTTTGGCGTGAGTCTTGAAGCCGAAGACGCCGTACACGACATGGGCGCCGCCTTCTTCGAGCTTGGCGGCCCAGTTGATGTTGGCCTCCTCGTCGAAGCGCGCCATGAGCTCGACGACCACCGTCACTTCCTTGCCGAGGCGGGCGGCGCGCAGCAGCAGTTCCATGAGGATGGAGTCGGTGCCGGTGCGGTAGACCGTCATCTTGATGGCGACGACGCTCGGGTCGTCCACCGCCTGTTCGAGGAACTCGACGACCGGGCTGAACGACTGGAAGGGGTGGTGCAGGAGGATGTCCTGCTTGCGGATGCTGACGAAGATGTCGTAGTTCTTCGTCAGCACCTTGGGCAGGCTGGACTTGAAGGGGGGGTATTTCAGGTCGGGGCGGTCGACCAGGTCGGGCACCTGCATCAGGCGCACCGGGTTGACGATGCCGGGCACGCGATACAGGTCGTCGTAGCCCAGCGCGAACTGCTGCAGGAGGAAGTCGGCCATGACGTCGGAGCAGTTGTCGGCCACTTCGAGGCGCACGGCGTCGCCGAAATGGCGCTGCGGCAATTCGCCCTGCAGGGCGATGCGCAGATTTTTGACCTCTTCCTCGTCCACCCACAGGTCGCTGTTGCGCGTGACGCGGAACTGGTAGCAGCCGCGTACGCTCATGCCGGAGAACAGTTCGCCGACATGGGCATGCAGCACGGAGGAGAGGAAGACGAAGCCGTGTGCCACGCCGGCGATGGCGTCGGGCAGGCGGATGACGCGCGGCAGCACGCGCGGGGCCTGCACGATGGCGGCGCCGGAACTGCGGCCGAAGGCGTCCTTGCCCTCGAGCTCGACGGCGAAGTTGAGGCTCTTGTTGAGCACGCGCGGAAAGGGATGCGCCGGGTCGAGGCCGATCGGCGTAAGCACCGGCATGAGCTCGCGGAAGAAATAGTCCTTGATCCAGGCCGCCTGCGTCTCGTTCCAGGTGTCGCGGCGGAGGAAGCGGATGCCCTGTTTTTCCAGGGCGGGGAAGAGGGTGCGGTTGAGCAGTTCGTACTGCTCGGCGACGAGGTCATGCGCCTGGGCGCTGACGAGGCGGAAAGCCTCGTGCGGCGTGTGGCCGTCTTGGTTGGCGGCGACGACGCCTAGCTTGATCTGCTCCTTCAGTCCGGCGACGCGGATCTCGAAGAACTCGTCGAGGTTGCTGGAGACGATGCAGAGGAAGCGCAGGCGCTCGAGCAGCGGCACGCCCTCGTCGGCCGTCTGGCCGAGGACGCGGCGGTTGAAGGCGAGCAGGGACAGTTCCCGATTAAGGAAATGCTCGGCGGGGAAGCATTTGGTGCGGATGGGCTGGTTCATTGCGCTCAATTGAATCAGGAATTCCTAATATGTTCAAGCCGTAATGTATGACAGGCATGTGAAAGCCAGATAATGGTCAGATAAGGGCCAGATGACGGCCAGATGATGGAAGGTGCAAGGTAAAATCCGCGCATGGCTTACGAACTCGTCGCCGCCGTCGATCTGGGCTCCAACAGCTTCCGCTTGCAGGTCGGCCGGGTGGTGGACGAGCAGATCTATCCGCTCGATTCCCTCAAGGAGCCGGTGCGCCTGGCGGCCGGCCTCACCGCGCAGAAGGTGCTCGACGACCCGTCGCAGTTGCGCGCGCTGGAGGCGCTGCGCCGCTTCGGCGAGCGCTTGCGCGGCTTCGACGCGGGTGCGGTGCGCGCGGTGGCGACCAATGCCCTGCGCGTGGCGAAGAACGCGCCGCAGTTCCTCGCCCAGGCCGAGGTGGCGCTCGGCTTCCCCATCGAGATCATCGCCGGACGGGAAGAAGCGCGGCTGATCTACCTTGGCGTGGCCCACACCCTGCCGAACCCGAGCCGACAGCAACTGGTGGTCGACATCGGCGGCGGTTCGACCGAGTGCATCATCGGCCGCGACATCGAGCCGATCGTGCTGGAATCGCTGTACATGGGCTGCGTCGGCTTCAGCATGAAGTATTTCCCACGCGGCCGCGTCGAGAAGTCCGCCATGAAGGCGGCGGAACTGGCAGCGCGCAAGGAGCTGCAGGGCATCGTGCGCCAGTACAAAAAGACCGGCTGGGAGGAGGCCGTGGGTTCCAGCGGCACGGCCAAGGCGCTCGCCGACATCCTGGAGCTGAATGGCTTGTCCACGACGGGTTCGACGGGTGAGGCAGGCATCACCCGCAAAGGGCTGGAGGAACTGCGCAGCATCCTGCTGCATGCCGGCGATGTGGGGAAGCTGACTTTGCAGGGGCTGCGATCGGACCGCATCCCGGTGTTGCCGGGCGGACTGGCCATCATGTCGGCGGTGTTCAAGGAATTCGGCCTCGAACGCATGACCTTCTCCGATGGGGCGCTGCGCCTGGGTGTGCTCTACGACCTGCTCGGGCGCTACCACCACCAGGACCTGCGCCACGCCACGGTGCAGCAGTTCATGCGCCGCTATCAGGTCGACGCCGAGCAGGCGGTGCGGGTGGCGGCAACGGCGCGCGGCTTTCTGCAGCAGTTGCTGCCGAAGTCCGCCGCGACGCAGCAGGCGGATGCGCAGGTCCTCGAGTGGGCGGCGCTGCTGCACGAGATCGGCATCTCTGTGGCCCACTCCAGCTTCCACAGGCACAGCGCCTACATCCTCGCCTTTGCCGACATGCCGGGGTTCTCGAAAATGGACCAGACGCGCCTCTCGCGCATTGTCCTGGCGCATCGCGGCAAGCTGGAGCGGGTGCAGGAGATCATGGCGGACAGCCCCGACTGGCTACTGATCTTCAGCCTGCGCCTGGCGGTGCTCCTGCATCGTTCGCGCGACGATGCTGCTCTGCCGGCCATCAGCGTGCGGCGCGGCGAGCGGGGCTTTAGCCTCGGCATCGATCCCGACTGGCTGGCCGCCTCGCCGCTGTCGGCGGCGGCGCTGGAAGAAGAGGGCCGGCAGTGGGCGGGCCTGGGCATGGAGATCAAGATCAAGAGCGGGCGCGGCAAATCGCAGGCTGCGGCATAATGCGTCGTCATGCCGCCGTAATGGCGGGCGGACACGATCAACCAGGGCAATCAGGGGGAACGATTTGAGCGGCGCAAGCATTGTGCTGGAGACGGATGCCGAAGGCCGGCGCTGGTTGCGCCTGGCGGGCGAGTGGCGCCTGATGGCGCTGGCGACGCACTATGCGGCGCTGAATGCCGAGCTGCTGAAGCAGGCGGCGGATGCCAGTCTCGGCTGGGATATCCGCGACATCCAGTCTCTCGATTCCGTCGGCGCCATGATGCTGTGGCGCGCCTGGGGACACCGCTTCCCGGAGAACCTGAACACCCGCGACGATCTGGAACCCGTCTTTGCGCGGCTCTATGCCGCCGGCAAGCTGAAGGAGGCCGCGCCGGAGCCTGTACCGCCGCTGGAATGGGTTGCCACCATCGGCGGGCTCACATTGCGCCTGTGGCGGCACCTGGTGGATTTCACTGGCCTCATTGGCCAGGTCGTGCTCGATGCCGGCCAGGTCATCCGTAAGCCGCGCGAAGCGCCGTGGCGCGAGAGTTCAGCCAATCTGTACAAGAGCGGCGTGCGCGCCATGCCGGTGACCGCACTGGTCGGCTTCCTCATCGGCATCGTGCTGTCCTACCTGTCCGCGCTGCAACTGAAGAACTTCGGCGCCGACATCTTCATCGTGAACATCCTCGGCATGGGCATCATCCGCGAACTGGGGCCGGTGCTGGTGGCGGTGCTGGTGGCGGGGCGCTCCGGCTCAGCGATGACGGCGCAGCTGGGCGTGATGCGCGTCACCGAGGAGATCGACGCGCTGGCGACGATGGGCGTCTCGCGCAGCATGCGCCTGGTATTTCCCAAGATGCTTGCGCTGGCGATCGCCATGCCGCTGCTGGTGTTGTGGACCAGCGCCATCGCCCTCATGGGCGGCATGGTTTCGGCGCAGTTCCAGCTCGACATCTCCTACGGCTATTTCATCGAAACTCTGCCCAAGGTGGTGCCGGTGGCCAACCTGTACATCGCGCTCGCCAAGGGCGTCGCCTTCGGCATCATGGTCGCGCTGGTGGCCTGCCATTTCGGCCTGCGCGTGCGGCCGAACACGGAAAGCCTGTCGGCGAACACCACGGCTTCCGTGGTGAGTTCGATCACCGTCGTGATCCTGGTCGATGCCGTGTTCGCCATCGCCACACGCAGCATCGGTTTGCCGACATGACCGCCCACCCCCCATCCCCCGCCCCGCGGGCGGGGGTAACCAGTCACCTCCCCCGCTTGGCGGGGGAGGATGGGAGGGGGTGCCCACCGCTATTTCGCGCTAGCGCGGGCGACCCGGCGGAGGCGGCATGACCGCCGTGATCGAGATCGAGAATCTGTCCACGCGCTTCGGCGAGACGTGGGTGCACCGCGACCTGAACCTCGTCATCGAGAAGGGCGAGGTGATGGCGCTGGTGGGCGGCTCGGGCAGCGGCAAGACGACGCTGCTGCGGCAGATGATCGGCCTGCTGTCGCCGACCCAGGGGCGGATCCGGCTCTTCGGCGAGCCCCTGTTCACGGGCAATCCCGAACAGGAGCGAAACCTGCGCCGCCGCTTCGGCATGCTCTTCCAGTACGGCGCACTGTATTCGTCTTTCACCGTCTTCCAGAACATTGCCTTTCCGCTGCGCGAACTGGGCGTGGTCGACGAAGATCTGATCCACGACCTGGTCATGCTCAAGCTGTCGATGGTGGAGTTGCTGCCGCGCCATGCCTGGCTGATGCCCTCCGAACTCTCGGGCGGCATGATCAAGCGTGTGGCGCTGGCGCGTGCCCTGTCGATGGAGCCGGAACTGCTGCTGCTCGACGAACCGACCGCCGGCCTCGACCCGGACCGCAGCGAATCCTTCGTCCGCCTGATCAGCAGCCTGCACCAGCAACTCGGCCTGACGGTGGTGCTGGTGACACACGATCTCGACACGCTGGCAGGACTCGCCACCCGCGTTGCGGTGCTGGCCGAACAGCGTATACTCGCGCTCGGAACGATTGACGAGATCATGAAGGTGGACCACCCCTTCATTCGCAATTTCTTCTGCTGCGACCGGGCTCAGCGGGCGTTGCAGGGCAGAATCAGCGTGGAGAACCTATAAAAATGGAAAGCCGGGCTCACGCGTTTGTCGCCGGTATTTTTACCCTTCTGCTTGGACTGGCCAGCGCGCTGGCCGTGTTCTGGCTTTCGGGCAGGCAGGAGGCGACGCATGAATACGTCCTGGTGACACAGGGCAATGTCAGCGGCCTCAATACCCAGGCGCAGGTGCGCTTCCGCGGCATGCGCGCCGGCAAGGTGCTCAACATCGATCTCGACCCGAAGGATCCGCGCAACATCCTCATCACCGTCAGCGTGTCCGCCGATCTGCCGATGACGAAAGGCACCACGGCGCAGCTCAACTACCAAGGTGTCACCGGGCTGGCCTCGGTCCTGCTCGAGGACAAGGGCGAAAATGTGGAGCCGCTGACGAGCACCGATGGCGAGCCCCCGCGTATTGCGCTGAAGCCGAATTTCATGGACAACCTGGGAGACAACGCCACTGAACTGATGGCGCAGGTACGCCAGGTCGCCGAGCGCAGCAGTGCGCTGCTCTCCGACCAGAACGTCAAGCGCATCGGCCAGACACTGGCGAATATCGAGACCGCCTCGTCGGGCCTGTCCGGCAGCATGAAGGACCTGCCGCAGCTGATGGCTTCGCTCAAGCAGGCGCTCAACGAGGAGAACATGAAGCGGCTCAGCAAAACCCTGGTCAACATCGAGAAGGCCAGCGACGAAGCCGCGCCCCTGGCCGCCGACCTGCGCAGCCTGGTCGCCAACCTGCAGGGGGTGGCGAAGAAGATCGATGCGCTGACGGGCGAGGCCGGCAGCGAACTGGCGCAGACCACGCTGCCGCGACTGAATGTGCTGTTGCAGGAACTGTCCGTGAACTCCCGCCAGATGTCACGCCTGCTGGACCAACTCGAGGATTCTCCCAACATGCTGATCTTCGGCCGTGAGGCGCGTCGTCCCGGGCCGGGTGAAGCCGGCTTTTCCGCAAACTGAGGGCTCATGAAAAAAACCTTGCTGCTTGCCGTCCTGTTGCTTGCCGGTTGCGGGACGGGCTCCAAGTCGTTATCGAGCGTCGCCAACTACGATCTGGGTGCGGTGCAGGCGGCGTCGAACAACCGCATCGTCGCCAGCCTGCGCAGCATCGATGTGTTCGCCGTGTCCTGGCTGGACTCCTCGGCGATGCAGTACCGGCTGCTGTATGCGGCCAACCAGCGGCGGCAGAGCTATGCCGAGAGCCGCTGGGTGGCACCGCCGGCGGAACTGCTCGGCCATGCGCTGCGCAAGCGCATGCTCTCCGGCGAGGCAGGCGGCGCCTGCCGCTTGCGCGTCGACCTGGACGAGTTTGCTCAGGTCTTCGACTCGGCCAAGGCCAGCCACGTGCTGTTGGAAGCGCGCGTGCAACTCGTCGCGCCGAGCGGAGGCGACATCTTCGCGCGGCGCAGTTTCAGCCTGTCCCGTGCGGCCGCCAGTGCGGATGCAGGCGGCGGTGTGGCAGCACTGGCCGTAGCGGTCGAGGCGTTCTCCACGGAATTGCACGACTGGCTGGGCGGACTTGACCGGGCTGCCGCATCGGGATTGAATATCGCTCAGCGCTGTCGTAGCTAGAGTCTGTTCTCATCCATTCCCGCCTGTCTGCAGGCCGGCAGCCCGAACATCCAGGAAGGGCACATGCCGGTAAATCCCTATTCGATTGGCCTCGAGAAGAACGCGGCCAACTACACGCCCCTGTCGCCCCTGTCGTTCATCGAGCGGACCGCCACGGTCTACCCGCAGCGCATCTCCGTCATTCATGGCGCGCGCCGCTTCACCTGGGCCGAGACCTATGCCCGCAGCCGGCGACTGGCCTCTGCGCTGCGGATGCACGGCATCGGCAAGGGCGACACTGTCGCGGCGATGCTCTCCAACACGCCGGAAATGCTCGAATGCCATTTCGGCGTGCCCATGACGGGTGCCGTGCTCAATACCCTGAACACCCGACTGGATGCGGAGGCCATTGCCTTCATGCTCGACCATGGCGAGGCGAAGGCCCTGATCACTGACCGCGAGTTCTCGCCGACCGTCGCCAAGGCACTGGCCCAGACCGGGCGTGATCTGCTGGTGATCGATGTGGACGATTCCGAGTACGCCGGGCCGGGCGAGTGCATCGGCGGCATCGGCTACGAAGCCTTTCTCGACGCGGGCGATGCGGACTTCGCCTGGCAGGGTCCCGCCGACGAATGGGACGCCATCTCGCTCAACTACACCTCGGGCACCACCGGCAACCCGAAGGGCGTGGTTTACCATCATCGCGGCGCCTATCTCAACGCCACCTCGAACATCGTCTCCTGGGGCATGCCGCCGCATGCGGTGTACCTGTGGACGCTGCCGATGTTCCACTGCAACGGCTGGTGCTTTCCGTGGACCATGGCGGCCAATGCCGGCACCAACGTCTGCCTGCGCCGCGTCGAGGCGAAGGCCATCCTCGATGCCATTCGCGCACACAAGGTGACGCACTACTGTGGCGCGCCCATCGTGCATTCCATGCTCATCAATGCGCCCGTCGAATGGCGTGCCGGCATCGACCACAAAGTCAGTGCGCTGGTGGCGGCGGCACCACCGCCGGCCGCGATGATCGAGGGCATGAACACCATCGGCTTCGACATCACCCATGTCTACGGCCTGACGGAGACCTACGGGCCTGCCGCGGTGTGTGCCAAGCATCCCGAATGGAGCGAACTGCCGCTGGAGGAGCAGGTGCGCCTGAACGGCCGCCAGGGTGTGCGCTACCATTTGCAGGAGGGGGTCACGGTGATGGACCCGGAGACGATGCAGCCGGTGCCGCGCGACGGCGAAACCATGGGCGAGATCATGTTCCGCGGCAACATCACCATGAAGGGCTACCTGAAGAACCCCAAAGCCAGCGAAGAAGCCTTCCGCGGTGGCTGGTACCATTCAGGGGACCTCGCGGTGATGCACCCCGACGGCTACGTCAAGATCAAGGACCGGTCCAAGGACGTCATCATCTCGGGTGGCGAGAATATCTCTTCAGTGGAGGTCGAGGACATTCTCTATCGCCATGTGGCGGTGCTGGCGGCGGCGGTGGTGGCTTCCCCTGACCCGAAGTGGGGCGAGGTGCCCTGCGCTTTCATCGAGCTGAAGGACGGTGCGCAGGCGACGGAGGCGGAGCTCATCGCGTTCTGCAAGGAACGCATGGCGCGCTTCAAGGTGCCCAAGCGGGTGGTGTTCGGGCCGCTACCGAAAACCTCCACCGGCAAGATCCAGAAATTCGTTCTGCGCGAACAGGCGAAATCGACACAGGCAATAGACTAGACTAAGGAGCACGACAATGAGTGCTGTAATGCAATCCTCCAACGCACCGCTGCTGCTGCGCAGCGACGAGCATGGCGTGACCACGCTCACGCTGAACCGTCCGAGCCAGTTCAATTCCCTCTCCGACGGCCTCATCGACGAAATGCTGGTGGCGCTCGGCGCCATCGCCACGGACAAGTCCGTGCGCGTCGTCGTGCTCGCTGGCGCCGGCAAGGCCTTCTGCGCCGGCCATGACCTGAAGGAGATGCGCGCCCACCCGGACAAGGCCTACCAGCAGGCGCTGTTCAGGAAGTGCGGACGGATGATGATGAAGCTCGTCGAGCTGCCGCAGCCGGTGATCGCACGGGTGCATGGCATGGCTGTCGCGGCAGGCTGTCAGCTGGTCGCCATGTGCGATCTGGCGGTGGCCGTGGATACGGTGAAGTTCGCCGTATCCGGCGTCAACCTCGGCCTGTTCTGCAGCACGCCCGCCGTGCCGCTGGCGCGCAACCTGCCACGCAAGCATGCCTTTGAGATGCTGGTGACGGGCGACTTCATGGATGCGGCGACGGCCCTGTCGCGCGGCCTGGTGAATCGCGTCGTGCCGGCCGGGGATATCGATGCCGAAGTGAAGAAGCTGGCGGATTCGATTCTTTCCAAGTCGCCGGCGGCGGTGGCGATGGGCAAGCAGGCCTTCTACAAGCAGATCGAGATGGGACTGGAAGGCGCCTATCAGCTGGCCGCCGAAACCATGGCCTGCAACATGATGGCCGAGGATGCGCAGGAAGGCATCGACGCCTTCATCGCCAAGCAGCCGATGCCGGCGTGGAAAGGATGCTGACTTTTTTGCTGCCATGCGCTGCGGGCAGAGGTGCACGGCGGTGAGGGGCGGTGTCAGGAGGCTACATCGGGCAGTTGATTAAACCTAAAGCATCAACCATAATCTGCCCGCAAGGTATGCGGGTTCAATCTTGCTGGCCGTATAGCTATTAGGGAGAAAATGGCCGAAGACTTCATCCTTGAAACGAGACATCTCGTTAAGGAGTTCAAGGGATTTGTGGCTGTCAATGGTGTCGACCTGAAGGTCAGGCGTGGACACATCCACGCCTTGATCGGCCCGAACGGGGCTGGCAAAACGACGGTCTTCAACCTGCTCACCAAGTTCCTCGCGCCGACTCGGGGCAGCATCCATTTCAACGGTGAGGACATCACGTCGGCTCAACCCGCACAGATCGCCCGGCGCGGCATAGTCCGCTCCTTCCAGATTTCCGCCGTCTTCCCGCACCTGAGCGTGCTGGAGAATGTGCGCATCGCACTACAGCGCAAGCTGGGCACCTCATTTCATTTCTGGCGCCCTGAGCGGACGCTGGATACTCTCAACGGGCGCGCCATGGAACTGCTGGCCCAAGTCGGGCTGGAGTCTTTTGCGGACATGGTAGCTGTCGAACTGCCCTATGGCCGCAAGCGTGCGCTGGAGATCGCCACCACCCTGGCGCTGGAACCCGAACTGATGCTGCTTGACGAGCCGACCCAGGGCATGGGGCACGAGGACGTCGCGCTGGTGCGGGACCTCATCAAGAAAGTATCGGTCAATCGTACCGTGCTGATGGTCGAGCACAACATGGGCGTGGTGGCGGGAATCTCGGACACGATTACCGTGCTGGCGCGAGGCGCCGTGCTGGCGGAGGGGGCCTATGACGAGGTCGCCGTCAACCCGCTGGTGATCGAAGCCTACATGGGAACCGAGGTGGAAGAGCTTGCCTCGCCAGCGGGGCACTGACATGGAGGTTGGTGAATATCTGAGGGTCTCCAATCTTCACGCGTTCTACGGCGAATCGCATGTGTTGCACGGCATGGACTTCACGGTGCGGCGCGGTGAGTGCATATCGCTGCTCGGCCGCAACGGCGCCGGACGCACGACTACCCTGCGCGCCATCCTTGGCCTGACCGGGCGTCGCACCGGCTCCATCATGCTCAACGGTCGCGAGGTGATCAACCTGTCGCCACACCGGATTGCACAACTGGGGGTCGGCTATTGCCCCGAGGAGCGGGGTATCTACGCCAGCCTGAGTTGCGAGGAGAACCTGCTCTTGCCGCCGCAAGTCGGCAGCGGCGGCCTCAGCCTGGAGGCCATCTACGACATGTTCCCCAATCTGAAAGAGCGCCGCAGAAGCCAGGGTTCACGTCTCTCCGGGGGCGAGCAGCAGATGTTGGCCATGGCGCGCATTCTGCGCACCGGGGCCAGGCTGCTGTTGCTCGATGAAATCTCGGAAGGATTGGCGCCGGTGATCGTGCAAAAACTGGGCGAGGTCATGCGCAAGCTCAAGGAACACGACTACACGATCATCCTGGTGGAGCAGAACTTCCGCTTTGCAGCACCACTGGCGGATCGCATGTACATTGTCGAGCATGGCCAGGCGGTGGCCGAAATCGCGCAGCACGAAATCCGCGAAAAGCAGCATCTGTTGCAGAAGTATTTAGGAGTCTGATCGGTTCTTGCACGTCAACATCTGCACCAATCACAACCAGAGGAGACACGAGATGAAACGCAAACTGCTCAACGCCGCAATCGCAGCACTGCTGATTCCGGCAGCCAGTATCGCTTTTGCCCAAGCCAAGCCTGCAGCCGTGAAGATTTCCGACGGTACGGTCAAGATCGGTGTACTGACCGACATGTCGGGAGTGTATTCCGACCTCGGTGGCCAAGGCTCGGTGACCGCGGCACGCATGGCCGTCGATGACTATGTGGCGCAGCATAAGCCGAAGTTCAAGGTCGAGATGGTCTATGCAGACCACCAGAACAAGGCTGATGTGGGTTCCAACAAGGTGCGCGAATGGTATGACACCCAGGGTGTGGACATGGTGACCGACGTGCTCAATTCGGGTGTTGCGTTGGCCGTGGCCAAGGTGACGCAGGAGAAGAACCGCATCATGATTAATGCCGGTGCGGCCTCGACCCGGCTGACCAACGAGGACTGCTCGCCCAACACGGTGCACTATGTCTATGACACTTATGCGCTGGCCCAGGGCGCCAAGGCGGTGACCAAGGCCGGCGGCGATACATGGTTCTTCCTCACTGCCGATTATGCCTTCGGCACGTCGCTGCAGGCGGATGCCAGCAAAGCAGTCGAGGCCGCCGGCGGCAAGGTGCTCGGCGCGGTCAGGCATCCTTTGAACGCTTCGGATTTTTCCTCCTTCCTGTTGCAGGCCCAGGCTTCGAAGGCGAAGGTGGTGGGGCTGGCCAACGCCGGTGGCGATACCATCAACGCGATCAAGGCGGCGAACGAGTTCGGTCTGACCAAGAAGCAGTCCCTGATGGGGCTGTTGACTACCATCGTTGACATCCATGCGCTCGGCCTGGCGACGACCCAGGGAATGATGTTCACGGAAGGGTTCTACTGGAACCTCAACGACGACACCCGTGCCTGGAGCCGGCGCTTCTTCGAAAAACACAAGAAGATGCCGAGCATGCTGCAGGCCGGTACCTATTCGGCTGTGACGACCTACCTCAAGGCGGTGCAGGCAGCTGGCACTGACGAGGCGAGTGCTGTCATGAAGAAGCTCAAGGAACTGCCGATCAACGACTTTTTCGCCAAGAACGGCATGATCCGCATAGACGGCCGCATGGTGCACGACATGTATCTGGTGCAGGTGAAGAAGCCGGCCGAGTCGAAGGAGCCGTGGGACTACTACAACATCAAGGCGGTCATCCCGGGCAACGAGGCGTACCAGTCGCTGTCGCTGTCGCGCTGCCCACTGGTCAAGAAGTGATCTGACGGCAACCGAGCATGTCGGAGATCTTCGGCATACCGATCCAGGCCTTCATGGGCCAGCTCATGCTGGGACTGGTCAATGGCTCGTTCTACGCCATGCTGAGCCTGGGTCTGGCGGTGATCTTCGGCATGCTCAACATCATCAACTTCAGCCACGGCGCCCTCTATATGATGGGTGCATTCCTGGCGTGGATGGGCCTGGAATACCTGGGGATCGGCTACTGGCCGGCGCTGCTGCTGGTGCCGCTAGTAGTCGGTTTGTTTGGCATTGTGGTCGAGCGCAGCATGCTGCAATGGCTCTACAAGCTGGACCACCTGTATGGCTTGCTGCTGACCTTCGGTCTGGCGCTGATGCTGGAGGGGTTGTTTACCAACATCTACGGCGTATCTGGCCAGCCTTACACAATACCCGAGGAACTATCGGGTGCCTTCAACCTGGGTTTCATGTTCCTGCCCAAATATCGCGCGTGGGTGATCGTCGCCTCGCTGGGCGTGTGTTTTGCCACCTGGTTCATGATTGAAAAGACCCGGCTCGGCGCCAACTTGCGGGCAGCTACCGAGAACCCCCAACTGACCCAGGCTTTTGGTATCAACGTGCCGCTATTGGTGATGCTGACCTACGGTTTCGGCGCAGCACTGGCCGGCTTCGCCGGGGTACTGGCAGCGCCGGTGATCCAGGTCAGCCCCTTGATGGGATCGCATCTGATCATCACCGTCTTTGCCGTGGTGGTCATCGGCGGCATGGGCTCGATCCTCGGCTCGATCATCACCGGTCTGGGCCTCGGCGTGATCGAGGGCTTGACGCGGGTGTTCTATCCGGAGGCGTCGGCGACGGTGGTCTTCATCATCATGGCTATCGTACTGATGCTACGGCCGGCCGGTTTGTTCGGGAAAGAGAAATGAACCGGCGTGGGGTTGGATACGGACTCCTGCTGGCGCTCCTGCTAGTGGCGCCGTATGCTGTCTACCCGGTCCTGGTGATGAAGATTCTGTGCTTTGCGCTGTTCGCCTGTGCCTTCAACCTGCTGATCGGCTATACCGGGCTGCTGTCGTTCGGTCATGCCGTATTCCTCGGCACGGCGGGCTATGTCGCCGGCCACAGCATCAAGGTATGGGGCTTCCCGCCGGAGCTGGGACTCATTTTCGCGGCGCTGACGGCTGCGGCACTGGGCTGGGTGATCGGCAGCCTGGCAATCCGCCGCTCCGGCATTTACTTCGCAATGATTACCCTGGCGCTGGCGCAGCTGATGTATTTTGTATTTCTGCAGGTGCCTTTCACCGGCGGTGAGGATGGTTTGCAGGGCGTGCCGCGCGGCAAGCTGCTTGGCTTTATCGATCTCACCGACGACTTGAATCTCTATTACTTCGTACTGGCGATTTTCGTCTTCGGCTTCTGGCTGATCAACCGCACCATCCATTCGCCTTTCGGCCAGGTGCTGAAGGCCATTCGCGAGAACGAGGCGCGTGCCATTTCACTCGGCTACGATGTAGCGAAATACAAGTTGCTGGCCTTCGTGCTCTCTGCCGGCCTGGCCGGCCTGGCCGGCGCCACCAAGACGCTGGTGTTCCGCTTCGCCACCCTGACCGATGCCCATTGGCACACTTCGGGCGAGGTGGTGCTGATGACGCTGCTCGGCGGCATGGGTACCGTGTTCGGCCCGGTCGCGGGCGCTGCCACCATCGTCACCCTGCAGAATGAGTTGGCCGACAAGGTTGGTTCGCTCGTCACCGTCATCATGGGCGCGATTTTCGTCTTCTGCGTACTGGTCTTCCGCCGCGGCATCGTCGGCGAGTTGGGCGCGCTTTACAAAAAAATGACCGGTGCCCGCTAACGGGCGATCCTGTCGGCGATCCAGCGCTTCATCTCGGCCATGTCGGCGTCGAACTTGCCGCAGCTCATCAGACTCAGACCGAACACGTAGGCATACAGCAGCAGGCTACGGCTAGAGGCCTCCAGCGGCGGCATGCCGCGCGCCTCGAAGCCCTTGCGGCCGAATTCAAGACGGTTTGCATCCACCTCTTCCACCACTGCCGCCGCGGCCGGATCACGCCGTGCCCAGTCCCGCATGGCGATCTCGATGAGCATGCCCTTGCGATTGCGGTTGGCGCTATAGACCTCGATGACGTGGTAGGCGCGCGGCAGTTCCTCGCCGGGGACGGCGCGGGTCTGCTTCTGGATATCCTTGATGCGGCCATCCTTCCAGGTGACCAGCACCGCATCGAGCAGATCGCGACGATTCTTGAAATGCCAGTAGAAGCTGCCCTTGGTGACTTTCAAGCGCTTCGCCAGCACTTCCACGCGGATGCCTTCGAGGCCCCTGGCAGCGAGGATATCCAGCGCCGCCTTGATCCACGCTTCGCGGTCGAGCTGCGATCGTCCGGGTTCTGTTTTGATTCTGGCCATTGTCGTCGGCTGTCTTGAAATCCTGTCGGGCTTGCGCTAGGATACGAATACCCATACGGTAGCGTATGGAAGAATTCTGCCGCCCCCGGCCGGCCGTGTCAAATACCTCGACCCGGTGCCATAATCTGCCGGAGGAGAGGTGGCCGCGCGCTGCGCGGTTCCGCAATTACGCAAAGGAGAACGGGATTGAAGATCCTCGTACCAGTCAAGCGCGTCGTTGACTACAACGTCAAGGTGCGCGTCAAGGGCGATGGTTCCGGCGTGGACCTGGCCAACGTCAAAATGTCGATGAACCCCTTCGACGAGATCGCCGTCGAAGAGGCGGTGCGCCTGCGGGAAGCCGGCGTGGCTACCGAGGTGGTGGCGGTTTCCTGCGGTCTTGCCGCCTGCCAGGAAACCCTGCGCACGGCGCTGGCCATCGGCGCCGACCGCGCCATTCTCGTCGAGTCCGACGTCGAGCTACAGCCGCTGGCGGTGGCCAAGCTGATGAAGGCCGTGGCGGAGAAGGAAGGGCCGCAACTGGTCATCTTCGGCAAGCAGGCCATCGACGACGATGCCAACCAGACCGGGCAGATGTTCGCCGCGCTGATGGGCTGGCCGCAGGCCACCTTCGCCTCGAAGGTGGTGATTGCCGACGGCAAGGCGACGGTGACGCGCGAGATCGACGGCGGCCTCGAGACCGTTGAGATGAAGCTGCCGGCAGTGGTGACCACCGACCTGCGCCTTAACGAGCCGCGCTATGCGACGCTGCCCAACATCATGAAGGCGAAGAAGAAGCCGCTGGACAACCTGAAGCCGGCCGACCTCGGCGTCGACGTCGCGCCGCGGCTGAAGACCCTCAAGGTTGCCGAACCGCCCAAGCGTGCCGGCGGCACCAAGGTGACGGACGTCAAGCAGCTGGTAGACAAACTCAAGAACGAAGCGAAGGTGATCTGATGAGCATTCTGGTCATTGCAGAACACGACAATGTGTCGCTGAAGGCGGCGACGCTCAATACGCTTTCCGCCGCGAAGAAGATCGGCGGGGAAATCCATGTACTGGTGGCCGGCAGCGGTTGCGCCGCCGCCGCACAGGCCGCCGCCCAGCTTGAAGGCGTTGCCAAGGTGTGCGTCGCCGATGCCGCGCCCTACGCCGAGCAGCTACCGGAAAACCTCGCCGCGCTGGTCGTCGCCAACGCAAGCGGCTACACGCACATCCTCGCACCGGCCTCCACCTTCGGCAAGAATGTCCTGCCGCGCGTGGCGGCGCTGCTGGACGTGGCGCAGATTTCCGATATCGTCGCCGTCGAATCTGCCGACATCTTCGTGCGACCGATCTATGCCGGCAATGCCCTGGCGACGGTGCAGAGCGCCGATGCGGTGAAAGTCATCACCGTGCGCGGCACGGCCTTCGAGGCGGCTGGGAAGGGTGGCGCCGCCGTGGTTGAGTCGATCGAGACGGGTAGTGATCTCGGTGTGTCGAAACTGGTTGGGCGTGAATTGACGAAGAGCGCGCGTCCCGAGCTGGGCGCGGCGAAGATCATCGTCTCGGGCGGCCGCGGCCTGGCCAACGGCGAGAACTACCACAAGCTGCTGGAGCCATTGGCCGACAAGCTCGGTGCCGCCCTGGGGGCCTCGCGCGCGGCGGTCGATGCGGGATTCGTACCCAACGACTACCAGGTCGGCCAGACCGGCAAGATCGTCGCGCCGGACCTCTACATCGCCATCGGCATCTCCGGCGCCATCCAGCACCTTGCGGGCATGAAGGACAGCAAGGTGATCGTCGCCATCAACAAGGATCCCGAGGCGCCGATCTTCCAGGTGGCCGACTACGGTCTGGTGGCCGACCTGTTCCAGGCCGTGCCAGAACTGGTGGCCGAACTGGGCTGAGCCCGATGCGCCGGCTTCGCGTCGCGGCTGGCTGGCAGGCGGTAGTGTTGCTGCTGGCCACGCTGCACGCGATGGCGGCATCGACAGCCTGATTGCGCGCATACACGGTGTGGCCGATGACGTTCGATCTCAAGCCGAGATCCTGCTGCTGGAAGATATTCTGAACGACCGGCTTGCCGGTCATGCGCGACCCCATTAGGAGACTGAGATGAGCACTTATTCCGCCCCCCTGCGCGACATGCATTTCGTAATGCGCGAATTGGCCAGTATCGAGCAGGTCGGCAAGTTGCCCGGTTACGAGGAAGCGACGCCCGACACCATCGATGCCATTCTCGAGGAGGCGGGCAAGTTCGCCACGGGCGTCCTCTCGCCGCTCAACACCACTGGCGACCAGGAGGGCGCACAGTGGCAGGACAGCAATGTCACCATGCCGCAGGGCTTCAAGGAAGCCTACCGGCAGTTCGTCGAAAACGGCTGGAACGGCATCGGCTGTGAACCGGAATACGGCGGGCAGGGCATGCCCAAGGTGGTGGTGGCCGCAGTGCAGGAAATGTGGAAGGCCTCCAATATGGCATTCTCACTGTGCCCGTTGCTCACCACCGGCGCCATCGAGGCGATTATCCTCAACGGTTCGCCGGAATTGAAGCAAACCTATCTGCCGAAAATGATCGAAGGCACATGGACGGGCACCATGAACCTCACCGAGCCGCAGGCCGGTTCCGACCTGGCGCTGGTACGCTCGCGCGCCGTGCCGCAGGGTGACGGTACCTACAAGGTCTTCGGCCAGAAGATCTTCATCACCTACGGCGAGCACGACATGACGGACAACATCGTCCATCTGGTGCTGGCGCGCACGCCGGGCGCGCCCGAGGGAGTGAAGGGCATCTCGCTCTTCGTCGTGCCGAAGTTCCTCCTCAATGCTGACGGTACGCCCGATGCGCGCAATGACGTGCGCTGCGTCTCCATCGAGCACAAGCTGGGCATCCACGCCAGCCCGACCTGCATCATGGCCTATGGCGATCACGGCGGTGCCACAGGCCATCTCGTCGGCAAGGAGAACGAGGGGCTCAAGTACATGTTCGTCATGATGAATGCGGCGCGCTTCGCCGTTGGCCTGGAGGGCGTGGCCATCGCCGACCGCGCCTACCAGCGGGCGCTCGGCTATGCCAAGGAACGCGTGCAGGGTCGCGACCTCGTCGAGGGCGGGGGGGCCGTGCCGATCATCCGCCATCCCGACATCCGCCGCATG